>CAZUPS010000004.1:0-132066 GCA_964621915.1 uncultured Desulfocapsa sp. | reverse complement strand
TGGAGTTATACACTGTTTTTTGGCTTTTTCCGCCGCGGGAGCGGCTTCGTTCAACGATACGTTCAACGCCGACCCGCGACAACTGCGATTTCTTGCGCTAGATTCAATAAATCACATCGCGCAAAGCTAATTGCCAAACTGGTTGGCAGGCGGGTTAACTTGGGTGCTATGCAGCGCTGTTATATAAAGGAAGGAATGACAAGTGAATCTTAAAGCATCTGTATTTATTGCCACCAGTTTAGATGGTTTCATCGCGAGAGAAAATGGAGAACTTGATTGGTTAGATGCAGCAAATGCCACCGTTCCCAAAGATGAAGATTGTGGCTATTTAAAATTCATTGAGACAATTGATGTCTTGGTAATGGGGAGAAAAACCTACGAGAAAGTATTATCTTTTGGGATGTGGCCATATGGAGACACATCCGTAATCGTTTTGAGCAGTAATAAAATAGAATTCCAAAACGATTTGAATCAAAATATTGAGTGGTCTTCTGAATTCCCAAAGAAGCTATACGAACGTTTGGCTAAGGAAGGCGCTAAACGGCTATATGTTGACGGAGGTATTACCATTCAGCGGTTCTTAGCAGAAGGACTTATCACTGATATTACTATTACAGTCATTCCAATAATCCTTGGTAGCGGCAAACCATTATTCAGCAATACTGGAAAAGATATTTCACTTAGACATGTTGCAACCAAGACCTTTGACTTTGGTTTTGTTCAATCAACCTATAAAGTTGAAAGCGCATAACAATTACATACACACCGACCGCTTCCCCCTGCCGATCTTTGGCGTGATGATAAGTCATTACTCACTTAATAATTCAAATAACAACCTTTGGTAGATGAAATTATTTCAATCATACTAACGAGGTCCGACCCTAGTTTATTTACTACTATGCAAAAGTTATTGAGTTTATTCGTTTTATTATGTGTTTTTGTTTCTCAAGATAGTTTTGCGGCTGAAATTGACAGCGTAACCCCAAGAAAACTAAACCTTGATAACAGCCTAGATATTATTAACACAATTTTCAATCAACGTATGCAAGAGGGGATCCAAAAAGCCAATGCAAAACAAGGTGATATTGAAGATATAGGGAAAAATGGATTTTGTGATGAAGAAATCCTTTATACAGAACTTAGAAAAGCTATATTTCAATCCTTTACCGCATCCTGGGGACTTAAGGGTTACGGCCTAGACAAACAGTTACGCGTTTTATTAGCCAGGCAAAGTTACTCTCTATCGTTAAACGACTCTATTTACCGTGACATAAATTATTTAGAAGGTTTTTCTTTAAATATTAAAGAGCTGAGTGATGTCGTAAATATCAATGATCATCTTATTGGCCTAGATAAAATGGGTCATTTTTTTGCTGAAGGGTGGCAATATTTTGAGTTAACCCATTATAAAAAACACAATATAGACCAAGCTCTCAAGTGGGGGAAGGAGCAAGAATCTGGAAAATTTGGTTATACGACTACAGGTATTTTTTCCTTTGCCGATCTTGTAGCCAACTTCAATGGCTGGCGTTTTTGGAATAAAGTTTTACTCAAAGAAAATGATCCTTTAAAAGGAGCTATTAGTAATTTCTTTAACAAACCTTACATAACGTGTGAAATTCAGATTATTGATTCTATAAAAAACAAAAAAATAGTTAAAGCCTGGGAATACAATACTCGATTTGATTTATCGGAGTACATCGATGGTGCCTGGGATGAAGGAAATAACTGTAATAGCTACGAAGACCCTGTTATTGAAGAAAAAGTAACCTTAAGAATAAAGAATGTTAATCCTGAATTTACCTATCCTCTCATAACTGAAGAGTGCTTAGCGGCTCAGGAAAAATATGGCTATTATGCAAAATATATTTTGCATCCCTACTGCCTCACTGCAACTAAAGACTAAACAACTAACCTGTTGAAGCAGGTGGGTTTAAAATAGCGGCATGAAAACCCAGAATGTCGTTTGAATGGAGTCGGCCCACGATAATTGGTTATATGATAAGGGAATGAAGATTTGCAGGTTGCGTAAGTAACTGAGATTACCAGACACCGAAGTTAGCCATAAAACAGCACCAAAAGGAGAAATAAAATGGCAAAGTTTAATAATAGTATAAAAACAATCATGGTAACACTAATAGGTATGCTGTTGCTAAGCACCTCCAACGTAAATGCCTGTACTGGCATAAAGTTAACTGCTGACGACAAAAGTATTGTTTACGGTAGAACCATGGAATGGGGGGCTTTTGATCTTCGTTCTCGCCTGACAATAATCCCGCAAGGTTATAAATTTGTAGGTCTAACGCCAGATGGATATACAGGTAAAAAATGGACAGCAAAATACGGTGTGGTCGGGCTTGATATGCTTGAGCAGCCAATTCTTGCCGACGGGATGAACGAAAAAGGGCTAACTGCTGGCCTGTTCTATCACTCTGGTTTCGCAAAATACTCTGAATATGATTCAGCAAAGGCCGACATAACAATTACAGCTACTGATGTCGTGCATTTTATTCTGACACAGTTTGCTAGTGTTGATGAAGCTCGCGAAGGCATGAGTAAAGTAAGAGTAGTGCCAGTTATTGACGAAACCTTGGGCAAGCCTGTTCAGGCGCATTTTATGGTGAACGACTCGCAGGGCAAATCGATTGTTATAGAGTTTTTCGATGGAGAAATGAAGATTTTTGAGAATCCTTTGGGAATCATCACAAATTCACCTACCTTTGACTGGCACATGACTAACCTACGTACCTATGTGAACCTTTCTGCAGTTGCGATTCCTAGTAAGAAAATTGAAGACTTAAATTTCGCAGCACTGGGCGCTGGTAGCGGTATGATCGGTCTACCGGGTGATTTCACTCCTCCGTCTCGCTTTGTGCGTGCCACTGCCTTTTCGCAAACTGCGCGGCACACCCAATCATCAGACGAAACGATCTATGAATTATTCCGAATTTTGGATAATTTTAATATCGGTGTCGGTTCTGCAGAAGGGTCGGATGTATCCCACGGCGATAAGAACAAGCTACGAAGTGCTACGCTGTGGACAACAGCATGGGACATGAAGAACACTACTCTCTACTATCATACCCAACATAACCGTCGGGTCCGGAAGATCGACTTAACCAAAATTAATTTTTCTACGATCGGGAAATCTATCATTCATATCTCCCTTGACCAGAAGAAAGAACAAGACATTAAGGAAATTACTCTAGGGAAATAGGCGGTTGCTCTGTACGATAAGTCATACTAAATATGGCTAACAAGACAAATTCACTCGGACGCAAAAAAGCGCTGCTCGTTCCTCGTTCTGCCTCTTGCCTCCGGTTATTTGCGATGTTACACAATCAATCCAAAATGGAAAAACATATGAATTTTTTTATCCGTATTATGCTCTTGATCATCCTGTTACCGACAATAAGCTATGGAGAGGAAAAGCCTACACCCGAGAAACCCGAAAATGCCTCTGGAGTAGAAGCACTTTCCTACGATTTGCGCAATTTACTTTCTCAAGAAATGCTATCATTGCAGAACGGAATGATGTCTATCATCCCCGAATATATTTCTGGAAACTGGAACGAAATAGAAGCGACTGCAGGGAAAATAAAAAACAGCTATCTATTGAAACAAAGCATAACAGAAAGCCAAGTAAAAGAATTGCATTCAGTATTGCCGCATGATTTTATTGAAAAGGATCAGAGATTTCATTATCTGGCAGGTATGCTTGAGCATGCCGCAAAAAGTAAAAAACCAGAGTTAATAAATTTTTACTTTTCCGAAATGAATGAGTCGTGTGTTAGCTGCCATACCAAATTTGCAACTCATAAATTTCCAGCCTTAGTAACAAAAGAAAAGAAAGAAGAATATACTCACTAAGATGTATAACAAGCCAATGAACCGGACATTTCATTCAATACACTCGTTGCAATGTCTCCTGTGCCAATAACCATGGGGTCAAGTGAAATTGCCTTTGGTGGCAGTGCAGAATCAATTGACCATATCAAAGGTAACACCGGCGAAGGCTGGCATGTTGTAATTTCTATCCCTGAAGAAAACGTTCTGAAAAATGTTCACAAAACAACACTGAGAATTGGCTTGGTAGGTGCCATCTTCCTGATTTCATCTTCTATTGTCGCCTTATTTTTAGGAAAATTAATAGCTAAACCTATTGTTAGTCTGGCTCACGATGCGTCTAAAATTGGTGCTGTAAATCTCCGAACAAGAACGAACGTGTCCTCAACCGATGAAATTGGTATTTTAGCAAAATCTATTAATTCCATGGCTGGAAATCTCGAAACAAATGCGGCGGCAAAAGAAGAGATAATAGAAGCTTACATTGGTCGTCACTCTGAAGCACATTTTAGCCATAGCATATGCCTGGCATGTTACAATAAACAAATAGAAGGTATGGAAAATGATTGAATCCAACCCCAGCAATCTCACCTTAAACCATGCCATGGGAATTAACATAATCGCCTAAAATGACCGAAAAATCGCCCATAAAACTTCACCTCATACGTGGAGACTGCGATGGATTCGATTGTTTTGGCTGGGCTGGTGAGTTGCAACTTGGCTACCGCATTTTATCTTTAGCCTATGACACCGACAGTGACGGTCTCGTACCCACTGCTTCAGCAATTATTGAAGGGGCTGAACTTGTAAAATATTTTCCCAATTTTGATCATCTTGACCTGGTGCAGGAACATAACGTGGCGGAAACGGCAGCAAGATATTTACCTTGATTGCTAAGGATAGGCAAGTAGCAGAAAAACAGGGTTTTCCTTCAGATTCGTAACATTTCAGATACAGTAAAACCATCATCGATAAACACGATTGCCCCTTGGGGGTGCAAGCTCAACCAACCCATCATTTCACCTGAGCCATAACCTCGTCCAACCAGTCATAGATTTTGGCAGATGAGATAGCCAGAGCACCCATCTGGCAGTGGTCCCCGGCTGCTTCCTCTTCGGTGAAAAGCATAAACGTTTTATCCGATTGGAGTTGATCGTACATGAGTCGAAGGTGCTCAATTTTGACGGTATGGTCGCCCTTGCTGGCCACACACAGAGTGTTGGTGCTGATTTGTTTGACCAGTTCTTTCATTTGATATTGGGACAAGGTCAGAAGAAAATCCACCGGTGATTTGCTATTAAAAGCAAACATACCATGCTGGATAAACCATCGAAAACCTATACCACTTTCCATGGCCTTATACAGGTATTGGTTATTTTCATCAGGGTCCGTCCTCATTCCGGGTAGTTGGGATCTATCCTGTACGTAGAGATCAAGATTGCCTGGATTGGCCACCAAGGCAGCCAGTCGATGTTCAAAGGCAGCCGCTCGAGGAGCAAGATACCCCCCCATACTGATACCCATCAGGGCAACTTTATCGAGGTCTACCTCTGGTCTTCCCAGCACATAATCCAACACCGGGGTGACCACCTTTTCCCAATCAGGGCGGAAGTAAAGATGCTGTTCGCGAAGGGCACCTCCCTGTCCCGGACCTTCAAAGAGCAACACATTGTAACCGCGCTTCAGCGCAAAAAGAGCGCGGGTAAAAAAAAGTTCTTCGGCAGTTCCGTCAAAACCAGTCTGCACTATAACTGTTTTACGTGGTACCAGTGATCTGTTCGGGCTGATGAAGTAACCAGGCAGGGTAGTGTTCTCGTAAGGAATTTTGATAACTTCAACAGGATAAGGCATAAGTGAGGCCGCCTTACGGAATGCATTCCTGCTCAGACGCCACGATTCAAGAATACGAGGATCATCGGGGTTGCCGTGCAAAAAGAACTCACAGGTGCGGTAGTAGTTGCTGGCTCGCTGGAAAGATTCCCGGGCAGTTATTTTATGGCCTGCGGCAAGAGCCTTCTCCCCTACCCTGTAAATCCGGTCCGCCAGTCCCCGCCAGTGAGTGTACCAGGATTCGCCATCCCCTTCGCTAATCTTATGTGCGGTGCTCAGGCATTCGTTAATATCTGCCCCGCCGGCCAGAGTCGTGCCCAGAGTCCGTTGCAGTTGAAAATCATAGGTGGGATCGTTAAAGACCAGTTTTAACCGCGTTCCCTCCTCTGCAAGAACTGGACTGCAGGCAATAATCAACAAGAATATAGCAATGAACAGTGCAGTGATGTTACTGCGAAAGCCCTCCCCTTTGCTTGAGACTAGATGTAGACCATTTTGAAAAGTGACCATTTCGCTCGACTCATGCTTCACTGCCAAAAGAAAAATATTCATATTTGATTACTATCCTGTGATTTTGGTTTTTCCCGTTTCCAGAACTTGAACAAATCTAGCTGACACAACCTCGCTCCAACCCTCCGCATACTACTGACGATACAATGGGTTTATTAATAATGCATTAATTTACTGTTCTTTTTTTCTGTCCTTGGCGATTGTCTAGAGATCAAAAACAGTCCATACTACCTCTACTCTGGAACAATATTCCGCCTAAAAATTCAAGGCCAATCGGAATCCATAGTGATAAAAGAGACCGGACCCGTTTCTTTTTCTTTACATCATTGATCAATCATCTCTGCCTGTGTTGCCATCACTGATAATTGGTGGTAATCAACTACAAATAATTCTCATGGTAAAAGGTGCGAAATAGAAAATTTAGAAAATGATGATCCTCAACTGCTGGAATTAATTCATCTGGAAGCAGAAAGAATAGAAAATACGCTTGACCTTGTGGCATCGGAAACACATATGCCTAGGTTTATCCTTGAAGAAATGGGTTCAGCACTAAATCATAAAACCATTGAAGGCTATCCTGGAAATTGATATCACAGCGGATGTGAACCTGTTGATATTATCGAAACACTAGCCATTGAAAGGATGAAAGAACGGTTTCAGGCAGAACACGAAAATGTTTTAATTTTCTACACTATAATGTTGATCTACAGACAGAGTTAATCGATTATGAGGCTATGGCTGAAACGGCTCATCGGCTGGTCGGAAATGGAACAGATACCCATCAAGTTGTGACTGATGTCACAACCAAGGGGTTAAACGGCTCTCAAGCCGAAACAATTCTTAAACCAATAGGAATAATTACAAACAAACATTATATCTCAAAAGACACGGGAAAGAAAAATAAGTGGCCTACGCTTTGGCACAGGGCCAATATCTGCTCAAGATACCACAAATGACTAGATTATACAAATTGCCTATATTGTTGACAATGCCCTAATGGAACGGGACAGTCGAGAAATATCAGAGGCGTTAACAAGAAATGTTTCTTATATCTGTAAACTCTTTCCTGTTTACAAAAAGGGTTGAATGGAAGCCATAAACATCACCACAGAATTACTGTGTATTTTATTTGCAGTCGCTTTTATCGCAGGATTCATCGACACCCTGGCTGGTGGAGGTGGTCTTATTGCACTTCCCGCGCTCATAATAAGTGGGTTGCCGCCTCTTGCAGCACTTGGCACCAACAAGTTACAAGGATCAATGGGTACGGCAACCGCTACCTACATGATGCTTAAAACCAAAAAGGTGTATTGGCATAATGTCAGACACCTAATGCTCTCAGCTTTTCTCGGTGCACTCGCAGGTACCATCGCCGTTCAATTTATGAACACTGACGTTTTGAGCTTCGTCATACCCGTAGTCCTCCTGTTTACTGCAATATATTTCTTGTTTATGCCACAGCTGCAGTCGGAAGACAGGTCACCCCGAATCTCGGAAAACATCTATCATAAGGTAATTATCCCCCTTATCGGCTGGTACGATGGAATGTTTGGCCCCGGAACCGGTTCATTCTTTGCTCTATCGGGAATATCACTGAGAGGTCATGGATTACTTGAGGCGACTGCTGTAGCTAAAACCCTCAACTTTTCAACTAATTTTGCCTCCTTATTTATATTTTTAATTGCGGGAAAAGTTGTCTGGAGCGTGGGCGTTGTCATGATGCTGGGACAGTTTGCCGGAGCATGGGGAGGCTCACGATGTTTATTTAAGCTAAATCCTCAGCATTTACGACTATTAGTGGTTACAATGTGCCTTGGTATGCTTGGTAAATACGTTCATGCCATGGGTTGGATTGGATAATAGTCATAAAAAATGGGTTTCTCAGTACACCTAAAAGATGATAGATAAAAATAGAATTCCACAGGCATTACTGCCACTTCTTGAGGCAAAACTTCAGGGGAGAAAGGATGAAATCACCTTTCCTCCACCCGTATTTGATTCGATGCAGGGTGAAGTTATTGATTTTGATCTGGAAAAGGAGTCTTTCAAAAATAAATTTCCTGTACTACCTGAACATTTAAACCCATACGGAACCATGCAGGGAGGGATTATAGCTGCAGCTATTGATAATACCATTGGTCCTTTGAGTTTGCTGGTATCACCTCCGAGTTTCACCCGGTATCTCACGATTAAATATGGGAAGGTCGTTACTCCTGAGCTTGAATATATCTTTGTGACAGCAACCTATACTGGCAAAAAGAAACGACAACTCTTCTTTGAGGCTCTAGTGGAGGATAGCGATGGCAATAAACTTGCTTCCGCCAAAGCCACACACTGGGTTATTGATTAAACAATCAAATATCTCTGGATTATACTCTTTGGATTAATTCTTATCTGATCCGGAATATTCCCAAAATGACCAGGAAGCAGTACTTGAAACCAGGGCTACATATGGGACACGCAGTCAGATATGGGTATTGTATCACTAGGCGCAACCGTGGC
Source organism: uncultured Desulfocapsa sp. (assembly GCA_964621915.1). GTDB lineage: Bacteria > Desulfobacterota > Desulfobulbia > Desulfobulbales > Desulfocapsaceae > Desulfocapsa. The sequence continues at coordinate 123,378 of CAZUPS010000004.1, read as the reverse complement.
ATTACTTTCACTCAATAAAATATAATCACCAGCTTTAAAAGGTAAGTCGATGAGCACTAAAGAAAACCCCAAGTTTAAGGCACCAGAAATCCTTCTGCTGTCATTTTGTCATTTTATCCACGATGTTTACTCTTCTTTCCTGGCCCCCCCTGCTGCCGTTATTGATTGAAAAGCTTTCCATGTCACTGACCCAGGCAGGTTTTCTATCTGCTGTTATGCAGCTTCCCGCCTTGATGAATCCCTTTATCGGGATGGTGGCGGATCGAGCCAACCTTCGCTATTTTGTTATCCTGGCTCCCATGCTGACCGCCATCCCCATGAGTCTGATCGGACTTGCGCCAAGCTATGGAGTGTTGCTGATTCTGCTCTTTCTGGCTGGAATCAGTATTGCTATGTTCCATGTACCAGCCCCTGTAATGATTGCTAAAATGGCAGGATCCAGAAAAGGCCGGGGAATGAGTTTCTTTATGACTGGCGGAGAACTTGCCCGTACCGTTGGGCCACTGACTGCTGTTGCAGCGGTTTCACTTCTAGGCCTTGAAGGATTCTGGCCAATTATGATTGTGGGTATTGCGGCATCCGGATGGCTTTTTATACGATTTAAAACAATCGACCTCTCTTTTCACAATCGTAAGCAGAAGACCTCACTTGGTACCACTTTTAAGAATATGCGGCATATCCTGATTCCACTTTCAATTATCCTGCTTGCGCGCAGTTTTATGCACGGTGCCATGACAGCCTTCCTCCCCCTCTTCATCCAGAGCGAGAGTGGCAATATCTGGCTGGGAGGAATGGCCTTAATGCTGTTTGAAGCAGCAGGGGTTGCAGGAGTATTAACTGCTGGCTCACTGAGTGATTATCTGGGCCGTAGGCGCATGCTGTTTATCTCACTTGTTGGAGCGCCCATCTTTGTGCTACTCTTTGTTATCAGCGATGACTGGCTTCGAATGGTATCCCTGCTCGGCTGTGGTTTTATGCTCCTTTCCACCACTCCGGTAATGCTAGCCATGATTCAGGAACATGCAGGGGATAGTCCGGCAACAGCCAACGGTATGTTTATGATGATTTCCTTTATGGCTCGTGCATCCATGGTGGTTGTTATTGGTCTGATTGCTGATCAAAGCGGCCTCCAGACTGCCTATCTTATCAGCGCCGGAGCCGGATTAATCGGCATCCCTTTTATATTTATGCTGCCGGGCAAAAAAATATCTCAATAATAAAACAGGAATAATTTCCTTTGATTTCATAAAAAATGCATTAAAACAGAGTGTAGTATAAATAAAATCGTGATCAAAAGATCCGGGACCAGATATGGAATTTAAAGACTATTACACAACTTTAGGTATCAAGCGAGATGCCACTCAAGATGAAGTAAAGCGGGGCTATCGAAAACTTGCCCGAAAATACCATCCGGACATCAACAAAGATGACTCCGCCGAAGAGCGCTTCAAAGAAATTGGTGAAGCCTACGAGGTCTTACAGGATGTTGAAAAACGAGCAGCCTATGATAAATTCGGCAAAGACTGGAAGGCAGGGCAGGACTTCAACCCTCCACCGGACTGGGATGATGGTTTTGAATTTAATGGCGGCGGCTACACAGAAAACGACGCCTCACAGTTCAGCGACTTTTTCGAATCCCTTTTTGGGGCACAGGGCGGTGGGCCAAGACAACAAGACCCGTTTGGTGGCCAGCATACTCGTTACGCCGGTAAAGGCCAGGATCTGCACGCCAAGATCGTAATTCACCTGGAAGACAGTTACAGCGGCAGCAAGCAGTCATTCACCCTGCAACGTCCTGCTGTTAATGAATCGGGCCACGTAATAACCCGGCCTCATACCCTGCAAGTCTCTATTCCCAAAGGAATCACCGGAGGGCAACAGATCAGACTGGCAGGCCAGGGAGCAGAAGGAATGAGTGGCGGAGGAAACGGTGATCTGTTTCTTGAAGTCGCATTTGCCGCCCACTCTCACTTTGTCCCCGATAATCGTGACATCATGCTCACACTTCCGATTGCCCCCTGGGAGGCCGCGCTCGGTGCTGCCATCCCCGTGCCAACGCTTGGGGGAACAGTTGAGCTGAAAATACCGCCAAACTCTCAGACAGGAAAAAAACTTCGACTCAAAGGCAGAGGTCTCTGTTCGACTAAGATAAATGGAGATCAATATGTAACCCTTGCCATCATGACTCCCAAAGCAGTCACCGATAAGGATACCGAGTTTTATAACCGGATGAAAAAAGAGATGTCCTTTAATCCTCGCAGCCACCTTGGAGTATAACCATGACCACAGAACTCCACTACACAATCATTGACGAAACCTGTGAATACAGCCTCCGTGAACTCTGCAATGTCTGCAAAGTTCACGCCCAGTTTATCCAGGATCTGATAGACGAGGGAATACTTTCGCCACAGGGACAAAGTCCGCGGGAATGGCGATTTGCTGCAGTTGAGATCAAACGGATCCAGTTAACCATTCGTCTCCAGCAAGATCTGCGTATTAATCTTCCTGGTACGGCTCTTGCGCTTGACCTGCTCGATGAAATTGAACAGCTCAAGCGCAGTAAGTTACATCTTGAGCAACTCTACTCCCTGAATAAACAAAGTTAATTTTTTACGATGAACCCATAGTAATCATAAATCTTATCGACTACAAAAGATTGACAAGCAAAGGGTTATGACTACTCTTAAAGCAAATACTTAAATTCCTTTTCCTTATATCAGGAGCTACAATGAAAACTACATTTTTTATCCCTGTTCTGTTAAGCCTTACTCTTCTTCTCTCTTCCTGTGCCGATGGACCCAATAAAGCTGGAATGGGCGCGGCAGGAGGAGCTGCAGGTGGAGCACTTCTTGGCCAGGCCATTGGCGGCAATACAGAGGCCACTTTGATAGGTGCCGCAGTGGGAACCATGTTTGGCTATATTGTCGGCAACGAGATGGACAAAGCTGACAGGGCACAGCTCAACCGTACATACGAACAGGGCGCCTCGGGACAAACCAGTGCCTGGAAAAATCCCGATACCGGTAACCAGTATAAGGTGACTCCGCAGGCTGCCTATGATAACCCATCCACCAACCAGCCCTGCAGAAAGGCTGAAGTCCAGACCATTATTGACGGCAAAGCCGAAACTGCCTATACCACAGCATGTCGTGACCGAAATGGCCAGTGGAAGCTGCAAAACTGATATGCATAAAGGAAGCATCACAGTACCGACTACCCAGCATATGCACCTCGTTGATATCACAAGCGAGGTGCAGCAGCAGATTTCGAAAACAGGAGTGGAAGAGGGTATCTGCTATCTGTTCAACCCACACACCACAGCAGGACTCACCATTAATGAAGGTGCAGACCCGGATGTGCGAACGGATATCATAAAAGGACTAAGAGAAATTGTCCCCATCGACTATCCGTTTAAACATATGGAAGGAAATTCACCTTCTCATATTATGGCTTCTTTAATGGGAGCATCACTCACCATGATGATTACCAGTAATATGCTAGAGCTTGGCACCTGGCAGGCAATTTATTTTTGTGAATTTGATGGTCCGCGAACCAGAAAAATTCACTGGAAACTTCTCACAACCAACTAATACTTCCCATTCAAATACTATGGAAAGCGATCCCCATCAGATGTGTTTTGGCCTGAACCTTGAGCTTGACCGAGAATCTATCACTACATTCTTACAGCTTATGGGCAACCCAGCACTTGCCAAAACACTGGCTAATCGATTATCAAGTGAAGAGATACAGGAAGTTGTTCACTATTTTACAGGTGTTCTCAAAAAGAATATGAGTGAAGATGAATATCATGAACTGTTTCTCTTGGAACAGTCTCCCCATCCCCATAAATAAATGTACTAATTCGCCATGGCACACGATATCCTCTATGACCTTCGCAGTTTTGTTGAATTACTTCGCCGCGAAAACCAGCTTCTTGTTATTGATGAAGAAGTCGATCCAAATCTTGAAATTGCAGAAATCCATCGTCGCGTTATTGAGCGTAAGGGACCAGCTCTTCTTTTTACCAAGGTGAAGGGCAGTTCTTTTCCAGTGGTTACCAATCTCTTTGGAACTGCCAAGCGCCTCGAACTAGCCTTTGGCTCACGGCCTCAAAATTTTGTTCAAGATCTGGTCAATCTTACCGAATCAATTATGCCATTGAAGGCCAAAAAACTCTGGGATAACCGGAATCTTTTTATGGACGGCCTCAAAATTGGTCTGAAAGATAAAAAGCATGGTCCCGTACTTGAAAACTGCCAGTTACCACCACGCCTTGGCAGCCTTCCCATGCTCACCTCATGGCACAGTGACGGTGGGGCTTTTGTTACCCTACCGCTTGTCTATACTGAACATCCAGGAGGCAAAGGGCACAATCTCGGCATGTATCGCATTCAGCGTCATGATGAAACCACAACCGGTATTCATTGGCAGATCCATAAAGGCGGCGGCTATCATTATCATGAGGCAGAGAAACTGAATCAGCCTCTACCGATGACCCTATATATTGGGGGCCCGCCTGCTCTGATGCTTTCTGCTATCGCCCCACTCCCGGAAGATATACCGGAGCTGATGCTCACCTCTCTGCTGATTGGCAAAAAACTCGATATGACCGGTGACCCAAAGGGCGGCCATCGCCTTGTTGCCAATGCTGAGTTTGCAGTCAAGGGCATAGTGCCACCACATTTACGGAAACCGGAAGGTCCCTTTGGTGATCATTACGGCTATAATTCCTTGCAACATGACTATCCTGTTTTTCAAGCCTCTCATCTCTATCACCGTAATAATGCCATCTATCCTGCAACAATTGTTGGCCGCCCCAAACAGGAAGATTATTTTATTGGTGACTTCCTTCAAGACCTGCTTTCACCACTCTTTCCACTGGTAATGAAAGGGGTACGAGAGTTGAAAACTTTTGGTGAAACCGGATTCCATTGCCTTGCAGCAGCACGGGTTGCTGATCGCTATCCCCGTGAAGCGTTTGCCTGTGGCCTGCGTGTTCTTGGAGAAGGACAGCTCTCTCTTACAAAATTTCTTATTCTCACCGATGGGGATATTGATATTACAAACTTTCCAAAACTCTGGACCCATGTTCTTGAACGTATTCAGTGGGACCGGGATCTCTTTGTTTTTGCAAATGTTTCACAGGACACCCTCGACTACACAGGACCTTCTGTGAATAAAGGATCCAAGGCAATTATGTTGGGCCTTGGTAAAGAAAAAATACGGAATCTTCCCACTGAATTTTCGGGAAACCTTCCCACTCACTGTACAAAAGTAAAAGCCTACCTTCCTGGCACCCTGGTTCTTCAGACCACGGACTACGAGCAGGAACCGGATCTTGCTGATAAAATCGCCAAGGACCCTGCACTTAGTGATTGGCCAGCAATCCTACTAGTAGACAACTGTGAAGAAGCTACCTGTTCTACCCAGGAATTCCTGTGGACATTTTTTACCCGTTTTGAACCTGCGGCAGATATTCACGGAGCAACCACCACAGTTCAACGTTTCCACGTGGGGCTTACTCCACCAGTCGTCTTTGACTGCCGTATGAAGCCCTGGTACACCGATGTACTCGAAGTTGATGATGCCACACGAAAACTTGTGGATTCCCGTATCAACATCCTGTTACCACCAAACCTCCGCTAAGCTATGGAAAACAAACCGGTTCGATTACAGAAGTTTCTTGCCATGGCTGGCATTGCATCCCGAAGAAAGGCGGAGGAGTTTATCAGTGCCGGACGGGTCAAAGTCGACGGGAAAATTTCCACTGCAATGGGGGTGAAAGTAACACCTGGGGAACAGGAAGTCTTATTTGATAACAAAAAAGTCGAAGCAAAAGAAGAACCCATCTATATTCTTCTCAATAAACCTAAAGGCTATGTAACCACACTCTCTGACCCTCAGGGACGGCCAGTGGTCACATCACTGCTGCATGGAGTACATGAACGTGTGTTTCCCGTTGGAAGACTCGATCTTGATACGGAGGGTGCTCTTTTACTGACCAACGATGGAGAACTGGCTCAAAGCATAATTCATCCAAAATATGAAGTATTTAAAACCTATGAAGCCAGAGTGAAAGGAACCCCCTCGAGCCAGGCAATGCAATCTCTTGAGAGGGGCATTCTTCTTGAAGAGAAAAAAACGGCTCCTGCTAAATGTCGAATTCAAAGAGAAAACAAACAGAATTCCGTCATCATTATCACTATTCATGAGGGAAGGAAACGTCAGGTGAAAAAGATGTTTCAGGCCATAGGTCATCCGGTGCAAACCCTTAAACGTCTTGCTTATGGCAATCTTGGACTTGACGATTTACCCTTGGGAAAATTCAGGATTCTAAACCAAAATGATATAAAAAGGATTTTTTCGAAAAAAAACCCTTTACAAACAAAAAAATAACTGTTTAAATTTGAATAGTTATCTGGTAAGTTTATAGATCTGTTGATCAAACAGGTGCAATTAAATTTCCCTGTTACCTTTTTTCGAAAAGAAATTTGATTACAATTTATACTTATTAATTTTACTTTTTCTATCTGAATACAGCAAAAACTGCCGTATTCGCTTTGAACGAACAGGAGCCAGGCATGAACAAATCTGAGTTAATTGAAGCGTTGTCCCAGGATATCGATCTTCCACACAGGGAAGCTGCGGCAATTACCAACACTATCATCGAAACCATGACCGAAGCACTGTCTAACGGAGACAGTATTGAAATCAGGGGTTTTGGTAGCTTTGTTATTAAACAGTACGGCTCCTATGAAGGACGTAACCCAAAGACCGGTCAAAAAATCAAAGTAAGACCAAAGAAGCTTCCCTTCTTTAAAGTTGGAAAGGACTTACGTGAACAGGTTAATGGCAGCAAGTAAAACTCTGACCTACCCTTCCTGAACGATCCCACCCACCAGATCATATATTTGCGCTTCGGTGATACGTACCTGTACGATATCGCCGGGGTTTGCAGTTCCATCGTTGATATATACTATTCCATCTATATCTGGTGCCTGATAGACTGTCCGCCCTTCCAGAAGCAGATCCGTCTCCCTGCTGAGTCCTTCCACCAGTACCGGTACTGTCTGCCCAATATATTTTTGTAATATTTCCTTTGAAATTCCGGCCTGGAGCTCAAGGATTCGCTCCATCCTCGATCGTTTAATATCTTCTGCTATTTGCCCCTCAAAAAACTCAGACCGCGCCCCTTCTTCATTGGTATATGAAAAGACTCCAACGTGATCGATTCTGTATTCTTTTAGAAATTTCTCCATTAACTCTATATCATTTTCGGTTTCTCCAGGGAAACCTACCATCATCGTGGTTCGCAGCGCAATATCCGGTACTGCGTTTCGAATTCGTTCAATAAAAGTACACAGATCATCATAGCCGTAGCGTCTGTGCATCGGTTTAAGAATGGAATCTGAAACATGCTGAAAAGGTATATCCATATAGGGTAGAATCCGCTCTTCGTTTTGCATCAGCTCATAGAGTTCTGCGGTTACTCCAGATGGGTAGAGATACATAAGACGCAACCATGGGAAGTTCGTCTCTTTCAGGATACGAGTAAGCAGCGTTATAAGATTACTTGAAGCATCCAGGTCATTGCCATAGGCGGTAAGATCCTGGGCAATAAGCGAAATTTCTTTTACACCACCAACTTCAAGACGCTGCAGTTCTGTAATTATATCTGTGATATCCCGCGAACGGAGATCGCCCCTGATTGAAGGAATCATACAGTAGGTACAGCGATTATTGCAGCCTTCAGTTATCTTGACTGAACTCCTGAAAAATGGAGTAGACAGGGTACGCGGCAATTCGGCATTCATCAAAAAGCGATCGGGACAGTAGGATCTTTCAGTCTGTTTTCCATCGAGCAGTTTTTGAAGAAGCTGTCCAATCTCTGCCACACCTTCAGTGCCCACAAAAAGATCGACTTCCACCATATCACTTGCAAGTTCGTCAAGGTATCGCTGGACAAGACACCCGGTAACCACGAGTAGTTTATCCGGATCATCTTCCTTGTATTGGCCCATCTCGAGAATTACTTCCAGCGCCTCTTCAACCGCCGGCTGAATAAAGCCACAGGTATTAACAATAAGGATATCGGCGGCAGCGGGATCATCGCTAAGCTCCCAGCCACTTTCCTGGAGAATGCCAAGCATCACTTCAGAATCAACCAGATTCTTGGCACAGCCAAGACTTACAAGATGAAAACTAGCCATTCTCAAGCCTCCTTAAAAGTAGACACTGATACAATCGTGTTCAGCAGTTGTTTAATTTGCGCCTTACTCTTTCTTTTGAACACCTTCCCAGCAAAACCTGGTTGCCAATCATCTCTCCAGAGTTCATCGGAGACAAGAAAAAGTGCTGCAAAATCAATCTTTCGAAAATCAGCGACGGCACACAGTGCTGAGTATTCCATATCCACCGCTGCGACGCCATATTTGTCAGCAAGTGCCTGTAGCATCTTTCTCGACTCTCTATAGGGTGCATCCGTTGACCAGAAAGGAATTGATTCTTTCAAATCAAAAACTGGCTTCATGCTTGTCAGATAACCGGAAGATGGATGAGAAGAATCCTGATCTGTATAATAACGGGATGTTCCCTCACCTGAATAGGCGACACCACCAAGAACAGTATCTCCAATACGGATTTCAGAACTGACAGCACCACACCATCCAGCCATAACAACTTTAGTGGCACCAAGTGCAATAAGTTTTTCAAGGATCATCGCAGCCATTGGAGCACCCACAGCAGGACCAGCAACGAAATATTTATTGTCCGGGCTGACCACAAGTCCTGAATGAAACAAGAAACGCTGGTCTCCACCTCGATCGACAAGTGTTTGCAATGCAAATCTTGCCTCTGTCGGATTTACAAATAAAATCCCGCAGGACGGAATTGTTCTTTCTTTGCCAGCACGACTCGGATGTATAATTATATCGTCTTTCATTGGTTTCCTTCAGTTTGACTCAATCTCAATATCACTAAACGCAAAAAGGCTGCAGATTACTCTGCAGCCTTTCAAAACTCAATGATTTGTTCGTCACGAGTGACGAACAGATCAAACTGAAACTAAATTAGCCAATCAGAGGATTAGCATAAAGAAGGATCAGAGAAACAACCAGTCCGTAAATAGCACAAGATTCAGCAAGAGCCATACCAAGGATCATGAAAACCATCAATTTAGGCTGTACTTCTGGGTTACGAGCAAGACCCATGGTAGCGCCCTGTCCAACATTACCGATACCAATACCAGCACCAAGTCCAGCAAGTCCGATTGAAAGTCCTGCACCAATACATACGAGTCCGAGCATCAAAGCATTTGATTCCATTGTAAATCTCCTTAAAAAGTTTTTTGTTTTGGCCTTCTTCTTAAATCTATATAAAAATATCGTATTACTTACATTCTTTACTACTCAGTGGATCAATGGGCATGTTCCTGAGCCTGACCGAAGTAAACAACGGTGAGCAGAACAAAAACCATGGCCTGAACCAGTGAAACAAGTACACCAAGAAGCATGATTGGCAGTGGCGCAAAATAAGCACCGGCCAACATAAAGAGAATTCCGAGTAGGGTCTCTTTAGCCATGATGTTACCGAAAAGACGAATGGAGAGTGAAAGCAGACGAGCAATATTACTGATAAGCTCGATGGGCAACATCAGTGGAATAAGTACTGGAATGGGTCCAAGGAAATGCTTAATATATCCCATACCATGGGCACGAATACCGATGATATGATGAGTTACCCAGACAATAGCGGTTAGTGCCAGAGTAGTGTTAATAGATGAAGTTGGAGACATAAAACCGGGGATAAGACCGATAAGGTTACCCACTGCAATATAGAGAGCAAAGGTGGCAATCATAGGGAAAAGTTTCTCGGTGAGTTCCCGTCCCATATTTGCATCAAAGAAATCATACATTCCACCAATAAGGAGTTCCCAGAAATTCTGCCCTTTACCAGGGATCATTTCGATATTACTGAGAGTCAACTTGCCAACCACTACCAGAAAAATCATAACGAACCAGGTATAAGTCATATACGGTTCACACAGTTTTTCCAGAAATGTGTTTCCAATAGGACCATGTGGAATCGGCAGTCCTAATTTCTCCAAAATCAGTGAAATAAATAGTATCGGATGTTCCATAACTCTCCCTATTACCCTTTCCTTCTAAAAAAGTAGCGCCCTGCCACACTGAGTGTCATCAGAATAATGGCAAAAACTACAGTTGATAGCCCCAGAAGCAACCCAATCGCATCGGCCTTACCGCTCCGTATAAAGAACAGCAGGATCACAGCAATTAAAGCCAGCCGGAGCCAAAATTTAACAATATAAACGGACTTTCCACTCTGCTTCTTCTCTTTTTCCTCTCCCTCCTTGGGAGGCTCAAAGGTTTTTAGAAAAGAGTCAATGTCTCTGTGTCCTGAGAAAAAACTTGCGATGGCTATCACGCCACCAATTAGTACCGACTGAGCAAAGGACCATGACATAATCAGCCACGATCCACCTGTCAGTACCAAGAGGAACCCAACGCTTAACGCCTGTACCTGTTTTAAAGAAATATCAAGCACGGTGTGTCAACCTTCTTCGTCCTCATCCGTTGATCTGGCCGCCGGAGTCCGTAAAATATCAAACAAACTTTTAAAACCAGCAAATATCCCAAAAGCCAAACCAATAAATGTAAACCAGGGTGAGGTGCTTCCATCAAAGAAATGTTCATCCAGATAGATACCGCCCCCGAGGCCTATAAAAATTGCGGCCACAAAGGTAAATCCGATATGTCCGTAATTCCCGAGCAGATCAACCATCTCGGTACTTAATTTTTTAGCCATTTACATTACCACCTTTTAAAAGCACCAAAACTCTGTGGCAATTGTTCAAATTTGTTATCATGCCCACCCGCCAAAGTCAACGATTTTTTTACTTTTAAGCCAACTTTTTGAATGACCATTCAGTCATTTTAAGACATTTCTCGAGGTCTTCCTGACTATGAGCTGCTGATATAAAAGCAACTTCAAATTGGGAAGGAGCAAGGTAAATTCCCTTACTTAACATTTGTCTATAATGCATTCCATAACGATCGGTATCGGCTTTCATCGCAGAATTAAAATCGGTTACCGGACTCTCCGTAAAAAATCCGGTCATAAATGATCCGACCCGATTTAAAGTAACCGGAATGCCTGTGGCCTCTGCTACTTTTGTCAGGCCATCTGCAAAAAATTCTGCTTTCTCATTCAGCTCTTTATAGAAATTTTCCTCACGCAGGAGTTTCAGGTTGGCAATTCCTGCTGCCATGGCCAGAGGATTCCCGGAAAGTGTCCCGGCTTGGTAAACCGGTCCATCCGGTGCAACCATATCCATAATTTCAGCCTTACCGCCATAGGCACCAACTGGCAATCCACCACCGATAATCTTACCAAGACAGGTAAGGTCAGGCATGATATTAAAAAATTCCTGAGCACCACCATAGGCAAGACGGAATCCAGTAATAACCTCATCAAAGATAAGAACAATACCAAGCTCTGCCGTGAGCTCTCGTAATTTCTGTAAGAATGTTTTTGATGGAGAAACACAGCCCATATTACCCGCAACGGGTTCCACGATCACACAGGCTATCGTATCCGCCTTAGCCCGCAATGTCTGCTCAAGTACTTCTTCATCATTATAAGGTATGGAAATAGTATTTTTGACAATATCTTCAGGGACCCCTGGGCTTCCTGGAATACCAAGTGTAATAACTCCGGATCCTGCCTTAATCAGAAATGAATCTGCGTGTCCATGATAACAGCCGTCAAACTTTACGATAACATCCTTTCCGGTATAGCCCCTGGCGAGGCGTACTGCACTCATGGTCGCTTCTGTTCCGGAATTCACAAAACGAACCTTTTCCAAAGACGGAACGGCATCAACCACCATAGTTGCCAGTGCCATTTCTTTTGTGGTCGGGGCACCAAAGGATGTGGAATCTCCAGCGGCTTCAATTACAGCCTCAACTATTTCCTTTGGTGCATGGCCATGAATCATAGGCCCCCATGAACAGACGAAATCGATATACTCATTGCCATCGACATCGTACACCTTTGAGCCCTTAGCCTTTTGAATAAAAACCGGATCACACCCAACGGATCGACAGGCCCTTACGGGACTGTTCACCCCACCAGGGATCACCTTTTTGGCCATTTCAAACATTTTTCCGGAAACAGTTGTATTCATTTCAACTCCCTATTTTTTGTATAGTAGCGGTCCCATCATCATTGGATGAGGATAGTTAATTATCAAGACAAAAGAATATACCACGACTTACATCCCCGGTAAACTGAAACAAACCAGACCGCAGTTTAGGACTTTAAAAAAAATTATATGCTGCTAGAGCCCCGTCAAAGAGCGCCCCACCTTGATCTTTTACAATTTATACACATTGTATGGTGAAACAAGCTCTAAAACCGCTCATATTCCACGCATATTTTTCTTGTCATGGAAAACGGCAAAGGGTACATTGTAGTCATTCATATAAATAATTTTGTCTTACGATTATAACCAGAGACAATTAACGACCCCATTCAGATTGGAGAAATACTATGGCCAGTGATAAAGTAAACGATGTCAGTGATGCTGATTTTGCATCAGTAACAGGTTCCGACACCCCAACTCTAGTTGATTTTTGGGCCCCTTGGTGTGGTCCATGTAAGGCCATTGGTCCTGTTGTCGAAGCGCTCGCCGATGAGTATGCCGGAAAGGTCACCATCGTAAAGATGAATGTTGATGACAACCCTGAAACTCCCGGAAAATTTGGTATCCGCGCCATCCCCACCCTGATTCTTTTCAAGAGTGGCGAAAAAGTTGACCAGGTAACCGGAGCTGTTGGCAAGGCTCAGCTAATTGAGCTGATCGAAAAAGCTTTATAAAAAAACAACCAGTTCTGCTTTCCACAGGTTCTCCTGCAGAAAACAGGACTGGTATTCTTTACTTAACACGCTTGATCATTCATGGATAAAACTCATTACAACCTGATTATTTTAGGTGCCGGGCCCGCTGGACTTACGGCAGGACTCTATGCGGCAAGAGCTCGCATGGACCACCTGCTTATAGAAAAGGGTGCCGAAGGTGGACAGATCCTTCTCACTGACTGGATCGACAACTATCCCGGTTTTCCCGATGGTATTTCCGGTTTTGATCTGTCCGAGAAAATGGCTGCTCAGGCCAAACGGTTTGAGTTGAACTCCATTTTTGGTAATGTCCTCTCCATGGACCTTACACAACCGGTCAAACGTCTTGTGCTCGAAGATGGTCCGGACGTGACCTGTGATACCCTGATTATCTGTTCGGGTGCCCACCCCCGTCCCCTTGGAATCCCCGGAGAAAAAGAACTTACAGGAAAAGGTGTCTCCTACTGCGCCACCTGCGATGCCCCTTTTTACCGTAATATGCATGTGGCCGTTGTTGGCGGTGGAAATACTGCAGTTCAGGAAGCAGCACACCTCACCAAATTTGCCAGCAAAGTAACTTTAATCCATCGCCGAGATGAACTACGAGCCACCAAGATTCTTCAGGAAAAAGCATTTGCCAATCCTAAGCTTGAGTTTATTTGGGATTCTACTGCAACAAAAATATCTGGAACAGAAGGTGTTGAAGAACTGTCTCTGCTACATAGGGATGGAACGGAATCCGTATTGAAAGTTGACGGTGTTTTTGTTCTTATAGGAGTATTACCCAACAATGAAATGTTGCCGCTTGATCTGTTAAAAGCTGACGACGGAGGGTTTATCCCCACTGATCTTGAAACCCGAACTGCTGTACCCGGCGTTATGGCTGCTGGAGATATCCGCAGCAAAGAAGTACGGCAAGTAATCAATGCGGCCGGAGAAGGTGCAACCGCTGTACTTGCTGCCGAGCACTATCTCACAAATCTTAGCTGAGTCCAATTATATAATGTCCTGTTTCAATCACGTTAGCACGTCCTCGTCACTTGTCCGGATTTCTCTTAGATTCACTCTTGTCGGTGCATTACTTCTCGCACTGGGAGGCTGTGCTCAGATCAGTTCTCTCTTTGGAAACGGTGAAGAGGAAGAGAAAGATATCCGTCTATCCGCCCAAACTCTTGCAGGTAAAGGAATGGATGAATTTTCCAGGGGCCGCTATTATAAGTCACGGAAGGTTTTTGATGAAATTCTGGATTACTACCCCTTCAGCCCGGAAGCTATGCTTGCACAGTTGAAAGGAGCTGACAGCAACTACTATCTTGAGAATTACCAGGAGGCACTTATGCTCTATCATGAATTTGAGGAGCGCCATCCTACCAACGAAGCCATCCCCTATGTGATGTATCAAATTGCCATGTCTCATTATCAACAGATAGACCGTATTGATCGTGACACCAGTGGTGCAGAAAACGCTATCAAAGAGTTCTCGAAACTTCTCCGCGCTTTCCCTAACTCTCCTTATAAAAAGGAAGCCAAAGGCCGGATCAGAGCTGCAAATGAATTCATGGTTAACCATGAATATTTTGTTGTTGAATTCTATCTCAGAACAGAGAAATATGAAGAGGCACAAGCCAGGCTTCAGTATTTAATCAGCACCTATCCGGACGCAACAATAACACCTAAGGCAACCAAGTTATTAAAACGTCTTGAAGCCGGTGATCCTCCAGGATTCAATCTTTCAGCCTGGTTCCAAGACAATCTTCTACCGGACTGGGAACTCTTTGGCTCCGATGAGGACGAAACTGTTCCAGCTCCACCCTCACAGCAATAGCATCAGGCGTTACTCAAACAGAACACCTTTTCCTGCATACAAAACATTGTTCCGCACTTCTGTGAACCGGAGCAATGTCTTGCATTGTTAGTTATAAAAAAACTATTTTCCTGATTTTTGCTTTTTCTTCAAGGTAACAAGGTAGAGATTTTCTACTTTAGTCCGAGCCCAGGACGTCTTGCGAAGAAACTTAAGACTGGACTTCACGGAAGGATTGCTGCTGAAGCACTTGATTGGTATCCATTTGCCTAGTTTTTCCCAACCGTACCACCCAACCAGGGTAGTAACAATTTCCTCGAGTGTTACCCCGTGCAGGGGGTTATTGGGTTGCTGATCAACCACGGGAAGACACCAGAGAGTAGAAATAACCGGGAACCTTTGCTTCAAAAGTCATTTCAACATTTGTAAAGGGATGCACCAGAGTAAGTGAAGCTGCATGAAGAATTAATCGTTTAATATTACCTTTCTCACCATATTTTTTATCGCCAGCCACCGGGTGACCCTTCTCGGCAAAATGGACACGGATCTGATTTTTCCTCCCGGTCAGCAGATCAACCTCGAGAAGAGAGTACTTTTCTGACTCCTGCAAAACCTTATACCCGGTTCTGGCAAGCTTTCCTTTTTCAGGATCTTTCACTGAATACATCTTATGGATACTGTTTTCGACAAGGTAAGATGAGATAATCCCTTCTTTCTCAGTAAGTATTCCATTGATTACAGCATAATATTTTTTTGAAAATGTCTGCCACTGATCCTGAAGAACACGCTTTGCCTTTTCACTTTTAGCAAAAACGATGACTCCAGAGGTATCCTTATCGAGACGGTGAACAATAAAAATTCGGCTATTTGATTTTTTATTTCCCTTCCGAACATAATCCGTCAGCTTATAATAGGCTGTATTCTCTCTTTCTTTGCCATTACTGACCGTGAGCAGGCCATGCCGTTTATCAACAACCAGAATATCATGATCCTCAAAGAGAATGGGAAGTCCTTTAGGCTGAAATTTTTTGGGAGGGCTTTTAAATTTTTTTCTATTTTGCAAACTGATCACATTCCGTTTTTTTTACGTTTAATAAACTACCAGGGAGGCGGACTGGCTTTTCGACGAACTGATTTCTTGGCAAACCCGGCTAAAAAGCTGTCCAGCTGATTGGCAAAGGCCTGTCGGTCACCTTTGTTCAGTGCCTGCGGACCACCGGTATCAACCCCGTCTGCTCGCAGACTATCCATAAAATCTCTCATACTAAGCCGCGATCCGATGTTATCAACACTGTACAATTCACCACGCGGATTCAGAGCATGCCCACCCTTTGCTATCACATCGGCAGCCAGAGGGATATCTGCTGTAATCACAAGATCCCCTGGATCAAGCCTCTTTACTATTTCATTATCAGCAACATCCGGCCCTGCTCCAACCTTCACAAAGCTAATATATTGCGAAGCAGGAACAGTTATAATCTGATTTGCAACAAGGATGGTTTCTATTCCAGTCCGTTCTGCAGCTTTAAATAAAATCTCTTTCATCGCCACAGGACAGGCATCGGCATCAACCCACACTTTCATTTCAGTTCACCACTTCTATCACGTGACAATCTTTTCCTCTGCCTCGGCAAATGCCCCTGAAATAGGCGAGACTTCCATTGCCCGTACCGGACAGATGGGAACACAAAGCGAACACCCCGTACATTTATCGGCATCAAAGATAACTTCCATGGAAGGGCGCTTTATATATAAGGCACCCACGGGACAGATACCGGTGCACGCTCCACACTGAAAACATTTTTCATCGTCTCTCTTAATAGCGGCAGCAAGACGTTCTGCCTTCACTCCAAAAGATTTTAGATAGTCCAGACCCTTTTTTACCTTCTCCTGTGGACCTTTCAGCTCAAGAATCATCACCCCTTCCCGCTGGGGAAGAATATCTGCTTTAAGGATATTGAACTCAACATCATACTGTTTGACCAGTTGATAGATCATAGGTTCACTGCTGGTCTCTTTTGGGAAACGTAATATATAGATTTTTGTTGCCATTCCATACCTCTATAGAATTGTCTAAGGATTTTTTTAGATCCTGTTTATTTCTGTTGTTACTTGTTTCACCAGATCTGCTATGGGAGCATCGGTGTCCAGTTCTATAATATGTTCTGAATCCATCACCGGCTGAAAACGCTTTTTCTGTGAGAGATAAATTTTCCAGTTTCCATCGGATACAGCATCAGGATCCGAGGCACGTTTCTCCAGCCGCTTTCGAATCACTTCCTCTGCACAAAAACAGTGTACAAAAACAAGCCGTACCCGACTGGCAAACTCTTTACGCAGCAGCTCCCGTTCATCAAATGACTGATACGATCCGTCAAGCACAACACAAGCCTGCTTATCAGTGTTAAAATGAGCGCGCGCCTGTTCAATCAAAGTATCGTAGGTACGCCTGCTGAACTCGGGTGTATAAATCCCCTGATCGACCTCTTCTAATTGATCAGATTTCGGGGAAAGTCCTGCCAACTCCTTACGAACTCTGTCCGAATTATAATAGGGCAGATCATAACGATCTGCCCAGGCAGAAGCGAGATAACTCTTCCCCGTAGCAACCATCCCAAAAAAAACGACCAGAAGATTCTCAGGCTGTGGCATACTGTTCAGCCAGAAGAAAATGTTTTTTTGCCTGCTCGATCAGGGCGGCAGAGGCTTTTTCATCCACTGCAGGGTCACTTGCTGTAAACAGGGCAATCTTAGCACGTACATACGTTCGATAACACTTGTAAAAATTTAGCATTCCCATAAGTTCCGCATCCCCTGATTTTGCGACAAACTGTTCCACAAAATAATCAGAAAGCTCGGTATCACCATGAAAATCAAGGTCCATGGCCAGAAAAGCAACATCAGCAGCTACATCTGTATAGCGAAAACGCTCGTTAAACTCAATGCAATCAAAAATATACACAGGATTTGAAAGACAAATATTGGCCGAATGCATATCCCCATGACAATCTCTTATTTTCCCAGCATCAATACGTGCCTGAAATCTATCTTTATGACTCAGAAATTCTTTTGAGTAATTCACAATTGTATCAAACTGAGATCTGGTAACCGCTCCCTGATCAACAAAACTTTCTGTCTGTTCAAAATTTTCGAGGACATTTACGGCAACGGAATCCGCTTTACCAAAGGTTTTTATCTCATTATCTCCTGCAGCTGCCTTATAGAAGGGAACGAGCTGATCGATAATTTCATCAAGGTGGGCTTTGGTCAGTTCACCTCTTGCCATCACCCGCCCCATCATCTGCTGTTCGGGCATACGTGCCATCCTGATGCCATACTCCACAACATCACCAGTACCATTCAGACAGAAACTCTCTCCATCTTTATTGATGGTTACCAGTTCTTTATAGAGATCGGGACAGAGCCTGCGATTGAGCTGCAGCTCCTGTTCACAGTAGTACTTTCGTTTTTCAAGGGTGGAAAAATTCAAGAAACCAAAATCAACGGGCTTCTTCCATTTATAGACAGAGTCTCCTGCTAGCAGAACAAATGAAATATGGGTCTGCACCAGCTGAATTTCAGTGGCCACATGGGGATAGCTATTTTCCTGCTGCAAATATTGAATATACGATGGAAGCGTTACATCACTCATCAAACAAACTCCTTAAAATATAAATTATCAGTCCAAAACTTTACCTTCGTTTAGTATCGTGATACTTTAAACTTTTCACTCTCAACTTTCCACTCTAAATTAGGGTCTCATGAATCAAGACAGTATCAAAAAGCTTCTTACCGAAGTACAACGTAAAGATTGCTCGGTTGAACAGGCCCTGCATAAGCTCCGTCATATGCCGGGACAATTTATCAAGGACGCCTGTATCGACCACCACCGTAGCCTTCGAACCGGTATCCCTGAAGTTATCTACGGGGAGTCAAAGAGTAGTGAACAGATCATCACTATTGCAGAAACCTTTCTGCAACAACACTCTCTCTTTCTTGCCACCCGTATAAATCCCGAAAAAGCTGCGCTGATAACCAAAGCTCTACCGGAAATCATCTATCACAGCCAGGCCAGAATGCTTTCCTGCAATATACAGGAACCAGACCCAAAGAAAATACATGGGAATATAGTTATTCTCTGTGCCGGAACATCGGATATCCCGGTGGCAGAAGAAGCCAGAGTGACCGCAGCAGCTCTTGGTAATCCTGTCACCACTCATTATGATGCAGGTGTTGCAGGGCTTCATCGACTATTTGGGCAACAGGAAGCCATCGCCACAGCTTCTGTGATTATTGTGGTTGCCGGGATGGAAGGAGCACTGCCAAGCGTTGTGAGCGGGATGTGCAGTTGTCCCGTGGTGGCGGTACCAACCTCCATAGGGTATGGCACGAGTTTAGGAGGAATCACTGCCCTGTTCGGGATGCTTAACAGCTGTGCACCGGGTCTTGCCGTTGTAAATATTGACAACGGATTTGGGGCTGCCTGCCATGCATCTGCTATTAACATAAAAAATAGGTCTGAAACCTTGCAAGATTCAGGCAGTACAGTATAATCTCATAACTTTTATCCAATTAAATTATCTTCTAAAATCAACTAGTAACATTTTTTCTTTTAGGAACCTGAATGAACACATCATTAAAGTTGAAAATTCCTGCGCTTATTTTTCTAATTGCGCTCTCCATTGTTACCATTATTCCTTCTTTTTACAGCTCTACCCCGGACTGGTGGAAAAAATATATGGCCCCCGAAGGATTACGACTCGGCCTCGATCTTCAGGGAGGAATGCATCTTGTCCTGCGAGTTAATCTGGATAAAGCAGAGGAAGATTCCCTGGAACTTGCCGCCAATGAGCTAAAAGACCTCCTGAAAGAACAGGGCATAAGTGCAGTGCGGACAAAATCGGAAACCGGAGTTGTCCTTTTCACTCTGCCAAACTCCGGTGCAGTCGACACCGTGAACCAGGTAGTCAAGGATAGCTTTCCTGAGATCAACATTAAGGTGGATGCCAAGAAAGGCTCATTCCCTAAAATAACGATAACGCTTAAAAGCGATGAAATAGATTTTATCCGAACCCATGCTGTGGAACAGTCTCTTGAGATTATCAGAAACAGGATCGATCAGTTTGGTGTGGCAGAGCCAGTTATTATCCGGCAGGGTGAGGCAGAAATAGTCGTCCAGCTTCCCGGTGTAAAAGACCCGAAACGAGCGCTGAAACTCCTTGGGGAGACGGCCCAGCTTGAATTTAAACGAGTGGCGGATTCCGCCGGAATCAATATTGGTCTCCTGGCAGAAGAATCCCGTACAGCAGGCCAGTGGGACGGCGTCTGGTCCAGCCATGAAGAACTGGCCAAGCTGAACAAGGCCTTGCAAAACAGGCTGCCAGAAGACACTAAAATATATATAGAAAAAGATACCGACGCCACCAGTGGAAAAGAGATCATTCGCCCCATACTCCTTGACCAGCAAATCCTGATGACAGGAGAAATGGTCAAAAATGCCCAGGTTCGGATTTCAAACCAGTTTAACGAGCCCTATGTCTCCATTGATTTCACCTCAAAGGGCGGCAGGGTCTTTGCTAAACTCACTGAAGAAAACGTGGGTAAACGAATGGCCATTGTACTCGATGACGTAGTTCGTTCAGCCCCTGTAATTCGAGAAAAGATCCTTGGCGGCTCCGCCCAGATCAGTGGTAGCTTTACCCATGAAGAAGCAGCGGATCTTGCCATCGTCCTTCGTGTTGGTGCACTCCCTGCCCCCGTTGACATTATCCAAAATATGACCGTTGGCGCAAGTCTTGGTCAGGATTCAATTAATAAAGGAATGACATCCGGTGTTTTTGGCGCACTGATTGTTCTGGTATTTATGGCGATTTACTACAGACTTTCAGGTCTTATTGCCAACGTTGCTCTTATTCTGAATATTCTTTTTCTCTTCACAGGACTTGCCATACTCAATGCAACACTCACCCTCCCCGGTATTGCAGGTATCATTCTCTCCATCGGAATGGCAGTGGATGCCAATGTTCTGATCTTTGAACGAATGCGTGAAGAATACAGTCTCGGAAAATCTGTTAAATCCAGTGTGGACGGCGGTTTTAGTAAGGCCTTCTGGACGATTGTCGATTCCCAGGTTACAACACTTATCACCGCAATGGCCCTGTTTATGTTTGGAACAGGTCCTATCAAAGGGTTTGCGATCACCCTGTCACTTGGTATTATCTTTAACCTTTTCACCGCCCTCTTCTGTTCCAGATTAATATTTGACACCCTCTACTCCTTCCGTTCTCTGAAGAAGCTGAACTTCATGCAGTTTGTTAAAAAACCAAATCTGAACTTTATGGGAATACGCAATATTACCTTTGGAGTCTCTGGAGTCCTTGTTGCAGTCGGCCTCTTTGCCTTTATCCAGATCGCACGGGGTAACGCCAATATGGGTGTTGATTTCTCCGGTGGTTCGTTGCTGCAGTATAAAGCAACAGCTGATTTCACCATGAATGAAGTACGAACAGTTTTTGAAGCAAACGATCTCAAGAATGCAAACATCCAGGAAGTTGAAGGTGAACATCGCCTGATCGTTAAAATCAAGAAGTCAGAAGAAATCGTGACAGATCTCAGTGAACAGATCACATCACTTCTTGAAACCAATATGGCTGAAAAAGGTTTTGTTTTGGAGAGCCAATCTGAAATCGGCTCCTCGGTCAGTGCTGTGCTTAGAAACAAGGCCATCCAGGCAATCTTTATTTCGCTGCTTGGTGTTATCATTTACCTGGCCATGCGTTTTGATATCCGCTTTGGCCTTGCCGCAGCTATTGCCACCTTCCACGATGTTATTGTAGTCCTTGGTATCTGCTGGCTCTTAAATGTTGAAATCACCCTGTTGATAGTAACGGCGCTGCTTACCCTGGCAGGCTATTCACTGAATGACTCCGTTGTTGTATTTGATCGTATCCGTGAAAATATGCAAAAATCGGAAGGCCACTCGCTGCTGCAACAGATTAACAAAAGTATCAATGAAGTTATGAGCCGAACCTTTGTGACATCAATAACGACTGCCATGGTGCTCCTGTCACTCTTCTTTTTTGGTGGTTCAGTTATCCATGACTTTTCTCTGGCACTGCTTCTTGGCGTTATGGTTGGTACGTATTCATCAATCTTTATAGCAAGCCCTGTCCTCACCCTGTGGCCTGCAAAGAAGAACTAGAAGAATGAATCAACCGCAATTACCCGAACATGTCCGTCGGATAGAGACAGGTGAAACGTTCTGTTTCTCCTGTCACCCGAAGGTGGACTGCTTCACCGACTGCTGCAGACAGCTGGAGCTTGCCCTTACGCCTTATGATGTTCTGCGCCTGAAACAGGAGACAAAACTTGATTCCCGTAGCTTCCTTGATCGCTATGTAATTGAGGAGCAGGAAGCAGAAGATATCTTTCCCCGCTTGTATCTTACCATGGTAGATGATGGACAGGCATCCTGCGTCTTTGTCTCAGAAAAGGGTTGTACAGTTTACCCCGGCAGGCCCGGAGCATGCAGAGCCTACCCAATGGGAAGGGCTGCTATGCGCCGTGATGACAACAGTATTGATGAATTCTTTGTGCTTCTGAGCGAACCGCACTGCCATGGGTTTCAGGAAAAAGAAGAACAGACCACAGAACGCTACAGCACAGGACAAGGCCTGAAACACTATAACATCTTCAATGACAGGGTTGCCGCTCTGCTCCAGCATGAAAAAATCCGTCAGGGCATGCAGCTGACAAAACAGCAGACGAATCTCTTTGTTCTGGCGCTCTACGACCTGGATTCGTTCCGCAACCAGCTAGACCAAGAAATGCTGCCGCAACAGGATCACTATTCCGCACAACAGGAAGCCTGCACAGATGATGAACAACTCCTTCTTTTTGGAATAGAATGGCTGCAGGGAGTACTTTTCCAGTAATGAAACTTAAACTTGTTATTTTTGATTGCGACGGAGTAATGTTTGACTCCAAATTTGCCAATCAAACCTACTACAATCACCTCCTCGACCATTTTGGGTACCCTGTAATGGATGAAGAGGAACTCGAATACGTCCATATTCATAATGTAAACGAGTCAACACGCCATATTTTCCGCCACTATCCCGACCAGAATCTGCAGGACGTTGATGATTTTCGCCTGGAAACTGGCTATGCCCCTTTTTTACAGTATATGAAAATGGAAGAGGACCTGATTCAGTTTCTGGATATATGCAAGCCTCGCTACCAGCTCGCCGTCTCCACCAATCGAACCAATACCATGGAACCGATACTGGAAATTTTCAAACTCAATGATTATTTCGTCAAGGTGATGACAGCAGAGAATGCAAAACGACCCAAACCTGCCCCGGATGCATTACTGGAAATCCTGGATTTTTGTAACTGCAAGGCAGATGAAGCCATTTACATAGGCGACTCCATTATAGACCGCGAGCATTCAGCAGGATGCGGAATGCGCCTAATCGGCTTTAGAAATAAAAAACTTGCAGCAGAATATCACGTCAACAGTTTTATGGAAATCCTACAACTCCCACCTTTCCAAGAGTAATACTTCATATTTTTCCGACTTCCAGTCAAACACAACTCAATAAATGATTTCAGGTGGTGTAGATTTTAACGAACGCACATATCCGTAATAGTAGAGCTATACGAATATGTGCGTTCGTTAAAATATGCGCCACCTGGGATTATTTATCTTCCTCCCCAGATTCATCTACTCTTTTTATCCCTTCCATTAGTAGCATCATAAAATCACCAATCTCAGCAGCCTTCATCTCCTCAGGAGAAAGCCCGGTAGTAAACGTAAACGCCCCTCCTTCTCCTTCAACATATCAAATATAGCAGCCTGGTTACTCATATCCCGATACTGGGCATTAATAACACAGCCCTCACGAAAAGAGACCTTCGCCTCTCCCCGGGGAAGATCAAGGGAAAGCACTCCTGTTTTCTGATTCATATGAAAAATCTGAAAGAGTTCAGCAGGCGGCATCTCACGAATCCAGCCGCTCATACATGCATCAAATGTATCGAAATGACTGGCGTTGGATTCGGCTAGACGTTGGACCAGAATTTGAGCCATAAAGAGTTGCAACTCGGGGATACGACCAAGAAGTTTACTGAAGGCATCACCAGAAATTGACAGTACCTCTGCCTCTGTAATGGTCCTTACATCAGCACCAGCGACATCTCCTCCAAGATAGCTCATTTCACCGCAAATATCGCCAGGTCCTAGGTGAGCAATGGCTAGTGAATTATCACTCACCACAATATCGCCGGAAAGAATCAGGTATAAATAGAGACAATTTTTCCCCTTACTGATAAAAGTGGAATTAGCAGGCAATCGTTCCTTACGAAAACTACGGATAACACAGCACAAATCAGACTCTGGAATCGCCTGAATCATAGCGAAATCACGAATTTCTGTTAGCAATGCCTCATCTTCAGAGTCAAGAGGAGGATCTGAAGTCAGCAACCCATCCTGCCTGGCGGCCTCTTCTGAAATACGACTGAATTTAATAAGCCCTGTACAACCACTGCAACCATAAACCTTGCCATCGCTCTCTGCGTCGTCAAGACCACCATCGAGAAACTCAAAAAGAAGATTCGTCATTTCCCGCACAAGAATCAGACAGGTAGCTTTATTTTCCGGGCAGGAAAGAGCCTTTTCAGAAAGCGACAACAATTCCCCCTCTTCATACAGAGGACAATTATTGTCTGCAATAATCTTAAAATAAATTTTTAACTGTTTCATCACTTCCTACGTTACCACACCCACTGCATCTTGATGATAAAAAAATATTTTTTTATTATTGTAACAAATATTTTGTTTTACAAGAAGTTACTGCTATACTTACCTATCTATAAACTCATATATTGACTTATTACTATTCGTTAATTTAACAGGCTCAATCTGCCTTATTTTTACTTTATATGTCGGCAGTCCGCTATGAACAAAACCAGCAACCAACTTGACACCGTATTTCAGGAAGTAAATGAATATTTTTCGACTATTCCTACTATAGTCGTAACGCCAGGTGAAGGAAGTCCCCCTGAGCAGTACTCTATCAATTACCAGATCACCGGTGTTTGTAAGGAAAATGGCGGTGACGTCTTCAGTTGTGATAGCCATACCATTTCCGTCTCACTTCCGTTTGGTTTTCCTCATTTCCCACCAAACTGCCTTCCGGAGAGTTCCACATTCCACCCTGATTTCGACTCATCTGCTATCTGTATAGGCGATGCCTGGGAAGCAGACAAGTCCATAGTAAGCCTGATTCTCCATATTGGGAAGATGATTTCCGGTGAAATCTACTCCGAAAGCAATGCTTTTAATGAGGAAGCCTCGGACTGGTATAAAGATAACAGCGATCAACTCCCCTTCGATACTTCTGACTTTAAACAAGTTGCTCCCACCCCGGCACCTCAGGCTGAGCTCGAGGAAGACATTGATCTTGACGGTATGGACAGTGATCTTGATGGTATCGACACCCTTGATGACGATGACTTCGGCGTTTCCTTTTCACTTGAACAAGAAGCAGCACCAGTGGTTGAAATTGATACCGATCGTTTGCGGGTCATAGCAAAACAAAAAAGATTTCAAGCCCTTACCAGGGAACTTCAATCTATCCAAGGGGAATTTGAGGGACGACAGGAATTTGAAGAGCAAACCCAAATGGCCATGGATCAGGCCATGTCTCTGTATCACGAAGCTGACAACCTTGAACATCAGGGAAAACAGCAGGAAGCACTGGAAAAATATCTCACCATAGAAAACCTGGTTTCCGACTATCCAAAAATTCAGGAAGCAAAAGATCGTGTTCAGCAGGCATTTGACCTTCTGGGTGACTGGGTGAGTGGTGAAAACAATGATGAGGGTTTTGCACCAATCGAGACTGCCCTCTCTTCCAAATCAACTGATACGACGACCAGCGACACTACTCAGGAGAAGTTTTCAGCAGTATCTGCCACAAGAACCTTTTTCGAAGATACAAAAGCCGCGAGTAAAAAATGGCTGATATTTGCTCTTGGCGGAGGTTCCATTGCTCTTATCATAACTCTGATTTTCACCTATTTTTCACTGGGCTCAAGCCTTGAAAAAGCAGGTAACCGATTTGATGAGTGCAAAAGCCTTCTGGCTGCAAATAATTTTCGACAGGCTGAAGAAAAGTGCGATGAAGCTCTTAGCTTCACAGCCGACGTTAAGATAGTCAAACAGGATACCAAAGACACACTTGCCAGGGAAATACAACAGGTGCTGGCTTCGCCAAAACTTCGCCAGGGACTCGCAGGAAAAACTCTGCTTGATGGTAAGTATGTAACAACGTCTACTAGAGAACTCCTTTTGGCCTTTAAACAAGCCAAGAAAGATGGTGATCTCTTTTTTAAAAATGAACGATGGAGTGAATCAGCAAACAGCTATCGCAAAGCTCAGGATCTAGTTAAGGGCAAGGATATTATCGATGCCTCTTTACTTGCTGACATACACCAGAAGCTGCCGCGAGCCCAGTTTAACAGTATGATGCAGGCAGGAGAAAAATCACTGACTATATCCGATTGGGATGGTGCGAAAAAACATTTTGGCAAAGCTCTGACACTGGCTAAGGCAAACCCCAATGTACTTCCTGAAAATATTGCACAACTGGAACTCCTCTCCAACCAGGCAGAGTTTAACACCCTGCGCGACCAGGGGCACCAATCCTTCAGTGACGGAGACTGGGATACCGCGCTGAAAAATTATATCCTTGCCCTTGACCTTGTAGAAAAACTTGGTCTTTCTCAATCCGATGCGATATCCAGTCTGCACGAAAATATCGCAAAAACGAGAATCTACATGACCATAGAAAAGGGAAAAAAAGCCTTTGCCGCCTCAGAATGGGACGAGGTCGTGAGTCAGTATGAAAAAGCCATTATCCTTCTTGAGGAAAACTCCAAACTCTTAAGCCAGATCAATACTGAAGAAAGCCGCATTAAACTATCAAGAATAATGCTTCATGCTGAAATTATAAAAAACAAACAGAATGTAGCTCAGTCTCTTAAATCAGAAGATTTCGACTCTGTTATTGAGAAACTTGAATCCATTAAAAAGGCCATCACCAACAGCCAATTTGCCCAACAGGCTGAGTTCACAACTATTCTGACTGAAGTGAGTATTCAAATCAAGGATACAGAGAGGCAGTTGCTGCTTATCAACCTCACCACCTATCTGAAGGACAACTATGAGAAATTATTCTTAACACACTATCCGGCAGCAACCAGCTCTGCACTCAGTGCACCAGCCATTGAATACCTAAACACTATCGGCGACAAGCTTCTCTTCAGAATGCAATGCACTGAAACAACGGGAGGAAGGCCACTGCGTCTCCAGATGGACTATTTATATTCTCCAGTCAGCAAGCAGTGGAAGTTCTACGCTGAGGAATAGCGCTCCTAGCAGCATGAAATAATAAGTACTTCGGTTTTTAATGATTATGGTGGTGGTGATGGTGACCATGCCCGCTCTCTTCGGCTGGTCCTCCAGCCGCAGCAAGTGCTTCTTCCAGATGTTTTGTCACAAGCTCCATGGCGGCAAAAGCTGCCTTGAGATTTGTCTGTACGTCCCCCTGCTCCACCTGATCTGCCCATTTTGCACACTCTTCGGCATGTCCTTGATTATGCTCAACCCAGTGGGGCAGTAATACCTGTAATTTTTCCAGCTGATTCATTGTTCTCTACTCCTTCCTTTACTACTTATTTTCTTTTTGTTCCAAAAACACTTTTCCACCAAGGAAATCAATTGATTGCACCAAAACTCCAGGTACAAACTTTGGTTCCTCAAAAAATGTACTGACTTCAACTCCACCATCCTTTACTTCCAGTCGGGTAACACTTTCCATCACCAGTTCATCCTGTTCCTGTCCCCTGACCAGCACACTCATCTGACACATATTGTCTCCTTAAACCAAAAATCTAAACTCACCTTTTCCGAGTAGATCATGGAGATGAAGTATTCCTGTCATCTCCCCCTGCTCCCCAACAATCGGTAAGATTGTAATCTCGTGCTGCTGCATTATGCTTAGTGCATCAACTGCCTGCATACTACCACTAATGGTGATTGGACTTACAGTCATTAATTCACCGACCTTTATTCGTTCAAGATCGCCTAGCTCAGCAACTGCCCTTCTCACATCACCATCGGTTAAAATACCAAGAACCTTCGATTTATCATCAACAATCAAAACAGCACCCAGGTTTTCCCGGTTCAAAACAACCACAGACTCAGTAACCGTTGCCTCCCCGGAAACGCTTGGGACAGCCTCACCTTTCAGCATAACCTCGCTGACATTCACCTTTAACCGCTCTCCAAGACTTCCACCTGGGTGATTTTCACGAAAGTCCTCAGGCTGAAATTGTTTACGTCGCAGTAAAACAACAGCCAGGGCATCTCCCATGGCAAGGGTTGCCGTGGTACTTGTTGTCGGGGCCAAACCAAGAGGACAGGCTTCCTTGGGAATTTTAATATCAAGCACGATATCACTCGCACCTGCAAGTGTTGACTCTCTCCCTCCTGTCATGGCAATGATGGTAGTCCCTCTTTTTTTCAAACTCACCAGCAATGCATTTAATTCTGTAGTTTCACCGGAGTACGAAATAGCAATCACAACATCCGAGGAGGCGACCATTCCGAGATCACCATGCATTGCCTCAACCGGATGGAGAAAAAAGGAGGGCGTTCCCGTAGAATTAAAGGTTGCTGATATTTTCTGACCAATGATACCCGACTTCCCAATGCCGGTAATCACTACTCTGCTCTGACATGCCAGGATACTTTCCAAGGCCCTGTTAAATTCTTCGCCAATAGCTTCTCTTACAGCTGCAAGACCCTGCTCTTCAATAGCTAGCACTTCCCTTGCTTCCTCGATCGACATCGTTTCCTATGCTCCCGAATAATTTATTTTTGGCTCTTATAACTGCACCTGAATGGTGATCTTTGTAAAGTAATCACTGTTCTGAAATCGGCAATCTGCTTTTCCTTCGAAAGAGCTCTAATATTCTCGGTTTATCCTTGACATCGACAGGTTTCAGCGTCATATTGTTCTGTTATTATTTACACTAGATAGCCTGAAGCCCAAATACTTAAATATCCAAAAAACTTCATTGCTGCAGAACAGAAAAAATATTAGCGGAGACCCTCCATGTCAAATCATATGTTTACCTCTGAGTCCGTCTCAGAGGGACACCCAGATAAGGTAGCTGATCAGATATCAGACGCCATTCTTGATTCCATTCTCACCCTTGATCCTGCAGGACGCGTTGCCTGCGAAACTATGGTTACCACAGGTATGGCAGTTATTGCCGGTGAAATAACCACCAGTGCCTGGGTTGATATGCCTGAAGTAGTACGAAACACGATTAAATCCATTGGATACAATTCATCCGAAATGGGATTTGACTGGCAATCCTGTGCCGTACTCACCTCAATTGATAAGCAGTCCGCTGATATTGCTATTGGCGTTGATGAAGGCAGCGGCATGGACCTTGATCAGGGAGCTGGCGACCAGGGCCTTATGTTTGGCTACGCCTGCGACGAAACCCGCGTGCTGATGCCCATGCCAATTACCTACTCCCACAGACTTGTAAAATGCCAGGCCGATGTACGTAAAGCTGGAGATCTTTCCTGGCTTCGTCCAGACGCTAAAAGTCAAGTTACCATAGAGTATGAAAACAACAAACCAAAGCGTATAGAAGCTGTTGTCCTTTCAACTCAACACGATGAATCAGTTAGCCATAAAGACCTCAAGGAAGGAGTTATGGAATTGATTATTAAACCAACCCTGCCAGCAGATATGGTTGATAAAAACACTAAATATTTTATCAATCCCACAGGCCGCTTTGTTATTGGCGGACCCGTTGGTGATTGTGGCCTTACCGGTCGTAAAATCATTGTTGATACCTATGGCGGCAAAGGTTCACATGGTGGTGGCGCCTTTTCCGGAAAGGATCCTTCAAAAGTTGACAGATCATCTGCTTATATGGGTCGTTACGTTGCTAAAAATATCGTCGCTGCCGGGATTGCCACTGAACTTGAAGTACAGATTGCTTATGCAATCGGTATCTCACAGCCCGTATCAATTAATGTAAACAGCTTTGGGACAGGTCAAATTGACGATGATGCAATTATTGCTTTGATTGGTCGTAACTTTGATCTTCGCCCTAAAGCAATCGTCCAGCAACTCAACTTATTGCGCCCAATTTACCAGGCGACTGCTGCCTACGGTCACTTTGGACGTGAGCTCGATGATTTCACCTGGGAGCGCACCGATAAAGCCGAAATTCTTAAGAGTGATGCTGGTCTCTAGACAGAGCTTCAAATACTGAGCAATCAACCCATCTGCCACTACGGTAGATGGGTATTTCTTTTTTACAAACACACAAAAGGATACACTAATGAGCGATTATAAAGTTGCCGACATGTCTCTTGCAAAATGGGGACGCGAAGAAGTAAAAATTGCAGAAACAGAAATGCCTGGTCTTATGGCACTCCGTGAAGAATTCAAAGACTCTCAGCCATTAAAAGGTGCCCGTATTGCCGGTTGTCTCCATATGACTATCCAGACAGCTGTTCTAATGGAAACCCTGGTTGATCTTGGCGCTGAAGTTCGCTGGTCATCCTGTAATATTTTCTCCACCCAGGATCATGCAGCTGCTGCCATGGCTGAAGCCGGTATCCCTACATTTGCCTGGAAAGGTGAAAACGAAGAGGAATTCTGGTGGTGCATCGACCAGACCATTTTTGGACCCGATGGATGGCGCCCTAACATGATCCTTGACGATGGTGGAGATCTCACCCTTATTATGCACGACAAATATAAGGATGAAATGAAAGAGATCAAAGGTATCTCTGAAGAAACCACCACCGGAGTTCATCGCCTTAACGAGATGGCCCGTGATGGGAAGTTGATGTGTCCTGCCTTTAACGTGAATGACTCCGTTACCAAATCAAAATTTGACAACCTCTACGGTTGCCGTGAATCATTACTCGATGGTATTAAACGCGCAACCGATGTTATGATCGCCGGAAAAAAAGCTGTCGTTGTTGGCTATGGCGATGTTGGTAAGGGATGTGCCCAGGCACTTCGTGGAATGGGTGCCACTGTATACGTAACAGAAGTTGATCCAATATGTGCACTCCAGGCTTCCATGGAAGGCTATCAGGTTGTTACCATGGACGAGATCGCGCCACGCGGCAATATCTATGTAACCTGTACTGGCAATCTTAACGTTATCACCAGAGCCCATATGGAGCAAATGCCCAATGAAGCTATCGTTTGTAACATTGGACACTTTGATTCAGAGATTGATATTGCAGGAATCAGAGACCTTCCATGGGAAAACATTAAGCCTCAGGTAGACCATGTTGTATTCCCCGATGGAAAGAAAATTATAATTCTAGCGGAAGGCCGTCTTGTCAATCTCGGTTGTGCTACGGGCCACCCAAGCTTTGTTATGAGTAACTCTTTCACCAATCAGGTTCTAGCTCAAATCGAATTATGGAAGAGAGCAGACAAATATGACAATAAGGTTTACTTCCTGCCAAAACATCTTGATGAGAAAGTTGCACGACTGCATCTCGAAAAGATTGGAGTACACCTTACAACCTTAAGTAAAGTACAGGCTGATTATATCGGTGTACCAGTTGAAGGCCCATACAAACCTGAATACTACAGATACTAAGAAAGCAGAAGAGTTGTACTATCAAATTAACTCCATGGAGCACTTGCTTCCATGGGGTTAATTCCAAATTATTTATCCGGTAATTATTCGTTACTTTGCAAGTTGGACATCTCCAGAGAGAATCTCATACACCCTGCCGCTTTTATCTTTTGCCAGCAGTTGTCCATTCTTATCAGGCCCCATCCCAATCGCAGTAATCAATTTCTTTTCACGGGTCACCCACTGCATTTCTTTTCCAAGAAGAACATCCTTCCTCCGCCATTTCTCAAGAATAGGTGAGAAACCATCGGTTTCATGAATATGGAGATGATGCAATAGCGCCCTATGTATTTTTCCGTACAATTGAGTTATATCGAGAATTCCAGAACCAAGAATAAAGAGGGATGTTGCTTTTGCTTGAAGTTCTAGAGGAAACATATCCATGGGTGTATTCACATTCAATCCTATCCCCACCACAACAAAAGAATCCTCACTTTCATTATGTGGTGATGAAGACTCAACAAGAATCCCACCACATTTTTTCCCTTCCGAATACAGATCATTGGGCCACTTCAGCCCGAATGAGACCTCAGGAAGTAACAATTCAACAACAGAACAAAGAGCCAGACCTGCAGTGAGTGTAAGTTTGGGAAATTCAGAAAAAGGGAGATCAGGACGTAAAACAATAGAACAGTAGAGCCCACTGGCAACGGGAGAGACCCATGCTTTACCAAGTCGACCTTTGCCTGCAAACTGGGTATCCGCAAGAACACCAAAACCATGCTCAACTCCTTTTGAGGCGAGCCGGTAGGCATCATCATTGGTGGATTCAGTACTTGTCAAACGGAGTAGATTATCCATAAACACAAAAAGGTACATAACTCAAGAGAGTCATGTACCTTTCCTCAAAAACATACGAATGAAACAGAGTCTAGTTCACTCCGTCTTCACCCTCTTCATTTTTGATACGATCTGGACGGGCATACATGGTGGTGGAACCGGAAGACCAGAACATCAACTCTCCCTCCATTACCAGTGCATTTGCGAGATTTTTAATTTGGCGAGGCTTAGTATCAGGATCGCATTTATAGAAATCTTTAATATAAAGCTGTGGTTTCGGGGCTTTTTTGGCCTTTTCAACTATTGCAGCTTTAATTTCTTCATCAGTCATTCCCATAACACATGCTCCTTATAGATAGTGTGTCAGGCAAGTGGCCAAAAAGCGCAGTCGGTCACCGAAGTTTCCGACTGCTGCTATTAGTCAATTACTTGATAGCGTTGGTGTACTTAAACTGAGTGGTTGTACGCCAGGTATCATAAGCCAGACGATAGTCATCGACGGACTTAATGGTGAAGGGGATGTCACATTTTTCAAAGAACTTCTCCCAACCAATACGCTCAGCCCACTCGCCGATACGCTCGTATTTCTTAGCATCTCCTGCATATACTTCAACGATATTCTTTACTGCAGCAACGGTCTCAGGCCAGCGTGGCGGAGTGTTGGGCAGGAATGGAATAACGAGCTTGGAGAACTTAGGGGCCGATCTGGAGTTGGAAACCTTACCACCAACAAGGATAGCAATTCCATCACCATCAGGATCAGCAAGAGGCATTGCAGGACACATGGTGTAACAGTTACCACAGAACATACAACGATCTACATTTACTTTAACAGTCTTGATCTCTTTACCGTTAACTTCTGTTTTTGCAGGCTTAACAGCTCCGAGTGGACAAGATGCTATAGCAAGAGGGAGCTCACAAACACCAGTGATACGACTATGATCAATCATAGGTGGCTTGCGATGAACACCAAGGATGGCGATATCGGAAGCATGAACAGCACCACACATGTTCAGACAGCAGGCAAGTGCAATACGAACCTGTGCAGGAAGTGTCATAGTTACAAAGTAATCAAACAGCTCATCCATAACGGCTTTAACAACACCGGATGCATCAGTTGCAGGAGTATGACAATGTACCCAACCCTGTGTATGAACGATATTGGTAATACCAGCACCGGTTCCACCTACTGGGAACTTGTTGCCGCGAGAAGCCAAATCGTCAAGCAGAGGCTGAACTTTAGCTTTATTATCTACCATGAACTCAACGTTATTTCTGGTGGTGAAACGCAGGAAGCCATCACAATGGGCATCTGCGACATCACACATCTCATAAATAAGCTGGGTAGAAATCAAACGGGCAGCACCAACACGTATAGTCCAACACTCGTCTCCAGACTCTGCTTTATGAACAAGCACGCCTGGCTGAGTGATTTCATGCCACAACCATTTCCCCTTGTTTTTTGCAATAACTGGGGGATGGAATTTTGAATAATGTGGGGGACCAATGTCTGTAATCCTGTCCGCCATGGGATTTTTGGGATCGTAACCCATATTTATATCCTCCTTGAATATGTACTCAAGTTTAAAATACTACTCGATTATTAGTCTTATGCTGCGTGACGTTTACGGAACTCATCAACATCGCGCTCAAAACCGCCAGGAACTTCCTCGTCTGCCCAAAATACATATGGGTTTGAGCGAGGCTCTTTAACCATCTGAGGGATTGGTTCAAGACCCATAACCTTAATAAAGGTAGGCAGTCCAACACGCTGCATGGTTTCACCAACACGCTCACGGTTTTTACCAACTTCCATCCACCAGTCCCAAACGTTCTCGATAACATCGATTACGTTCTCAAACTCGTTTTCAGCAGAAACTTTGATAAAAGGAATAATGAGAGTTGCAAACTGAGCACCATCAAGGATAGGAGCTTTTGCACCCATACAGATGGAAGCACCCTGATCTGCACCTGGACGCAATGCACGAGGCATAACGTTGATACAATGCATACAACGGGTACACTCAGCGTCGTCGATTTTCAGCTCGTCGCCTTCCATCCACATACATTCGGTGGGGCAAAGATCAATAACTTCAGCCTGGATATCAAACGCACCCCAGTCACCACCAGCATGAGCACCACCATTAGAGGCGATGTTACCAGCGACATACTCTTTTACAGAGGCCTGATCGATACGGATATTGTCTCTCCAGGTTCCGATAACAGCGAAGTCAGAACGGGCAAGAGCAGCAACACAGTCGTTGGCACAGCCGGAGAATTTGAATTTAAACTTGTAAGGAAAAGCAGGACGATGAATCTCATCCTGATAATGCATGGTCAGATGATGACACGCTTCTTCTGTATCAAAACATGACCACTCGCAGCGAGACTGTCCAAGACAGTTAGCAGGAGTACGAAGGTTGGATCCGGAACCACCAAGATCCTGTCCCATTTGGTGGGTCAGATCCCAGAAGAAAGGCTCAAGAGCCTCAGTACGACAACCAAGGAGAATAATATCACCAGTGGAACCATGCATGTTGGTCATACCGGAACCATGTTTGTCCCAGAGAGCCATAAGTTCACGAAGATTCGCAGTGGAATAGTACTTGGATGCTGGCTGATTTACACGAACGGTATGGAAGTGTTCAACGCCAGGGAACTGCTTAGGAACGTCGGAATAACGACCAACAATACCACCACCATATCCGAATACACCAACGATTCCGCCGTGTTTCCAATGGGTGATCTTATCTTTGAAAGACAGCTCGAGCTGACCAAGAATATCCCAACAATCGGGGTTTACCTCAGCCTGACGCTTAATGTCGGAAACGAAGCTTGGCCACGGGCCATTTTCAAGCTCATCCAACAGGGGTGTATCATGCTTTGCCATGAATTTTCCTCCTTAAAATTACTGTTATACTTCAACCTTTACCAGAATATACACATCAAAAGCGTTTGCTTCAAAAACTGACAGTCAGAGTATGAAACCGTTCGTCCCCTGCTGCCTGATTTCTTACCAACACTCTTGATAAAAACAGCAGACTATGAAACGTACACTATTGAATAGTCATTCAGCGTGGGAGAATATCTCTGAACGTGTCCTTTGTCAACAAAAAACGCAACGGATTGATCTGAAAACTGAATGAATATTCATTTTATTAAATGAAAAGCCTTACTTTATCCCTGCCACTGTCAGAAACGTCTCTGCAACCGTTTTCCCACCACTTCCCCCTGCCATGGCATCCAGGATTTCTCCGGCCAAAACCTTGCCGAGCTGTACTCCTTCCTGATCAAAAGAATTTACATTCCAGCAGAAACCCTGAAAAACAATTTTTGCTTCATAGAGGGCAAGAAGTGCTCCCATGCTTTGTGGAGTGAGTTTTTCCCCAATTAGAAGCGAATTTGGACGATTTCCGGAAAACCGTTTATTAGGGTTTGTATCTTTTTTTCCAATGGCAAGAGCAAGCGATTGAGCAAGAAGATTAGCCACTAATTTCTGCTGGGAGCTGCTCCCCTCAAAAACAATATCCCGGCCCCGCTGACTTTTTCTAAACCCGATAAATTCCACTGCAACACGCTCAGTCCCCTGATGCAGCAGCTGATAAAAGGCGTGCTGTCCGTTTGTACCGGGTTCACCCCAGACAATTGGGCCACTTTTTTGAATTACAGAATCGCCGTTACGCTGGACAGATTTCCCATTGGATTCCATATCACACTGTTGAAGATGCGCCGGGAAACGATTTAAGCCCTGGCTGTATGGCAAAACAGCAACACTTTCCATGGAAAGAAAATTATGGTTCCAGACACCAAGCATGGCAAGTAAAAGGGGAATATTGCAGCGAATATCCTTTTCCATTGCAGCCTCATCCATCGACCAGGCCCCTTTCAAAAATTCCAGCACCTGCTCATAGCCAAGGGCAAAGCTCAACATCACCGCGCCCACCATTGACGTTGAACTGAAACGCCCACCGATATAGTCATACATATAAAATGAGCGCAGATAGCGCTCAGGGTTATCTATGGGACTCGCCTCACCCGTTACCGCCAGACAATGACGTGATGGATCAAGTCCCGCCGCTTCTAAAGCCGCCCGAACTAAACTTTCATTCGATAATGTCTCCAGAGTGGTGCCACTTTTCGACACCACCAACACAAGAGAGCGAGACAGATCGACCCGTTCAAGAACCGCCGCAGAATCATCGGGATCAACATTTGATATAAAAAAGACCTTTCGATCGTTTTTACCGTATGCCTTTAATGCTTCATACATTGATCGCGGACCCAAATCCGAGCCGCCGATTCCCACATGAATCAGGCTGGTAAATGTTTTCCCATCTGCGTTTACTATCTTTCCCTGATCGATTACCGATAAAAATGATTTTAATTTTTCAAGTTCTTGTTTTGCCTGAGTAGAGGCGTCAGGATGGGCAGGGGTGTTCGAAAAAATATCACGGCAGGCGGTATGCAGGACCTGACGTTCTTCAGACGGGTAGCCCTCGATCCGATTCAGAACAACTCCTGCCCGCATCTCCCCAAACTGCTCAACGAGTGCACACTCATCGGCAAGAGATTGCAGGCAATCCAGTACTTCAGGTGTCACTCGCTGACACCCATAGAGCAGGTCAAAGTCCGTCCCCTTACACACAAGGGACTCAAGACGGCCAGGATTGAGGACACCCTGCCCTGTCAAATCAAAAGGATCTTTTGCAAGGCGTACCAGGTCTGTATATGCCTGACATGTATGGATGGATTTTCGCTGCTTTGTCATAAGGTTTCTTTCAGCCTCGTTTTGCTTTACCAGCCTCTGCAAGTTTACGCATTTCAGCAATTATCGGCGCATATTCATTACAACCATAGATTGCAGAACCTGCGACAAAAACATTTGCTCCCGCCTCAGCCACCCGTTCAATGGTGTTGGGACCAATGCCGCCATCTATTTCAATACCAACCGTAAGGCCAAGAGCATCAATTCTCTTTTTTAAGGTATCTGTTTTAGAAAGAGTCGACTCAATAAAAGATTGGCCACCAAATCCGGGATTCACACTCATCAGCATTACCAGATCCAGGTCCTCAAGGACATAATCAAGTGTCGCCAACGATGTGGCAGGATTCAGCACTGCACCGGCCTTCTTCCCAAGTTCCTTGATTCGACCAATAGTTCGATGCAGGTGAGTACAGGCTTCCACATGAACAGTTATCCAGTCAGCACCTGCTGCCGCAAAATCATCAATATAACTATCTGCATCTGTTATCATCAGATGAACATCCAGTATTTTATCAGTCGCTTTCCGGGCTGCTTTTACCACCAGAGGCCCAATCGTGATATTAGGAACAAAATGACCATCCATAACATCAATATGAATAATTTCTGCCCCTGCCTCATCAACAGCTGCTATTTCTTCACCCAGACGGGTAAAATCTGCAGACAAAATGGATGGAGCGAATTGAATATCAAGCATAGTTTTCCTCTGTATATTTCTATTTGTTTAGTGTGATTGACTCCCCGACGTATTCAGCAAATAACACATATATCCAGTTTTCCCAACAATGCATACTCAAAACGGACAGGGTGATCACCACTACGCAATACGTCGTATCTCATCGCCGGGCAATATCTCTATCAAACCTTCAAGCTCAAGTAAAAGCAACAACTCGGTTACTTTTGCAGGCCCAAGGCCAGAGTCTGCTATTATTTCATTACGTGATTGAGAATACACTTCAAGATTTTCCAATAAGTCACGGGCGTCTGGATCGATCGTAGCATCAATAGCTAGTGATTTTTTATTAACAACGGATTCTCCTGGACCACAACCAAGTTCAAGCAGTATATCATCCACAGACTGTACAAGTGTTGCCCCCTGCTGCAGCAGCCAGTGAGCCCCCGAACTTTTAAAGGAATCAATCTGTCCGGGGACCGCAAAAACTTCACGCCCCTCATCAAGTGCCATTTCGGCAGTGATAAGAGACCCCGATTTTCGTGCAGCCTCCACCACTACAACACCTTTGCTTAACCCGGAAATGATCCGGTTTCTGGCAGGAAAACGAAATCCGTCCGGTTTAGTCCCTAAAGGATACTCAGAAACAAGAAGTCCCTCTTTACGAATCTCATCATACAAACAACGATTCTGGGCAGGATATACGACATCAAGCCCACAGCCAAGCACTCCAATGGTTGCGCCCTTTACCGATAATGCACCCCGGTGCGCCTCACTATCAATACCGGCTGCGAGTCCTGAAACCACTGTTATGCCAGCAGACGCCAGACCCTGTGCCAGCAACAAGCTGCTACGTTTCCCATATGCAGTCGCGGCACGCGACCCAACCATGGCAAGGCAGGGCGAGTCCAAAAGCTCAACACGCCCCTGAACATAGAGCACAGGCGGTGGATCAGCGATCTCTTTTAATGACTGAGGATAACGAGCATCATCCAGGCCAACAGCATCGGCACCACCGCCATGCAGTCGATTGAGAAGAAGTTTTGCTTTATCACGAAGGGGAGCAGGATTGGTTAGAGCTAAACATACATTTTTTCGGACTCCACAGTCAGTAAGAGCCTGTTTATCGGCCAGAAACGCTGCCCGAGGACTCCCAAAGTGGCGAATCAACTGCAGAATCCCCTTGCTCCCAAGCCCAGGAACAAAGCTCAAGGCCATCCAATCAATTACGGAGAGCTGCGACATAAGATTATCCAGAAGCTTGTCAGAGAAAAAGATTTTTAGAGGCTTATGCTTCGACTACCTATTCAAAATCGAAGAATTTCCAAAAAAAAATCCCGGACCAAAGCCCGGGAAGATAAAAAAAACACGCCACATATCAAATCAATCAATCATAAAGACACGTAACTCATCCACTCGAGAAGGATGCTTCAGTTTCTTTATAGCCTGGGCCTCTATCTGGCGGATACGCTCTCTTGTTACAGCAAAACACTTCCCGACCTCTTCCAGCGTATGGTCACATCCGACATCGATGCCATATCGCATCCGCACAACTTTCGCTTCACGAGGGGAGAGGGAGGACATTACCTTACAAAGACACTCCTTCAAACTCTCCACCATGGATGCATCGTGGGGACCAAGGGTCGAACAATCTTCAATAAAATCACCAAGAAAGGTTTCTTCATCGTCACCCACAGGGGTATCAAGCGAGATGGCATCCTTGGCAGTTTTCAGAGCAGCTTTCACTTTACTGACATCTGTTCCAAGCTGCTCAGCCATCTCCTCAGGTGTAGGCTCCCGATTTTCTTCACGGATAAAATCTTTGGAAACCCTGAGAAGACGATTTATGGTCTCTATCATATGAACAGGAAGACGGATTGTTCGCCCCTGGTCAGCAATACCACGAGTAATGGATTGACGAATCCACCAGGTCGCATAGGTACTGAACTTATAGCCACGATGATAATCAAACTTATCTACGGCCTTCATTAAACCGATATTACCTTCCTGAATAAGATCGGGAAACTGCAGGCCCCGATTCACAAATTTTTTGGAGATTGAGATTACCAGACGAAGATTGGCACGAACAAGTGACTCTTTGGCATGTTTATTAATGTCACGGCCCGCCTCAATTGCATGAACAACAGCATTCAGAGCACGATAACCAAAACCAAGTCCCTCCTTCATCTGCATACCCATATGAAACTCAAGTTCTGCAGGAGTCATCTCGGGCAGCCCGCCTTCAGCAGCTGCGAGTTTCTGAGCCTTTACAACCTCAACCCGTACCCGCCTGAAACGTCTGGATAAATCTTTTAAGTTGGAAGCAACGCCATTAATGCAGCGGGTGCATATGATCCGGTCGCTAAACAGAGCTGCAATATCGGCACAAAGTACCATCATTTTTTTATTTATCTGCTCTGCTTTCTTTACATCTTCGGTGCGACTCGTTAATTCATCCTGCAAAACTTTACGCTTTTCTTCAATTTCAAGAGCCTTATCAACTTTGGTAAGAAAGCGTGCTTTTTCCTTCTCAACAACGGCGGTTTGAGTATCCTGAATACCACGAACAATATTAAAAATCTTAATTGTATCCTTGCGCAGCTCTACTGCAATCTCTTCGAGTGCCGAGATGGCAAGTGGTGTGGAGAGGACAGCGCTCTGGACACGAAGCAACCCCTCTTCCATCATCCGGGCAAGCTCAAGCTCTTCTTCATGACTGAGCAGAGTGAGTGTTCCCATTTCACGAAGGTAAATGGACATTGGATCAACCGCATGATCACTATTGCGCTTGGAACTTCTGGCAAGACGACGCTGACCGTTCCTCCGATCCGAAAAAAAGCCATGGCGCCGATCGCCAACCTTTGGATTTCTACGATCCTCATCTACTCCATCGGGAAACCCGACAGATTGCACTTTTTCTCCCGACTCAAAAATACCCGTCAGGTCCAGCACCTTATCATCTGTCTGATCCGCGCCACCTTCCTTCACCTGGCCATCTTCAACCATTCATTTCCCTCCGGTCTCCCAACCTGTTTCTGCAAAAAGCAGAAGACGGTTTCACCGCCATACTACAATTGACTATCCTTTTCTCCGCTTGTACAATATCGTAATTTAAAATGATATTCAATCATTTCAAGTTAAATAATTAAAAAAAAAGGAAATTTACCCTCGTTTTGCCAATTTAACGAAGAGAAGCAACAACAAAAAGAACACAACTCCAGCTTGTTAGGAAAAACAGTCCTCTTTCTAAAATAAACCAGAGCAATATCTTCAAAAAAGAGCGTACAATAGTATACTTAAACAGATTCCAGGAAACATTTTCACAAACCGACCAAAAGGCCTAATATCATTCACCTATGGAGGTTGCTTGCTGACGGATTTCCTGAAGTCGATTATCCACACCCACCTTTGTCAACACCAACTGCTCCAACTCTTCCTGATTATTCTGTGACGCACACTTTCGTATCTTATCAAGGAGTTCCTTCGATTCTCGCAGCAAACGTTCTCTCTCCAGCCAGGTAAGCAGTTCCTGCAATTCTTTATCCGTTCCCTGGTACCCCAGATCACTATCCCCCGGAGAAGACTTCAAGAGAATGTCAGAGACCAGTACCCGCTCTCCTCCCTTTGGCAATTTCCCCAATAACTCCTCAGGTTCAACACCACCTGGCTGCTTGAGCAACACCAGCAGCTGCAGCAGCAAAACTTCACCAATGGTTCCGCCAAGACACTCTCTCAAACCGGCTTTTTCAAGCGCAGGGGCAGAATCCGGATACAATACCATATGTGTAACGAGACGTTTCTGTGATGGCGATAAGGGAATCAATCTTTCGGGCGGACGCTCCCGCACCCGCTCTTCCACGGGAAGCGGTATGGGGCTCTCGATCCGCGGCATGGAGGCACCGAGTTCTTCTGCACTGATACCTATTGTTTTACTGAAATGTGAAAGCATAAGTGAACGCTGCAGAGTTGATGTAGCGGCTTTTATCAGAGGCTGCAGTTCTGCTATGATCTTCGTTTTTCCATCAAGTGTCAGACCATATTCATCAACAAGCTGCTGTAGCGCAAATTCCGGTAGCGGCAGGGCGTGCTCAAGCAGCGCATTCAATGCATTCAGCCCTTCTTCCTGAACAAAAGTATCAGGATCATGTTCCGCGGGAAGAAGGGCCACCTTACCAGCCACCTGTTCACTCAGAAACAGTGGCACAGCACGCATTGCAGCCTTCACCCCTGCCGCATCGCCATCGAAAAGCAGAATACATTCATCTGAAAAACTCTTCAAAAGCTTGAGTTGCTGGGTGGTCAGTGCCGTTCCAAGTGGTGCCACCACATTTGGACAGCCATGGACCACAAGCGACACCAGATCAAAATTCCCCTCCACCAGTATGGCCTGTTTACGGCGTCTGATCTCATCACCCTGCTGATACAGACCAAGAAGAGAGGCCGATTTGTTAAAAATGAGACTTTCCGGAGAATTCATATATTTTGGCTGGCCCTCTCCAATAATACGACCACCAAACCCAATAACCCGTCCCCGCCGATCATAGATCGGGAAAAGGACCCTGTCTCGAAAACGGTCATAGGTTCCACCACTTTCTTTTTCAACAAGAAGGCCCACCTCAACAGCAGCCTTTTGTTCTTCTTTACTGAGTTGTGCTCCCAGGAAATTCCAGCCTCCACTTTCAGGGGATGGAGCATAACCAAGCCCGAATAGTTCCTGTGTCGCAGGTGGGATTTTTCGTTTCTCAAGATACTTTCTGGCGCCATCCGCCTGTGAAGATTTCACCAGAGTCCTACGATAAATCTCTACGGCTTTCTCGTTCACCGCATACATTAGTTTACGTTTCTGATTCTTTTCACGTTCCTGAGGAGATTGCGGACGTTCTGGAATATCAACATTATAACGCCTGGCCAGCTCTTTCATGGCCGTTGGAAAATCAAGATTGTGATACTTCATCTGGAACTCGAAAACATCCCCGGAGGCCCCACAGCCAAAACAGTGATAGAACTGTTGACCGGGATGTACGGAAAACGAGGGTGTCTTCTCATTATGAAATGGACAGCAGCCAAGAAAACGAACCCCAGCCCGCTTCAGTTCCACACATTCCCCTATAACCTGTACGATATCCGCCTGTTCTTTGATTCTAGCCGGCAAATCATCGTTCAAATTCGAGTACCCCATATATGTTCCCTATAAATTAATGTACCTATCCAGCTACAGTTCAGTGTTTTGCAAATTAGCAGGTACTCGCTGAATAATTACTAAATAATAATGCACGCAATTCCGAGACACGCTATAATCACCTGAGAGTAAGCCACTGTCAAGCAGATACACAAGCTTCCCATTCTAAGTGAGGTATGCCATGGAAGATTTTGCCCAAACTCTGGCCTTTGAGGTCAAAAAAGATATCGCTGAACGCTATTTTGGTTTCCGAAAAATCATAGAAGAGGATTCAAACGATTACCAGAAGGAAATCATCGAATCCACTCTTGTCCTGGAAACTAAAATTGGATTTGACCTACTCCGCATTTACGCACTCCTTCAAGAAGATTCGCTTATCAAAGAATTCTACACCCTCACAAATCTTGGTGATGTCCTCTTTTTTGATTCCTATATAAGCACCTCCCAAAGCATTCGCAAACGGCTTTTTCAGGATCAGGATATTCACGGCTTTTTCCGACAATCACGCTTCAGCAATATGTTTTTTGATACCTACGACTCCCTTCGCAACCATGTGGACGACTATCG
Source organism: uncultured Desulfocapsa sp. (assembly GCA_964621915.1). Taxonomy (GTDB): domain Bacteria; phylum Desulfobacterota; class Desulfobulbia; order Desulfobulbales; family Desulfocapsaceae; genus Desulfocapsa. Next base: position 79,934 of record CAZUPS010000004.1, on the reverse strand, counting down.
TGACCGTATTGCCATGCTTGCAGAAGATCGTGAAGTCATTGAAGAAGAGATCAAACTCTTTTATCAAAAAAATGATATCAGTGGCATTATGCTCTTTCTCCGCAACCTTGACGGCGATTCCGGTACATCGGGTACCATGTCCGGAAGCATCGAAGGAGGTGGGACCATCACCATGGAAGAGAAGATGCGCCTTCATGCACCACAGCCCGTGGAAAAATTTCTCCCGGTTCTACGAGAACTCCCCGATTCATCATCCATCAAGCAAGAGCTCAAAGCCCTGGTGAATCAGGCCCTTGAGAAACAGCCGGAACTTGACCTGAAAGAATTATAGCAACATCGATCCATCTTGACAGGAATCACTCCATCATTACTGTATGAGCTGAACAAAAGGGGAGAACAGTAAAAAAACCCTTGGAGGTAAAATGACAAGTATGATTAAAACGGGCATGCTGATGGCTGCCCTCACAGCTGTTTTTATGGTGGCAGGACAAGCACTAGGCGGCAACAGTGGCATGATACTGGCCCTGCTGATAGCGTTTGGAATGAATTTTTTCGCCTACTGGTTCAGTGACAAAGCTGTTCTGAAGATGAGTGGGGCCAGAGAAGTCTCTTCCTCTGAAGCACCTGAGCTGTACAGAATGGTAGCAAGTCTTGCACAACGAGCTGAACTTCCCGTGCCACGTATTTTTATAATGCATCAGGATACTCCAAATGCATTTGCCACGGGAAGGAATCCAGAGCATGCGGCTGTAGCTGTAACCACGGGCCTTATGAACATCCTCAAACCGGATGAACTAGAAGGAGTGCTGGCTCATGAACTCGCTCATATCAAAAACCGAGACATCCTGATCAGTACCATTGCTGCGACCATGGCCGGTGCTATCAGTACCATGGCATCCATGGCCCAATGGGCAATGATTTTCGGCGGTGGCAGATCGGACGAGAACGACAGAGGCGGTGGCATTATCGGAACCATCGCCATGATGATCCTGGCACCAATTGGTGCATCCCTTATCCAGATGGCAGTTTCCAGAAGCCGTGAATATCAGGCCGATGCCACAGGTGCTACCATATGTGGCCGTCCCCGTTCCTTAGCTTCGGCACTGCAGCAACTCGAGATATTCAACAGAAGACGTCCCATGGACGTTAATCCGGCAACAGCGCAAATGTACATTGTCAATCCATTGTCCGGCGGACAACTTGCAAAACTTTTTTCCACTCATCCGCCGATGCAGGAACGCATCAAACGCCTGGGCGCAATGTAATCAGATCACACCCTTCACCCAATCACAAATAACAATCCGGTACCTTTCCATGATTACTGGATTGTTATTTGGGCATCAGCTCGGTTCTTTCCATTTGCTTTTTTCCAGTCGCTCCCCATATAATTCGAATAGCACCTCTTACTGTTAAAGCATCCTTTTCATTAAACAGCAATTATCATGAGTGAAACATTCATCATAGCATCACCAGATTCAGATGAAGCCAACTCTCTTGCCGGACAGGTAGTTGCAATTTCGGAAGAGTTCGTTGTGCTTATAGCTGAAACTGCCGAAAAACTGCAAACTTTCTGCAGGGAATATGGCTGTGCTATGCTCTTGACAAACTACTCATTCTATCAGGATAACGCAGCCAGCATCTCTCTACCTGAAGATGCTATTATTCTGTTTCAGACCTCTCCTGCCGAAACGGAAGAACTGGCAGGACAGCTCGGCCGCCTCGTCACTATTTGTGATTTTATTCCCCGACAAATTTCCCAGACACTGCTACAACAAAAACTACTCTTTCTTCTTCGGCAGCGTAGCATCATCCGCGACCATATCAGCCTTCAAACCCTGCACAGTAATCTCCTAACAAAACTTAAAAATACTGAGTACGCACTAAATCTACAGCACCATCATCTCGACATTCTGACAGAACGTGACGGGCTCACCGGGCTTTACAACCGCAAACACCTCACAACGGTATTAAAAAATGAATTTCACTCTGCCAGGGAATACGGAAAAGAATTCTGCCTCTTACTCCTCGATATTGACCATTTTAAGGATATCAATCGAAGGTACGGTCATCTCTATGGAGACTATGTACTTAACGAAATTGCCGCCAGACTAACGAGTAACACTCGGAGCTCTGATCTCTGTTTTCGGTTTGGAGGAGGAAATTTTATAGTTTTACTTCCAAATATAAACATCCAAAACGGCTGTCATACCGCAGAAAAGTTAAAATCCTGCTGTATAGCTAAGAAATTTGACAACGGACATAATAATCACCTAATCACCATTTCAATTGGAGTTGCTTCCATTATTGAATCTTCTCCTGAGACCCCGGATCAACTGATTAATATGGCCGACATGGCCATGTGCCAGGCAAAGGCCGAAGGAAGAAACAGGATCAAAGCCTACCCATTCGAAGATCAATGATTCACACAAAATAGTATAAAGAGATTGATCTGACAGCGAGTTTAGGCTATTTTTACAGATATCATATATGAACATTACCCATGGCTCAAAACACTATGCAAGACCAGCAAAACACAAAAATCTTCAGAAAGGTTGACTCCCTGCCTTCTCTACCAGCCACAGTCTCAAAGGTTTTAGCTGTTACTGCTGACCCTGAAAGTTCGGTGGAAGATCTTGTCAATGCCGTTCTGCCTGATCAAGCCATGTGTGCGACCATTCTTAAGCTTGCAAATTCCGCATTTTTTGGCATGCCAAGAGAAGTTGCAACCATGGACAAAGCTGTATCTGTACTTGGCTTCAACGAAGTTCATAACATTGTTTTAGGAAAAGCTGTCTTTAACTCATTCCAGAAGATCGGTGCCAACAACAAAGAGACAATTGACTCCTTCTGGATCCACTCCTTCACCTGTGGACTATCAGCAAAAATTCTTGCCGCAAGCCTTAAATGTTCTGCCAGCGAACTCTTTATTGCAGGCCTTATCCATGACATAGGAAAACTTGCTCTGTTTATCGCAAGACCAGATGACTACCTGCCGGTTCTCGAGTTATCTGGCAGCGACCAAATCAGAAGCAAACAACTGGAAAACAAAACCATTGGCATAGACCATGAGCAGGTAGGACTCCACCTCCTTACACGCTGGATGTTTCCTGACAGTCTTCTCTGTGCCGTGGGCTTTCATCATCGGCCGCACGAATGCATCGACACAAGCAAGCAGCAGTATGCTGTTATCGTCCAGCTTAGTGATGCCCTTAGCCTCCTTGCACCTATTCAGGATCCAACAAACAAAGCCCCCTTGCTGCCCCAGCTACTCAAGGTTCTTCCCGACAGTACTGACTTATGGAAAAAGCACAATATTGAAATCAATGAAGAACAACTGCAGAGCTGGATGGCATCACTCACTGAAAGCTTTGAAAAAGACAGTGGTATCCTTAATATTTTCACATCTTCTTAAAACGAGATAATGAAAGTCACTTCTATCAACAAAACCATTCGTAGCACCAAACGGCTTTCCAAGATCATACGAGTTCTCTCCAAATTCGGATTTAAAGAAATAGTTACCGACCTTGGTCTGGACAGATTTGGCAGTGGGAAAAAGAGCACTGATATTCCAGAAAGCGAACAGCCGGACACCCCCTCATCACGCCCGCTGCGAATGCGTCATGTTCTGGAAGAACTTGGTCCAAGCTATATAAAACTCGGCCAGATCCTGGCCACGCGTCCCGATTTAATTCCACCGGAATGGGCTCAGGAATTCAAACACCTACAGGATAACTGCGGACAGGTACCATTCAGTGACATAGAAGAAGTTTTAGTCAATGAATTTCCGGGACGACTTCAGCAGCTGTTTGCCTCCATAGATGAAACACCCCTTGCAGCCGCATCCATGGCCCAGGTCCACCGGGCCACATTAATGAATGGTACGGCCGTTGTTTTAAAAGTCCTGCGCCCTGGTAATAGACAGCTGGTTGAAGAGGACATGGCTCTTCTTGAGTGGCTAGCCCAGTTTGTTGAAGATTACTTTTCAAACCTTGGCTACAGTCCAGTTGCCGTAGCTGCTGAATTCTCACGGGAAATAACCAGGGAAATGAACTTTCTTCAGGAGGCACAGGCGACCAATAAACTTCGCCGTTACTTCGAAGATGACCCCAATATCAGTTTCCCAAAGGTATATAAGGAGTCCACCACCCGCAACGTACTGACCCTTGAGGAGATTAAAGGGAAACCATTATCCTCCGTTGATCCAAAAAGCCTGCGCCCCGAAGAAAGACGGAAAATCGTTGCAAACGGCACAGATGCCGTCTTTAAACAGTGCCTTCGTTACGGCTTTTTCCATGCAGACCCCCATCCTGGCAATATTTTTCTGCTTCCCGGGCAAAAACTCTGTTTTATTGATTGCGGAATGACCGGGCGCCTGGATAAAAAGACTGCAGAACAACTTATTGACCTCGTTGCAGCTATCAGCCAGGGAAATATCGACAAACTCTGCCGGGTAGTAGTTGAACTCACCGATGTGGATCCTGCCGTTACGGACAGAAGAGATTTCAGGTCCGATGCCCAGCTTATGGTATCCTCCTTTGAAGATGCAGACTTAAAACAGCTTGATATTACAAAATTACTTTCTGATTTCTTTGGAATGCTGCAACGTTACCATATCGTCTGTCCCAGCGACCTGATTTTGCTCAGCAAAGCACTGACCACCATCGAAGGCGTTGCAGAATATTTTGATCCGACCTTCAATGTACTTGCTCATGTCGAACCTCAGATCAAAGAAGTTGTAACAAAACGATACGGTTTCACCGCACTTCGGGATCGCATGCAGAAAAGCATAAACGACTATGTGGATCTTGTTGAAAACCTGCCGCTTGATATACAACGGATCATGGATCAGGTTCGCCATAACCGCCTGACTTTGAATCTTGAGATGAAACGAATTGAACACCTTGCTGACAAGGTGGATCTTTCAAGCCGGGTCATGGGAATTTCCATGATTATTTCAGCCCTTATTGTGGGCTCTTCCATCCTGATTCTTGCAGACTCCCTGGCAAAAAAAGAAGGTCTATTGGGGATACTCGGACTTATCGGGCTTACGGGTGCGGGCTTGTATTCTGTAGGTTTTGTAGCCTCTTCCCTGCTGCCGAAGAAAAAGAAGAAATAGCATCCTACTTAATTGAAGCTCCAACTTTATTACAAATTCCTGCAAAAGATTTGGCATCAAGACTTGATTGACCAACAAAGAGCCCTGAAAGCTCTGGAAGATTTATATACTCTTCAACATTTTCTACAAGTAAAGAACCGCCATAGACAACGGGCCTCTTCTCCTGCACCTGTTTAATAAACTTTGCTGCTTCAGCCACACGCTGCGGCTGCTCCGGAATCCTTGCCATTGCGGCCTCCGTGGGACCATAGGCAATAAGCAAGTCATCACAATCAATATCATGTAATGCCGTAAGCTGAGACATTGCATAGGGCTGATCAATACAGACAATCGGTTTTAAACCGGCTTCGACTGTTTCCAACATCTTATTTGCTGTATCCTGAGAGGTCTCATGGAAGTAACGTCTCCGCTCCGAATGGCCAATAATCACATAATCAACCATTCCCCGTATCATATCTGCAGCGACAGCCCCGGTATAGGACCCTTTAGGAAAGGGGGAGACATCCTGAGCTGCAAGAGAAAAGTTTTCCAACCCAAGGGCAGATACATACTCAGACAGACTGCACAGACATATAAAAGAGGGGGCAATAATAACTTCAAGGTCTTCAACCGGATGGTACAGGCCAGCAAACTCCGAAAACCACTCCTGGGCGGCTTTTCTATCCTTGTTACTCTTCCAGTTACCAATTACATATTTTTTCATCCGCCTCTCCTAGTCAATCATTTATACCAAAACCGCTTCGATTTTACCTCGAACATCCTCTGCATTCAAACCTGAAATAAGAATGCTCTTGTTCCGGGACTGCAGCCCGCGTTTAATATCCAGACTCTTTTTTTTTATACCCAGGAACGAAGCAAGAAATTTGATTACTGCAGTGTTGGCCTTACCATCAACAGGTGGTGCGGTGATAGCAAGCTTTATGGCATCACCATGGATCCCTGTAAACACAGTACGGGATGCTCTGGGCTGAACAAATACCCTTAGCAGAACCCGTCCTGAGCTGTGATCGGAAAGATAGGGCATGAAAACCACTCAAGAAGATGTTTTTTTCTTCTCCTCACTGGACTCCAGGCTGAAAATATCTTTTAAACTAAAGACATCTTCATCCTCTTCCCCCTTTTCTTCATCACCTAACAGCGACCCAAAAGATTCACCATCAATATCAGCGACAGATCCGGGAAGCTCACTCAATTTTGCCACATCTTCAGCTGCAATTGAGCCATCATCATTTATTTCAATCTTCTGAAATAACTCATCGTCTCCTTCAGCTCCAGTTTCACTGACACTTTCAGAAGGATCAACATTCTCCTCTTCGTCATCGGGATAAAATACTTCTATCGTTTCCAGATAACTTTCAAGGGTTGCCTTTAAATCTGCCTTCACTTCACCTTTTTTCTTCTCCAGGTCGGCGATCTCTTTAGGCAGACGCTGTAACTCTTCATGGGCATCATCACGAATTTTTGTGATCTCAGCATTGGCCTCAGCTATCATCTCCGCTGCCTGCACCTTGCTTTTTTCCTTCAAATCTTCAGCAAACTGCTGAGCCGTTGCCAGGGTGGATTTAAAATCAACCTCTTCCTTTTTTAGATCACTGTTCTGTTCCTGAAGGATTACAAGCCTGTTCTTAGAACTATCCCTGTCTGTCTCCGCCCTCTTTAAAGCCGCCTCTGCTTCCTCGGTTCTGGCACTTGCTTCACTTACTTCCTCATCACGTTCGGCATTCTCCTGTTCCAGATCAGCAATACGCAACTGCAGCTCATCAACTTCCTTGGTTAATTCCTTAACCTTTTCTTCCTTCTGAGTACAGCCATCCTTGAGTTCGTCGGAAATCTTCCTTGTAAACTCCATATCCGTTTCCAAGGAACCGGTATAATCGACAAAACTTTCCTTATCTTTTCGCAGGAGCTCAAGCTCTTCAAACTGCTCTTTACACTGTTCCTGCAGTTCAAAAAATTCGTCAGCAATAGTTTCCAGGTAATCCCTGACTTCCAGCGGATCACAGCCTCTGAATTTAATCTGGAATTCCTGATCTTTAATTAATTGCGGAGTTATAGCCATACACATTCACCTTTATAAGACGTTACTGCCTAATTCGTTCCCATGGCCAATTGCTTGAGAGTTGGCACAAGAAAGCTTTGAAGAAACATAATCGCCATGATCAAAATCATGGGTGAAAAATCGATCCCCCCCATACTCATGGGAATAACACGCCTGATACGACTTAACAGCGGCTCGGTTACATCAAAGAGAAAACGAACAATTGGATTATACGGATCTGCGTTTACCCAGGAGATCACCGCCCGGCCAATAATAATCCACATATAGGCCGTGAGCAAAAAATCAACCAGCTGAGCTATGGCCATCATAAAATTATTTACAACATACATTTTGGAACTCCATCTTTAATGGTACATAACAAGTTAGGCAACCTTCGTCCCTGGAGGAACAGGCCCACTCACCGTGGAAAGAACCAATCGGTTCCCATCATCTGTCTCTACCTTAGCAGCAAGTACCATCCCCTGGGACTTCACTCCCATAAGTTTTACAGGCTGCAGATTCGCCACAATCAGCACCTGCATACCTATAAGTTTTTCCGGTTGATAATACTCAGCAATTCCTGCTACAATTACCCGCTCTTCAGGGGCATTAACAGTCAGTTTCAAGAGACGATCAGATTTTTTGACGGGCTCAGCCGCAACAATTTCAGCCACCCGTAACTCAAGTTTTTGAAACTGATCAAAGGTGATTACACCCTCTATATTTTCAACTTTCTTTCCCTTGTTTTTATCTACTTTTTTGTTCTTCTTTTTCCCTTTCTGTTTTTGGGCTTGTTGCTTCTTTTTGGTATCAACACGTGGGAAAAGGGCTTCAATCTGCAGCAAAGTTGTACCTGCTTCCAGTTTTCCCCAATGACCATTGGTATCAAGATCCTGAACCAGCGGGTTATTTTCTCCAAGCCCAAGTCCTTCTGCCATTTTCTTGCATGTCGAAGGCATTATCGGCTCCAGCAGAAGCGTGAGCAAACGCAGTGTCTCAACAAGATTATAGAGGACAGTGTGCAGACGCCCAACCCGTTCCGGATCCTTGACAAGGGCCCATGGCTCATTGGTTACAATGTATTTGTTGGCCTGACTGATCAGCTCCCATATTGACTGGAGCGCACGGTGAAACTGAAAGCTATTCATGTGTTCCCGATAGGCCGCAACCACGCTTTCTGCAAGATCCGAAAGAACCGTATCGTCATCGGCTGCCACACGGGACGGCACCACACCATCGGTATATTTTACGAGCATAGCGGTGGAGCGACTGTAGAGATTACCAAGGTCATTGGCAAGATCTGCATTTTTCCTGGCAACAATTGCATCGGCACTAAAAGATGCATCAAGCCCAAAAGACATCTCACGCAGCGTGAAATAGCGGATACTGTCTACGCCATATTCTTCAATAAGCTCAGTGGGACGCACCACATTACCAATACTCTTAGACATCTTCGTTGCATCCACGTTCCAATAGCCATGGACATGAAGTTTCTGATACAACGGGAGTCCCATGGAAAGAATCATGGTAGGCCAATAAATCGCATGGGGTTTAAGAATATCCTTGGCAATCACATGTTCTGCAACATCCCAATATTTTGAAAAATTCTCAGCATCTGGGTAATCAAGCCCAGTCAAATAGTTAATAAGAGCATCAAACCAGACATAGGTAACAAACTTATCGTCAAATGGCAGGGGAATCCCCCAGGTAAGACGTGAAGTTGGCCGTGAAATACAAAGATCTTCAAGGGGTTCGCTTAAAAAGGAAAGCACCTCATTTCGGTAGCGCTCAGGAGTGATAAAATCTGGATTCGCATTGATATGATCAAGCAGATCCTGCTGATACTTTGACATCCTGAAAAAATAATTCTCTTCAGTTATTTCATCGGGTACCGTCTGGTGATCTGGACATTTCCCATCCACCAGTTCTTTGTCGGTAAGAAAGCGCTCACAACCTGTGCAGTACAACCCGGTGTATTTATCAAAGTAGATATCCCCCTTGTCATACACTTTCTGCAGGATAGATTGCACCGTGGCCATATGATCTGTATCGGTGGTACGAATAAAATTATCAGGTGCAATATCGAGCAATGGCCAGGTATCACGAAACATGCCACTAATCCGGTCAACGTACTCTTTGGGGCTCATCCCCTCCCTGGCAGCAGCTTCTGCTATTTTATCGCCATGCTCATCGGTTCCGGTCTGGAATCTAACGGTATCACCGCATAAACGTCGAAATCTGGCATAGGTATCAGCAACAATAGTAGTATAGGCGTGCCCCAGATGAGGTTGGGCATTTACGTAATAAATAGGAGTGGTTATATAAGTTGTCATTGTATTAAAAAAAGTTACTCTTTTGAGTCTTCCTTCTGCTCCTTCTTTCCTTTATTCGTCTTTTTTTCCGGACGAACCGTCTCAGCATTCTGCCACTGTTCTGCCTGCAAAAGCTGAACCTCTCCCGCCTCATCCACCACCTGAAGCGTGGACTGCAGAGGATTTTGACGTCTCACCCGATAACAGCATCCATCAACCATAATCTTCTTTCCAGGACGCGGCATACCCTTACGTTCGCGTTTGTAGGTCTCAAACTCATAGGTCAGGCAGCAGAGGAGCCGATTGCAAACCCCGGAGATCTTCGATGGATTCAGGGGAAGGTCCTGTTCCTTAGCCATCTTTATAGAGACAGAATCAAATTTTTTCATATGACCGGAGCAGCAGAATTCCCGACCGCAGGTGCCAAGCCCTCCAATCATCTTCGTCTCGTGACGCACCCCAACCTGACGCATCTCCACCCGGGTCCTGAACTCCTGCACCAGGTCCTTGACCAGCGCCCTGAAATCCACTCGCTTATCCGCTGTAAAATAGAAAATCATCTTACTGCCGTTAAAAAAACGTTCCACCCGGACAAGGCGCATCTGCAGAGTATGGCGAAGAATCAGTTCTTTGCATGTTGTAAAGGCCACAGCTTCTTCAACGGGAATATTGCTATAACGATTACACTCTTCATGCGCTGCACGACGTGATATTTCGTAACTTGCCCTTCGGATAACATCCGATTCCCGGCACGCAGGTGCCGTACTAATGACACAGGCCGGTTCCAGACCAAATTCACCCCGCACCATTACCACATCATCCCTTTTCAGATCTTCCAGAGTTGATAAGGCGGTAAACTCCTGCCCATTGGCACGAAACCGAATACGGTAAAAATAATCCAAGGCCGTATCTTTTGCCACTTCTGTCTCGGCTGGAGTTTCTTTTATTTTCTGCTGTTCATCTACCATAATTTCTTTTATTTTTTCAGCCGAAAAAGCAAGACCTCACACACAAGGGTTCGATTGCAATTTCGACCTAATTCTTTTTCAGCCTGATTAATGGCTTGTAGTTTAGCAAAATATTGCTCAGAGTTCCAGTCTTTCCGTCTCTTAGGAATCCCTGCACCTGTTTGCTGACCATGGATTTCAAAGAGACTGTCCCTGATCCAAAGCCTGATAAGAGCGAAAAGATGAGGTAACTCTTCCTTCAGAGCAGCCATAGCTTCTGCCATTATCAAAATTTTAGTGACGTCGCGTGCCTCATCACTGCTTTTATCTGCAAGGAGTTCTATCAGGTCGGTCCAAAGCCCGACCAGCTCACCGCTCTGCAGCAACTGCGCTCTGCCAGGGCTTCCTTCAGCCAGTCGCGCCAAGAGTTCAGCTGTTTCCCGGTCAAGATCTGTATTCTGATCGATTAGGATATCAGTGGTTTCTTTTATACTCAGTGCATAAAAGGGGATCGTCTGGCACCTTGAAATAATAGTCTGCAACACAGTGCCAGCAAGATCTGCCGTGAGAATCAGGAGATTATTTGCCGGCGGCTCTTCAAGGGTCTTCAGAAGGCTGTTTGCCGCCTCCTGACGCATGGTATGCACATCTTCAATAAGCACAACCCGAGTCTTTGCCTCGTAGGGAGCAAAGGAAAGATCCTTGATAAGTTTACGAACCTGGGAAATCTTGATAGCACCCTTGTCAGGAGAAACGGGTAAAAAATCGGGATGACTTCCTGCAGCAAACTTCTTGCACGAAGAACAGACACCGCAACCAGACAGCCCCTGCCTCTGGTCGCAATTCACCGCAGCAGTAAGTGTTTTTGCAAGCAGCTGTTTGCCCACCCCTTCAGGGCCTCGAAAAAGATAGGCATGGGCGAGGCGATCCGAGGCAATACTTCTAGTCAGCAGATTTTTTGCCTGATCCTGTCCATAATAAACCTTGCCTCCAATGCGCAACACAGGGTTCGTTGTTTGTGCCTGATGGGTCATCTCAGAACAGTCCTATCACACGTTAAAACGGAAGTTCAGACAGTCACCATCCACCACAACATACTCCTTGCCTTCAGAACGCATCAAACCTTTTTCCTTGGCCCCGGCCTCACCGTCGCAGGCGACAAAGTCGTCATAACTAATGGTTTCGGCACGAATAAACCCTCGTTCAAAATCGGAATGAATTTTCCCCGCAGCCCCCGGCCCTTTTGTACCAAGGGGAATTGTCCAGGCCCGGGTCTCTTTTTCACCAACGGTAAAATAGGTAATCAAGCCAAGCAGTTTATATCCGGCTGCAATCAGACGATTAAGTCCCGGTTCTTCCATCCCCATATCGGCAAGAAATTCCAGCTGTTCTTCAGAATCGAGCTGGCTCAGTTCCTGCTCGATTGAACCGGCAATGATAACAACTCCATCACCATCTTCCTGAGCAAGTTTCTCAAGCGCCCGAACATGATCATTTCCCTCAATAACATCGTCTTCCTGAACATTTGCCACATACAGCACTGGTTTATCAGTAAGAAGACACATCTCTTTCATCATCTCCTCTTCCATATCGCCATCAAGCTCAAGAGTCCTGGCCGACGCACCAGTATCGAGCAGATCACGAAGACGCTCAAGAAAAACCGCCTGGGCCTTCAAGACCTTGTCACCGGACTTAGCCAGTGATTGTGCTTTTTTGAGCCGCTTCTCCACGGCATCAAGGTCAGCAAGGACCAACTCCATGGTAATTACTTCCTTATCACGAACCGGATCTATAGAGCCATCCACATGGACAATATTTTCGTCTTCAAAACAGCGAACAACATGAACAAGCGCGTCCACCTGCCTGATATGACCAAGAAATTGATTCCCTAATCCCTCACCCTGACTTGCGCCTTTCACAAGACCTGCAATATCTACAAATTCCATCTGGGTGGCGACTTTTCGCCGGGTTTTAGCCATCTCAGCCAGGACATCCAGGCGTTTGTCCGGAACGGGCACAATGCCCACATTGGGCTCAATGGTACAAAACGGATAATTCTCGGCATCAATACCAGCCGCTGTTAAAGCATTAAAAATTGTAGACTTCCCCACATTTGGAAGACCAACGATCCCGCAACAAAAACCCATATATAACTCCCCACCCCTAACAGGGTGTAAAAACTAGTAATATCAAACAACACGACAAATCAGTAAAAATAGAATAGTATACCCTGCTCACAGAGAAAATGCCCCTTTTTTTGCAAGGACCAACCCATGACCAATCCCCCCATATATATCAGCAACGTCACTCTTTACACGGATCCCGAGACACCACTCGCCCACGGGCAATGGCTCCTCTGCGAAGATAACCTGATCCACTCCTTTGGTTACATGGACTCGGCTCCCGCCTGTTCAGATGCGATCCGGATTGACGGAAGCAATAGGTTGCTTATGCCAGGCCTTATCAATGCTCATAATCACTGCGCAATGACCCTTTTTCGAGGCCTTGCCGATGATATGGCACTTGGTGAATGGTTGAACGAGCATATATTTCCGGCAGAAGCTGCCCATGTGAACGAAAGGATGGTCTACTGGTGTACTAAACTTGCCGCCGCCGAGATGATACTTTCTGGCACAACCACCGTTGCCGATGGCTATTTCCATGAAGGCAGTGCCGCACAGGCACTCCTCGACTCCGGCATGCGTGCATTTCCAGCCCATGGTATTGTGGATTTTCCAGCTCCAGGAGTTGCTGATCCCGCAACCAATATCGATGCAGTTGAAAAGTACATTCGGGAATGGAAAGACAGCAGCAGCAGAATCACCCCTGCGGTGTTCGCCCATTCACCCTACACCTGTTCCCCGCAGACCTTACAGGCCGCAAAAACACTGGCCACGCGATACCAGGTGCCCTTTTTCATTCATATTGCAGAAAGCAAACATGAACAGGGAATGATTATAGATCCACAGGGAACAAGCCCGATCCGCCACATGGCAGCACTTGATCTGCTGGACAAAGACACTGTTCTTATTCACTGTGTCTGGCTTGATACGAAGGATAGAAAGACTATCCAGGAAAGTGGCGCAGGAGTTGTAATATGCCCCCAGAGCCATCTAAAACTGGCATCGGGTATCGCCAAAGCCTCCACCATGGACGCCATGGGAATCCCTATTGGGCTGGGTACGGATGGCAGTGCCAGTAATAATTGTCTGGATCTTTTTCGTGAAATGGATGTTTTAGCCAAAACACAGAAACTGCGAACACTGGACGCCACGGCCATGCCGGCAAGACGTGCCCTTGCAGCAGCAACCGTAAACAATGCCAAAATCCTGGGTCTTGAAAAAGTTGGAAAGATTGCGTGCGGATATAAGGCTGACCTTATCCTGCTCGACATCAATCAACCACACCTACAGCCCCTCTATAACAGTGATTCACTGGTTTACAGCGGCAGCGGAGCAGACATTGAAACGGTAATAATCGATGGCAGAATCATAGTAAAAGATCGCAAAATCCTTTCCTTTGACCTTGATGAATGCTTACGAGAAGTGAACACACTTGCCTCCAGGCTGGGAAAACTCTAACTCTCACACCTTTTTCTTTTTAGGCTCACGATTGGCAACCACAATACCTGAAACAATCAGCAGCACACTCAAGAAGTGAACACTGCTAATCACCTCACCCAGAAAGGCATAGGCAAGTACGCCGCTAAAAAGGGGCAATGTGTAGTAAATCATCGCAGCCTTTGCCGGGCCAACGGTCAGTATGGCCCGGTTCCATAACAGAAAAGCAGTAAGTGCTGCAAAAACACCAATATACACGATAGCAAGAACGGTCCTTGTCTCAAACTGAACGGGAGGAGTTACGTACACTTCCCAAAGATAGAAGGGAAACAAAAAGAGAAGCCCCAGTAGAAAGGAACTGAGTTGAAATGCCCTGACACTGAGTTCTTTGGGTTTCCGTTTAAGCAGGATGCTATAAACAGCAAAAACAAATGCAGCCACCAGCATCCAGATATCACCGATCGCAAAAGAAAGATGAAGAAGTCTGGTCGGCTCTCCTTTAGTAATCAGTAGAACAACTCCTGCCACCACAAGCAGAATTCCACCAATTTTATTGAAAGTGAAGCGTTCACCATAAAAAATGCGCAGCAGAATCACAATAAAGATGGGGAAGGTGATAGATATCAGTGAAAGGTTTATAGCGGTGGTGGTTTGTCCGGCAAGATAGACCAGGGTGTTAAAAACTGTGACACCAAGAAATGACGTTATCGCCAGATAGGGAAAATGTTTCTTTAAGACATCCCATTCAGCAATAAGTGGCTTTATGGCAAAGGGAAGAAATACAAGAATGGCAACCACCCATCGCCAGAACGCCAGACTGACCGGCGGAATACTTTCATTCAGACCACGGGCAATAATAAAATTACCGGACCAGATTGCAGTTGCACCAAGTGCGCAGAGATACCCTACAACCCGGTTGGGTGGCCGAGATGTCAAGACGGCACATACCCTTCGGTAAAACCTGGAAGACTATACGCTTTTTGTATTTCTTCAGGGGATGCGTTACAGCCGCTAAACTGTAAAACAACATTTTTCCCTTCCAGACGTTCTCGCAATTGAATGGCAGCCATTATGGTTGAAGCCCCGGCACCTTCAACAAGGTTCTGGGTATAGTAGGCGGCAAGTGCAATGCCTTCGTATATTTCTGTTTCTGTCAGGAGTACAAAATCTTCGAGATGATTTTTGTAGATTTCAAACGGCATCTTATAGCCGGTCCCCGTTGCAAAACCACCAGCAAATGTTTTATTTGCAGCCAACTGAATGGTTCCTGCTTTCCAGGACAGACAGGCAGCACAGGAGCTACTAGCCTGGACTGCATAAATTTCTACCCCAGGGGATACAGCTTTCAAAACCGTAACCGCAGCTGCTGCTTCACTTCCTGCACCAATGGGAAGAATCACGGCGTCCACATCGGGGAGTTCTTCTACAATTTCAAGAAACTCCGTGGCAACCCCGTTTATCAGATGGGGCTCATTGGCAGGATGCACAAAGTAGAGTCCTCTCTCATTCGCAATTTCCTCAACAACCCTGGAAGATTCCTCAAAGGTTTTCCCAGCTTCAATCAACTCGGCCCCTGCATCACGAATCTTCCTGTTCTTTGCCGGATTATTATTAACAGGTACCACAACCACAGCATCAAGCCCAAACCAGAGAGCAGTGGTCGCAACAGATATACCATGATTTCCCGTTGAAAACGTTATCACCCCGGAAACACCCACCCGTTTCAGGTGATGCATCAAATTAATACCGCCACGCACCTTAAAGGAACCCGTCGGATTATGATTCTCGTGCTTAACATACACCTGGGCCTCCAGCAATTCAGATAAGCCCTTATAGTATGTCAACGGAGTAGGAAGAATATGCTGAGAAACCGGTTTTCTGGCCCGCAGAGCCTCGGCCAGAGAAACAGGAAATTGTGTTGTTTTCGGGTTCATACTTACACCAGGAGTTTTATAATCACAAAGCCGCCAATCAGCAAAACTACAAAGGCCACACAAAGAACATTGAAGTATTTGTCTATAAACTGTTTGGCTGGTTCCCCCCATTTATGAAGGAGCCAGGCAACAAGAAAAAACCGACTCGCCCTGGCCACAAGAGAAGCCATCAAGAAGATGGGCAGATTTACATGGGCAACCCCGGCTGTAATGGTGGTCAACTTATAGGGCAGAGGCGTCAAACCGAAAACAAAAACAATCCAGGCATTCCAGTGATCATACACCTGAAACAGATATTCACCGCCAAGGGAGCTCCCCATACTTGTAATAAGATATGACGGCAGGGCAATATCAAGCCGTCCATCCACATCCACCAGAGTCACATGGGCCACATTTTCAACGATCCAGCGTCCCATGGTATCCCAGGCAAAAACACCGATCCCATACCCGGCAAGCCCACCCGCAACGGATGCAAGGGTGCACCAGAAGGCGTACTTGTACCATCGGCTTGTTGCTCCAAGTACCAGAGCAATCAGGAGCACATCAGGGGGGATGGGGAAAAAGCTTGATTCGGCAAAGGAGAGCACAACAAGGGCCAGTAACCCATACTTACTGTCTGCCCAATGCAGCATCCAATCATAGAGACGGCGCACCAATCCTGGTTTTTTTAGTTTTTCTTCGGTCATAACACGTTATAATTTTTTTGTTAAGTCAAGCAGGATACAGTTATCACTTCCAACCATGCTCTCCAATCAAACTGACAAAGCGAACACTTTCAAGCCGTTCAACATGTATTTCACCATCAATCTTTGTCAGATACTGCAACTCCTGTACATCACGTTCACCAACAGGAATCACCATACGGCCCGGATCTGCAAGTTGATCTATCAGGGGCTGGGGAATTTCAGGTCCACCTGCTGTGACAATAATAGCATCATAGGGTGCATACTCCTGCCAGCCCATGGTGCCGTCATCAAGACGGGAGAGGATATTATAATAGTGGAGTTGGTCAAAAACTTTTCTGGCGCCAGAAAGAAGGATATTGATTCGTTCAACGGTATGTACTTTTTCGCAAAGCCTTGAAAGAACGGCCGCCTGATAGCCTGACCCAGTTCCAATCTCAAGAACCTTCTCAGTTCCCTGCAGCTGCAGGGCCTGGGTCATTGCAGCCACAACAAGCGGCTGGGAAATTGTCTGATCACTGTCTATTGGAAGGGGATGATCTCCATAAGCAATTGCCTGCTGAGCATCCTGAACAAAGAGATGCCTGGGCACCTCTGCCATAGCGTTTAAAACCCGTTCATCACTAATACCACGGGACACAAGCTGCTCTTGCACCATCCGCTCCCGTACTGTGACAAAACGATCTATCACTTCTTCTCGGTCTCCTTTTCAGTCTCCTGCCAGGAATAATCGTCCTGCCAGTCAAACTCATCATCATCATAGCCACGATAATTACAGGTTGCGACCATATCACCGGAAAGAGTAATAACAACCATATTATAGCCATCTGCGTTAAAGGCACCACCCACAAGAGGTGTATCCTGGAGCATCGAGCGATCCTCTTCGTAATAGGTCCACTCCTCGGTTTCGGCAGTGACCATACGTTTTGAATCAGGTTCTCCCATAAGAACAACAACGTCCTCACGAGTGGACTGACCAGCCTGAATCATACACACATCTGAGACCAGATGACGTGTAGGGGTCCCCGAACACCCCGCAACAAACAGGGCCAAAAACAGAAGGCTTACAACGGAAAGAGAACGAATGGTGTTTAGCATAGGAATCTCCAGCTAAAAAGAACGGTTGAAAAAATCGTGAAGTTACTTATTTTTAAATTATTCAGCGAGTATTTGAAAATTGGTAAAACACTGAACGCGCCCCGAAGGAAGTACTCTTGGGGTGTAACTGTTCAGATGTGCCTCATATTCGTTCATTTTGACATCCGAAGCATACTAATGCTATGTGAGAATGTCAAAATGGGCGAAGATGGGGTGCAGCTGAAGAGTTACCTTGTTTTCAACCGTTCTATAGCGTGCTGACGTGCTTTTTTCAATAGTTAAGTGAGGCTCAGGCCCCTACAGCTTTGTTAAGAATTTTATAGTTTCTCTCAACCATTACCATCGGGTCAACCACAAGACCCGCCTGAATCATAGCATTATCATATATCTGTGCTGCCACATCGGCGGCAAACGATTCATCGCTTTTTGCAAGATCCGCAAGCTGCTTGATCAATGGGCTGGCAAGATTAATTTCCAGATTTTTCTTGTTGGCATCGGGGGCAAGCCCTTTTTCCATACGACTTGCAGCCATAATCCGTTCCATGGAAGAGGTCATATGACCATCGGGGTTTACAATCATTGCAGGAGAATCCACCAGACGCTTGGACGCAAGTACATCGGCAACCTTATCATCAAGTGTTTTCTTCAACCAGGTGACAAGTTCGCCACTGGCATCATCACCCAGCTTTTCAGCTGTATCATCTGCGTCTTTATCATCACCACTCTTGGAAAGATCAAGATCAGCACGATCAGCAGAAACAAGTTTCTTGCCGTCAAATTCACCTAAGTGATTGAGGACGAAATCATCAATGGGCTCCATGGTGTAGATAATTTCGATGTCTTTTTTGCTAAACATCTCCACATAGGGACCGGCCTCAATAGCCGCCCGGTTAGGACCATTAATATAATAGATCTCTTCCTGTCCCTCTGCCATACGTTCTACATAATCAGCAAGGGAGATGGGTTTACCATCTTCTGAGCGAGAGGATTCAAAGCGAACCAACTGGGCCAGTTCTTTCTGGAATTCATAGTCCGAGGTCACTCCTTCTTTCAGGTAAATGCCAAAGGTATTCCAGAAATCAAGATAGTTATCGGAATCACGCTTTGCCTCTTCTGCCAAAAATTTCAGAAACCGTTTGGTGATCACCTTGCGAAGCTTCATCACCAGTGCATTATCCTGAAGTGCCTGACGAGAGATATTCAAAGGAAGATCTTCACTGTCCACCACACCTTTTAAGAAGCGCAGCCATTCCGGAAGAATATTTTCAGAATGCTGATCAATAAGTACTCGCTGACAGTAGAGATTCACACCGGGCTCTACACGGCCAAAGCCCATGGATTCAAAGTTTTCTTTAGGAGCAAAGAGAACTGCATTGATGGCAAGTGGCGCATCAACAGAAAAGTGGAGACGATAATGAGGCTCATCGGAGGCATTGCCCACAAATTTATAAAAATCATTATACTCGTCGTCGGTGATCTCACTTTTCGTTCTGGTCCAGATGGCCTGAACCGTATTTACAGTCTCACCTTCTAACTTGATAGGAAAAGGAACAAAGGTGGAATACTGCTTGATAATACTTTCCACTTTCCATTTCTTATCATAATCATGAGCATCATCTTTCAATTCGATGATCATCCTGGTTCCACGATGGAGACCGGGGGTTTCTGCAATGGTAAAACTTCCGGCACCTTCGGATACCCATTCATTTCCTTCCGATCCATCCCAGGAACGGCTCTGCACAGTCACCTTACTACCTGCCATAAAAGCGGCATAAAAACCTACTCCAAACTGACCGATCAGGTTCACATCTTTGCGTGCCGCCTCAGCAAGTTCTGCAACAAAGGCCCCGGAACCGGAATGAGCAATAGTACCAAGATTGGTCTCAAGTTCCGCACGGGTCATGCCAACACCGGTATCGGTGATTGTGAGGGTGTGTTTTTCTTCGTCAAGATCGATTGTCACTTCAAGTGGCACATGAGCATCAAAGACATCATCTTTGGTGAGGCTCTCATGGCGCATCTTTTCAAGGGCATCGGAACTGTTGGAAATAAGCTCACGAATAAAAATATCACGCTCGGTATAAAGCGAGTTAATTACAATATCTAAAAGTCTCTTGGTTTCCGCCTGAAACTCATGGGTTGTAGCCTGGTCAGTCATTTTAATATTCTCCTCTTATAATTCGTAGGAAATAAAGGGAAAACCATCCCTCAATTCCATTGCTTTTTCTTATCAAGTCGGCCAAAATAATAAGCATATATACCATGCTGTCAAGCCACTCTGCGGAGTTACAACCTACAAACTATTATCTGGATGTGGAATCAATGATAAAAGACACACTAATCATCGGAGCAGGCCTCTCGGGACTGACCGTAGCCTGGAAACTCAAACAGATCCCCGGTCATTCCATTCTTTTGCTCGATCAGTCAGATCGAGCCGGCGGAGCTATCTCCAGTCATTCAGAACAGGACTATCTTGCAGAGGGCGGACCACATGGATTTCTCGATAACTGCCCGGAGTCTCAAACACTCTTAAGCGAAACAGGACTCGACCAAGAATGCCTGAAGGCACCTCTGTCCAAGTTTGTCCGTTACGTGTGCATGGATGGTAAACTCAGGCTTATCCCTCAATCGCCGCCAAAAATTCTTGCAGCACCCCTTATCTCACCCCTTGCTAAACTTCGCGTTGCCGCTGACTTCTTCAAAAAACCCTTGCAGGGTGAACCCACGGTCAGTGAATGGGTTGAACATCGTTTTGGCAAGGCGTTACTCCCCTATGTTGACGCCGTCTTCACCGGAACCTATGCAGGAGATCTGGAACGACTCGTTATTGACGGGGTGATGCCAGGAGTGCGAAAGATTGAAAAGGAACACGGTTCCATCATCTACGGACTGTTAAAAAAAATGAAGGCTGCCAAAAAGGCAAAACAACAGGGGAAGAAAAAAGGGCTTCCGGCCATGACCAGCTTTCCAACCGGTATGGGAAGATTCGCTGAACGGTTACACAAGGAATTGAGTGAGGATGAAATACAATTAAATTGTCCGGCAACAACAATTTCAAAAGAAAACAACGGCTGGAAAGTAGAAACGGCAGAAGAGACTTATATATGCCGCAATCTGGTATTAGCGCTCCCGGTTAATGCCTCCCTTGCTCTTCTTGCTAATCACGTCACAGCCCCTCCGACCCCGGCAATTCCAGAAGCACGAATAGTGACCATTGCCATGGGATTTGGCCCGGAAGCAAGTTTACCTCCGGGTTTTGGATATCTGACCCCGGAGAGGGAACAACGCTTTTGTCTCGGAGCACTTTTTTCTTCAAATATGTTTCCCGGCCGCACCCCGAAGGATCATATCCTGCTCGAAGCACTGGTTGGAGGGCGCAGACATCCGGAACGTCTTGAGCTTGATGATGATACATTAATTAACAAGGCATTACAGGATTTACAGCAACTCCTCGATCTTCCCAAACCACCAAGTTATGCAAGAGTCCTTCGACCACGCGGCGGTATCCCACAGCTGGAAAAAGGCTATCCCGCACTACTCAAATGGCGAAACGATACGATGAAAGAGGAAAAAGGACTGTATGTTACGGGCTTTGGCTGGGAAGGTATCGGGCTCAACGATATGATCAAAACCGCCTTCCGGGTAAGTGAAGCAATTAAACAGGGCGAACAGGACGGCGGAGAAGAAAACGCAGAAGTAAAGAAAATCTACTTCTAGCCAGCGCTGGTGCGGTTTTGATTGTGCACCAGGCTTAACTGGCTGCTTTCTTGGAGTGTCATCCTGGATATTTCGTCGTATTTTTCCTCTTTTTCTCATCTGGTTTGGATCAGTCTTTGTGAGAAGCTGGCATGACCCAAACTGGATGAGCAAAAGAGTTAAAATCAAGGAATCTACAGTAGAAGCGGAAAAAAAGCATCCAGTGAAGCCGGATATTGAATTTGAGAGAGACCGCCACTTATTTCAACATATGGAATTTTCTACGAATCCCTTTTCACTGATACCTCGGTACCATTTTCAACTTCAGAACTCGCAACCAGGACACTCTCAAAGCAATCTCTTATAATTCATCAATAATCTGATTAAATGTTGCACTAGGACGCATAACAGCAGATACTTTAGCAAGATCCGGCATAAAGTAGCCACCGACATCAACCGCCTTCCCCTGACAATTTATCATCTCTGCAACAATCGTCGCTTCATTCTCAGTGAGCGCCTGAGCAACAGCGGTAAACTTTTCCTGTAACCTGGTATCTTTTGTCTGTGCAGCAAGAGCCTTTGCCCAACTCAGTGCCAGATAAAAATGACTGCCACGGGTATCAAGTTCCCCAACCTTTCGAGATGGAGACTTCTCATTCTCAAGAAAATCCCCGATGGCTTGATCCAGAGTCTTGGCAAAAAGTGCTGCCAACTCATTGTTATGTGTTGCGTACAAATGCTCAAAGGAAGGGACCATCGCACAAAATTCACCAAGTGAATCCCAGCGGAGATGTCCTTCTCCAAGCAGCTGCTGGACGTGTTTTGGAGCAGATCCTCCTGCTCCTGTTTCAAACAAACCACCACCATTCATCAGTGGAACAATGGAGAGCATCTTAGCACTGGTGCCAAGCTCCAGAATAGGAAAGAGATCGGTCAGATAATCGCGGAGCACATTTCCTGTAACTGAAATAGTGTCCTCACCCTTTCTGATACGTGTGATCGATTCCTGCATGCCCTGAACGGGTGTAACCAGACGCACGTCAAGATTCTTTGTATCGTGTTCTGGAAGATAGGTATTCACCTTGCTAATAATCTCGGCGTCATGGGCACGAGCTGGATCAAGCCAGAACAGAGTTGGTACACCCGTTGCTCTGGCACGAGTTACTGCCAGCTTAACCCAGTCTCGGATAGGTGCATCTTTTGTCTGGCACATTCTGAAGATATCACCTTCTTCAACACTCTGTTCAAGAAGTACAGTACCTTTTTCATCAAGCACGCGAATCATACCACTTGCCGGTGCCTCAAAAGTCTTATCATGGGAACCATACTCTTCTGCCTTTTGAGCCATAAGCCCGACATTGGATACACTGCCCATGGTAGCTGGATTAAAGGCACCATTTTTCTGACAATCAAGAACGACTTCCTGATAAATCGTTGCGTAACAGCGATCAGGTATCATGGCATTGGTATCATGAAGTTTATCGTCAGGCCCCCACATCTTACCACCATCACGAACCACAACGGGCAGCGATGCATCGATAATAACATTATTGGGTACATGAAGATTGGTTATTCCCTTGCTGGAGTCCACCATGGCAAGTTCACCATTCTTTTCATACACTGCCATCATATCGCTTTGTATCTCTTCCTTTTGATCCACTGGCAGGGATTCAATACGATCATAGACATCGGCTAGTCCATTGTTCACGTTCACCCCAAGGCTTGCAAACAATTTGCCGTGTTTAGCAAAGGCATCCTTATAAAATACAGAGACACAGTGACCAAACATAATGGGATCTGAAACTTTCATCATTGTCGCTTTTAAGTGAAGCGAAAGAAGCACTCCATCTTTTTGGGCCGCCACAATCTGCTCTGCAAAAAACTCACGCAGCCTGCGAACATTCATAACCGATGTATCGATTACTTCTCCAGCAAGAAGCGGAATAGTGGGATTCAGCACAGTCACGGTGCCATCTGCAGCCTCACACTCAATCCTCACATTACAGGGAGCCGCCATCGTACTAGATTTTTCACTGCCATAGAAATCCCCGCCGTCCATATGACTTACCCGGCATTTTGAAACTTCCGGCCATTCTTTCATCATACGATGGGGATTTTTTTGACCAAATTTTTTAACAGATGCTGCTGCCCGTCTATCAGAGTTCCCTTCACGTAATACCGGATTCACTGCACTGCCAAGTACTTTTGAGTAACGACCATGTAACTCTTTTTCTTCAGCAGTTTTTGGCTCAGCCGGATAATCTGGTATGCTATAGCCCTTGTCCTGCAGTTCTTTGATTGCGTCTATAAGCTGTGGAATCGATGCACTTATATTAGGTAGTTTAACGATATTAGTGGCAGGCTCCTTCGCAAACCTTCCAAGTTCGCTCAAATCATCTGCTATTCGTTGCTCCGCGCTAAGATTTTCAGGGAAATTAGCGACAATACGACCAGCCAGAGAGATATCTTTTTCCACCAGTGAAAAACCTGAGCCGCTGGTAAACCCCTGTAAAATTGGCAGCAATGAATAGGAAGCCAGGGCGGGTGCCTCATCAACTTTTGTGTATATAATCTCTTGAACGGTCATAGGAATTCCTCAAATTTCGTAACTATTCAGTTACAGTCTGGAGTAAAGGGTACTTTCTAGCTTACGCTGAATAGTTACCAAATTTCTTCTGATGTGAATAAAAGTGCATGATGCATCGAAAATACGACATCATAGACTATTTAACGGTTCAAAGCCATATGGAAAAGTCAGGCATCCATCACAAAGAAGAGCAGGAAAAAGGAAATGTATTGCGGGAAAAGGAGAGTAGCTTTAGATATCAGCCATTTTTTGATCAAGGATTTCCACTTGACGACGCACAGAAGTATCACACCTGCAGAGCTCGGAAACGACCTTAACGGCGTAAAGAACAGTTGCATGATTACGATTGAAGATTTTACCAATCTGGTCCAAAGACTCTTCGGTATGTTTACGACCAAGATACATCGCAACCTGCCGGGGAAAGGTAATAATTTTTTTGCGGGAACGCGACTGCAGATCCTTATAACTTACGTTAAACTCACGACTGATAATTTCTCCAATAAGTGCCGTGGTCAGATTCGAAGGCATACCAACAGTTTCAGCCACAACATCACGAACCGTCTCCATTTCAACAATTCCACCAACGAGCGCTACCTTAGCACTCAAGGAAAGAAGAGCCGATTCAATACGCCTCACATCGCCATGAATATGCTGGCTGATATAAGTGATCGCATCCTCTGTGAGATCCAAACCACTCTGGGTAGCCTTGTTTTCAACAATGCGATACCGTGTAGCAAGATCAGGAGCCTGTATGGTTGTCACAAGCCCTGCCCCCATACGGGATCGAAATTCATTATCGATGCCTTTCAAGTCCCGTGGTGCATTATTTGCCGTCAAAATCACTCGCTTTCCGCCTTTAATCAATGCGTCGAGCAATTCATTCATCTCTTCCTGAGTTTTCTTCTTCCCCTGCAAGGAGTGGACATCCTCAACGAGCAAAAAATCGCAATGATCATGGTAACTGGACTTAAAGGTATCCATGCTCTTGGACTGAATATTACGCACCATCTCAGAAGCAAACTGCTGGGCAGTCACATAACGAAGCCTGGTTTGAGGGGATTCCGCAAGAAGGGTATGAGCCACAGCATGGGTTAAATGACTTTTCCCAAGGCCGGTGGTGGAATTAATATAAAGGCAGGAGCCAACTGTATCATCTCCGTTAATCAATGACTTACATGCAGATTGAGCAAGAAGATTTGATTCACCAAGCATAAAGGCATCAAAGGTATAACGAGGGTGAAGAGAGCGTACAACGGATTTTCGTTTCGGGACATGTGGCAGCCTGAGCTGCCCTTTTGGATGCACAACCGGCAGAGCCTGCATCTCTTTATCACAAAGAACGACTTTACAATCACTTCCAGCAATATCAGTTACTACTTTCTGCACCATTGTAAGATGATTACGATCCAGATGGGCACGATAGAAGCGATCAGGACACGCCAGCTTCACCTCGCTGGCATCAAAACAGATACATTCAAGAGGTTCTATCCAAAGACCATAAACCGAGTCACCAAGACTCTCTTTTAATGTTTTCTGTATCTGTTTCCACATCATATATTATCCCCGACGCCTTGTATCTAACGACGAAATCGCGTCAAAATCACCAATTACCAAGTCTTACAAGCGTATTTATATTTTTTTATATTGCTGAAGCCAATCATATTTGAAAAGAAGAATCAGATGTCCTTGCCTCTCTTTTTATGGGATACGGAGTGAGATCCACCGCCGCAACTCATGCCGGGGAATTAACTCTATTTCTATTTTTCGGTCAAAGTCGATTTTACCAAATTTTCCTATCACTACCACATATTATCCCCCCAATTCTAAATCCCACGACAGGTACGGGATTGCAGAAGAACCCTTTTTTAAACCCTTTATTAACGGGCAAAACACACGGCCCTAACCAATGTACTGTTATCTTCACACCTTAGTCCATGTCTGAACAAGTTATTAACAAATTCCATTTTTTCTTTAACTCGACCAATCTAAACAATACTGAAAATAACAAAGATTTTCTCAATATTACAAACAAACAGACCTGAGGTTTACGCTATATCACGGAGTACACTGAATTTCTCGGAATAAAACTTTTTTTATTTTTTTCTCCCTTAATTTTATGGCATATTCACAGAAACCAAGCCCCACTTGCCTCTACTCTTCATTAGTACCAAAAGTGAACAACAATCCCATAAAATGTCTTCCGGTTTTCAGCAGAAATAACTATTTCGTCATTCAACACAGTACATATCTTTCCTATTCAAGCCTCTCTATTCCAATACTCTGGCAAGTGTCAGCACCCGAACCTCTTCTGCTCCTGCGGCAAGCAGGGCGCGACTGCACTCTAAAACGGTGGTACCGGTTGTATAAACGTCGTCTATAAGGACAATTTTTCTATTGCTGACGGCACTCTTCTCTGAAACAGTAAAGGCATTACGGAGATTTTTTCTTCTTGCTACTCCATCGAGTCCGGTTTGCGGATCTGTATGACGAACCCTCCGTAGAACATCCACCAGAATTTGGCTACAATTATCAGGGAAAAATAACCGGGCTATAAGCACAGCCTGATTGAATCCACGAGATCGCAAACGTTTGATATGGAGCGGTACCGGAACAACCCTGTCTTCTGCCTCAAGAGTCACAGATTCACCACCATCAACAATTACCTGCAGAGCAGATAAAACTGAAAGGTCACCATCGTACTTCAGCCTGTGCAAAAGGGTGGAAACAGGCTCCTGATAATGGGTCACAGCGGAAGCCATAAAAAGACGCTTCTTTTTGCTCCGCAGACAGGACCCGCACAGATGATCTCCCGACGTTGAATTGATGAATTCACGGCCACACCCCGTGCATTGAGGAGATTTAATAAATGCAATACTTTGAAAGCACTCTTCACAAAACGATTTGACCGAAGCGGGCAGAGGTTTCGAACACCCCTGACAGGACGTTGGGAAAAGAATGTTTTTTCCAGCACTTAAAAACGACATGGCATACGATACTCCTTTTTTTGTTTCTAAATTTTTCTTCTAAACGGCAAGCCAATATGCGAAAATACCATTTTTTTTCAATCGAACCAAAAGCAAAAAGATGACCTTTAGCAAAAACCATGCTATCGTATACAATTAATTTAATCAGGTGAAGAAAGATCACTTCTTGTACAAATTCTAACATATTACACTGTGACACAAGACAACTCTTCCTCAAAAAAACTTTTAGGCGTCCTTATTGGCGGATCCGGACTTATTGGTGGTACTCTGGCCCATTACTTTAAGACCAAAACTCCAGACACGATAGAACTGCGCGCGCCAAGTAGCAAGAAACTCTCCATAAGAAATTCCGTCGATATCAAAGACTACCTGAAACGTTTACAGCCTGATTTTGTAATTAATACAGCCATTGCCAATATCGGTTCAGACTCTCAGTTGGCATTGGAAGTAAACTATATAGGTGCACTCAACCTTGCCCGGGCAGCAGCAGCCCTTAAAATCCCCTATATCCATATTAGTTCAGCCGCCACCCTGCCAAACGGAGAGGATCTCACCGAAAAGGACTATCTGGCCATCGAACCAAAGCTTAACAATTACGCAAAGTCAAAGCTTATGGCCGAGAAGACACTGAAACATATGCATAAAACGGTGGGCCTTGATTACACCTGTGTTCGTCTAGCCATTGTTTATGGAGAACATGATCATAAAACACAAGGGTTCCATCGCCTCTTCTTTTCCATCGCCGATGAGTCCATGCCTGTTATGTTTACCAAGAAAAAAATCAGGCATTCCTACTCCAATGCCAATAAATTTCCCTATTTTATCCACCACCTGCTACTCAACCGGGAAGAATTCAGCGGCGAAACCTATCACTTTGTCGACAAACGTGCAGTGGAACTTGCCGATCTTATCCTCACCATTCGTTCCTTCCTTGAGCTTAAAAGCCCAAGAGAGATTTATGTACCTCACTCCATGGCTATATTTGGAAAAAAAATACTGGAATTTATCCTTAAAGGACTTTCACGTATCGGAATTAATGGCGGCCTCCCCCCCGAGCTGATGTTTCTTGAAAGTTTCTATAAAACGCAAACCTTATCCGCGGAAAAACTTCAAAATTCAAGTTTTGTCGATCCCTTCCCCACAGAAACTATTTATACAAAACTTCCAGAGCTTGTTGTGTATTACCTGACCCGCTGGTCCCACGAAAACATGATCTCAACATTCAACGAAGAAGTACTTGGGCCAGACACAATGTCCCATGATTTTGACCAGTCCCCTGCGGATCTTCTGGAGAGTGTTCACCAGGATTCCACGACGCCATTTATCGACATTAGCAAACCTTGAAAAATCCCGTTCTTTTTCTCCTTTCTGACTTTGTACTCTTTGCAAAAAACGCTAAACATGGCATAGTGTATGATTTTTAATATGTTTACCAATCTTCTTCAGTTCAGTTACACCTGAGAATGTTATGAAATGCGGACAGAATCATTGTCCACAAGACAAATCATTTCCTTTTAGAGACACAGGACATCACATGAGCCATTGCAGAAAAGTTGCCCCTCTATCCAAAGCCACCAAACACAAATATAAGCGAGGAAGTTTGTTACTCACTCTTCTTGTTTCGTTTTGTTTTCTCTTTCCGGGATTTGTCGCAGCTGTTGAGCAGAACACAACGTACCTTCCGCTCAAGATTAACAGTCCCGACAACATTCAGGCTATTGAGGAACAGACTGACAGCGCACTGACTAATTCCCTTTTTCCAACCTCATTTACCATGATGGAACGGGCGGAGGCTCAAAAGCTTCTCGATTACTCAGGAAGCTGGCCTCCTGCACCAGAAAAACTTCAGAAAATTGCTGCGGCAACCGGACTTGATTACGTAGCCGTCGGAAGTCTCACCGTTATTGGAGACCAGATCAGCATTGACTACAAAGTTTTTGACCTCCTGGCTCCAGCCTCTCCTAAGTACTATTTCCGCCATGGTGAATCCATAGAGAATCTCGCAGGTACCCTGTCAGAAGTTGTACGGGACGTCATTTCCTACACTGAGCGCGATTTTATCATTGCAACCATCTCTCCAAGCGGCAATCAACGTATTGATTCCGGTGCTATCTCCCGTAAAATCAAAACAAAGGCAGGCGATTTTTATAACCCAGCCACATTACGTGACGATCTGAAGGCCATCTTTAAAATGGGCTATTTTGAGAATGTCCGTATTGAGGTGGAAGAGAGTGAATCTGGAAAAATTGTCACCTTTGCAGTAACTGAAAAGCCGATTATCAGCCGTATTGAATACACAGGCTATGATGCTCTTTCTGAAACAGATGTCTCTGAAGCTGCCAATATCGGTGCCAACACCATCTTAAATTCAAGCAAGATCAACAACGGCACCGCTGCAATCAAAGCCCTCTATAAATCTAAAGGCTATTACAACACCACCGTTACTCCCGAAATCACCTATCCCGACGAGGAACATGCGGAAGTTCGCTATACCATCGTCGAAGGCGATAAGATCTACATTAAAGAAATTTCATTTATCGGTAATAAAACTTTTGACAGTGATGACCTTGAAGACATTATCGAATCTGGCACAAAAAACTGGCTTTCCTGGCTTACCGAAGCGGGATTGATGAAACAGCAGCTGCTAGCCCAAGATGTCGCAAGGCTTGGTTCCTTCTACAACAACCAGGGTTTTCTTGAAGTGAAAATAGGAAACCCCAAGGTAGTCCAGGAAGATGACTGGTTATATATCACCTTCACCATCGACGAAGGTCCACGCTACAGAGTTGGAACTGTAACATTTAAAGGTGACCTGATTGCAGACCAGCAAACACTGCGCAAACTCGTAACCATCCAAAACCAGGAATACATTAACCGGCAAATACTGCGTGAAGACGTTCTTAAAATTACAGACTATTACTCTGAAAATGGTTTTGCCTTTGCCGATGTTCGTCCAAGAACAAAACGATCAGCAACCGGATCCAGAGTGGATGTTCTTATAGAAATCACCAAGGGCGACCTTGTCTATATTCAAAGAATTGCCATCAAGGGAAACAGTCGTACTCGGGATAATGTTATCCGTCGTGAACTTCAGATAGCGGAAGGTGGAGTATTTGATTCCAAAGCACTCCGAATCAGCACCCAACGCCTACAGCGCCTGGAATTCTTTGAAGAAGTGAACATTATTCCTGAACCTGCCCTTGACCCATCAAAGATGAATGTCACCGTAAATGTGAAAGAAAAGTCTACCGGTCAATTCAGTATTGGTGCAGGGTACAGTTCAGTTGACTCACTTATGCTTATGGGTGAAATCTCCGAGAATAACTTTCTCGGCCGGGGTGACAGACTTTCACTTGCTGCCAATATCAGTGGTGTATCAAACCGCTTCAACCTGAGTTATACCAATCCTCACTTTCGGGACTCAGCTCTCTCAGTCGGTGCCGACCTCTTTAACTGGTTCCGTGAATACGATGACTATGATAAAGATTCTAAAGGTGGGGCTGTTCGTTTCGGATATCCGATTTTTGAAAAATGGCGTGGCTATGGTAGTTATAGTTATACAGATACCCTGCTGACCAATGTCTCTCCATTTGCATCCCAGATCATTATTGATTCCATGGATATCAATATAACCAGCGCCGTCAAATTTGGAATGGTTCGTGACACCCGTAACAGAATGACCGGGCCAAGCACAGGGTCTGAAAACTCCATTACCGTAAAGTACGCTGGTGGTGTTTTTGCAGGAGATGCTGAATTCACCAAGCTCGAAGCTTTCTCAAGCTGGTATTTCCCCATGCCCTGGACAACGGTCTTCCACTTCAAAGCCGCTGTCGGTCAGGTATGGGAGAATGAAACTGGCAAGCTTCCTGTCTACGAACGATTTTACCTTGGTGGTATCAATACCATCCGTGGTTTTGAATATGGAAAGGCAAGCCCCATCGATCCGCTAACCGGTGATCGCATTGGTGGCGACAAGATGTGGTATACCAATATTGAATACGTATTTCCGCTCCTAACAGAGGCTGGCGTTCGCGGGGTATTTTTCTTTGATGCCGGTAAAGTATCAGCGGATGATGAAGACTGGAACCTTGATAGTTACAACAAAGCTGCAGGTATTGAAGTCCGGTGGTTATCCCCCATGGGACCTCTTCGTCTGGTTTGGGGGTATAATCTTGATCCAGAACCCGATGAAGATACCACGGTATGGGATTTCTCCATTGGTGGCTCTTTCTAGAAAGGCATTCTCCGATAAGCTCCTAGTACTGGTTTTACCTCATAATTTTACTTCCTGCCGGCTGCATGTATTCCATGCAGCCGGCACTTTTATTTGATCCATATGCATACTCCACTTAGTCCAGGCCCGATTCAACGCGGAACATCTCAGAGCCACCCCTCACTACATGGTGGTTCCAAAGCACTTCTCGCTGCCCTGCAGGCTACATCACAGCCCTGTTGCTGCATAGTTCCCGACGAGGAGATGGTAGCCGAGATTGAGGATGACCTGAAACTCTTTACAGACCGTCCGGTGTTCAGCTATCCCGGATATGAGATTCCGCCCTATACACCACTCTCACCGGATCCGATCACCACTGCAATACGGCTCTCCACCCTGTACAGACTACAAGACACAGGTGCTGACAGTTCTTTTATACTAGTTGTCTCAGCTGAAGCGCTGATGCGGCGCACCCTTCCTGGAAAGACCCTATTTGACAATGCAGAACTGCTCCTCTCCGGAGAAGAATGTGATCGGGATGAACTTGTCCAGAAACTCAACGACCTTGGCTATGAACAGGTTAACCTGGTTCAGAGTATGGGCGATTACTCGGTACGAGGCGGAATACTCGATATTTTTCCGCCCTCCTTTCTTGAAGGTAAAACGGTTCACAACTCGCCACTGCGTCTCGATTTTTTTGGAGATACCATTGAATCCCTACGTGGATTCAACCCCATCAGCCAGCGTTCGACTTCTGAAATTGAAGAGGCAATTATTTTACCAGCCAGTGATATCTGCTACCCGGCATCATCATCTGCTAAAATGCAACGAATCCTTAAAATCTTTGATCGGGAGCATTCGGATTCAGATTGGGATCCTGATAAAAGCCTGAAGATTCGGGACCAGATTGCGTCAGGACAGAGGTT
This sequence comes from uncultured Desulfocapsa sp., assembly GCA_964621915.1. Classification (GTDB taxonomy): domain Bacteria; phylum Desulfobacterota; class Desulfobulbia; order Desulfobulbales; family Desulfocapsaceae; genus Desulfocapsa. Next base: position 47,840 of record CAZUPS010000004.1, on the reverse strand, counting down.
TGCCGGAATGGAGTTTTTCCTTCCCCTCTTCTATCCTAAGCCAGATCGAGTCAGCAGCCTCTATGATTTCCTACCTGAGGATACATGCCTGATTCACTTTGCACCCGAGATGGAAGACCAGGCCCGGGACATGGTCCAGGAAAGGATCATCAATAATTTTGAGGAAGCAACAAGCCGTCTCACTCCAGCACTTGAACCGGAACAGATTTTTCTTCCCGCTCAGGAGACCAGGAAAAGAATGGCGGACTTTGCCACCCTTCTCTGCTCTCCTTTTGGTGAGTCAAATGAAATCCAATCATTCACCGCCACAAACCATCAGGTACTCAAGCAGACTATCAGTCTCAAACGCAAGGAACGTGGTCTGATTCCACCACTCTCCGAACAGATCCACACCTGGCAAAACCAGGGTGAGACAGTCATTCTCTGCTGCCGCTCCCTGCGTCAGACAAAAACACTTGCCGAACTCCTCGAAAAACATCAGCACAGCATAGAACTTCTTGAAAGCCCCATTGATATAACTGCCTTCACACAAAAAGCAGACTCAGAGACTCTTTATCTTTGCGACCAGCCGCTCAGTGAAGGATTTTCTCTCAGCAATCCTGCAATCCACTTCCTCTCTGAAAGCGAACTCTTTGCGGAAATGCGCATAGGGAACAAAAAGAAAACCAAGGAAAAGCTTGGTGAACCCATTCGATTTGCCGAGCTCCATAATGGCGATGTCGTTGTTCACCGTGACCATGGGCTCGGCCTTTATCTTGGTATGGCCACACTTACCATGCAGGGAGTGGTTAATGACTACATGCTCCTTGAATACAAAGATGGAGATAAACTCTATCTCCCCGTTGACCGTCTTAATCTGATCAGCCGCTATGAGGGACTCTCTGACAAATCTCCACGTATCGATAAGCTCGGTACCAGCTCATGGCGTGCCGCAAAGGCAAAAGTAAAAGAGGAGGTCTGGAAGGTTGCGGAAGAACTCCTGCAGATATACGCCAGACGAGAACTTCGTGAAGGGAGACGTTTTTCAGGCCCCGGTGAACTCTATCACGAACTCGAGGAATCCTTTCCCTTTGACGAAACCATTGGTCAGGACAAAGCTATCACCGATGTTATTACGGATCTCACCAGTGACAAACCCATGGACCGCCTTGTGTGCGGTGATGTGGGCTATGGAAAAACTGAAGTTGCCATACGCGCAGCGTTTAAAGTTGTAGAGGATGGACTACAGGTGGCTATTCTTGTGCCAACTACGGTTCTTGCCGAACAGCACGTAAAAACATTCAGGGAACGGATGCAGGGATTTCCAGTAACCGTCGATTGCATCAATCGTTTCCGCACGCCTGCTGAGCAAAAACGTATTATTAAAGACCTTGGAACCGGTAAAATTGATATCATCATAGGCACCCACCGCCTCCTTTCCAAAGATATCAACTACCGCGAACTCGGCCTCCTGATTATTGATGAAGAGCATCGCTTTGGTGTAAGTCATAAGGAAAAAATCAAGAAGATCAAATCTGAAGTCGATATACTCACTCTCACCGCTACTCCCATCCCGAGAACTCTGCAGATGTCCCTGCTTTCCATCCGCGATCTTTCGGTGATATCAAGTCCTCCAGAACACCGAAGGCCAGTCAAAACCTTTGTCGCACGATACGATGATCTGGTTATTAAAGAGGCCGTTACCAGAGAAATCCGTCGTGGTGGTCAGGTCTTTTTTGTCCATAACAGGGTGAAATCTATCTACAAGATGGCAAGCAGTGTCCAGGAACTTGCGCCGGAGGCTCGTATTGCAGTGGCCCACGGACAGATGACAGGTAAGGAACTCGAAGAAATTATGGTCCGTTTTGTAAACCGTGAGATCGACGTCCTGGTCGCTACCACAATTATCGAATCCGGCCTTGATATTCCATCCGCAAACACAATGATTATCAATCGTGCAGATATGTTGGGCCTTGCGGAAATCTACCAGTTACGAGGCCGCGTTGGTCGATCATCCGTTCAGGCATTTGCCTACCTACTAGTCCCATCACTTGATAGCTTAAGCAAAGACTCCAAAGCTCGGTTACGGGCTCTTATGGAGTGCAATGAGCTTGGAGGCGGTTTCAAACTCGCCATGAGCGATTTACAGATTCGTGGCGGGGGCAATCTTTTAGGAGTCTCCCAATCAGGGCAGATTGCTGCCATTGGCTATGATCTCTATCTCGATCTCCTGCAAAGAACTGTAGCTGATATGAAGGCCCGTGCCGCATCCGGTGATAACACCCCCATTACACAAGATACTCCGGAGGCAGAAATAAACCTTCAGCTCTCCGCCTATATTCCGGAAGGATATATTCCGGATATCAGTCAACGGTATGTTGCCTATCGACGCATTTCTGCACTTTCAACTGCCGATGCCGCAATATATGATGACCTGATTGAAGAACTCACCGATCGTTATGGAAAGATTCCTGATGAAACAAACAATCTCTTTAAAATTGTCGCCCTTAAAAAGGAGCTTACACAACTTGGGATCCGCAAGCTTGAAAAGGGCAAAGACTCTTTTGTCTTTTCCTTCACGGATGACACCCCACTCGACCCGACTCTGCTCCTTGGCTACCTGCAAAAGGGAAGCAAGAAAAGAAAGTCAAAACCACGCAGACTAACTCCGGATGGAAGGCTTATTGTTCCCGCCGTTATTGACTCACCTGCACGACTGTTTACTGTATTGCAAAAAGCACTGGTTGAGCTAAAGGCTTGTTCAAAAATAACTTCGTAATTATTGAACGAGCCCTAAGCAGCCTAACCCGATAAAACTGAGCACTATGACACATACACAAATAATCCCGGATTTTTCCTGGAAGGATGTCGATACAATCCTTCTTGATATGGACGGTACGCTTCTCGACAAATATTTCGACGACCATTTCTGGGAAGAATACGTCCCGAAGATCTTTGCAGAAACCCATAAACTTTCGGAAGAAGATGCACGTAAAGAGCTCCTGCAGCGATACCAACGAGTAGAGAGTACCCTGCAGTGGTGTGATCTTGACTACTGGTCCGACCAACTCGGACTCAATATTCCTGAGCTGAAATGCAAGGTTGATCACCTTATAAAAGTACATCCCTATGTTGTTGATTTTCTTGTCTATGCAAAGAGCATCAAAAAGGAGATCCATCTGGTTACCAATGCCCACTCCAAAACGCTGGAGATCAAGATGCGAAAGAGCGCACTAGGAAAGCACTTTGACCGTATTGTCTGCGCCGAAGAGATAGGGTATGCCAAGGAACAACCCGAATTTTGGGACAAACTTGAAGCACACCTTGGATACGACCGGCAACGAACCCTCCTTGCCGATGACACTGCCAAAGTACTGCATTCCGCTAGTCAGTATGGGATGGGATTTCTTATATTTGTAGCCTATCCAAGCTCCAGGATTCCAGTCCAGTTCTCTCCAGACTACCCATCCATCACCTATTTCAACGAACTAATCCTCTAATAACTCAGGTCTATAGGGTATGTATTTACAATTAGATGATGTTTTTTTTAACACATTGCTCTCTCAAGCGGACAATAGTCCGAGAATGAGGAGTCATTATACTCTTCATAAAAAAGATACTGAGCTCGTCCAGAGATTCTGTGTTGGTCTTAAAAAAGGGACATATATTCGACCGCACCATCATCAGAATATCAACAAATGGGAATTGCTTATTGCTTTGAAAGGATCAGTGGTATTTCTTATTTTCAATAGTGATGGTGTTGTATTAGAGAGGTTCCTCTTAAACCCGACTGAATCAATTACTGGTATAGAAATTGAACCAAACACCTGGCATACAGTCTTTCCTGCCACCGAGGAAGCCGTATTTCTCGAGGTGAAAGAAGGGCCATACACACCAGCGGAAGCAAGTGACTTTGCTCCATGGGCACCGGAAGAGGGACAGAACGATGTGCCAGAATTTCAAGAATGGTTACAAAACGCAAAAAAGGGCGACAAATTTTGTTAAATCAAGCCTCACCACTCTCCTTCAGATCATTTCGAATCTGACCGATCGCCCGGTTGGAGGAAAGCAGGATAGCCAGCCAGCGAGTCTCACTCGATCCATCGAGTGCAATACGAACAGCCATAGTAAGCGGAACAGAGAGCAGCATCCCGACAGGACCCAGTACCCAGCCCCAAAAAGCTAAAGAAAGAAAGACCACCAATACTGAGAGACCGACTCCCTTACCCATCACCCGAGGTTCCACAATGGACCCGATAACAATATTCACCGCAAGATAGAGCCCGCCGCTCACAAGTGCCGCCCCACCACCAAGCTGCACAAAAGCCAGAATTACCGCAGGAATTGCAGCAATAATGGAACCGATATTAGGAATAAAGTTGAGCAGAAAGGCAACAACTCCCCACATAATTGCATAATCAAGACCCAACAGAGACAGCCCCACGCCTATAATTGTACCGGTCACCAGGCTGGTCAGAGTCTTGATACCAAGATAACGGTTTACACCAACTGCTATCTCGCCATATTTTCGGAGCGCACTGGATTGTTCTCCCTGAATAGCACGCATCTTGGCAGGAAACCCTGCTGCCTCGGAGAGAATAAAGAAGAAGGTCAGAAAAATTACAAAGGTGTTGGTAAGCATTCCTCCAAGACCATTCAGAGTATTTGCCGCCATCCTCAAAATCTTACCGGGATTAAAGGTATCGGTGAGTATGCTGTGGTCCAGAGTAATCCCATGCGTATCCAACCATCTCCACCAGCCTGCCGTCTCCACCAGTAAACGCTCCTGATAGCCCGGTACATTTTTCGAAAAATCGGTCAACGATCCCCCGATAAGAGTAACAAGTGAACCCCAAACCCCAAGGATCAAGACAACCAACAGGACCATACCAATAAGCTCAGGAATGCCTCTTTTTTGCATCCAGAAGAGTGGTGGAGCACAAATTATAGCAAGAAAAACAGCAAGCAGAAAAGGAACTACCAGGGGAGCTGCCGCCTTCATTCCAGCTACAATAACGACGAAAGCTGCCATATTAATCAAAGGACTGTTGCGAACTGAAAGAGGTGTCATGGAATAAAAGAATAGTCAAATGAAAGGAAATAGCGTATTTTCTCGCTACGTGTAGTTATTTAATCGTGGCTGAAGGTTACAGTTCAGCCTTTTATCTCTTCTTTATATACAAGTAGATTATGTACAAGACAAAACTTTTCTCACTTCTTTTTCTGGCCACCTTGCTCTCGGGCTGTTCTTCAAACACTGCTCAATACGAGGGACTCAGTTTTCCAAAGACAAGTTCCAGCAAGATCACCTTCCAGGAACATACCATCCCGACGGACTGCTCAGCATTTGCCCATCTCCTGATGAATACAAAGATACACTCGACTGGAGAAGATATCAGCAGTGCCATGCATAAAGAAGCTGAAGCAAAAGGTGCCGACCTGATCCTTGTGGGTATGTCAAAGGAGATGGCCGGAGAGGAACTTGAAGAGAACCGCTTTGACTACTACGGCCCCCAATATGCCTATCTGTTTGATACAACATGGTTAGGTTGGAAATTCGGTTTTAGTGAGTGGACCGATGCAGGAGGTCTGGTAGGACTAGGTGCTGCCACCTGGAACAACGAAGATATCAGCTTTGAAAATACACTGCTTGTTCAGGCAGTTTTTCTTCACTGCAACCAGTAACAGTTACAAGCTCTCCATCTCAAGCAGAACCTTGTTATGAGTTTGAAAGTTCCGGATACTTTTTTGTCCAGAGCTCAAATTCCTCAAAAACAGCCTGTAGATCCGGCATTCGATCTCTCAACTGCTCAACCTCGCCATCTCGGGAAAGACTTTCAAACTCAAGGGCAAGATTTGAGATTCTCCATGCGAAGATAGTGGCACAGGCCCCTTTCATGCCATGACAGATCTCCCGCAACGCCTCACTGTTCCCGGCATCGATCTCCTCTTGCAGACGGGTGATCCACTTCGGTCCACTTATTGTATGCAAATGGGTAAGAAGCTCTCTTACAATATCAATATTTCCGTTACAATTATTTTTCAGCCGATCTAGATCAAGAATGACATCAGGACGCTCATCCACAGTTACAGATTTCAAATCCATATATAATATTTCCAGTGTTGAAGCCAGGGTACTGTCCCAGAATAAAATCCACCTCCACGAAACCTATCAGATTATATCAGGAAAAAAAGGATATTCACAGCACTCTTTGGCAAAATCCTACCAGACTGCTCGCATTCCTTCCTGCTTACGAAGAAGATCAATTCTTCTTTCAAGGTCAATACGCCATTCCGCGTGAATTCTGGCAGCCGATGGAGCAATCAGTTCCGGTAGTCCGTAAACAAGCCTGTCGGAGGCCCGACTCGCCTCAATAACAGCTTCAATGGAACGGGCACCAAATTTATAACGACTGAGCAGAAGACGCAGGAGCAGCCCCGAGGTTTTTCGTGCCGCCTTCTTCCAATGGGTATCCATCTGATGGGCAATAATAAATGCACGTTTCAACAAAATCCGGCGCAGCTCTTCAAGATCATCACTAGTAGCTGAATCACGAAGCAGGATATCGGGAATCTCAATACCGTCAATATCAAGTACGACACGCAGACGACTCATAAAATCAGGAATCTTTAAGGTCTTCATCTTCGCTAAAGCGTCCTTATCTGTAGGATCTAGAAGCTCCTCCATACCAGCCCAGCTCGCCTTAACACCTCCTGCGAAAACAAAAATTGCCCGTCCGATAAAATGCGGGATACCGTTTACATATGTTACTCCGTCTTGCATGGAGGGCAGAAAATAACGAAGATAGCCAAACTCATTCCCGTCATAACGACAATCAAATTCATCCCAGAAGACAATGGGGACTTTGCCTCTTGCCACCGCAGCACGTACCGGTTCAATGGCAGAGTTGATCTCATCGGGCGATGCAAACTGAGTCAGGTTGAATTCAAAGAAATCAAAGGGGTCACCTTCAAATCGTTCTGAAATTACCCGAGCCACCTCTTTTACAGCAAAGGACTTTCCAGATCCCGGCGGACCGAACACTCCAAGACAGAGAGGCCGAAGAACACTCTCCTTGGACACATAGGAATCCATTACATTCTGCAGGGTGATCACAGGATCAATTTCTGCAGGATCAGTGGTCCGTAGATGCCCGACCTGAAAAATAGGCAGATTATCAAAACCGCTTTTCCGATTAACCTCTTCCTTTAAATCATGAAGAACAGAGACAATTTCATCTAAGTATCCATGAGTATTACCAAGTGACCCACCATCCATGGATGATTTACGATAGTAGAAGAAACTCCTCAGAGCCCGTTTTTTATCATCGGACCAGATTTGTGAAGCGACAAGATCCAGCACAACTTCAAAATCGGCAGAGAGGGGCGGAAGCTCAAAAAATGATGGATCAGGACCTGCATCCATAAAGGAACAGGCGTACCCACCCGGGAAGCTTTTGGCAAAATCAAGATTTGGAAATTCCAGTGTTTCCTTAAAATAGTAGCCGTGACTGTAGAGCAGCTCCCAATTATTGAGAACCCTCTTTGAGAAATCATAAAAATAGTTCCTGCTGAAATTAAACTCACCAAAACGCAGCGCGTCCATGGCAAGCATTGCAGGAAGCAGAGTATCATAGCATGGCACTGACCCACGCTGACGAGGCGAGCTTTTCTCCGGCAAACAGCCTTTTCGGTGCCTGAAGAAGATAGCATCCGGGCCGATATAAAGTACACCATGGGGAAACATCTCCACCACGATATGACACCTGAATCGTGCCTTTTTACTACACCAGAGACCAACTTCCTCTGTGCGAAGTGATCGGAGGCACATGGCAACTATTGTCTCCCAGTTCACGGAACAATCCATCTCCATTCTGGTCGTCTCAAGATCCGAGAGTCTGCAGAAAAGAACAAATCGTTTTCCAAGCAACTTGGCCCAATTCCCCCAATAGGCAACACTGATCCCCATGGCAATGGCCCAGAGATTCGGGTTCCGATCCAGATCCTGCTGAGACAGTTCCGGAGGGTGCCCGGAATCATCAATTACGATTAATCCATCGTTATCGGTAAATATATGCCTGTTTGAATCATCTACTACAAAATCCTCAGCGGAACTCGATCTGCCTCCAGCGGGCAAATACTGATTGACCATAAACCATCCATGGTCAGCTCTTTCCACATCGACATTACGATATTTCCTGAAAATCTGAAAAACATCCTTCTGCTCACCATAGGTCACAGAATGAATTCGTGGACTCAGATCAGATTCTGACACATAAGCACTAAGCCAGGTCAGCAGCTGTTCGAGACGGCCATATTCAATGGACACGTCCCCTGCCATAAGCTCAATATGGTCACCGGGGTTATACCCATATGCCGGAAGATTTCCCTCCTCCAAGAGACTCACCTGTTTGATTGGTAAATTACGAATCTTGACATTGGATCCGAGAAGAGTCACTTTTTGGTCATTTTCAGACATATTTTATACCCATAAAAAAAAGTATACTGCAAAACGCACAATGGGAGGCCAGGCCTCCCATTGCACACTTCTAAAAATCAGACAGCTTTACCTGTCCTCAATCTATGTTACAAAAGGCCTGCTTTATCGAGCGCAAACACAGCCCCTTTGTACGAGATAACAATAACAGCTACATATCCAAGCAACATAAAAGTAGTCATGGATTTCTCCTTTTTGTATTCATTAGTAAGCTTCGTGGTCCAGTGCATCTTCTATCGAAATCTTCTTCGAATCCATCTGTTTCCAGAGATAGGCAACATAGGCAAGAAGAAATGGGATAAACAGAGCCACATAGGTCATAACCATGAGAGTATACTCACTCGATGAAGCATTGTAGATAGTGAGACTCGACTGCAGATCAAAGGTTGAAGGATAAAATGCTGTCCCATTAAATGCTGGCAGACAGAGTACACACAACCCAACAAGTACCGTTCCAAGTCCTGCAGGCCAGATGCCCCTATAGCTTCCCTTCAACGCACCAAGCAGCACACCCCAGATCACCAGTCCAAGACCGCCAAGCAGCAGGAGAAGAAGATGGGGAAGAGCAAGAAGATTAAAGAGATACTTAAAGGATACCATGGAAACCACGCCATTTTCATCCACGCCAAATCCTTTGCGTAACAGGATAGACACTACAACATAGAGCAGGAAGGGAAGCGAGCAGATAAAGTTGGTCATTACCGCTTTGCGCAGTCTCTCTTCAAGCTGGGCAACGGAACTCAAATCAATGTTATTAAGCAGATACAATGCCCCCAGTACCCTGGCATTGAAAACAAGGAACAGTCCAAGTGACAGATTGAAAAGTGAGAAGGCAGCTTCCAGGCCACGAAGATTCACGCCACCCAGAGTATACTGCCAGGTAACCTGATTCATATCATTGAGTGAGAAAGCAGATCCGGTATAAAAGGTACCCACTGCGGCACCGATCAGTAACACACCCACGGAACCGTTAATAAACATAAACGATTCATAGGTTTTACGTCCCCAGACATTTCCGGGTTTTGACCTGTATTCATAGCTCACCGCCTGAATAATAAAGGTGAAGAGAATAAGTACCCACACCCAGTAAGCACCACCAAAACTTGTGGAATAAAATTTTGGAAATGAGGCAAAAAGAGCGCCGCCAAAAAGAACCAGGGTCGTAAAGGGAAGTTCCCATTTACGGCCGAGTGAATTCACAACAAGTGAACTTTCAGTATCGGTTTTAGCCACCTGCCAGAGCAAAGTCTGGCCGCCCTGAACAAATATAAGAAAGAGAAAAAGAGCACCCACAACCGAGCAGAGAACCCACCAGATTTGCTGTAACGTTACATAATCCAAATTTGATATCATCTTCAGTGTACCTCCGGTCCAGCTGCGATTGCTTTCAGCATAATGGATATTTCAGCAATTAACAGCACGGTAAAAACTGCTGCAAACATTGCAAATGTGATCTGAACAGAAGTGGTGGAAAGATTCGTTGTTGCAATCTTTACCGGCATAAGCCCCTGAATAGCCCAGGGCTGACGACCAACTTCTGCAGTTACCCAGCCAGCCTGCTGAGCAAAGAGTGCTAACAGTCCTGTAAAAAGACCAACTGGAAGTAACCAGCGCTGTTCTGACACGGTTCCCTTCAAGGTGAAAAATAAAAATGCTCCAAAAATCACAGGAAACATTGATCCGAGAATCGCCATAAGATGAAAGGAATTAAAAACGATATTTACAGGCGGCACAGCTTCTTCAGGTGTATCTAGATATCCATAGCCCATAAATTGTTTATTCACGTCAAAGCGGGCAAGAGCAGCTTCTGCTGTCGCGTCATCCTTACTCTTCCTAGCCTGTTTATAGGCAGCAAGATCAGCAAGAGCCAGTTTTCCTTTTTCCATCATGGTATTCACACCCATGATATCATGTTCTTTATTGCCGTAAACGAGATCGTCAATACCGGGTACAAAGGAGCCAAACTCACGATTAGCAAGCAGAGATAACATTCCAGGAATTTTCACTTCAAACAGGAAGGGGTCCTGAACATCGCCCGGAACTTTGGTATTATTAATGATTCCAATAGCTACAAGCCCGGCACCAGTTTCACCTTTGTACAAGCCTTCCATGGCAGCAAGTTTCATTGGCTGTTTCTGAGCGACTTCATAGGCAGCTTCGTCTCCTGTGAATCCAACAAAACAGGATGCGACAAGACCAAAGACAGAGGCCACAATAATTGATTTTTTTGCCATTTCAACATGCTTTTTCTTAATCAGATACCAGCAGGAAACGGTGAGCACAAAGGCCGAGGCCATTACAAAACCAGATGACGAAGTATGGGTAAACTTGGAAACTGCAATGGGATTAAAAACAACTTCTGCAAAATTCTGCATCTCAAAACGAGCAGTATCAGCATTGAATGCCATACCAACTGGATTCTGCATCCAGCCATTGGCAACCAGAATCCACACAGCAGAAAGGTTGGAGCCTATGGCTACCATCCAGGTGGAAAAGCAGTGAAAACCTTTGGAAACCCTGTCCCAGCCAAAGAACATAACCGCAAAGAAACTTGCCTCCATAAAAAAGGCAAACAGTCCCTCAATTGCAAGAGGAGCTCCAAAAATATCACCAACCATCCAGGAATAGTTGGACCAGTTGGTTCCAAACTCAAATTCCAGAATAATTCCTGTAGCGACACCGATGGCAAAGTTAATACCAAAAAGAGTCATCCAGAAACGAGTTATTTTCTTCCACTCTTCATCTCCAGTCTTCAGGTAAATTGTCTCAAAAAATGCACACAGAAATGATAACCCGAGTGTTATCGGTACAAAAATCCAGTGATACATAGCCGTGAACGCAAACTGCGCCCGCGACCAGCTCACCAAACTGGGGTCCACATCAATCATTTTTTCCTCCCTCCTTTAATTAGCATTTGTAACTGGCCTGATGAGTTGCTCCAGGACATAGTCACCACGTTGTTTATCTGTTTCAAAATTGGTATTTAAATAATTTGGGAAAAAGAAGAACTTGAGTACTGCAAACATAACAAAAAGTTTTATAAAAATAATTTTCCACAGGGTTTTCCCTACCGTCATCCGCGCAAACCCATCGCGGTAAAAGTTGAACACTTTCGCTGGAACTTCGATCATTTTCCATCCTCCACTCTGCAGATATGCTTAATCAAACGCAATTAAAACAAAAAATATCTTTTTTAATTATGCACAGGAAAAAGCGGAATACAAGACTCATTTTCAGACAACTCAGCCAAACTGACACTTGCAAGGGTCTCGCGTAACTGGGTCCTCGCATGCTCCCAGACCTTATGAACACTACAACTGTTACTGATATTACAACTCACCGGTCGGCCAACACAGTCATTTAAATATATCTCACCGATCATCACTTCGACAACTTCAAGGAGGGAGATATCGGCGGGATCCTTCAGCAAGCTGTAGCCGCCTCTGGAACCCTGTTTAATGATGATCATACTTGCCCGCGCCAGATCCTGAGCGATTTTTGCCAGAAAATGAGCAGGGATATCTGCACGCTCGGCAATTTCCTGCTTGGAAACCTGAATCCCCTTCCCTTTATGCGACAAATAAATCATACACCTGACCGCATATTCTCCAGCACGCGTCAATCTCATTTCACAGCCACCCATAAAAGACATTTAAGATAATTAATGTCCTATATACACCATATGTATCTAAGGTCAACCTCTTTTTTCCATTTGTAACGGAGATGAAACGGCCCTACATACCCAGCATTTCTATTAAATCAGCTCTCTCTTCAAGGCGTTTTCTGAATCCTTTTTCGAGTTCCAGCAGCGACTCCTTATCTTGAATAATCCCAGAGTCTGCTCCACAACGCAACAAAAGAGTCGTCAGCACTTCCCCCATTGTGTCCTCTTCTTCCTTATGATCCTTTATAACAATCCAGCGACTGAGCAGGTTTGCAATAATCAATATTTGACAGGATCGATCATACCCTCCAATCTCCTCATAGCCGTGGTGCAATTGCACCATATCCACCAGTACAGTAGGAAACATCCAGCGATGGAGAAGCTGGGAGCCAAGATCATTATGGCCGCATCCAAGAAGCCTGTTCTCAGCTTGAATGCCATCCTCTTCCACGAGCTTTCCATAGTGATCAATGTCCTCAATCTCTACCGAAAATTTCTGTATAATAATCAACTTACCGACATCGTGCAGCATCCCCCCAAGGAAACAAACCGCACTCTCATCTTCACACTGTTCTGCCACATATTCAGCAGCGAGTGCACATTCAAGAGAGTGCCGCCACACTCCCGACATAATATCTTTCTGTCGGCCCTCAGGAACCTTAAAGGCCTGAAACATTATCCGGGAAAGCAATAACCCCTGCACCTCATTCCTTCCCAGAAGGAGGAGGGCATGCCTTAAAGAAACAACCTGACGCCTCAACCCGTAGAAGGCTGAATTGGCAAGTTTTAAAACAGCAACCACAAGCGAAATATCCCCCTGAAGGACAAGTTCAATTTCAGTAGCCGTAGTATCCGGGTCAGACACCAGAGTCATTACCTTCATGGCAACGGATGGCAAAGGAGCGAAATCCTCGACGGAAGCAGCAACTCTTTTATGGAGAGCACATGGTTGATAGCTATCCTGTTTCAGCATCAAGAAGCCTCCTCATCATCTGAAAAGATCCCGTACCCATCGATGGTTTTCATTAACATATCAACCAGAAAGGGATCAAACTGACTACCGGAGTGTTTTTCCAGTTCACGCTCCGCACTCTTCCGGATCATCCCTTCTTTACCGGACGCCGGAACCACCATGGCCACAAAAGAATCCACCAGGGCGAAGATTCTAGCCGCCATGGGAATTTCATCTCCCTTCAGACCATCGGGATATCCCGTTCCGTCAAAATGCTCATGATGGGAATATAAAATAACCCGCTCGGAGGCAAAAAAGTCAAACATTGTTGTCAGTTCACGAAGCATAAGTGGCTGATCAAACAGCATCGCCTCCTGCTCTTGACTTAAAGGTCCATCGGTCTTCAGGGAGGAATCATGGATATAACAACGAAAAAGATCATGCAGTTTAATGGCACGACGAAAGGAATGGGCAAGCTGATCTGGAAGATTCAATTTTTTCGACAGCTCATCAAGCACACGGATAAAGAATGCATTGCGATCTGCCAGGATATCATAATCCCGAGTCTGGGAATGAACCATCGCCTCAAAGGAGGCAAGAGTCATGGCACGGGCTTTTTCTATGGTTGCATTCAGATGGTTTTGTTGATTTGAACCTATCACATCACTGATACAATCCTCAGGTCCCGCAGCTCCTCCTCGTGAGAGTCTGTAGTGACAAATCCTGTTTCGCCCCTCTGCTTTTGCTTGATACAAGGCGTTGTCGACATAATCAATTACAGTTCCAGAAGAATCGGTTTCTTCACCAAAACCGGAGTACACTCCGATGGAAACCGTCACATACCGTTCATATTTATCATTGGAGAAAACGGTGTCTGCAATAGTTTTCCTGATTTTTTCAGCTACAGCTCCCGCCTGTTCAGTATCAATATTTGGAAGAACAATCAGAAATTCCTCCCCTCCATACCTGCCGAAGATATCAGCTTCCCTTAAATTCTCCTGAACTCTTCTGGAAAATTCCATGAGAACAAAATCCCCGAAGGGATGCCCACAACTATCGTTCACATCTTTAAAGAAATCAAGATCAAGCATAAAAACTGAAAGAGGCGTGTTGTAACGTCTTGCAATTGAAACCTCCCGGCCAAGCTGATCCAGTAAATAGTTATGATTATAGAGCCCCGTCAGACTGTCACGGATGGCCCGCTCTTCAAGTTTTAGATTCTGACGCTGGATAACATCCGTTGCATGGGCAAGTTCACGCTGACGAGTATCGAGTTCGAGAAAGACTTTAACCTTTGCCAGCAAGGCTGCCGGCCGAACCGGTTTATGAATAAAATCCACCCCGCCAGCGGCATAGCCCCGGTCAAGAAGCTCGCTAATATGCTCAGATTTGGCCTGAAAAATAATGGGGACATACCATGTTTTTTCGTTGTCATCGAGAATTATGGCAGTTTCAAAAGGGGAAAGGTTTGTGGGAGAAACACTAAAAAGAATCAGTGCAAAATCATACAGAAGCACCAGATCCGGGACTTCCGATGTGGACTCGGCAACAACCACATCCAAGTCAAAATCCTTCAGAACCTTTTGAACACTCGCCTGATTAACTGAATCATCGTCAACAAGGAGTATGGATTGTTTTGAGGTATTACTCATACGTCTTTTACCGTTTTTTACTTCAGTTAAAACGAGGAAACCAAGAGGCTATGACTGACAGAACAAGCACAAAAAACAGCCACAATCATGTAATCTACACAATTGTACTATAGTAAAAATAAAAACTGAAGGAGGAAAAAAAAGATTCAGGGAAACAGAAAGAAGACAAAGACACTGCACTCTTTAAATTCTGGAGAAAATTAAGATATTAGTCTCTAGTAAAAATACCCTACGGCTGATTAAATAAAAGACTATTAACAGGAAATATGAAATTATCCCTTTCAAATAAAAATTTTGTATCATACACTTTTTAAACAAGTGGAAAAGTCTGTTTATTCCAACAAAAATCACAGGAGATGCTATGTTTAAATTACAGAATATCGGATCAAGGATAATACTGCCGGTTTTTGTTGTCACGATACTATTCTCGGTAACCCTCTACTATATCGCAAATTCTACAATCTCCGGCATTATCGAACAAAATCTGATTCACAATGCTGAAGATAAAATTGAAGAGATAACAGTCAGCGAAAAACGTATTGCCAAAACCATGCTTACACAGGCATCCCTTTTCAGTCGTTCTCAGGCAATACAGGCGGCATACCTCACTGCCCATAATGGAGATATTCAGAATGAAAAAGATCAGGAAATGGAAAAAGCCCGCGGCGAGCTTCGTGCCTATTTTACTTCCATAGAAAAGGGCTACAGCTCCGTAAACAAAGGCAAGAACTTCCGCATCCATTTTCACCTACCACCAGCTCGGAGTTTATTGCGTTTATGGAATCCCAAACAAAATAAAAGTGATGACCTCAGTTCTTTTCGAAATACCGTAAGCACCATCAGTCAAGGGAACCATGCACCCATTGCAGGAATTGAGATTGGCCGAGGTGGATTTGCAATCAGAGGGCTTGCCCCAGTAGTCTCAGACACAGAGAAGTATCTCGGTTCCGTTGAAGTCTTATCTTCCTACGACCCGCTGGTACGATACAGTATTTCTAATAAACAAGAATTTATTGCTGTCTACATGAACAAAAAATTTCTCCCAATTGCAACAAAGCTTCAAGATCAAGGAAAAAATCCACTGTTTGGAAACAAACTTGTCTATATTTCGTCGACGGATAAAACAATAACAAATGGACTTCTCAGCCCCAACATTCTCTCTCAGGGAGAACGAGAGGTGAGCCTGTCACGAATAGACGATTTTTTTGTAGCTGTCTTTCCCATAAAAGATTTTAGCGGTAACGAAATCGGCGTGATGGCCTATGCCTATGATGCTACGGAGGCCTATGCCACCCTTGCGGCATTACGAATTGGCATTTTTCTTTTGTGTTTAGCTCTTACCTTCGGCATTCTTCTCCCTCTTTTTTTCGGTGTTCGCTCAGTGACCAACCCGATCAATCGTACCACAGAAATGTTGAAGGATATTTCAGAAGGTGATGGTGATTTAACGAAACGGCTTGAGATTCTCAGGGAAGATGAAATCGGTACGATGGCTGGCTATGTCAATGTATTTTTAGATAAGTTACAAGAGATGATCAGGCAGATAAAAGACAATGCCCAGACCATCAATACAGCCTCAACTGAAGTATCTGATGTTGCTGGGCAGGTGTTAGGAAACTCTGAAGAGACATCCAGCCGCTCCAATATGGTGGCCACTGCCGCAGAAGAGATGAGTAGTAATATCAACAATGTCGCAGCAGCAATGGAAGAGTCATCTACCAATATTAATATGGTTGCCTCTGCTGCCGAGGAAATGTCTTCAACTATAAGCGATATATCTACGAATGCAGAAAAGGCACAAACAATTTCTAACCAAGCCGTTGAGAAAGCCGGCGTGGTTTCTCAGCAAATGGAAGGCCTTGGGGAAGCAGCCACAGGAATTGGAAAGGTTCTGGAGACGATTACTGAGATTTCAGAACAGGTGAATCTGCTGGCTCTGAATGCAACCATTGAAGCAGCAAGAGCGGGTGAGGCAGGTAAAGGTTTTGCGGTTGTAGCAAATGAGATTAAGGATCTTGCTAAACAGACTTCAGAGGCAACCTCGGAAATCAAAGGGAAGGTTGACGCTATTCAGAAGAGTACTAATGACAATATCGCAGGGATTGAAGAAACCTCAGGAGTTATTACCGAAATTAATGGACTTATCGATTTTATCGCCGTTTCAGTAAGTGAACAGTCGCAGGCAACCCAGGAGATTGCCACAAATATTGCTCAGGCCTCACAGGGTCTTCAGGAAGTGAATGAAAATGTAAACCAGACCTCTTCTGTGGCAGGAGAAATAACGCAGGATATTGCTGTGGTAGATAGTTCTGCCAACAGTATTACTCAAGACAGTAATCAGTTAAAAGAAAATGCTGAAAACTTAAGTAAAATGGCTGATCAACTCAATGGTATTGTTGGTGGCTTTAAGGTGTGAAAAAACCTGCAAGATTAAGATCCTTTCAGAAAAACAAGGTCGTCATCCACAAATCTTGCTAGCTAAGTGACACAATTAGCAAGTTTGTGGGTAAACATTTGGTTGTTCAATAGAGCAGGCCGATCGAAGTAAAGGTGTGCGGAGGCAATACTTACCACTTCTGGACCAGGGTAGGTTGAGATATTTTCTGATGTAACCGTCAACACTGCTATTTGTACAATTCGACAAGTAACGGCTGAAGTTTTTTACGGGATATCCCCAGATTCCCTTGACGATAACACCCAATATACCCTTCCCCTTTGCCCCGGTTTCCAGCACAACCATACAGAACAAGGTCCAGTAAATTCTTCTGCAAATAAACAACCAGAGCATCGTGCATTTCTTTTGTCGTACAGTACACAAGCAGATCTCTCTTAAAGCCGGGATCAGCAAACGTATTCATAGAAAGAAACAGATCAAGCCTTCGGTCTGCAGCAAATCCAGCCACCCCTGAAAAAAGATCAGGGTCGATTTCCTGCCATTGATGGATTGACAACAGAGCAGCGCCAATCCCACATCGCAGGCTATCAAAATGATACTCTTTGTAGTCCTTACGAAACAGGTCAGCAGTTGAAAGCCCAGCTATATTGAATTTTTCCCTCTGGATAGTATTAAAAAAAACATCTCTTGGCAGAGGACAAAGAGGAAGAAGAATTTCTACAATGGCAATATCGGCGTCAGTTACCCGACCAGCTTTTTCATCAAGATTTACCGTATCAAGAAGAATAGTCCCACTGAGAAGAATAGCTATATTTTCAGGAATAGTGACACCTGCCTGCCCAAAGGCCATTCCAACAAGCGAGGCGGTCGAACCAATTTTTCGAATAATCCGAGGCTCAGCATTACCATAAAGCCCCTCATCAATATGATGATCGAGAACAGCCGTAACATGAGAATCGTATTTTTCCAGAGATGGACCAAGCTTATTATGATCCACCAGAACAAGATCGACCCCGGTTTTCATACATTTGGCAAAATCAATTTCATCAAAGAAAATCAGATTTTCCAGTTTTATGCCAGCCTCTTGAAACACATAGACCGCTTCACTACGTAAGAGGAAGTCCGCTCTCGGAATAGGCATCACAGGTAAAGAGACAATGGCTGGATCCTGCAGGCTCAGCAGATAGCCATAGGCAATTGCCGAGGCCATGGAATCAAGGTCGGCGGCCTCGTTTCCAAGAATAATACGATTAACAGTATCTTTGACTGCCTTTACTGACACAAGATAGCCCTGTAAAGAACTCATAGTGTTTCCTTATCTAAATTGCTGAATAGAAATGTAGCCTCGGGTATTCTTCCGCCCGGACCAATGATACATCAGCTTCCCTTCTCGGGTCAAATACCATTTCATGTATGTTTTTATTCTGCAACCCACCAGACCGCCATACAAAATCCCGTCAAAATCAATTCCCTTGACATTCATGGGCAGCATACTATAAGTCAAGTGTAATAATGTTACTCATAGAAGAAAAAACAGATCGAAACTATTTTTTAAACCATACTTTCAGCGACATAACAAGATAACAAGTGACAAACGCCCCCGCCTTCCATAACCGTTTAGGAGACACAATTTTAGAAGTGTTTTCCGAATCTGACTTCCATGCCGTAGGCATCAGGGATATTGCCCAGAAAGCCGGGGTCAGTTTTGCCACGATATATAAGTATTACGGCAATAAAGAAGGGTTAGTTTTTGCTTTTGTAGATATCTGGATGGGGAAACTCACCGATAGAATCATCGATCATCTGCAGGGGATGGCCGATCTCAAAGAAAAACTCCGAAAGATTTTCTGGCTGCAACTCGATTACTATGAAGATCACAGTGAATTTGCAAAAATAATTTTCATGACACTCCCCATGAAAACATGGATGGCGGATGAAAGTTTTGAACAGCGTAGAATGTTTAACCTCCTTATGGATGTTTTGCGCCAGGGCCAGGAAGAGGGAGTATTAAACCCGGAAGTAGATACAAGAATCCTGCTTGACTTTATGCTCGGCTTTGTCCAACGTAGCTTTATTATGTGGGTGCAGCGTGGACAAAAAGAGAGCTTAGCCGATCAGACAGACATTATGTTTGAGATGATCTGGCGTGGAATAGTCGCACCCGAGAAGATACATTAACAACCAAACCAGCAAATTTAATTGAGGAAAACCATGGGACAATTTAATACCTTATTTCAACAGTCCATTGAGCAGCCAGAAGAATTCTGGGCAGATGCAGCAGAAGGAATTGACTGGAACAAAAAATGGGACAAAGTTCTCGATGCGTCCAATCCTCCCTTTTACCGCTGGTTCCGCGGAGCAGAGCTCAACACCTGTTACAACGCCGTTGATCGTCACGTTGAAGCAGGCCGGGGTGAGCAGACTGCCATTATCTATGATTCTCCCGTCACCGACACTATTCGTAAAATATCCTATAAAGAACTACAAAGTGACGTTGCAAAATTTGCCGGCGCCTTAAGAAGTCAGGGCGTTGAAAAAGGCGACACCGTTATCGTCTATATGCCCATGATTCCGGAAGCTGCCGTTGCCATGCTTGCCTGCGCAAGGCTCGGCGCCGTCCACTCCGTTGTTTTTGGTGGTTTTGCTGCAAGTGAACTTGCAATCCGCATAGATCACGCTCAACCCAAGGTTTTGGTCACAGCATCTGGTGCTGTTGAAGGAAAGAAGGTTATCGCCTACAAGCCGCTGGTGGACAAAGCCATCGAGCAATGCGATCATCAACCTGAAAAATGTATTGTTTTCCAGCGTGATGTCGTCACCGCTGAAATGCAGAATGGAAGAGATCTGGACTGGCAGGAACTCGCTACCGCAAGTGAACCTGCGGAATGCGTTTCCGTTGCAGCAACCGATCCACTCTATATTCTTTATACCTCCGGTACCACCGGAATGCCAAAGGGTGTTATGCGGGATAACGGCGGACATGCCGTTTCCATTTACTGGTCCATGAAAAACATCTACAATATCGAAGCTGGCGATGTCTTCTGGTCAGCATCCGATGTTGGCTGGGTGGTTGGACACTCCTATATTATTTATGGCCCCCTGCTAAAAGGTGCCACCACCATAATCTATGAAGGAAAGCCCATCGGAACTCCCGATGCAGGTGCCTTCTGGCGAGTTATTTCCGAACATAAGGTAAAGGTACTCTTCACCGCACCCACGGCCTTCCGTGCCATTAAAAAGATGGACCCCACCGGATCCTTGCTCGGTCAGTATGATATGAGTTCTTTTGAAGCCCTCTATCTTGCAGGTGAACGACTTGATCCAGACACCTATCATTGGGCATCCGATCTTTTAAAAGTCCCCGTTATTGATCACTGGTGGCAGACCGAAACCGGCTGGTCCATCGTCGCTAACTGCCGTGGTATCGAAGAGATGGAGATTAAACCTGGCTCCCCCACACTCCCCGTTCCCGGTTACGATGTCCGCGTGGTGAATGACGATGGCAAAGAACTGCCAGCTGGAGAAGAGGGTAACATTGTTATCAAGCTGCCATTACCTCCCGGAACTCTTGCCGCCCTGTGGCGCAATGAAGAGCGTTTTGTCTCTTCCTATATGAAAACTTTCCCCGGATTTTACGAAACCAGCGATGGAGGGTATATAGATAAAGATGGCTATGTCTTTGTTATGGGTCGAATGGATGATGTTATTAATATCGCAGGCCATCGTCTCTCGACGGGTGCCATGGAAGAAGTTATCGCCACCCACCCGGACGTTGCAGAATGTGCAGTTATTGGAACAGATGACCAGTTAAAAGGTCAGCTGCCCCTCGGTCTTTTTGTCTTAAAATCCGGGGTTACCCGTAATACAGAAGACATACAGCAGGATCTGGTTAAAATGATCCGAGAGGAAATCGGGCCCATTGCCTGTCTTCGTGAAACGTCCATGGTGGAAAGATTACCAAAGACACGTTCCGGAAAAATTCTTCGCGGCACCATGCGCTCTATTGCCAATGGCAAGGATTATAATATGCCTTCCACCATTGATGATCCAACAAGCCTTGATGAGATTTCCGGGGCATTAGGAACCATGGGATACCCTAAAAAATAAGTAACTATTCAGAAGCACCCAAGTTTTGAATAGTACGCTGAATAGTTACAGAAGTATTTACTCTAAAACATCGAATTTTGAATTCAAACGAAAATGAAAATTCACGAATATCAAGCCAAAGAGCTCTTCCGTAAATCAGGCATCCCTGTTCCGGAAGGAAAGGTCTGTACAGCTCAAGAAGATATCGCATCAACCCTTGAAGGGATGACTATGCCAGTTGCAGTCAAGGCGCAGATCCTTGCCGGCGGCCGTGGTAAAGGCGGCGGTGTGGTTCTTGCCAAAACAGCAGACGAAGCTCAGACGGCGGCTGAAAGAATTCTTGGTATGCAGCTTATTACCAAACAAACCGGAAAAGAGGGCACAGAAGTCAAGACCATCCTCTTTGAGCAGGGAGTCGGTATTAGCAAAGAACTTTACCTCTCCATGCTTGTTGACCGCGACCATGCTGGTATCGTAATTATTGCCAGCCGTGACGGAGGGATGGATATTGAGACAGTTGCAGCCGAGACACCGGAACGTATTATCACGGTGCACGTCAATCCTCTGCTTGGGCTGCAGGGCTATCAGGTCCGGGAGCTTATCTTCGGACTCGACATCGCCCCTGCAGTTGCCAAAAGTTTTGGTGCTATTATCAGAAAACTCTTTGCCCTCTTTATGCAGTACGACTGCTCACTTGTTGAAATCAACCCTCTGGTTATCACCGATCAGGAAAGTGTAATTGCACTCGATGCCAAGATGGATATTGACTCAAACAGTCTTTTTCGCCATCCCGACATCCTTGCCATGCACGACAGCAGCGAAGAAGACGAACTTGAAGCAGCAGCTGCGAGCCATGGCTTAAACTACATCCGTCTCGAGGGTACCATCGGCAGTATGGTCAACGGCGCAGGCCTTGCCATGGCCACCATGGACCTGATCAAACAGGCAGGAGTAGAACCCGCAAACTTCCTCGACGTTGGAGGCGGTGCCAGTGCAGAGATGGTTGAGAACGGCTTTCGTATTATCTTAAGTGATCCCAATGTACGCGGCATCTTTATCAATATCTTTGGTGGTATTCTCCGCTGTGATATCCTGGCAGAAGGGGTGGTTGCTGCTGCCAAAAAAGTTGGCCTGTCACTTCCCGTTGTTGTCCGTATGGAAGGGACAAATGTAGAAGAAGGGCGAAAGATCCTGGCAGATTCCGGCCTCTCACTCAGCAATGCAAAAGATCTTAAACATGCAGCAGAACTCCTAGCGGCCATATAACAACCATGCAACATTTATTTTTTCTTATACAACGACGTGGCTTTTTCCTTCTGTTTCTGAGTCTTGTCCTCTCGCCAACTCTTGCGACAGCCAAGCTTGTCATTGCACAGGGTGGCGCATCGGGCTATCTCATGGAGCACAACCTGCCCGCAGTGACCATGGCCGTGATGATGAACGCCGATATCATCAAAATTGACACGGTACTCAGCGCTGACAATGAAGTTATTGTGACCAGCTCTCCCAAAATCACACAATCCACCAATGCTTTTGAAATTTTTCCAGATCGTGCCCGTGACGATGGTAACTATTACGCACTCGACTTTACGCTCGAGGAAATCCGGCAGCTGAGCCTGCGTGATCCAGCAGGACGTTTTCCAGAAGAGCTGCAGCTCCGTCTCACTATTCCTACTTTAAAGGAAGAATTGGCTCTGATTGAAGCCTTAAATGGGAGTCTGGAAAAAAATATTCGTATTGCAGTTGAAATCAAACAGGCTTGGCTGCACCGCAAGGAAGGCAAGGATATCAGCACTCCCGTACTCAACACTCTTCAAAGATTTGGCTATAGCACAGGAAGCGATCAACTCCTGCTTATGTCTTACGACGCCGTGGAACTGCGCCGCATCCGAAAAGAATTGCTGCCTGCAATGGGAATGGGTGTAAAACTGGTTCAACTTATCGAGTCCAATGAAGGACAGGAGAATATGGTTGAAGAGTGGGGAGAACTGAAGAGTTACAACTACGACTGGATGTTTTCCAAATCCGGTCTCCGTTCGCTTGCTGGATCAGTGGCTGCTATAGGACTTCCTAAATATATGCTTGCCGACCCAAAAGGTACGCTCCTGCTCGATGAATTTGTCAAAAATGCACAGCAGCTTGGGACTATGATTTTCACATTCCCTGTTCAAAAAGAGGAAAATGGACGGGTTCCATTTCTGAACAGCTTTAATGAAGAACTTGAGTTTTTCTATTTTACCGTTGGGGCCGATGGTATTATCACCGATTTTTGTAAAGACGCCCTCCAATATCTCAAAAATAGAGAGGAAAACCCTGCCCCCGGAATCATGTTTGAGCAGGAAGAATTTGCAGCACCGTCCATGGAGACCATCAATGATGATCCCCTGCAACTCACCAGCCCGTTAGAATTTGAATCCAAGGAATAAACAATGGCTATATTTGTAGATAAAAACACCAGAGTTCTGGTTCAGGGAATCACCGGAAAAGAGGGCCAGTTTCATACCGAGCAGTGTCGTCAATACGGTACCAATATCGTAGGCGGCGTAACGCCTGGCAAGGGTGGACAAAGTGTAAACGGAATTCCGGTATTTAACAGCGTGGCTCAGGCAGCTCGTGAAACCGGGGCAAATGCCACCATGATTATAGTCCCTCCCCCATTTGCAGCAGAGGCTATCCTTGAAGCGGTGGATGCTGAGCTTGATCTTGTGGTGTGCATCACAGAAGGTATTCCGGTAATGGATATGCTACGGGTCAAAAATGGTATGGCAGGGAAGAAAACTCGCCTTATCGGCCCCAACTGTCCCGGCATTATCACTCCCGGAGAGTGTAAGATCGGTATTATGCCAGGCCCTATCCATATGGCCGGCGGTCCGGTTGGTGTGGTTTCACGCTCAGGCACCCTTACCTACGAAGTTGTTCATCAGCTCACCCAAGAGGGACTTGGCCAGACCACCTGTCTCGGCATTGGCGGGGATCCCGTCAACGGCACGGATTTTATAGACTGCCTCACAGCTTTCCAGAATGATCCTGAAACACAGGCAGTGGTCATGGTTGGTGAGATCGGCGGCAGCGCAGAAGAAGAGGCCGCCGCCTGGATTTCAGCAAATATGGACAAGCCGGTGGTTGGCTTTATCGCAGGACTCACCGCCCCCCCAGGCAGACGTATGGGCCATGCTGGAGCCATTGTCAGCGGCGGCAAAGGAACAGCCGAAGCAAAGCTTACCGCCATGCGGGAAAATGGTATTCATGTCTGTGAGAGTCTTGGCGATCTTGGCAGATTGTGCAAAGAAGTCTTTACGGAACATGTCTCACAATGAAAGATATTAACTGGCAGGAATTTGAGCAGGTTGAGCTACGCACAGGCACCATTATTGAAATAGACGACTTCCCCGAAGCCCGGCAGCCAGCATGGAAGCTGCTTATTGATTTTGGCGATGCCATCGGCACCCGAAAATCAAGTGCCCAGATTACAGATCTCTATAGTAAAAAAGATTTACTTGGGAAACAGATTATTGCCGTTATTAACTTTCCTCCCAAACAGATAGGGCCCTTTATGTCAGAATGCCTGGTTACCGGATTCCCTCAGGAAGATGGTTCTGTGGTGCTCGCCATCCCGGATAAAACAACTGCAAATGGTTTAAAAATATCATGACAACAAAACAGACACCTTACCGCGTACTTATTGGAAAGCCAGGCCTTGACGGCCATGATCGGGGTGCCAAATTTATCGCTCGCGCCCTGCGGGATGAAGGCTTTGAGGTTATCTATACAGGTATTCGTAGAACTGCAGCTGAAATTGCAGCCACTGCCATTCAGGAAGATGTTGATGTGGTGGGCCTCTCTTCCCTGTCCGGTGCCCATTTACGACTTTTCCCGCAGGTTGTTCAGGAATTGAAGGATCGGGGAGGAGCTGATATCCCGGTTCTCGGTGGTGGCGTTATTCCTGATGAAGACATCGAGCTGCTGCTAAAAGAAGGCCTGAATGCAATCTTTACTTCCGGCACTCCCGCCGACACCATTATCCAATCCTTCACCACGGCCAGCCAGCAGCACCGCGACCATGACGCCCAAAAGTAAGGCCCTGCTTGCAGGACTAACAGATCAGGATCCCCGCAGTATTGGCAGGGCCATTTCTGCAGTGGAAAACAACACTGCTGAGGCGGCTGATATTCTCTCCAAACTCGATCAGAATCTTATTAGCAATGTTCTGGTTCTTGGAATAACAGGCCCTCCCGGAGCCGGGAAATCCACCCTTACTTCAAGCCTGATCCGCACCCTGCGCCAGCAAAAAAAGCGAGTGGGAATTATTGCAGTAGACCCCTCTTCCCCCATTAGTGGAGGAGCCATTCTGGGTGATCGCATCCGTATGATGGACCATGCCCTTGATTCCGATGTCGTGCTCCGTTCCATGGCAACCAGAGGAAGACTTGGCGGATTATGTGCCTCGGCAGGAGCTGCAGTACGTATTTTGGCAGCCTCGGGATGTGAGGTTATTCTTATTGAAACCGTGGGTGTTGGTCAGTCTGAGATGGATATTGTCCGTCTTGCAGACATCACTCTTATGGTACTAGCCCCTGGCTTTGGCGATGATATTCAGGCCATGAAGGCTGGACTTCTTGAAGTGGCTGATTTTTTGGTAGTTAACAAATCTGATATTGCTGGCGCTGAAGCACTGTGTATGGATATGGAACAGATTTTTTTCGCGAAAGAGGAGAAAAGCGAAATCAAACGGGTTCTCCAGACCATTGCCACGGAGAACAGTGGAATCAGCGAACTTCTTGCGAGTATTAACAGATTTTCCCACTATATAGCGACCACTGGAATCAAAGAAAAACGGCGTGACAAAGCACAAACCGCTGAAACCCTTGACTGGATAATCGAAATGCTCCGCCCAGGACTTATACAAGCCCTGGAAAAAGACACGGGGAAAAGTGACCCCCGGGTGCGGGCCCAGAAACTAATAGACACCTTAAAACTCAAATAATACCTAAAATATCGTGAGCACAGACAACAAATACAATGAATGGAAGGAACAGGAACTGGCTGCAAGCCTGAATCGCTTTCCGGAACGCAAAGAGGAATTCACTCTCCACGGAGATGCTGAAGTCCCCCGCCTCGCCCTGCCTGAAAACATAGATGACGACTATATGGAACATCTTGGATTCCCTGGGAAATACCCCTACACCAGAGGCGTACAGCCAACCATGTACCGTGGCAGATTCTGGACCATGCGTCAGTATGCCGGGTTCTCAACAGCCACAGAGTCCAATAAACGCTACCGCTATCTGCTCGAACAGGGAACCACTGGCCTCTCCGTAGCCTTTGATCTTCCCACCCAGATCGGCTACGACTCCGACGATCCCATGTCTCTTGGCGAAGTTGGGAAGGTGGGTGTGGCCATTGACACATTGGCCGACATGGAAGCACTCTTTGCCGATATTCCACTCGATAAGATTTCCACCTCCATGACCATCAACTCTCCTGCGATTGTTCTGTTAGCCATGTATATTGTGGTGGCTGAAAAGCAGGGCGTCCCGGCAGACAAACTCCGTGGCACCATTCAAAATGATGTTTTAAAAGAATACGTTGCCCGCGGAACGTATATCTTCCCCCCCAAACCATCTCTTGGCCTGATCACTGATATTTTTCAATGGTGCAGCAGTTATATGCCACTCTTTAATACGATCTCCATTTCCGGGTATCATATTCGGGAGGCAGGCTCAACCGCTGCCCAGGAAGTAGCATTTACTCTGGCCAACGGTATCACCTATGTGCAGACAGCCATAGAAGCTGGACTTGAGATTGATCATTTTGCTGCGCGGTTGGCCTTTTTCTTTAATGCATCCTCTAATCTTCTGGAAGAAGTTGCAAAATTCAGAGCAGCCCGCAGGCTCTGGGCCAGGATTATGAAAAATCGTTTTGAGGCAAAAAAACCCGCCTCCATGATGATGCGATTCCATGCCCAGACGGCAGGAAGCAGCCTGGCTGCCAAACAGATCGACAATAACATTGTTCGTGTTACCCTCCAGGCGCTTGCTGCAGTTCTTGGCGGAACGCAAAGCCTGCATACAAACTCACGTGACGAGGCTCTGTCATTGCCAACCGAAGATTCAGTTCGTACCGCTCTTCGTACCCAGCAGGTCATTGCCCATGAGTCAGGGGTTGCGGATACAGTTGATCCTTTTGCCGGATCGTATTATATCGAGCAGCTTACTGATTCCATCGAGCTTGCTGCAGAAGAACTGATTGCCAAGATTGAGCAATCGGGCGGTGTGGTTGCCTGCATTGAAGATGGCTTTATCAAGCGTCAGATAGAACAGGCTGCCTACGACTACCAGAAAGAAATTGAATCCGGTGAACGGGCGATTGTCGGCGTCAATGCATTCCAGATTGACGAAGAGGAAAAACCAGAATTGCTCCGGGTTAATCCAGCGGTGGAAGACGCCCAGGTGAGTTCGCTTCAAGATGTACGTAAGCAAAGAGACAACAACGAAGTAGAGAGCAGGCTTGCTGCGTTAAAAGAAGCGGCTGAGTCTGAACAAAACCTTATGGAACCAATTATTGATGCGGTTCGCGCCTATGCAAGTCTTGGTGAAATATGCACCGTTCTCCGTGGCATATTTGGTGAATACCGAGACTAATTTCAATGCAGAAATACTAACAACAAAAGATATGCTAAAAAAAATAGACCACTTAGGAATTGCAGTGCACTCCATTGCTGTTGCACGTAAATTCTATGAAGATATATTAGGACTCACCTGTGAAAAGGAAGAAGAAGTCGCCTCCCAGAAAGTTCGTACCGCTTTTTTTGTACTCGGGGAAACCCATATTGAGCTGCTGGAACCAACAGCGGATGACAGCCCCATCGCAGTCTTCCTGAACAAACGCGGTGAAGGATTGCACCATGTAGCCTACCGCACCACGGATGTGAAAGAGCAGCTGGCACAGGCAAAGGAAAAGGGCTGCAAACTGATCCATGAAGAACCATTTACCGGAGCCGGAAATAAACAAGTGGCTTTTCTCCATCCTAAATCCAGCCATGGATTACTCACTGAATTCTGCAGTGGAGCACAAAAATGACAGACCATATTGATAATCTGCTTAAACTTCGAGCCGAAGCCCGGCTCGGCGGCGGCCAGGACCGAATCGACAAACTCCATGCCAAGGGCAGGATGACTGCCAGAGAACGTATTGACCTCCTTCTTGATCCCGGCTCCTTTGAAGAATTTGATATGTTCAAGACCCATCGCTGCCATGATTTCGGTATGGAAAAAAAGATCTTTCCAGGAGACGGTGTGGTCACCGGCTACGGAACGGTTGACGGCAGACTGATCTACGTCTATGCCCAGGACCCCACTGTTCTTGGCGGCTCATTGTCCAAGTCATTTGCTGAAAAAATCTGTAAGGTCATGGACCTTGCCGTTAAAAACGGTGCCCCGGTTATCGGTCTTAACGATTCGGGAGGCGCGCGTATTCAGGAGGGCATCGAAAGCCTGGCAGGATACTCTGATATCTTTCTTCGCAATGTAATGGCCTCCGGTGTTGTTCCTCAAATATCCGCAATCTTTGGCCCCTGTGCAGGTGGTGCCGTCTATTCACCTGCACTCACTGATTTTGTGGCCATGGTCAAGAACAACTCCTATATGTTCCTCACCGGTCCCAAGGTCGTTAAATCTGTTACCCATGAAGATGTGACCGTGGAAGAACTCGGTGGAGCCGACATGCATTCTTCACGTTCAGGTGTTTCGGATTATGCAGCAGAATCGGGAATAGATTGTGTTAACTATGTAAAAAAACTCCTCTCCTATCTTCCGCAAAATAATGCGGAGACACCACCCACTCTGCCCACTCAGGACCCATCAGAAAGGCGCTCGGAAGAGCTCAATTCAATCATCCCTGAAAGTGCGACTACCCCCTATGATATGAAAGAGGTTATCCTTTCAAGTATAGATAATGGCGATTTCTTTGAGATAAAAAAAGAATTCGCCCCCAACCTGATTATCGGTTTTGCACGATACAGCGGGAAAGTTGTGGGGATCGTTGCCAACCAGCCCTCCCATCTCTCCGGGGTACTTGATATTGACTCATCTATTAAAGGTGCTCGATTTGTCCGCTTTTGTGACTGTTTTAATATTCCGGTGGTTACCTTTGTTGATGTGCCCGGATTCCTTCCCGGAACCACTCAGGAATATGGGGGTGCCATCCGCAACGGTGCCAAGATTCTTTACGCCTATGCGGAAGCAACCATTCCTAAAATCACGGTTATTACCCGAAAAGCATATGGTGGTGCCTACTGCGTGATGTCCTCCAAACATCTACGCGGTGATATCAACTATGCCTGGCCCTGTGCAGAAATTGCTGTAATGGGAGCAAAGGGAGCCGTTGAAGTACTCTATGGCAGAGAAGCCAGAAAGTCAGATGATCCCGCAGCCTATCTTGCCGAAAAAGAGGCCGAATATCAGGACGCCGTCGCCAACCCGTATGTGGCTGCAAGACACGGCTATGTTGATGACATTATAGAACCTGCACGTACCCGTTTCCGTATTATCAAGGCACTTGGTATGCTGCAGAACAAGAGAGATAATAACCCCATGAAAAAGCATGGGAACATCCCTTTGTAAAAACCGTAAACCGTAAAACACCAATAGATATTATGAATTTTGCCAATATAGGTCTTCAAAATCTCAACCAGCCAGGATTTGACGCCCTGCAGTTTTCCCTTATGGGAATGGGTCTGGTCTTTGGTGGCTTGCTAATTATTGCCGTATACATCACTCTTCTTCCCAAACTGCTGAAGCTTGGTGCACCAAAAATTGCGCAGCCCAAAACAGCAGAGACAGTAGAGGTTGATAAGGAAGAGGAGATCCTTCTTGCCATTACAACTGCCCTTCATCTACACAATAATTTTCCAGACGGCGCTGAACGTATCACCTGGAAAAGTCATGGTGATATGGAATCCCCCTGGTTGGTCTCAGGACGCATGCACACTTTAAATAGCCGCAAACTTGTCAATAACTGGAATAGTAAATGAAAGAATATAAACTGAAGATAAACAACAATAGCTACAATGTTGTTATTAAAGATGTCACCGATGATGCTGTGCTCGCTGAGGTAAATGGCAAACAGCATGTTGTTCACATCAATACCATTGAAAACCTCGCCACACTCGTTACGCCTCAGGCAAGCACACCAATTTCTGCAACCCCGGCAACTCCTGTTCCCTTGGCTCCGCCGCAAAAAGCATCAACACCCGAGCCATCCGGTTCCGGTACAATCCTCACCCCCATTCCCGGGCAAATCATCTCCATCACGGTAACTCTTGGAGAACAGGTACGTACCGGACAGAAGCTGCTGGTGCTTGAAGCCATGAAACTTGAAAACAGTATCACGGCAACCATGGATGGAACCGTAAGTGAAATTCTTATAGCTGAAGGCGATGTTGTCAATCAGGGCCAACCTCTGATTGTACTGACATAGGTGATACTGTGGACATTTTAAGCTTTTACAACAACTCTGGAATCGCCCATCTGGAATGGATCAATGCGATAATGATTGCAGTGGGGATTGTTTTTATCTACCTCGCCATTACCAAGGACTATGAGCCATTACTGCTAATCCCTATTGGATTTGGAGTAATTGTCGGTAATATTCCACCCATTGAAGGAATGCCGCTTTCTGTTTATGCAGAAGGATCCGTATTCTATTATTTATATCTCGGGGTTATGAAGGGAATTTATCCACCGCTTATTTTCCTTGGTATTGGGGCCATGACAGATTTTTCCACCATGCTCTCAAATCCCAAGCTGATTCTTTTAGGGGCAGCTGCCCAAATCGGGGTTTTTCTCACATTTATTGGTTCACTCTACCTTGGATTTTCCCCCGAACAGGCAGGAGCCATAGGAATAATCGGTGGAGCAGACGGCCCCACTGCCATTTTTCTCTCCTCCATGCTAGCCCCGGAACTCCTTGGCCCGATTGCTATTGCAGCGTACTCCTATATGGCACTGGTTCCCGTTATTCAACCACCAATTATGTACCTCTTTACCACAAAAAAAGAGCGTGTCATCCATATGAAGCCACCGCGCCAGGTTTCCAAGAAAGAGAAGATAATCTTTCCCATCGTTGCCTTTCTTATCTGCGCTCTTATTGCACCCGGCTCCATGACTCTTCTTGGAATGCTCTTCTTCGGTAATCTGCTCAAGGAATCCATGGTCACTGAGCGACTTGCCAATACAGCCAGGAACTCTCTGATTGATGTTGTAACCATCCTTCTTGGTTTTTCAGTCGGGGCATCAACCCAGGCCCAGACATTTCTGACCAGCCAGTCCATTTTAATCTTTGTGCTCGGTGCCGGCTCCTTTATTGTTGCCACCTCGGGCGGCATACTCTTTGCCAAATTTATGAACCTTTTTCTAAAAGAAAAAATCAATCCACTGCTCGGAGCTGCCGGTGTATCTGCTGTTCCTGATTCCGCACGAGTCGTCCATGCCGTTGGCCTGAAGGAAGACCCAAGCAACTTTCTGCTTATGCATGCTATGGCTCCTAATGTTGCAGGAGTTATTGGATCGGCCATTGCAGCAGGTGTCCTCTGGTCTGCTTTGGGGAAATTCTAATGCCTACCCAACCCCTCTCCATTGGTGACTTTCAGATTTACTGGCTAAATGGGGGAAACTTTCGTCTTGATGGTGGAACCATGTTTGGCGCTGTTCCAAAAGTTCTCTGGGAAAAAAAGAGTCCGGCAGATGCAAACAATACTCTACCCTTCTGCAATGATGTTCTTCTCGTTAAAACTCCTGAGCATAATTTGATTATCGACACAGGCCTTGGCAACAAGTTAACAGAAAAACAGCTATCCATCTTTCAGGTGAGTTCCCCCTGGTCTGTTATAGAGGATCTTGCAGAAATAGGTTTAACCCGGCAACACATTGACTATGTGCTTCTCACCCATTGTGACTTTGACCATGCTGGTGGGGTGGTTATGCATAACACCGAGGGGAATGAAGAACTCACATTTCCAAATGCTGTCCATTACGTACAGAAATCAGAATGGGAAGATGTTGAGCAGCCCTGTCGCCGTGCCAAATCCACCTACTGGCCTGAAAATTTCAACCTGTTAAAGCACAAAGGACAACTTGAAATAATTGAAGGAGATGTTGAAGTCATCCCCGGAGTATTGCTGCGTCACACTGGAGGCCACACCCGTGGTCATCAGCTGGTCGAGCTTACTTCCAAGGGAGAAACAGCTGTGCATCTGGGTGATCTGTTCCCTACCCATGCCCATTCAAATCCACTCTGGATTATGGCATATGACAATTTTCCGCTGGAAGTAATTGACAAAAAAGAAGAATATTTCAAGCACTACCAGAGACTGGACAGCTGGTTTACTTTTTACCACGATACAACGACAAATGCCTGTAAACTGGATACACACAATCGTGTCATTCAGACATGGCCCTCCACAAAATAAATAATCCATACCAAAAACTTATTTGCATTTATTATCGAAACAGGTTATCAGGTAACAACAGTTACCAACAGTATCATAATACTAACTATAATTATTGGAGAACCCTATGAAATTAACAAATAAAGTAATTCTTGGTGCTATCGTTCTTATACTCAGCAGTGGAGTTGCCCTTTCAACAGCTTCTGCTAATGCTCCTGCAGTTGCCACAGAAGTAGCAGGAGAAGTTGCGAAAAAGAGTGCCGGAGATATGGCAAAAGATGCAGCAGGCCAGGTTGCAGATTCTGCCAAAGAAAAAGCTATTGGTATGGCTAAAGATCAGGCCAACCAAGCAGTAGATGCTGGAATGAAGAAGGCAACAGATGCCCTGAACCCAGCTGATATGGCAAAAGATGCGGCTAAGGAAGCAACCAAGTAAGCTTCTACCAGTCTAATTCTTTCGTAACTATTCAGCAGGTAATGACAAATTATCCCTCTTGCTGAATAGTTACATCTGCCTTACTCTTCTTTTCCATTCTTCTTTCCCCTCTTTTAACAGATCCCCGCCTGAGTATTTGGAAAAAGACCTCTTTTCTGTTAAGATTGAGAAACATTGTAATAACGATCACTCTTACTCACTATAAAAACAGGTTCCTTGTGAAATATACAACAGCTTTTAAAACAATCTGTATTCTCGGGTTAGCCGGCCTCTTTCTAGCCCCAACACTGCAGGCCAAGCCCCGAACTTCCGTTAAAAACACTCTATCGCGTGAAGAGAACCATGACGGAAGTACCAAAAATACTCTGATTATGCCCTATGTCTTCCCATCGGACAGCATGGGCTTTACGATGGGTCTGGGTGGCGGAACAAAAGGCTATGGACAGGAACAGCTACTTCTTGGTGCAACTGCATTTGGAAGTTTCGACGAAGCAGCGGCTCTGTTTCTTGGTATGTGGGATTATCGTCCATCCTTTGCCAATCGTTTTTTCTTCAGTGCCCAGGGAATGGCTGGACACTATCCTAGAAATCGAGCTTACACCAATGTCAAGTTTCAACACGACAGCATTCGTGCCGGGAGCAATGACTCCGATGTTGATGACTATGTAGAAGATAGTGGGTACGATAACTGGACTGATTTTAAAATGGAATTTGTACTCCCCTGGGGAGCAGGTCGCAGTGATTCAATGCAGCGTTACGCTTTGAAAGACGGCTTACTCAAGTCATCCCCCGTGGGTGGCGACTCATGGAACCCGTTAGAAAATGGTGTCACGACACTCCTGCTAAGACAGTACAACCGCTTTCGCAGTTTTGAGATTAAGGAAGGAGAAGAAGCCGCCACTGCCCACCCTCTTGAAGTTGCCATTGGACATGACAATACAGATTTCCCCAACAACCCATCCACAGGAAGCCAGCAATACGTCGGCATCACCCATGATTTTGGTTGGCTCGAGTCGCCCACCGAATGGACATTTGTTGAATTTGAAGCAAGTAAGTACTTTTCTCTTGGAAGTTCCGACTGGGCAAGGCAACGAATCATTGCTCTCAATTTTTGGACCGGAGACACTCCAAGCTGGGATGAACAAAACAACTTAGATGGTACTGTTTCAGTAACCGGCCGGTCCCCCTTTTATGAAGGTGCAACCCTTGGTGGATTCTACCGGATGCGTGCCTATCCCACTGACCGTTTCAACGATCGTTCTGTTCTCTACACCACGGCAGAATACCGTTACACTCTTGACTGGAATCCGATCGGAAATGTCTCCTTTCTTAAATTCTTAAAAAGTGACTGGCTGCAGCTCGTGGCTTTTGCCGAGGGTGGCAGAGTTGCAAATGATTATGGAGATTTGTTCTCGGACTGGAAGTATGATGGAGGCTTTGGTCTCCGTGCATTGTT
This sequence comes from uncultured Desulfocapsa sp., assembly GCA_964621915.1. Lineage (GTDB taxonomy): Bacteria > Desulfobacterota > Desulfobulbia > Desulfobulbales > Desulfocapsaceae > Desulfocapsa. Next base: position 13,277 of record CAZUPS010000004.1, on the reverse strand, counting down.
CTCCGGGGCAGTTGTTCGCTTTGATGTCGGTTTTTCCGAAGAATCCACAACCGCTTGGGTTATGTTCGGACAGCCGTTTTAAAAAGAACAGCTTGAAGAAAAAAACCTAACGCCCTTCAAACAGATACAATGCGAGCAGTCATCCAGCGAGTCAGCAAGGCATCGGTCGCCGTTGACTCTGAAATAACAGGGCAAATTGGGACAGGATTGCTTGTTTTTCTTGGTATTCATAAAGATGACACAGATTCGGAAATAAAATGGATGTCAGATAAAATCATCAACCTTCGCATCTTTGAAGATACCAACGGCCAAATGAACCGCTCTCTTATTGATACCGGGGGAGCCATGCTGATAGTTTCCCAGTTCACCCTCTATGGTGACTGCCGCAAGGGAAGACGCCCCGGCTACTCCAGTGCCGCCCCACCCGAAAAAGCAAAAGACACATACTTCCAGTTTATAGACACAGTCAAACAAAAAAATATAGTCACGGCCAGTGGCAGATTCCAGGCTCATATGGACGTGGATCTTGTCAACGACGGCCCGGTAACCCTTCTCCTTGATTCCTCAAAACTCTTTTAATATGAGACCCTAATGACTTATAGCCCAGGCTCCACCTATTCCGGTTTTACCCTGAAACAGGTACAACAACTCGACGAAATTCAAGCAGAAGTATACCTCTTTGAACATGATGTTCTCGGATGTCCGTTACTTGCCATAAAAAATAACGACAACAACAAAACCTTTTCAGCCTCGTTTAATACCATCCCAACCGACTCCAAAGGTGTTGCTCATATTCTCGAGCACTCGGTACTGATGGGATCTAAAAAATACCCGGTAAAAGATGTCTTTGGTGAGATTAATAAGGGCGGGCTTATGACATTCCTCAATGCCATGACCGGATCCGATATCACCTACTATCCATTTGCCACCAGAAACCTGAGAGAATATTTCAATATCATGGATGTATATATGGATGTGGTGCTTAACCCGCTGCTGGCCAGATCCACATTTGAACAGGAAGGATGGCATTACCATCAGGAAGAGAAAGAGACACCTCTACAATATCAAGGTGTTGTCTACAACGAAATGAAGGGAGCCTTTTCTGATCCTATTCGCCTTATGTTCCATCATATTTTTGGCGGGTTAATGCCAAATTCCACCTACGCCCATGAATCCGGTGGTGATCCAAAGGATATTCCAAGTCTCTCCTACGAAGATTTCTGTGCTTTTCACAAAACCCATTACCATCCATCAAATGCAACCTTCTTTGTTTATGGTGATGCCGATCTGGATGATGAACTGGCCTATTTACAGGATAAATTCCTCTCCGCATTCCCGGAAAGAGGCAAACGGGTCGAGGTTATCACTGGCGAGGAAATTGAAGAAATCACCTACATCGAAGATAATTACAGTGTGGATTCAACGGATACCGCTGAAAAAACATTCCTTGCCGTAGCAAGCAGGGTAACAACGGTACTAAACCGTGAAGAGAACGCGGCCTTCCAAATTATTGCAAATATCCTTTACAACTCAGACGCTTCCCCTCTGAAAAACACTATTATCACCAGTGGATTATGCAAAGACTTTGGCGGGTTCTATATCTCCACCTCAAGTTTTAAAACCATGATGGTAACCTATTTAGTGGGAAGTGATGCTGAAAAGCGGGATGAATTTTTAACTCTATATAATACCACCCTCGCCCAGATGGCAACGGATGGATTAGGAGCTGAACTCATCCTGTCCGAGCTGAATAAATATGAGTTCGGAGTACGGGAGGAGGGCTGCAAGGCGCAACGGGGACTTGATCTTATCGGTAAGGCACTGCCAGCATTTAAATATGGTACCGACCCGTACGATTCTCTGCAAATCAACAAACTCTTTGCGACTATCCGGCAAAAGGCATTGCATGAAAACTACTTTGAAGAGCTGATCAAAAAATATCTGCTCGACAACCCAGCCACAGTGGTTATCACCCTTATACCCGACCCTGAAAAACAGGCCCGTGACCAGGCCCATGAAGCCGCCCGTCTTGAAGCCTATGGAAAAAGCCTCGATACTTCCGGGCAGGAGAAACTTATTGCAAGAACCCTGGAGCTGATGGAAGATCAACAGCGAGCCAACAGCGTGGAGACACTTGCCAAACTTCCCCAGTTAGGGCTTAATGATCTTGAACGAAAGCTTGATTTTCACCAGGTAGAGGCCACGGAGCTAAAAGGGCACGAACTCCTTATCAGCGAACTGGACACCGACCATATTTCCTATATAGATATCGGCTTTGATATCTCCTGTCTTCCTTCTAAATACCTTCCCTGGCTGGACATCTTTGGGGGCATCGTCACAGAGATTGGTACCTCTAAGATGGATTATATGCACTTTGCCAGGGAGGTTGGAACCTGTACCGGAGGATTTTCCCATAACTTCCAGTGCCATGTCAAAAAAGGAGGCAATGGAGATTTCCGTCCCATACTCTGGTTTCAGATGAAATGTCTACCCGAATATCAGGAACAGGCACTACAGCTTTTAAGCAATGTTTTCTCCGACCTGTCACTCCAAGACCGGGTTCATATTCAGGAAATTGTTATTCGTGATTTTGCATGGACGGAGCATGGTGCCCAGAGTGAAGGCTATAATCTGCCGACATCACTGGCCTTTGCCAAACTCAGTAAAGCAGGCGCCTGCAATGAGATGGTCTCGGGAGTAACAAACTATCGCAATGCAAAGGAGCTTTCCCAAAATTATCCAAGACTTGAAGAATCCTTTCTCACCGGTCTTCGGGAAATGGCAAATATTATTTTTAACCGCAACAATCTGACGCTCTCCATTACTGCCAATGAACAGGAGGTCAGTACCTTTAAGGAGCATTGCAGCTCTTTAATTTCAGCACTCCCCAACACCATACACAGCAGGCAGACACTGACCCCACCGGATTCGCCAACACATGAGGCCCTGATCACCTCCGCTGAAGTTGTTTATGCCGTACAGGGTGGAAACCTACTCCCTGCAGGGAAGGGCTACAATGGACACTTTGAAGTTTTGAAGACCTATCTCTCCCGCGACTACCTCTGGAATAGTGTGCGACAGATGGGAGGGGCGTATGGCTGTTTTATCCAGTTCAGTCATATCAGTGGCAACTTTGCAGTTATCAGTTACCGCGACCCGCAGGTACGCAAAACATATGACAGCTACCAAGCCATGGCCGAGGTCGTTAAAAATCTCGATCTCCCAAAAGAAGTCCTGCAACAACTGATTATAGGCACCTATGGTAATTTCACCCCGCATCAGGCCGCTGCGGCAGTTGGTATCTCTTCCCGTAACGAATATTTGAGCGGTATTACAGCAGCATTCAAACAGCAGCGTATTGAAGAAATCATTTCAACCACCGTTCAGGATATGCGGTCCTATGCTGAAGCATTTAAAACCATGCAGACAGCCAGCAATCGGATGATTATCGGCAACAGAGTCAAGATTGAAGCAGACAGCGATCTCTTTGATCAAATTGGTGAATTGTAAAGAACCACAGGCTAACGGAAAACGAATATATGACTACTGAGCACTTTGATAAAGCAGCAGCTGGATGGGACGGAAAATCACGCAGGGTAATGCTTGCAGAGAAAATTAGTACTGCAATTTTAACCCTGCCACTCTCAAAAACAATGGACGGAATGGAGTATGGTTGTGGGACCGGGCTTGTAGGCCTCGCCGTTGCCCCTTCCCTTTCAAGGCTGACAACCATCGACACCTCTCAGGGTATGCTGGATGTGTTGCAGGAGAAGATCGACAAACAGGATAAGACCTCTATTGAAACACTGTGTTGTGATCTGTTAAAGGACGACTATAGTCAGAAGCACGATATTATTTTCTGTTCTATGACCTTGCATCATATTCAGGACACAGAGGGGATTTTCAGACGCTTCACCGAACTTCTTAACCCCGGTGGATATTTAGCCATTGCCGATCTGCTGACCGAGGATGGTTCCTTCCACGGAGAATCGGCAGAGGGTATCTGGCATAAGGGCTTTGCACCTGAAAAACTTGCCACCCTTCTTCAGGGACTCGGCATGGAGGAGATCAAAAGTGAGATCATCCACACCATTTGCAGAGAAGAAAGTAACGGGCAATATCCTGTATTTCTGCTTAGCGGCCGTAAATCCAGCTGACAGACCTTTCTCTCAGATTCCTATTCTATACATTTCAACGACTATTTGAAGAATGGAGAATTTCCTCCTTGACCATGGCCTTCCGGCTCTCTTTCTTCTCAGCCTCATTGCTGCGACTCTTCTGCCCTTAGGGTCTGAATGGCTCCTTGTCGCGCTGATACTCCAGGGTTTACCACCAATCCAGGTAGTTGCTGTTGCCACTGCTGGCAATGTCCTGGGCGCCCTTATTACCTATGGTATCGGAATATGGGGTTCTGAATTCTTTATGAAAAAGCTCTTGAGGGTGAGTCAGAAACAGACAGCAAGGGCCATGGAGTTATATCAACGCTATGGGCCCCTCTCTCTCCTGTTTGCCTGGCTCCCCATTATTGGAGACCCACTATGCCTGGCAGCCGGCATCCTGCGACTACAGCCTTTGATCTTTCTCTGTTTTGTTTTTATAGGAAAACTCGGTCGCTATGCATTTATCGCCATATTAATGGATATGCATATCTAACCCGCATTTCTCTACATCTTTGGAACCTGCCAGTTAATCACAGTTTTCCCCTGCTCTTCAAGATAGGCATTCGCCTTTGAGAAATGATGCTGCCCAAAAAAGCCGCGATGAGCAGACAGAGGAGAGGGATGAACGGATTGCAGGACTAAGTGACGTTTCTGATCAATAATCCTGCCCTTCTTCTGTGCATAGCTGCCCCACAACAAAAATACCAGTCCGTTATGCTCTTTATTCAGCACTGTAATAATGGCATCGGTAAAGTGTTCCCAGCCTTTTCCCTGGTGTGAACCTGCGTTATTTTTTTCAACGGTGAGCACACTGTTCAGCAGTAACACCCCCTGCTCGGCCCAGCTTTTCAGATACCCATGATCCGGGATCGGAAGATCAAGATCCTGATGAATCTCCTTATAGATATTTCTTAACGATGGCGGAATCTTCACCCCCGGTTTCACCGAAAAGCAAAGACCATGCGACTGTCCGGGACCATGATAGGGATCCTGACCAATAATAACCACTTTCACATCCTTAAAAGAAGTAAGATTCATACTGTTGAAGATATCATCCCCTTGAGGATAAATGACCTTTCCAGCCTGTTTTTCCCGGACCAGAAACTGTCTGAGCTTTTGCATATACTCCTGCTCAAACTCAGTACCTATTTTCTGTTTCCAGGAAGATCTCAGTTTCACCCGATCCAGTATCTCTGACATTACAATACCCTCGTGAAATACGATTATCTGCCGCTCTACCATTATTTCCAGCCGAAAAAGCGTTATCAGCAACTATTATTTTGACATCGCCATCCATCTGTTTACCATAAAGAGAGTAGTAGAGCACTTGGCCATTTTTTTGGTAACAGTGAGAACAGACGGATAACGATTAGAATATGGCAGCTAAACACCACAGAACAGGATACTTCCGCACACATTCAACGGAGAACAGTAATGAAGGTTATCACACTTGATGATACAAATGAGTACACCAGCGGTAAAATGAAACGTTTTTTTCTTGTGCAGGACTCGGAATATTTCAAAATAATAAACTTCAATCTCGAAGCTGGTGTTACATTTCCAGTGCACTCACATGATCTTGACGGAGATTTATCGATTCAAATCCTTGAAGGAACTGGATTTTTTCTTGGTGAAGGAGACACGGAAATACCAGCCAAAGAAGGAGATATTCTGGTTTCACAGATTCGGGAGCCACACGGAGTACGGGCTGAAACAAACCTGCGGATTTTGGTTACTATCGCGCCCCCAATTTGATTAAAACAGATCTCGATAACCCGGTATTACCGGGTTGTCAAAGCCAAAATGGTTACAACTCTTTTTCTCTCAGCTCTTCATCCGAAACAATCCTGCTTTCCCGTAACGCTTTATTACTTAGCGCATAGACCCCGGTCAGCAGATAGAGCACTCCTCCAATACCATAGATGATCCGAATGGACACAAAACCGGAGAGCCATGCAAAGAAAACACCTGCAAACATAAAAACAGCATTCCGCAACATTTCCCGCGTTGCATAAATCCGTCCCAGCTGTCTCTTTTCGACACTACTCTGCAGGAGTGAATCCTGTGCCACATCACGAATAGCAAATGGCGGACCAAAAACAAATGCCCATGTTACCGCCACCCAGACAGTCTGACTCCCGGCATACGCCAGAGTAAATAATCCTGCGACACAGGCATTGAAGACAATAATACGTCCCGGAAACCTTGCCAGTGGGCCGCTTAAGGACATTGCCACAAGAGAACCCACAATCATCCCTGTAAAATAACCCGTTCCCTGATAGCCCCAGTCTGCCGCATCACCGTGTAAAGCCTGAGTGGTAAAGGCCAGCATTACAGCTCCCGTCCAGATACCATGGGGAAGATGTTCCACCGTTTCCATAATGGTAAGCGGTCGGGCAATGGGATGGGCACGCAGATACCTCAATCCAGATATCCAGGACTTCCAGGCAGACTCTTTCCTCTCGGCTTTATCTGCATCCTGTGATCTGGGTTCAACAATTGCCATTGCAGTCAGCACTGCCAATACAAATAAGGCCATCACTGCAAAGGAAATGTTCCCCAGAGGAAACGATAGAATCAGCCAACCGCCTGCGGTATAGGAAATGGCCATCATGATTTGGTTGGAGGCGAGAATAAAACTGTTTGCCTTCACCAGATGCCCTTGATCCACCAAAGTCGGGATAAGAGCCATACGGGCAGGCCGATGAAAAGTATCGGCGACCGCAAGACCTGCTAAAATAGAATAGATCAGAGTAACCGACATTTCGTCGCTGCTCCGAAGAACGTATATGGCAACTCCTACAAGGATAATCTGGAACAATCCAGAACTTATAAGAATATTTTTTCGGGGAAAACGATCAACCAACACTCCAGCAACCGGTCCCAGTAAAAATGGTGGCAGGGTTCGTGCCACCATAGCACCGGCAGCCATCAAGGTTGATGCCGTCTGTTCAAAAACCGACACCAGAACCGTGACGGTAAAGAGTTCTATAGCCAGCGTCGTAGCGACATTGACGCACCAGAGATAGTGAAAATGGTTAGTGTTCATTTCAATCGTCCCTTACACGCTCAACCCAAGAGAGACATAAAGAGTCACCCAATTTCAGCCATCGACTATCAGACAGAGACAGCCAGCATCGTATCAGGAAAGTTTTTCCCGTAGTGCTGAAACCTTCTCATCCAGCAGATAATCCTGAAAAGGCATCATCCTATCAATTACCCCACCCGGTAACAACTCAACAATTCTATTGGCAATGGTATCAACAAATTGATGATCGTGGGAAGAGAACAGTAGCACTTCCGGGAAAGCAATCAGCCCATTATTGAGTGCTGTAATAGACTCCAGATCAAGATGGTTAGTTGGTTCATCCATCACAAGACAGTTGGCATCTGAAAGCATCATTTTCGAAAGCAAACACCTCACCTTTTCACCACCGGAAAGAACACTTGTCTTTTTCAAGGCTTCCTCACCGGCGAAAAGCATCTTCCCCAAAAACCCTCTGGCAAATGTTTCACCCTCTGTGATTGGAGTGTAATCTCCCAGCCACTCAACAAGTGTGACATCTTTCTTGAAAAACATGCTGTGTTCTTTGGAAAAATAGGAGTGACTCATGGTCACCCCCCAACGAAAGCTACCACTATCGGGTTCAAGATCTCCTGTGAGAATCTGAAAAAGGGTGGTTTTGGCAAGACTGTTACTCCCGACAAAACCGATTTTATCGCCTTTATTTACGGTCAGATCAAGATCCTTAAAAAGAGTTACCCCTTCCACGGTCTTGCTTAACCCCTTAATCTCCAGAATAATATCACCACAGGGGCGTCCGGCCTTAAAAGAGATAAAAGGATATTTTCTTGAAGAGGTTGGCATTTCTTCAATCGTTAACTTATCCAGTAATTTCTTTCGGGATGTTGCCTGCTTTGCCTTAGAAGCATTGGAAGAAAAACGTCTGATAAAATCCTGCAACTCCTTCGCCTTTGCCGTCGATTTTTTATTCTCGTTCTGCTTTTGCTGCAGCACCAGCTGGCTGGCTTGATACCAGAAATCATAGTTTCCGACATAAATAGCAATCTTCCCAAAGTCGATATCGGCCACATGAGTACAGACCTGATTGAGAAAATGCCTGTCATGGGAGACGATAATGACAGTATTCTGAAACCGATCAAGAAAATTTTCAAGCCAGGCAATGGAATCAATATCAAGGTTATTTGTCGGTTCATCGAGCAGCAGGACATCCGGGGTACCAAAAAGCGCCTGGGCAAGTAACACCCGTACTTTTTCACCACCTTCGAGCTCCTTCATTGTTTTATGGATCAGAGCGTCTGTAATACCAAGACCACTGAGCAAAACGGCAGCTTCAGATTCTGCGTCATACCCATTCAGCTCTTCAACCTGCGCTTCGAGTTCACCGCTGCGAATCCCATCTTCCTCATTAAAGTCTGCTTTTGCATACAAAATTTCACGCTCAGCAAGCAGATCATAGAGACGTTTATGTCCCATAATAACCGTGTCGAGCACTGTTACCTCATCAAAGGCAAAATGATCCTGCCGCAGTACTGCAATACGCTCCCGGCTTCCTACGGAAACGGTGCCATGATCCGGATCAAAATCTCCGGCAAGAATTTTCAGGAATGTTGTTTTCCCGGCACCATTTGCTCCAATAAGCCCATAGCAGTTACCAGGCCTGAATTTAATATTTACATCCTGAAAAATAACCCTCTTCCCGTAGGAAAGGGCGACATCTGTTGCAGTGATCATAACGTTTCCTTAGTGCCAGTGACTCTTGTTCCAGAAGAGATCTCGTGATTAAAACTGAAAAGCGCCTCTTCCCGGAAATTTGGGATAGAGACGCTTTCGTATAACGTACTATATCAGGACAGATCTATTTACATTCCCCGGAGGAGAATTTCAAGAGAAATCGCCTCTTATTGAGGATATACTCTGACCATTTTATTATTCTGCCATTCACCAACATACTTGAAGCCACTGGGATAAATAAACGTCCCACGTCCATGCTTCACTCCATCTTTCCAACTTCCCACATACTGGTTACCATTGGAACTCCTGTATGAGCCATGACCATTCATTTTCCCGCTTTCCCACTCTCCAACAAAGCGATCGCCCTCAATCCCTTGGTACGTTCCATGCCCATGCCAATTACCTTTCTTCCACGTACCGATATAACTGGTTCCATTTTTCTGACGAAAGCTCCCATAACCCTCTTTCCTGTCATTTTTCCACTCACCAGTATACTGATCTCCATTAGCAAACACCAGGATGCCATTTCCGTGTTTACGTCCACTCGACCACTCCCCGGTGTACCTCTGGCCATTCTTCCAGGTAAACACCCCATGACCGTTCTGACAATCGCCACTTATACAGGCGGTAACATAACATTCACCGGCAGCTGTTGTAAAACAGCCCTTCCCAATATCCACACCTGCCCGCCACTCACTCTCGTAGATATCTCCATTTACATAGAGAAATCGTCCAGGTCCCTGCTTCTTTCCAGCCGCCCAGAATCCTTCAAATCGATCGCCATAGGCAAACGTTACAGTTCCTTTACCATCTTTTTTATCATTCTTCCAATACCCTTCGTAGCGGTCACCACTCGCGGTGGTGGAGACCCCCTGGCCATTCCTTTTTCCATTAACCCAGCTTCCAACATACATATCACCATTGGCCTTTGTAAATGACCCGTAACCATGTAATTTACCTTTTTGCCAGGATCCCGTCAGATGTTCTCCAGTGTCAAGCGCGAGGGTCCCTTCACCATCGGAACAGTTCCCTTTCACACAGTCCGATGCACATCCTGTGAGAAAAAGAGAAAAGCTGGCTAAAATAAACAAAAGAAATTGAAGATAAGGCCTCATGCATTATTCCATAAAAAAAATATTCATAAAAAAAGAATCACCCAATGCCTTAAGCACCACTATGTATCCATACTAGTTCAAAAATAATTTCTTACAATAAAAGATCATTGGAAAGTTCCTTTTGCCCTTCACTTCCTTTCGAGTTAAGGTTATCAAAACAAAACTGTAGTTCCTAACATTGATTATAATTAACAAACCACAATGGACACGACATGACAAATGGATCAGAACAAGCGCTGAACGCCTTTATTGATGAGTGGCAGGACACATCAGAAACAAACAAAAACACATTTTTACATTTCAAAAACTATTTAAGCAGCAAAGATGGGGTGCTTCTCGATTTTATAGCACGACCGGGTGTTACCTATTCACTCCGGGGAGTCCATAAAGACCAAAAAGAAAAAGAACTTTTTGTTATGGTTGATGTTATTGAAGATACCACCAGGTGGCTTTCAATCTGTTTTTATGGTGATATGATTGCGGACCCGGAAGAACGAGGGGATTTTGTCCCCGGAGGACTTCTCGGTGAAGATGCTGTCTGTTTTGATCTTGAAGAACAAGATGAGACTCTCGTCAAATATATCGAGACACGCCTGGACGAAGCCTGCACATATGCAGCATCTAAATAGTTTCTTGGACCTGATCTGACAAAATCCAATCGCTGAAATTCCCCCAGCCGTGCAGCAGTTCCTTATCATGACAGAGCAAAGCATTTCTCCAGGGGTCCATATCCGCCTGATCTTAACCATGACATTCTGGGGTGGAACCTTTGTAGCAGGACGCCTTCTGGCAGCAGAGTTGCACCCCTTGACGGCATCCTCGCTGCGTTTCATCACAGCCTCAACAATGCTTTTAGCGGCAATCCTTATTCGCGACAAAACCCTGCCTCTGCTAACGAGAAACCAATGGAGAGCTATAGTGTTGCTTGGATTGACCGGTGTATTTTTTTACAATATTTTCTTTTTCACCGGATTACAAACAGTGGAAGCCGGACGTGCCTCCATGATCATTGCTGTCAATCCTGTTATCACCGCCTTCCTAGCCATGTTTTTCTTTGGTGAACGATATAATTTTTCACGAAGTACTGGCATGATAGTATCTGTCTGTGGAGCACTGGTTGTCATCTCCAGAGGAGATCTTTCAGCCATATTCCTTGGAGACATCGGTGGAATGGGGGAACTTTATATAGTCGGCTGTGTGTTCAGCTGGTCTGCCTACACGCTTATCGGCAAACAACTGTTAAAAGACATAGAACCACTGGTGGCAGTAGCGTATTCCTGCACTGTTGGCGCTATATTTCTTGTGATTACATCTCTGTTCACTGGACACTTAACTGAATTCACTGATTTCACTGCTACTGCTGCAGGCTGTATCTTCTACTTTGCCTTTTTTGGAACAACTCTTGGATTTATCTGGTTCTATGATGGAGTAAAAAAGCTTGGTGCCAGTAGAGCAGCTATGTATGTAAACCTCGTACCTATAAGCGGCATACTACTAGGGACTCTGTTTCTTGATGAACACTTGGGAAGTTCACTTCTTATTGGTGGGTCCCTTGTCTTTTTCGGTCTCTTTCTTGTGAACCGCAGGGTAGGTACTTCATAGTTACAATTGCAAAAGGATATCTTTTTACAGAAAAGATTATCGACTCCCGGAACACAGGAATCTTCTTAGGCACTAAAACAAATGCGCTTTTTATCCACGTCATCCTGCTCGATAAACCAGTCGTCACATCCTCTATTCTTGAACGTACCCATGAAATAACGGGGTCAGGCCTTGAAATACTACTTTCTTGCATTTCAAGACCTGCCCCTGTTTTGCTGATTTTTTGCGCGTGGTTTTATGGCACATCAGGAGATATGGTGCTGTAGTGCTTTGATGGAGTGCAAGGGGTTCTTGTGGCGCAACAGTCGATAAAACCTATTCTGTTTATATCAACCGTGTAATCAGTGACGTGCGTCCAATGTTTGTTTGATTTTTTCAGGGTCTCGACGTAAGTCTAAAACTCTCCACACAACTGCAGTCTCTTGTTCAATCTGGTAATAAATTGCGTAAGGAAACCTTTTGGCCAGCATTCGATAATAACCAAATATTTTCTGGTGACCCCCAGCATAAGTATTAGCGAATCGATGTCAGAAAATAAGGAATCAAAAAAATATTCCCCCAGTCCTTCTCCTTGTCTCTCATAGAAAAGTCTAGCTTCATATAAATCTTCCAATGCAGTAGAAAGCAGTTTGACTTTCATTCGAATCTTTTTCGAAGTTCCTTTTTTGCCGATTTCCAATCCACAATTGTCTCTTGCCCGGAGTCAACTCGTAGCTTTGTCTTCTGCAGAACTTTCTGATGCCAGCTTGGAGATTCAACCTCTACTTCCTCTCTTGACAAGTCTCCCCAGATATCCTCCATGACCCTGAGTTTTTCTTCTCTGGAAAGATGACTTATTTCTATAGTGCTTTGCATAATGTCAAATCCTTCTGATTAATTGAAAAAATGAGCAAGCAACCGCGATTGTACCAGAATTTTGGAAAAATTGAATCCGAAACCCATCATCTATTTACAATGGTGACAGTTTTGATTGTAAATGGCAAGGTCAACAGTTCAGAATAACCTCAGATAAAGATGTTTCCTGGAAGTAACGGCGTCTTGAAATACTACTTTCCTGCATTTCAAGACCTGCCCCTGGTTTTTACTGATTTCACTGCTACTGCTGCAGGCTGTATCTTCTACTTTGCCTTTTTGGGAACAACTCTTGGATTTATCTGGTTCTATGATGGAGTAAAAAAGCTTGGTGCCAGTAGAGCAGCTATGTATGTAAACCTCGTACCTATAAGCGGCATACTACTAGGGACTCTGTTTCTTGATGAACACTTGGGAAGTTCACTTCTTATTGGTGGGTCCCTTGTCTTTTTCGGTCTCTTTCTTGTGAACCGCAGGGTAGGTACTTCATAGTTACAATTGCAAAAGGATAACTTTTTACAGAAAAGATCTAACACATCAGCAGTTAACGAAATTATTTCCCCTGTACGATATTCGTTCTGTATACACGTCCTGTTAATATTAATTATTGGAGATTGGTTTGGGTCTACTTGGATGACGTCAACAATAAGCCCATCGTCATGGCGGGTAAGGTGGCCAACAATTTTAATTGAAGCGGTTTCAGGGGCTACTTTTATTGTTCCGCGGTATAAACACTGATCTGAACCTGCCCCAATATTGTGGAGTCGAAGTTAACTCGTTATAGTAATAACG
>CAZUPS010000003.1:0-137982 GCA_964621915.1 uncultured Desulfocapsa sp. | reverse complement strand
TCCACTTTTTTTGCAAAACTTATTTCAAAAGTACGCTTCAGTCGGATGAACCCCAATTGTTGACGCGGTTCATAAAACAAAAAAAACACTTTCTGGCTTTGAAATTGGCCGTAACGGTCCATTCTATCGTATAGTATCTCCTGTTTTCTATCAGGAGACATATGTAGGAGCCATTGAATTTGGCATTAAAGCTCATGAAGTCCTTGAATCACTTGAGAACAGGACTTCACACATTGCCACCTCCTTTTTCAACAAAAAACTATGGGAGAAAAATACAAATTTCTCTACCGAGCATCAAATCAACATGGACCCTTATGTTATCATCACCCATAAAAACTCTCTGTTCAGCATACTGCCCTCCCAGTGGGACCCTTCAATTCCACAAGATCAACAAATCACCATTGATGACAGAGAGTATATCCTTCATTTTCACCCGGTTTATAAAACCTATAAGGGAGAATCAATTGGGGGTATCCTGGTTCTTCAGGATATCAGCCGCCTGATCACGGCTAAAAATGAATTTATTATTCAGGCAGTCATCTTCACATCCATATTACTATTGCTCTCTTTCTTTATCCTCTATTTCACCTTCGGTAACATGATCAGCAAACTTGTTCGTGCTGAAAAATTGGCATCTAAGGCCAAGGCAGAATGGGAAAGAACCTTTGATGCGGTACCTGATATGATCTCCATCCTAGATGATCAACACAGGATAATCAGAGCCAATAAAGCTATGGCAAAAAACATGGGTATCTCCATCCAGAAGCTTATCCACACAAAATGTTGCCAATGCATGCACGGAACGGCCGACCCGCCACCAGACTGCCCGCATACAAAACTCCTAAAGGATCACAAGCCCCATTCCATCGATTATTTTGATAAACACCAGCAGCGTTATTTCACCATTTCGGTGTCTCCTCTAACCAATGATAATGGAGACTTTTTTGGTTCGGTACACATTACCCGTGATATCACCGAACAAAAAAGGAAAGCACAGGAAAAGATTGCCACCGAAGAAAAGCTGCAAAAAGCAGAAAAAATGGAAGCAATCGGCATTATGGCTGGAGGTGTCGCCCACGATCTCAACAATATTCTCTCCGGCGTTGTATCCTATCCGGAACTGCTCTTGCTTCAATTGTCCCCTGAAGACAAGTTATACAAACCCATAAAAGATATTCATGATTCAGGGAAACGTGCAGCAGCCGTAGTTGCAGATCTTCTCACAGTAGCTCGTGGTGTGGCCACAGTTAAAAAAGTAGTCTCACCAAATTCACTTATTAACGAATATCTTGCATCTGCAGAATTTATGAAGCTGCAATCCCTGCATCCAGAAGTTGTGATTCACACAGAACTAGCCGATGATATCTGGAATATCAGATGCTCCCCGGTCCACATTCAGAAAGTAGTGATGAACCTGATAACCAATGCCGTTGAAGCCATAGACCTTAAAGGGACTGTTCATATCACCACCAGCAACCAGGAGATTGAGCCTGGTAAGAATTTTTCTTCCTCTCTTGAGTGCGGAGAATATATGATACTCACAATTCAGGACAGTGGTTCAGGCATTGCGACACATGACCTGGAACATATCTTTGAACCATTTTACACCAAAAAGATTATGGGACAAAGCGGCACCGGCCTTGGACTTGCTGTGGTATGGAATACGGTGAAGGATCATGGTGCTTTTATCCAGGTCGAGAGTAATGAGTATGGAACTACTTTTACTCTGTATTTCCCCCCCTGCCCTAACGAAGCAGTAGAAAAAATGATCGCCACTGACCCCACTCATTTTGAGGGCAGCGGAACCATACTAGTGGTGGACGACGATGAACAACAACGTGATATTGCATCCCGAGTACTTACCTTGCTGGGCTACACCGTTGCAACTGTCGCCAGCGGTGAAGAAGCCATTGAACACTGTCGGAAAACACCTGTGGATCTTATCCTGCTCGATATGCTTATGGAACCGGGTATCAATGGCTTAGAGACATACAAGCAGATTATACGCTTTTCTCCTTCCCAGAAGGCTATTATTGCCAGTGGTTTTTCCGAGAGTGATAGAGTCCTTAATGCCAGAGAACTCGGTGTTGGTTCCTTTATCAAGAAACCATACAGTATCGAGCAGCTTGGCCAGGCTGTGCAAAAAGAATTAAAGCACTGAACGACTTCTCTATAAATACCCCTTTCACCCCCAGCTAACCCTACTTGTATCTGACTGATGTTTGGGCGTAGTAATTAAGGATTGTATTCTTTTGTAATTTCCATATACTTATTTATAGAAATGATAGTTTTTTAACCATATACTGTTTTTTTTAATTTGTTCACGACAGGGGAGATATCATGGCAATAATCAAATGGAGAGATTCATATTCCGTTGGGGTTCCGAAATTTGACGATGAACATAAGATGCTTCTTGAACTGGTCAATGAGATGTATATCATCGTTAGGGAACACCAGACCGTAGACCATCTAAGCGTTGCCATAAACAAGCTGGTTCAATATACTCAGGAACATTTTACCAACGAAGAAAAAGCAATGGAAGAAATTGACTATCCACAGCTTGAAGAGCACAAAACCATACATGTCAAACTGCTGAATGAAGTAATAGCTTATAAAAAACGCGTTGAAAATAACGATAATGAGGCGATACAGGAGTTTTATACCTTTTTAAGAGACTGGCTACTAACACATATATTGGAAGAAGATATGAAGTATAAGCTTTTTTTACAACCAACAGCATAAGCCAACGATCAAGAGTATTTACTTTGCAGGGCAGTCACTTACGGAGTCAGGAAACAAATAAAGGGGGGGGGAAATCGGGGAAACTCAAAAAAAGTAGCGTGCTCGAAATTCCAACTTGTTTGAATTCACCTTTTCTCCATACTCAGTATATTTCCCACCATTAATAAGAGAAAACTTCAGTCGCAGCTCCCAGTTGGTAAATCCGCTATATACGGCTTCAGGAGCCAGGGAATAACTGTGATCCTCAAGATTAACGAGTGCCATAATACCCGGAGTGAAATAGAGAATATCAAAGGGTTCCTTACGACTCATTTTTGTATAGAAATAATGCCGCCCGGGCTGGGGGCGTCCATAGCCCTTCAGGCTCGCTTCTCTTGCCCTGTCCAGTAATAAAGAATCAAGCGCAGGATCTTCGGCCAGCCCTCTTTCTGCCAGTTGATAGAAGTGCGTCATCTCATCTGCACTGTATCCGCCACCATTATAATAGTATTCAACAATGGTTGTGATATCATTTTCAGAGAGATAACGAATACCGAGCAAACTGGTAAATGCGGCCTGTTCACGAATTGAGGAGGAGTTATCTTCTTCAAGAAGAATCTTCTCCAAATTTGGAATATATGCAGCTTCACCATGAATCTCAAAATTTGATGCAAGATTGGTAGAAAAATCTATTCCGATACTGTCGGAGCGACTGTTTCCAGCCAGAAGAATCAGATCGATATCAATATCCCTGTAGAGAAGATAGAGCTTAGCCGCCAGATTGACTTCATTGCGTTCGCCAAAGTCTTCATTTACCCCATCCCATACCGGCAGAGCAACCACCGTAAGAGCTGCTGTCTGCAGAGCACCCTGCCAGCTCTTTATGATATCACTTTCAAGCGTTATATATCCTTCAAGGGCATCCTCTGGATTATTAGGGTCTTTACGACGATTAATAAAACCAACCGGATTCCAGGCATATCCCTTGCCCCATTTATACGATTTTTTTCCAAGTGAAAATGTGGCCGAGGGAGCAGGCTGAAGAGCAATATAGGCAGAATTAATAACCGTGAGATCACTCCAACCAATTGTATCCTGTTGGGCAGCAGCTTTAAGCTGCACATTCAGACTACTTATGCCATACTCATAGCTACCATCAAGCTGTATGCTGCCATACATGAGATCCATGGTGGACATATCCGGGTCTGCAAAGTTTAAACCAGTGAAGACAGACCCCTGGTTAATATCCATATGCTCCCCTCTCAGCTCAAGATATCCACCAAACCGGTAGGGCTTTTTCTCGATCTCATCCAGCTCAAAAGAAAACTCATCACTGCCATATGCGAAATGGGGCAAAAGCAGAAAAGTGCAAAGAAAGGTTGCCACCATCCGGCAACCTTTCACACTATTACTTTCGTAACTCATTAATCCGGGACATATAATTCAAGGTAAACACTTCATCTGCAAACTCTCTTTTCTCAACCTTGGCAAAAAGCATTACGGAACGATACCCCTTGTGCAAAGGACTGTCGGTCTCAAGAAGTGACGGGCGAACCATGCCATCACCGAAATCCTTTATCTTGGAATAATGAAGAGTTTTTATCAGCATCCCGCTTATTGCGTAGCAATCAATGGTTAATGGCAGCAGGGTTTCTTTATCAACTGTCATTTTCAAATTATCATAGGCAACGGAGGGAGATTTTGCCTTCAGCTCAAGCTGATAGAATTTTTCATCCTCGGTGGCAGAAACCGCATCATATTCAACACCGTAATCAAGGCGCAAAATATCTGAGTTATTAAAGATACCTCCAATAACAGACTGGAGACTGGTGATACGCAACGGCTTACCCACATTGGGGATATAGAGCCACATATTATCTCCAAGACGAAGAGTCGCTCTTCCCTCTTCACTGGCAGGTGAGAGAAAGAGAGCAACCATTTTATCCTGTCCTGTTTTCACGGTATAGAGGACAAACTCCTTCTTTGCGCCATCGGGTTCTATATTAATCAGCTTTCGATACATCTCATAGGACTGGGGCTGCATATTGGCATCCACCTGCCTGAGTATTTCATTGCCATCGAGCGCAAAAGCAGTTCCCGAAAAAAGAAGGACCACAAAAGCTATAAAACCTGTTCTCTGTATTATATTGTACATGGTTACTTTCCTTGTTTAGCTGTTTTAAACATGACGAAGAGCCGTTATCGGATCCATTTTCGCTGCTTTCCAGGCAGGCTGCAGGCTTGCAAGAACTGATATCCCAATAACAATAACTGATACGGTAATCACTTCAGCAGCTCCAATGGTGGGTGAAAGGAGCAGTCCTTTCTGCCGTCCAAAGTCAAAACTGATCTGGGACACATTCATGGCATAAATCGAACCCAGACTAATAACAACACCAATCAAGGTACCGAGAAGACCAAGCAGGAATCCTTCCATAATAAATAATGAAAGAATTTTATTGGGAGATGTGCCAATTGCAGCAATAGTTCCAATCTCATTGATCCGCTCATACACCGCCATGATCATCACGTTCATAATACTCACCAGAACGATGGCCACCAGCATCACTTTGATAAAAAGAGTCATCAGATCAATCATTCGGGCAATATTGAAAAATGGTGACAGTTTCTCCCAGCTGTGCACATCAAAAACAGGCTTATCCATTTTATTCTTTATCTGCCCCAGAGTACCCTTCAGCTCAGCAAAAACACTCTCAAGAGACTTGATATCTCCGAGACGAATGGCGATCTCACTCACTTCCTTGTCTTCAATACGCAACAGACTCCTGGCATCTTCAATATGAATGACACCATCTCTTCCTCCAGGTCCGGAAATACCCTCCAGGATACCACGCACCATAAAGGGCTGGCCATTCACGGAGCCATCCTTATTCGTTGCAACAAGTACGATGGAATCACCAATTTTCACCTTCATTCCCTTGGCAATCAACTCTGGAACCAGAATCTCTCCCCGGCCCACAAGTCCCTCTTTTTCCCCTTTGATAATTCGTTTGACAAGCATGGGAACCGTCTTTAATTCCTGTTCCGGATTGACGGCATTGAGGCGAATGTTTGTCGTTTCTGTATAGTTACTGAACATGGCACCGAGTTTGATGCGCATGGAATAGGACTCAACCTTTTCATTCTGATCGAGAAGTTCTTTAACTTTTTTGATCTGCTTCCCATTGAGATTTCGGTCCAGCGGCAGACTGTCAATGGATGCCATATATCCCTTCCGATGCACCTGTAAATGGCCGATCATTGAATCAGTAATCTGACCAATCATCATATTCTTAAAGGATCCGGAGACGGAAATAAAAAGGAGTACCGCTACAACTCCAAGAGTAATAAGAGTGGAGGTAAGCAGGGTACGACGCATATACCGTCTGAGATTGCGCATTGCGAGCTTGAATATATTAAACATTTTTCATTCCTCCGTCGCTTTGCAGCAATTTACCATCTTCAAGGGTAAAGATCGTTTCAGCATTTTCCACCACTCTTGGATCATGGGTGGAAAAAATAAAACTTGTTCCAAATTCATCGCGCATCTTTTTCATAAGCTCGATCACCTGGTTGGCAGTTTTTCGATCAAGATTTGCTGTGGGTTCATCGGCAAGTACAAGAGAAGCATTGGTTACAAGTGCTCTGGCAACGGCAACCCGCTGTTTCTGGCCCCCGGAAATCTGGCTTGGATACTTATGCGCCTGATCCCCCATGCCAACAGCTTTGAGCAGTTCCAAAACCCGTTCTTCCCTCTTTTTCTTTGGCCAGTTCAAGACCATCAACAGGGGATATTCAACATTTTCATAGACCGTAAGCACCGGAAT
Organism: uncultured Desulfocapsa sp.; assembly: GCA_964621915.1. GTDB lineage: Bacteria > Desulfobacterota > Desulfobulbia > Desulfobulbales > Desulfocapsaceae > Desulfocapsa. Next base: position 131,434 of record CAZUPS010000003.1, on the reverse strand, counting down.
CAAGTTGAAATCCTGAAAGACAAAGCCGATATGCTCTCCTCTAAAACTGGCAGCCTCAGAACGACTAAACCCACTGACATCCCTACCAATCACAGAAAGACTGCCCTTTGTTGGAGGATCGAGACAACCTATCATATTCAGAAGAGTGGACTTTCCACTCCCCGAAGGCCCGACAAAGGATACAAACGATGCCGGTTCGATAATAAAGCTCACACCCTGTATAGCCTGTACTGGTATATCCCCGGTCACATAGGTCTTTTCCAGTTGTTTTGCTACAACCACTGACATAGCATCTCCTTTGTTAGTATCAATTTTTCAGAAAATATCCATCATTTCATTTTGTATTGTAAAAGCCATCTTCCTACGAATAATTATCAGAGTCAAGAGAAAGCGTTTTATTTATCGTTCGCCAAGCTCCAGAAGAATCCCCTGCAGAACAGCACCAACCAGAATGTAAAAAGAGAGAACAATCGTAAACGTCAGGCCAAAATAATCCACCATCATCGGAAGAAGTGGTATTTTAATGGTTCGAGATGCAAAGAAAACAGTGATCAAGCCATCCCTCATGCCATGAGCGCGCAGATCTTCAATCAGGGGGTACCACGCATACATGGGGCCGTGGCTCAACACTCCTCCTGTTAACGCCCAGCCCCATCCTTTAATACCGCTATCTTTACCAAGATGAGCAATTATTTTTTTTGGTCGCAGAAAAAAATTGAGCAGAGTTGTAAAGAAAATAACAAAGGCAAAAATGGGTACAATCTTTAGAAGAATGCTACCGCTTTTCTGCAGTGCAAGCTGTGCCCCGGGAGCATTCACAAAAAACAGCCCACCATAGAGAGCGACAACAACCAGCAAAAGATACTTGCCCCGAAAGGCAAACGCTTTGTTTTCCTTTTTCATGACAACACCTGCATAGTCAAAGCTGTTAACGCCGCTATTATCATGGTAAACAGGAAGGCGAGAATATTCCGGTAGAAAGTAAATTTTCCACCAAACACCGTAACTTCAGCCGGGAGCTGGATAAATCCAAGGGTTACCCAGGAGAGGAGAAATGCAGTCACTGCGTATAGTGAAATCCCCTGATCAAGTAGCTCTCCACCAATCAAATAACTGACAATTGGATTTCCTGCTGCTGCCGCACCGCTAAAGGTCCCGATCAGGGTATCAAGAAACGGATTGCCCTGAAATAAAGAGGCCAGCATCTCCGGACTAACCAGCACTTGAAACAATCCAACCAGCCCGATAACTCCCAGCAGCAATGGAGCCATGGCCAGAAAGTTAAGACTGCTCTTCTGTAGCACCATAAAAAATGCAGGACGCTGCGACGATTGTTTTTTTTCTTTCTTATCCATTCCCATACTTGTCACTGGTTGAGAGGCTACATGCTACCAGAAGAGAGTACTTCAAAATCCATCATATACACAAAACAAATATAGGAATTATTACTACTTTGTCAAGTTTTTAGCACTACCGAAGCTCTTTTTGCAGAGATTTTTGACTTTCTGCTTCACATTCAATAAAATCAGACCATCATCAACTAATTAAATGTACCAATAAGGAGCTACCAATGATCCCAAAACCCCAAATCACATGTTTTCTGTTACTGGCAACTCTACTTGTAACATCAGGATGTACAACAACCAGTAAAAAAACAGAAAAACTCACTAGAGGAGAAGTCTTCACCCAGATTTATATTGAAAAACCAGGCAGTATTGTGGTGCTCCCCCCCGTAAACAGCAGTGCTCTAGCGGAAGCAACAGAATATTACATAAATACAATCGAGAAACCACTCACCCTGGCAGGATATGATGTACTCTCAGAAGAGACAGTCACGAAAACCATACAAGAAAAGAACCTTCAGGATACCGAGGCACTCTACGCCCTTCCACCGGAGACCCTGCACGACTATTTTGGTACTGATATGGTACTCTACTCACGAATTAAGCAGTGGAATATGGCAAAAACCGGCCTTATTTCCCGGCTGATTATCTCGGTTGAGTCTGAAATTATCTCCACAAAAACATCCCAGCAGTTATGGCGCTACAATAGCTCTCTCAACATTGATCTCGACACGATAAAATCGATCGGGGGATCAGTACATGTTCTTCTCAAAGAGATGCTCACGGATGCCGATGAAGCGACAGTAATCGCAATGTCCTACGCTCTCAGATTAAACAACAAATTGATACGAGACCTTCCCTACGGACCAACACATGAACAATACCTGCAGGATCAGGAAACAAAAATGATCGGCATTGTTCCCGAAAAAAGTATCCTTAGACCGTAGATTCTATACCTATATAAAAAAGTACGTCTAAAATGGCTTTAGGCACTGATATTTAAAATAGGCTGTTCATCCGGAAGGATCTTTTGCAGCAATGTTGTTCCCGGAGAACCGGCACCACTAGTAAAGCTCAAAGAAAGAAGAGGTGCCGAACTGATTTTTTCTTTCAGTTCACCTTCAAAAGTGGAGACGAAGTCAGCCTTTTCCTGGGAATCCAGAAAGAATGCAATACGAACAGATTCCTTGGTCTGTACACACCTAACCCGTATATTTCCAAGCCCCTGCACTGTTAAATGCAAGGTGCAGGAGTGGCTTTCTTCAGCATCCCCTCCTCCACTTTCTTCTTCCTTATTTGTATCCACCAGGAGATACCCTTTTTCAAGAAAGGAAAAGAGAAGAGGAAAAAGAAGACCATTATCCTGCTGGAGGCTTGCCTGCACAAACTGGCTACTCTCCAGGGTGGCAAGGAGGCGACTGGCAGTTGCAGTAACCTCCTCCTGTCCCTGAAAAATTCGGCTTATCTCTGCCAAAACTGATTTAAGCTGCGTTGCGGCACTGTCTCCGTTGCCCCGCGCCACCAATGCCTCGGAACGCATTCCCAGTTGCTCCAGATTATATTTCAACAATTCTCCTGCACCGGGTCCCTGTAGCTTGTCCGGCTGCGTGCTTTGCAGGCTATGCAACAGTTGTTGCTGTGGAGCTTGTAACAGATCAAGACCTGTGAACAGAGGGAGCTGTAAAGCTCGAATCAGTGAGGGTAATGATTGTTTTTGGGCATTGAGAAGAAGCGGCTGGCTTTTATCCACCCCACCACCTTCATTCACAACTAAAAACGTAGGAACCGGCTGCAAAGACTGCAATTTAAGGACCTTTGTCGTCCCCGGTGCTGCATCAAGAGTTCCCTGGAGTTGGTAGGATTCACCGCCAATCCGCACCAGCATTTTGTTTTGCCCCTGACTTTCAAGGATTGTTGCTTTCACCGTATAGTTCCCCTGGCGAATCAACTGTTCCACAGCTCCAGCTTCCATTTTCTGTAATATAGGCTGTGACATATTAGCAGCTGCGCCTGCTGTACCTATTGTGCCAACTGCTGTGTTTGTTGTACCGACTGCTGTGCTTGGTGTACCTGCTGTACCAGCTGGCTGCGTTGTAAGATTTCCAGGGGAAACCACAGGGTTCCTGTCAGGATTTTGCGGGGCAGAAAAAAAACTACTCCGAAGGATCTGAAGAAGAGGTTTCACATCAACAATATCTCCCGCGAGTACAAGTGTTTGCCGAACCTGAGCAGGAAGCCCCGGATCAACCTTTTGTAGCTCCAAAACAGGAGCTGTTTTCACCACCTGAAACTGAATCTGTTCTCCTTTTATAAGGGGAAGATCCGATTGCACTTCAAATCGCACCCCCGCAGTTTCCAACATAAACATATTCTGACCACGACTTTCCACAACCGTGGCCAATGCTATTTTTCCAGCTTCAAGCTGCGGAACAGCTGTCAAGGACTTCACCTCCGGCTGCACAGAACCAATCCGTGGGCCATATAAAACTGCTGTCTGGGGTGTTTTGGTAATCATAGCTACTTCCAAAAGACGAAAAATTCGTAAAATCCTTGATCTGCGCGATGGTTTATGGAATAAGAACTGAACTCTTTTTAAATTGTAATTATTCAGCGAGTACCTGATAATTGGGAAGACACTGAACGCGCCCCGAAGGAAGTACTCTTGGGGGATAACTGTTCAGATGTGCCTCATATTCGTTCATTTTGACATTCGAAGCATACTAATGCTATGTGAGAAGGTCAAAATGGACGAAGATGGGGTGCAGCTGAATAGTTTCTTTAAATTTACAGGAAACTTCAGAAAAATACCATGACATTAAAAACGGGAATATACGTTGATGCCGAGAATATCAGGCTCTGTGGCGGATACGGAATGCGCTATGACGTACTGGTTGATTTGGCCAATCTGGGCGACTCCAATATGCTCCGAGCCAATTGCTACCTGGCAGAAAACGGCGAACGTACAAAAGAAGATCGTGACTACCGCCTGAAGCTGTACCGGTATCACAATATTTTACGGCAATGCGGATTCAAAGTGATAAAAAAATTCGTCAAACACTTTGTTGACGATGAAGGCATTCTCACCACCAAGGCAAATGCTGATATGGATCTTGCCATCGATGCCCTGCTTCAAGCCAGAAATCTTGACAAAATCATCCTCCTCACCGGTGATGGTGATTTTATTCGTCTGGTCCAGGCTCTACAAAATATGGGCTGCCGGGTAGAGGTAATTGCTTTTAATAATGTGAGCAGTGAACTCAAGGAAGAGGCGGACAGCTTTTTGTCAGGTTTTCTTATTCCAGGCCTTCTTCCTATCCAGAATGATGGTCCGAGCTGGCATCGCGGCTTTCCGATTAATTACAATAGCGATCGTGGGTTTGGATTTATGCGTTACTATTCGGTGCAGAAGAATGGACTCCAGGCAGAAAGTGTGTTTTTTCACTGTTCTAAATCAAATGTAAGCTCCGACAGTCTCTTTTTGGACTCCGATAATATCTTTGAGTTCAAGATAGTTGCAAACCCAGACAATAACAATAAAACTGAAGCAATTGACATTCTCTCCATTGATGAAATCCAACCGTGAGAATTGCCGCCTTCAGTGATACCCATATGCTGCACCAGCGTGTGGAAATTCCAGAAGCTGACCTTCTTATCTTTGCAGGAGATATGTCGGTTTGCCGCACCCTGCAGGATATTGCAGGATTCAATGATTTTCTCAAAACCCTGCCACACAAACACAAGGTTGTCATTGGTGGCAATCACGACCATCTGCTGGCAGCTTCCCCTGAACTTGGCCGCAAGTTACTACACGATGCTATTTACCTTCAGGATGAAAGTATCATCATAGAAGGAGTCAAAATTTACGGTTCTCCCTGGCAGCCCATTTTTAACACTAATGCCTGCGATGCCTTTGCCCTACCCCGCGGCAAGGTAATTCGCCAAAAATGGGACATGATTCCACCGGACACTGATATCCTGATTACCCACAGTCCGCCAGCAGGTATTATGGATGAAGATGGTGGTGTCAGCCATGGCTGTACCGATCTTTTTTACGCCGTTCAGCGTATTGCTCCTGCTTTTCATATCTTCGGCCATATTCATAATCATAATGGTATGCAACGAATTGGCCCCACCACCTATATCAACTGTAACGTAAAAGATAAAAATAACAGAGTCCGCCCTGCCCTTCGATTTGATTATCCTTCCTAATAGAGCTATAGTTGAAAAACATACGGACAGACAAAAAAAGACGACAGCAGATATTCTTTTTACTCTAGGAGTCATACAAAATGACCGATCAACAACAGGTTCTTTTAGGCGGCAACAAAGCAGGCGTGCAGGTCCTTTTGGACCCTGCCATGGCCAATCGACATGGATTGATCACCGGAGCAACCGGTACCGGTAAGACCGTAACCTTGCAACTGCTGGCAGAAGCCTTCTCAAGAATCGGTGTTCCCGTCTTCTCAGCCGATGTCAAAGGAGATCTTTCCGGCATTGCCAATCCCGGAAAGCCGCACCAAAAAATCACCGAGCGTCTGGAGCATATGGGCGTCGCCGACCATCCTTTTGAAGGCTGTCCCACCCTATTCTGGGATATTGAAGGAAAAACCGGCCACCCGGTGCGAACAACAATATCGGAAATGGGTCCTGTCCTGCTCGCCAATATCCTTGAACTCAACGACACCCAGAGCGGTATCCTCCACGTTGCCTTTTCCGTTGCCGATGATCAGGGCCTGCTCCTTCTCGATCTGAAAGATCTGCGATCCATGCTCAACTGGATCGCTGCAAACCGTAAAGAACTGGCTAGTGAATATGGCAATATCGCATCCCAAAGTGTTTCTGCCATTTTACGTAAACTACTGGTACTCAAAGAATCTGGAGGTGAGGTGTTCTTTGGCCAACCAGCCATGAACATTGAAGATCTGATGCATGCCGACTTTTCCGGCCGCGGAGTAATCAGCCTCCTCGATGCATCCTCGCTCTACTCGAACCCTCGAATCTACACTACCTTTTTGCTATGGCTACTCTCTGAGCTTATGGAGGAGTTACCGGAACAAGGTGACTCACCCCTCCCCAAACTTGTCTTCTTTTTCGATGAGGCACACCTTTTATTTAACAACTCACCAAAAGCACTAATTGATAGAATTACCCAGGTTGTACGATTAATTCGCTCAAAAGGTGTTGGTATTTTCTTTGTCAGTCAGTATCCAAACGATATCCCCGATGAAGTTCTTGGCCAGCTTGGATGTCGTATTCAGCATGCACTACGAGCCTTTACCCCAAAGGACCAAAAAGCTGTAAAAGTTGCAGCACAAACCTTTCGCCAAAACCCGGCTATTGATACCGTAAAGACAATCACAGAGCTTGGAGTGGGCGAAGCACTGGTTTCTACCCTTGACCCTAAGGGACGCCCCACAATGGTGGACTGGTGCCTGATGGCCCCCCCTCACTCTCAAATCGGGCCCATCACTCCCGAAGAAAAAAACCAGCTTATGGGTCGGTCGCCAATTAAAGGACGGTATGATACCACGGTTGATCGGGAATCAGCCTACGAGTTACTGATAGCACGAGAAGAGGAACTGCAGAAAAAACGGCAGGAAGCTGCAGTTGAGCTTGAACGTGAAAAAGCAGCCGTAAAAGCCGAAAAACAAAACAATAAAGGCTCCGGCAGGCAACGACAATCCGTACTGGAAAGTACTCTTAAATCCATAGGAAGAAGCTTTGGGTCCCAAATAGGACGCTCTCTGGTCCGGGGAATTCTTGGGTCACTTATTGGTAAACGCCGCTAATCTAACACTATCATCATCCCCTATGAAACAGACACAACCACCTCCTTGTCCCGGCTGTAACGGTACCGGACAAATGACCTGGTTTGGTGGAGTCAGCAGATTCCAGTTCTCCTATACAGATTGTCTGGAATGCAATGGAGTTGGCTTTCTCGACCTGCCTCCAAATGACACTCTAGAGCCACAGGATATTAGCAACGGGACAGTTCTTTCAACAGAACAGGCCGATCAGTTCCTGAAGGTACTGGCCAAAGTCCTGTCGCAGGCCATGGTGGATAATGAAGACATCAGGTTGAGAGGTTTTGGTTCCTTCTCCTGCCCAGCATCCACCAATACAAACAGCAGAAAAATTCTTTTTTCACCCTCAGCACGACTCCACCAGGAGTTAAATCAAGACTAAATCCTATTATCAGAATTTCTTCTTGATTTTCTTCTAATCGAGCCATATACTTCTCTAGAACTACCAGCAAACCTCACCAGGAGAAGCACCATGTGGCATATCGATATTGAAGAAGCAAAATGTACCGGATGTAATGAATGTGTCGAAGGATGCCCTGGAGAAGTCTACGAACTTATCGAAAACAAAGCAGTCCCTGTAAACAGTGACGAGTGCCATGGATGTTTCACCTGTGTGGAACTCTGTGACGAGGATGCAATCACGGTTGAAGACAGGTAAACTCCACAATCAGTAACTTCCCTCGCCAAAACACCACACTGTATCAGTTTATTGTTGTAAGTAGTTATTGCTTAAAATTATCTCTATCAGAGAGTAGTACATATGAAGTACTCTTTTTTGCTTTCATTTGCTCTTGGAGCAGGCTGGCTGTTCTCTCCTGAATCGCTTGTTATTGCAGGAAACACCGCTGGAAAACTGGGTTGGCTCGCACTCCCGGCACTGGCTGCCGCGGCTCTGCTTTTCGCGCTCTCCGGCAATCTCCTGAGGCAATCACAACTCAGTGGAAGACAGAACAGCAGCTTCTCTCTTCTGCGCAGCACAACCGGAACAATTGCTGCCACCTCCCTAACGATCATTTCCTGTATCCCCCTCGTTGTGCTGGCGGCAACAGCTCTGCTTGTCACCTCCGGGTATACATTTAACGAAGTTTTTTTGTACTGGTTTCCAAATTTCGGATTTTCTTTCCTCCTTTTGTCCCTGCTCACTCTTCTTCAATTTTTCCCTGAAAAAATTATTTTCAAAGCACAATTCTGCTTTATTACTCTTGCAGCAGGAGGCCTGCTGTTTCTCGCCCTTTCAGGAATAGCAGCAACCGGAAAACCTGTGGCCGATGTGCTGCAGCAGCCTGAAGGTTTATTTTCAGCATCCTCAGCCATTCTCTTTTTCCTATTCACGGGAAGCAGTCTTAACGGAAACAGAAACCACCCATATTTAATCCCCATTGCCGGATTCATCATTTTTTCCCTTTGGCTTGTTGTCTCCCTCAGCTATGTAAACCCGGAACGACTAGCCTCTTCCACTATTCCTTATATGACGACAGCACGTAAAGTCATGGGAGATCCAGGGCGTCAAATAATGGGAGTGGTTGTGATAAGCGGAACCTGTGCTGCGATTACGGCACTGTTGCTTATGTGCCGAAATATGCTTGGCGATATTCTACACAGCAAAAAGAGCCCCCCCCTGCTAACTGCTAAAAAACAACGTTTTCTTCTCCCACCGCTGGTTGCTCTTGCTGCAGCTATTTTGATGGCAAGAGGCCTTGCAGGAGATGAGTTGCTTGAAATACTTCTACGTAGCTCACTTGTTCTCTGGATGCTGTACCACTGTCTCCTCTGCCTCTCAGCAATACTCGTACAATACAGGGAAAAACAATCTATTCCAGTTGCTGGTTCCTTCAGCACAACCATTATTTTGGCAGCGCTACTCACCATCCTTCTTAGTAGCCCACATAGAAGCGAGATGATACTCTTTATCCTTTCCATGTCTGGAATCGGTACCCTATTTGCGATCATCTGGTTCTTTATAAATAAAAAGATAAACACAAACCTCACAACTCAACAAACGGAGAAATCTCTATGAAAAAACTCATCTTTCTACTTTCATTTCTTTTGCTCAGCACAGGACTTCCGGCAATCGCCGCCGATGTACCGCTGATGAGCAAGGACGAACTCAAGGCCCAACTCAACTCCGGCAACACAGTCATTCTCGACGTTCGGTCAGGAAGAGACTGGAGTTCCAGTGAATTTAAGATTATAGGAGCCGTTCGGGCCCCAGGAAGTGACATCGCAACCTGGTCAAAAAACTACAAAAAAGATCAAACTCTTGTGCTTTACTGTGCCTGACCCAGCGAAGCAACAAGTGCCGGTCTGGCACGACAGTTACTCGCTGATGGTTTCACCGATGTCTATGCATTAAAAGGCGGATGGAGAGACTGGTTTAGATCAAAATACCCCACGGAAGAAAAATAATATGACATCCTTGTTGGCGGCAGATATAGGTGGAACAAAAAGTGACCTGGCAATCTTTGATCTTTCACAGAGCCCAAAGGATCCGCCTCTTTGCCGCCAGCGGTATATCAACAGTAATTTCCCTACCTTTGATACAATTCTTACAGAATTTTTAAGCGCTACGGATTTACCGACACCGGAGTATGGCTGTTTTGGAGTCGCAGCTGTTGTCCATAAGGGCAATGCACAGCTGACCAATCGAGACTGGACACTGAACGAACAAGAACTTCATAATCACTTTGGATTTGCCAGAATCGACCTTATCAATGACCTTACCGCTGTCTGCAGTGCTCTTCCCTTTCTTGCAGAAACAGAGCTCTTGCAAATCCAGCAGGGCCGACCTGAAAGAGAAGGTATTCAGGCAGTAATTGCTCCTGGCACCGGTCTTGGAGAGGGCTTTCTCATTCAACAGGATGGATGTTTTTTCCCCCAGGGCAGTGAAGGGGGACACTGCGATTTTGCACCACTGAATCAGGAACAGTCCGGCCTTCTCAGTTACCTGCAGAGAAAACATGTTTCCGTCAGCTATGAACGTCTCTGCTCCGGTATTGGGATCCCCAATATTTTTGATTTCCTGACCACTACAGATATTGCAAGAGATGCTGAACACCTCAAAACAATAGCTGCTGCATCGGATAAAACTGCTGCCATCTCAGAAGCTGCCTTTGCCAAATCTCCTTGTCCACTCTGCCTGAAAACATTCTCTCTTTTTCTGGAAATTCTAGGGGCAGAGGCTGGGAACCTGGCCTTAAAAACCTATCCTACAGGCGGCCTGTTTCTAGGTGGGGGGATTCTGCCTCGAATTGTAAAAAACATCTCCTTTGACTTATTCCTGAGTGCCTTTCAAAATAAGGAGAAGATGGCCCCCTTAATGAAAGCTATTCCCATCCACCTTATCATACGAAGTGATGCCGCCCTTCTCGGAGCCGCCAGCTACGGCTATCAGCTTTTCCAAAAAAGAAAGATCTGAAAGCCGCCCTATTTCAAAAAAAACATGATCAAAAGAATTGTTATTATTGCTGTAATCCTTCTGCTTATCCTTGCCTTCAAGCTACTCAATCTTGAACAATACCTAAACCTTGGCTACCTCAAAGACTCCCAGGTAGCCTTTGCAGGATATTATAGTGACCATTCGATTCTCACCCTTTTCTCTTATATGCTCATCTATATCACGGCCACTGCACTCTCACTCCCTGGGTCAATTATCCTTACACTTGCTGGCGGTGCTCTTTTTGGACTGGTAACCGGAATTCCTTTGCGTCAACCATTGGGGCAACCCTTGCCTGCATTGTCTCGCGTCACCTTCTACAGGACTGGGTACAGGCCAAATTTGGAGACAAACTCAAGGGTATCAATGAAGGCATGGAAAAAGAAGGTGGCTTTTATCTTTTCACCCTGCGCCTGATTCCTGTTTCCCCGTTTTTTATTATTAATCTGGTCATGGGACTCACTAAAATCCGTTTAAAGACCTACTACTGGGTTTCACAACTTGGTATGCTGCCGTCAACCATTGTTTATGCCAATGCAGGCAAAGAACTGGGGGAAATCGATTCTCTTTCCGGCATCCTCTCTCCGGGCCTTATTCTCTCTTTCGTACTTCTGGGAATCTTTCCAATCGCAGCGAAAAAATTTTTGGGTGAAATCCGTTTATCAAGGGGTGACGTATGAGCAAAGATAACTAGGACATTAGAGTTATTGGCGAATGGATAGAGTACTCAATATGGCATGAAGGTCTACTCTCTGGCTGGAACCATCCATCCCTACCCACCCCGTACTGAAATAAATAAACGAGTTGCAGGTTTCTACGTTTCTCTCAAAATTCCCTTCAAGTTTCAAGGAATGTAATGATTTAAGGACCTAGCTCAAAAAAATTCATTTCAACATTTCACTTTTGCTCCCTGCTTATGATACACTCTAAAGTGTAGACAGGCACAAGGCCTGACAATCCTTTTCATAAGCAGGAGTACGATGAATTCTTTGTCATTAAAGTTTAAAATAATGGGAATGATTGCCCTTCCCCTACTCCTTCTTCTTCCCGTATTCTTCTATATTTATACCCAGGGTACAGGGGCGTTAAAACAGGAACGCAACCGCACCATGCACATTGGTGACACGATTGCTCTCAACGGAGCCATCTCAAACCAGCGGCCCATTCTTGAAAAAGCATTAACCAATGTTTTAAATACGGATGAAACAATCAGTTTTATTTTGGACCCGCAGAACAGTTCAGCGAAAATGGTTCTTGATGGGCTGTTTCTCTCCCTCCAGGAACAGCATATCACCAAATTTGTCGTCTACAACGCCAACTACAACATTCTCCTGCAACAGACACAAGACCTTGCCCCCTACCCTCAGCAATTACCAGGTCATATCCAACCGCTCTTTCAAAAAGCTGCAGAGGATTTCGAATTCCATTATTTCTTTCGCGCACCGGAAAAAGCTGCTCCATTGTTTCCCGTCTCCTACAGTGTCGCGACGGTAATAACCGATGATGATGACAACACCATTGGATTCGTGGAACTGACCCTTGATTCTTCTCTGTGGGTGAAGCAAATAGGCACACTCACAACAAATGAAGTGATGCTCTATGATACAAACCATGCTGATATCAGCCTTTCCACTAATACCGAGCTGACCGGAAAACTGCTGCCGTCACTACCAGAGAAGATGGAAAGTAAATCTTTTATTCAAATCAGGGCACAAAATACCGATTTCCTGACAGATATCCTTCCCATCAAAGGCCCCGACGAGAAAACAATCGGCCTGCTGCTGGTAATCAGTGATGCGACGCAATTTATGCAAGCGGAACAGAAGCGCTGGTTTTTTGGACTTCTTGGTACCCTTGCCATAGTCCTCCTCTCTCAGATAATCGCATATCTGGCCGTGGGTAGAGGAATCATTGCTCCGATAAGACAGGTTATCGATTTTTCAAACACCCTTGCAACCGGTGATTGCTCATCATCCCTGGAGATAAAGGCAAGCAAAGAGCTTACAGAAATGGCAGCTGCCCTCAACACCATGGTGGCCCATATTCAAGAACGTGCCAGTCAGGCCGAAGCTATTGCTGATGGAAATCTTGCAGTACAGATAGAGGTCTATTCTGACAATGATACTCTTGGAAAATCCCTCACCGCCATCACCGATAACATCAGCTCTATTATCAGTGAAATTCTAGATAATGCTGAAAATCTTCTACAGACATCACAGGAGATAAATGAACTCTCCGATGATCTTGAAATCACCTCCAGTATTATCGAGACACGTGCCCAGGAGATGGGACTCTCCTTTGAATCGGTAACCGACAATCTCCAGACAGTAGCCGATGGTACCGAAAAAATGTCTCTCTCCATCAGAGACATTAACGAGAACACAGAGACAAGCAAGCAGACCACTGAAGAAGCAAAACAGGTTGCCATTGAATCTTCCACTGTTATTCAGCAACTCAATAAAGTGGTAATAAGTATTGGCAAAGCTAATCAATCAATCACAGAATTTGCCGACCAGACCAATCTTCTGGCCTTGAATGCCACCATTGAAGCAGCTCGCGCTGGAGAAGCAGGAAAAGGATTTGCCGTAGTCGCCTCGGAGGTAAAAGATCTTGCCAGCCAGAGCATGAGTACCGCAAAGGATATCCATGAAAACGTAGATGATATTCAGAAATACACGGTGCAGGCAGTCAAATCTGCAGAGAAGATATCCGACGTGATCGAACTCGTCCGGGAATCCTCACAGGTCATCACCCAAGCAGTCAGTGAACAGGCCACCGTGGCTGATGATATTTCCAACAACACCAGCAGTGCCTACGAAACAACAACCGGATTTTCAAAAAACATTGAAGATATCAGTAATTCGGCAACAGTTACCAGTGAAACGATGGTTGCTCTCAACACCTCGGCCCAACAGCTGGAATCCGTTGCCACCACACTTCGTAGCAGAGTAGAATCATTCACATTAAAGAGCTAATCAACACTCATTTCAAGGAGGTTTTTTTTATGACCGGAACACTGTTTAGACCTGTAGTTGTAATCGCTTTGGCATTCTTCTGTTTCTCACTTGCCACTCCTCTAATTGCCGCGGAAGTTGACAAAGGAAAAATCCCAGCAGACCAGCTTGCAAAATCCTATAAAAAACTTGCATGGGATGTGGCCATCTGGGACACCGATGAAGCTGCGACCAACCTGAAGAGTGGAGAAAATATTCTCTGGGTAGATACACGGCCGGAAAGTTTCTTTAAAAAGGGTACCGTAAGCGGTGCCGTCCTCTTGATTTACAACAAGAAAGGAAAGGAAGAAAACACTCTAACACCGGAATCCCTGGAAAAGGCTCTTGCTGATAAGGGAATTGCAAAGGATAAAGCTACTATCGTATTTTTCTGCCAGGGCCCTAAATGTCACCGCAGTTATAACGCCAGTTTTGCAGCAGTAACCGATTGGGGCTACTCCCCCAGCCAAATAGTATGGCACCGCGAAGGCTACCCCTTCCTCTTCAAAAAAGTACAGGGTGATGCCAAACTGAAACGTAAGGCAAAACGCTATATCAGCGAAGCTGGTGTAAAGCAGTTGTAGGCTTTCCCTTACTCAAAATAGGCAAATCAAAACGGCGTATTGATCAATCCTGATCAATACGCCGTTTGACTCTCCGGTTCAAAGAGCAAATTATTCAAAAATCGAGTATCATTCCCCCTGAAACTGAAGCGTATCCGGCACACCGGATTATTATATAAGTACTATTTTCCCGGATAATTCTGTGGCGGATATTCCTCATAAAAACAACTTTGACCTTCTGCGCCTGGTGCTGGCATTCGGTGTCTGTCTGGCCCATCTCGCAAACGTAAGTGGGGTCGATGTTTTTTCTCCGCTGGAACACTATTTTAATTCAGGCCTTGCAGTCGATTGTTTTTTTGTGGTCAGTGGTTTTTTAATCTTCAGAAGCTATTATCGTTCGTCAAGTCTTTCTTCCTATTTCAACAAACGTCTACGCCGTATTTATCCAGCATATCTGACCGTGGTTCTCCTTGCAGCTGTTTTTCTACCGATTTTTATCGCCTTGGACACAAAGGTGTTATTTTCAACAGAATGGTTCCGCTATCTCTTCTCTAACCTTGCCTTTTTAAATTTTCTCCAGCCCGATCTCAGTGGTATTTTTGCAAGTAACCCTCTATCGGTTATCAACGCTCCACTCTGGACCATCAAGGTTGAGGTCATGTTTTATCTCTCCGTACCATTTTTCTTTTTTCTTCTCCAAAACAGGAAAAAATGGCTGATCCTCTGGCTGCTATATATTGCTTCATTTTGCTATTCATTGCTTTTCCTCCAGCTCTATCAGGACACAGGTGTTGAACTCTACCTGAAATTTGAGAAACAACTTCCTGGGCAACTTGGATTTTTCCTAAGCGGAGGAGGAATCTATCTCTACTTCTCATTTTTCAAAAAGCATCATTGGAAATTACTGCTGCCATCTCTTATCTTTCTTGGCTTTAATGGAATCTCTTTTGTGCCACTCTTCTATCCACTGGCACTCGCCATTGCAGTCATATCTTTTGCCCTCTCCTTTCCATATCTTGGAAACTGGGGAAAATATGGTGATATTTCCTACGGTGTTTATGTGTACCACTTCCCCCTGATACAGATTTTTACCACTTTTGATCTTTTTTCAGGCCACCCCTGGACAGGTTTCACACTTCTTATCTTCTCAATTCTTATTACTTCAACCTGTTCCTATCACTTTATCGAACGTCCATTTCTCGAAAAAAGCTCACATTACAGACAAGCCGCCGAGGAAAACCCGACACCATGACCTGCCATTCCCCTCCTGAAAAAGTTATTCAGCGCTTCTGTGTAAATAAGGAGAGTGTGAAAATAGAGATCCTTGGCCAGGGAAATATCAATGACACCTATGTCGTTCATACAGAAGAACATTCCTTTGTCCTCCAAAAAATTAATGACCAGGTTTTTCCAGATCCACTGATCCTTATCGACAATTTACAACACCTAAGTCTCCATCTATCAACCCTTGCCCCCACAACAAAACAACGTTGGGAGGATGCTATCCTTCTTCCGGCACTTGATGGTGCCCTGTTCGTATATGATGACAAGGGAGCAGTGTGGCGTGCTCTTACTTATATTGATAGCAGCACCTGCCTTACACGCGCAGAGACAGTAGAGCAGGCAACACAAACTGGATGGGCTCTTGGACATTTCCACAAGCGACTTGCCGGACTGGATCCTCGCAAAATGCAGGTACCACTACCAGGGTTTCATATCCTTAAAAACTATCTCAAACACTATGCCCAGATCTGCAAGGATCACAAAAAGAACACATCCAAAGAGTCACAATTTTGCAAACAGGTTATAGAAGAGAACCGGGAGGGTGCACTACTTCTTGAAAATACGCTTTCCAGAAAACAGAATACAACCAGGATTATTCATGGTGACCCTAAAATTTCAAATATCCTCTTTGACCGGGAGAGTGGCCGTGCTGTCACGATAATTGATCTCGACACCGTGGGTCCGGGACTTCTGCAGCACGATATTGGCGATTGCCTCCGTTCCGTCTGTAACACTTATGGAGAAGAAGCCGTACCTGACACGGTCACCTTTGATTTAACGTTTTGCAAAGGAGTGCTTGAGGGATACTTTAACGGAGCAGAAGGACTTCTGACGCCTGAGGATTGCGACTTAATCTACGATGGAATACAAGCCATCACTTACGAACTTGGACTGCGCTTCTTTATGGATTACTTACAGGGAGGAATCTACTTTAAGTGCAACACAGTGGAAGAAACCCTGCAGAAAGCTCTGGTACAGTTCACATTGCTACAAGACATTATTGTCAAAAAAAAGACTATCCACAAATTGATACAACAGATAAGCCTCTGATTACAACTTTCGCCAGGACTGTTTGAGAATCAAAAAGGCGCAGAATGTTGCGCCTACCGAGCTACTTGATAAGGCGAACGCCACTCAACCCGGCCGTTTTTTCCGCAATTTCACGTAGCTGTAAGCGCTGTATAGCTGCGGCAAGCCGTTCAATATCTGTTGCAAGGGAACGGTTTTCCAGATCGAACTGAACGCCACAGAGTATCAACGCTCCTTTCTTGTCACGAGCCTTGCAGAAATGACGTACGACTCCTTCCAACTCAAGATCGTTTATACCGGGAACACTAATACAGATTGATACCTGGTCACCTATTTCCAAATTACGCTCATTTGTCAGCATTTGAAAAGATAGGCCCATTGCACTTACGTCGTTTATTTGGTGGGTTTTTTCCTGAATACTATCAAAAATAGGCCGTAAAATAGTGAGTTTGGCATCAACTCCAGAGACAACCTTTACCCGAAAAGGACGATAATTTCTGTTTACTCGACCAATAGTTGGGAAATCGAGACGCAGAGCGGGTGTGTTGTCTGCAAGCATTTCATTGCTGCGAAATGTACACCCGAGTTCAACTGCGATGGTACCCATGAAAAAGCGAACAACCACTAATTTGCAAGCTCGGATACGCGCATTGCCAATAGCTGGGTTTAAAGGGGCAATGACAAAGCTGTCATTATTTTTGAGGTACGCCCCCGGTTCGTATTCAATAGTGACAGCATCATCAATGATGTCCTCACCTTCTTCTTTTGTGGTATCCGGTATATCGTCAATAAGATTAGTGAAGAACACACGAGTGGACAGGTCAGGCTGCAACTCGAACAAATGTTCTTCGAAAAATACGGTTTGCAGATAAGGCAAAATCTTATCCGGTGATAACAGGATTTCACCAGCATCAATTTGTTCCTGGATTATTTCTTCATTGTAGTGGCTTGTATCAGGAAAATATGAAGCAAGAAGAGTCTTGATGTCCTGGTTATTTAAAGGAGCTGTATCGTTACTATTTTCTATCATTTTGTAAGCTGTGCGTTTATCTCAGTATTTAAAACATAGTCAGTCAGTAATTTATGAGGTGCATTTATCCAATAAGTGTTTCGAGAGCCTTCGCTAACTCATTAAATTGTATTGGTTTATTTATGATATAATCTGCTCCATTCTCAATAGCAAAAGCTTTGCGGTCATCATTTGCCTCCGAGGTAACCATACAAATCTTCACTGGGTTCTTGTCTACCCTAACCTTTTTGATAAATTCAAGACCGTCCATTTCCTTCATGTACCAATCAGTGAACACCAAGTCTGGGTTGCCATCTTTTAAAGCTGACAATCCTGTCGTTCCATCATCAGCCTCAAGGAAATCTATATTCATCAGTCCGGATAATGCTTTTTTTAGACCGATGCGAGCAACTCTACTGTCATCTACTATTAATATCTTCATTGTTCACCACAAGTTGATAAGAGTTAATCTGTGTGACATATTTGAATAAGTACTTGTTCTTTGTTGTCAGAAGTAAATATTTTTTGAAAGACAACATCGGCATTTAGCATTGACAAAATCGAATCACTTCCCTCCATTACCAGGGGGCGTGACAAGTCACTGCCTCCAAAATAATCTGACTTCATATTACCGGCAAGAATGTTGACCAACTCTCCAATACTGTCCTTAATGTCGTCATATGACACAGAATCAGTTTCACACTCAAACATCATGCTTGCAATCTTTGTGGCCAGTGTTTCCCCAGTCGCTATGGTTAAGGATCCCTGGCTCTCACCAGAAAAAACAACTGAAGCAATATAGAGTGCATCTCGATCTGTTAACTCATCAAGAGATGTTGATTCGAGAGGAAGACGTGTTGTATCTTTCCAACTCTTACTTACAAGATCATTAATTACACGTTTATCCATTGTCCTCACTTTTAGTGTGAAATCTGTAAAGATCAAAGTTGATAATGGAAAACACCCGTACTCTGAATCTGCGGTGTCCGTTTAGAAATTGCATAACCTGAGGTCTGACTTCACTGGTTGCTTTTTCCACCTTGACTATAGATTTCTTAATTGTAAATTCTTTTTTTTACACAGTGGTATGACCATTACAGTGTCAGTAAGTATTAAACTCTTATTATATGTGGTCTCATAAACAGAGCATATGTGGTTCAAATAAATTAGTCAAAAGATGGAGTACTACTTAGTGTTACACTCTCTCCTGGAGAAGTCAATATCGTAGTAAGGTCGTAGTAAGTTTTTTTTGACTTTTTCCTAATCGTTTTGATAGGGTTTAATAAGGAAGCGGAGTAATCCCGTTTATGTAAGACGTGTGTTAATAATAGAAACGTTTTAGATAAAATTGTAAAAAGGTCTATATGGAGAATTTCTGTGAACTGGAAGAATGAATACAAACTGGATATTCCGGTTATTGATGCACAACATAAACAACTGTTTCGTTTCAATGAAGAGCTACAAAATGCTATGGCAAAAGGCATTAAAGTTTCCAGTATAAATACGCTCTTGACTCAGATAAAGCAATATGCTGCCAGACATTTTGTTATGGAAGAAAAATACATGGAAGATTCCAACTACCCTGAGATACAAGAACAAAAAGATGCACATGCTGCATTTGTCACCCGGTTTAGTGAGATTCAGGAAGAATTTAATAAACAGGGGATAACACCAACACTGGTAGACCAAATCCACAATGAATTGATAAAATGGATAAATGAACACATAACAGGTTTGGATCAGATCTTTGGAGATTATTATCGCAAGTGCTAAAAGTGTCAATCTCTGCCCATTTTAGACTATGGACCAGGCTCTACTACTGTTTTTCTTTACTGAAAGAGAAGCATTATATTAATACTGGGAATATGCCACCCCGTTGACATAAGGCAAAGATAAATCCCAAACAGGGTAAAATAGGCTACCTGAATCGCACGGTACTTCCATAACGAAACTATTCCTTCGCACTCTTCCAGAAAAAACTTCTGCAACAAATATAACCCTGCAATTTCACTTAAAAATATAAAGAACACTCCATAGACGGGGTAGACCCATTCTGGAATCACAAAAAGTAAACGCTCCAACGGCTCCCAGCCAAACTGTCTCCCAAGCGTAGTTACAAATTCCGGAAAGTTCCTGACCGTATAATTCATCCTACTCACCAGCTCTCCAGCCAATGCCAGTGGCAGAAAAATTGGTATCATTGGCGAAAACCGTCCCATTAAATCATCATGGTACACGCCAAAGAAAAGATCACCATAGCTGATAGTGAGATGGACAATAATAAACCCAAGGGCCAGAGGAATTGCATAGAGACCCATTTGGCACACCCAGTTAAACATACAAACCTGTTCAATTTGTGCCATCAGGTTGAAAATATTCTGATCCATAAACCTGGCAAGCTGCGAGCCCATAAGAAAAGGAACCATCATAGTACAGGTGATCATTTTTCCTTTTCGTATAATAAGTTCTGATAGCGGATGACGTATATTTAATTGTGGTGAATCATGGGGGCAGAGTTGTAAACAGTTTCCACAGACAAGGCACTCAAGATTATTCGTAACTTTCACTGCTCCCAAGGAAACCGGGCACCCTTGCAATTGTTCATTGCCCTTAAAACAGGCATGGGTTGTACAATGTCGACAAGAGCTGTGATCTGGCCGAAATTCAAGAAGAGAAATTGATGAGCCAATCCCCATAAGTTTTCCCAAGGGACAAAAATACTGGCACCAGGACTGCTTTGTGAAAAGAAGGGCGCAGAATGTTGCTCCTGCCAAGATAGTAATAAGAAGCCATGCAGTTTCCTCTGGACTCTCCTTCATACCGGTGGCTTCTTCCACCCAGATAATTAGCATAAAAAAGACAACTGCAATGCCAGTACTGTTTTTTATAAGGAACTTGGGAACAGTTTTCTCAAGAGAGAGACGCCAGCCCTGAAAGAAACGTCCAGCCACAGGAAAGGGACAGACACCACACCACATTCTCCCGACAAAGAACAGACTCAATATGACCGATGGCCACCAGAGCCCCCAGCAGAGATAGAGCATGGAGTTATAGGCCGGATCCTGGGAACCAAAAAGTCCGACGACAATCAGGCCTATTAACATTACAAATAGGAATTGTTGCCATATAAAATGGAGGCGCTGGTTTAAAAAGACTGTGTAAAAACGTGGGAAGGCGACAAAGAGATCAAAGCGTGCATCGGAGTCAGAAAAGAATCGGTGGATCCTTTTAAAAAACGGGAGTGGGGAATTGCTCATGTCCCTTTTCTACAAATTCGTTTCTTCAATTGAAACCCAACAAGCAGTGAAACAATATAACTCACCAGAAAGATCAGGGTTACAGAAACTCCCTGCATACCTAGTGGCTGCGAGGGAAGGAGAAAGAGGTAGGCTTGTCCTGAGACCACCGGCAAGACACGCTCGTCCAGGCTGCTATTCAGCCAGGCCATCACCAAAAAAAGAGGCAGGAGGTAAATCAGGACATAGCGGAAATAATGTTGAGCCAGATAGGTGTTAAAATCCTCATCAATGGACATGTCGGCTGAGGTGTAAAGGGCATCCCTGCTTTTGTGATCAGGGATAACGCTGATCGTGTCCCGCTCAGCTTTCTGAGCAGTAAATTTTGTCCGAAATACTTTTTCCTTAGCTTCAACATTAAGCAAGTTGCGAAGACAAAAAGCAAGCAAGACGGTACAGATAGCAACGACGACTACTTGACCACTTTGCGACACAGAGAGCGCAGACAGGCTGTCCAGGAAAACGAGATCCAGAAGATCCCGAATGCCGAGAAACAGCGGCTGAAGCACCCCATAATAAATGGCATCAAGAATGGTGTTTACTATCTGCATAAAGAAAAATTAATAGTGTTAAGATGTCACAAAAACCAACAATGGGGTAGGATTCCCCTACCCCATTGTCAGGATTATTCATAGTATCACATGCGGCGGCCGAGGCCACTGCAATATTTGTACTTTAGCGCATAAACCAGATAAGTCCTGTGTACTTCAGACAGGTCAGAATCAATGCACCGGCAAGAAGTCGCTTGAGTAGAATCTCAGGCATTTTCTTCTGAAGTTTTGGACCAATAACACCACCACACATGGCACCAGCTGCAATCAGAGCTGCCATAATCCAGTCAGGCTGATAGCCCATCATCACATACTTTGCAATACCACCAACCGAGGTGGAAAAGGCTCCAGCAAGAGCAATGGGTACAGCAAGATACATTGGATATCCTACCATGGTAGTCATGAAAGGCATAAACATAAAGCCGCCACCAACACCAAAGGAGGATGCGACGATACCCATAACAACACCACCACATACCATCAAGAGGGGCTTGGCAATAAATGTTTCACCCCAGAAGCGCATCTCAAACTTAATGGGATGAAACTTATCAAATTCAATGGAACCAAGTTGCAGTGCTTTACCCGATTCTTTGGCTTCTATAACTGCTGCATTAAATTTTTGAACAATCGCTTTCATTGCCTTTTTCTTCTCAATGGAACTGGCAAGTGATTCGATATATAATTTAATACCGATAACCAGACAGATCAATCCAAGATAGAATTTAAATGCGGCAAGATTCAGATACTTGGCAGAAAGTGGGGGTCCAATAAAGAAAGCACCAATCACAATTCCGATGGCAAATGGAATGGCAACGGGATAGGCAAACCGTTTTTCCTTAAGGTAACTGAGCAATCCACTAATGGGAGAACAAAGCGTGAGAAACAGGTTTGTAGGTTTGATGGTATTACCAGCATTAATACCAATTGGACCGTTTGTTCCAATTGCAGTAATCTGGAAAGCTGCTGTGAACAAACCACCTGCAGCGCCCATAATAACAAACAGAATACCAATAATAAATGCTCCACCGAAGACAACCAGTGGATTCATATATACATTACCAGTCTTAAAGAAGAATCCTGATTTTTCAATAGTAAACGTATCTATCTTCTGGCCATTTACATAGACAGCCATAACAGTATCAGGAAAAAGGTTTTTATAAGGAGCCATGGAAACAGAATATTTGCCAGTAGCCTTATCAAGTGTTACTGAAACGCCTTCATTCCATTGCTCGGCATCTGCAGTGTAATCACTCATGATCATTCGGGCATTACCACCAGTGCTGGGTTTTTCCTTAACAATGGTGTTCATTCCAAATTTGTTTTCATGGGTATAGGCAAGCATTTTCCATTGCGCTTCACTATTTACTGGACCCATCATGCCCTGGACAGCGGGATCAATTTCACTCCATGGGTTGATCTTGTTTACTTTAACATTGTACTTAAACGGTGGAAAAGCGAAGACTCCAGTAGTCTGGCCTTTTGGAGAGACTTTTGGAGTTGCCAAGGCCCCTGGATTATTGGTAACAACGTAAAAAGAAGGAGGGATGGCAGTATCACCAAAGATATGCTTACCATTCTTACCGTCCATCAAACGCTTCTTTTCTTTAGGCCCTGGTGAGTCTTTTGCAGAAAACAGTTTATCCGTACAGACAACCACGAAAAGATCCTGTTCTGGAGCAATACTTCCCTCAACACCAATGGCAGTTCCTGCCTTGATTGTACCAGAACTTAATTTGTCATCAACGGCCATGGCATTGCTACTCGCAAAAACCAGGCCTGCAATGGCAATTAGTAGTAGTGAAATTCGCTTCATACTTCCTCCTTAACTTTTTAGATCCGTTAGTGTCCGTTCATAAATGAGATTTTTTCTTCTAAATCGAGGTGCAGGAGCAATTTTACCGCAAACATATAGATACTATTTCGAGGATAAAATTTCACATGCAACCAAGCGTTAGGAGAAAAAGGCCAGTTACGTACAGGCACCAGTTAGTTACCCAAATTAAAAACATAACTATTCATTTTATTTCAACAATCTTTGCCTCACCCACATACTCACGGCTCTCAAAACCGGTCATACTTGTCATTTTTTTAGTCAGTACCCCAATCTCCTTCAAATTCCTGATGATCGTGGCCGTGTCCTCTATAAGATCCTGCTGTTCCAGCTCTTCTTCAAGAAGCTGTGCTGTACCAAGTGCCGCAAAAAGTGGTGAGTTAATCTCATGGGCGACGGTTCCTGCAAGTTCTATAACCCCCTGAAGTTTCACTCGTTCCAACTGTTCTTCCTCCAGTTGCCGTTTTGCTGTAACGTCACGAATAACCTCAATGACATACTCAACCCTGCCATCGGAATCAATCATGGGTGAGGCAGTACGTTCACACCAGCGCTCCTCTCCATCCTGAAGGATCCTGTGTGTATAGGCTGCACTTTCTCCAGTATGAAGAACTCGACTAACCGGACAATCTTCCTCATCACACTCCTGATCCTGCCAAAGACCATCATAATCACACCCCAGAAGCTCATTCTCAGACCTGCCCATCACTTCCTGCAGAACCTTATTCACCAAAACAAGATGTTTTTCATTGTCAACGACCAGCAACTGCGGCCTGATACAATTCAGAATATTGGTTAGGAAGCGCTCATTTTCTTCGATCTGATTAAAAAGCAGGGTAATCTGCTGATACGTCTTAGCATTACGAATTGCAACGCCTCCAACTTCTGCAGCAGTGACTGCAAAATTAATTTCACTGCTGGTAAAACAGCGAGCGACATCGGAAAGAATACGAAGAACTCCGATCACATCGCTCCCCGCCTTAATAGGAACGGAGAGTAGGGACTTGATCCCCTCTTCTTCCATATTCTGTTTATAGATAATCCGGTCATCCTGCCTCACGTCAAAGATAGAGACAGGAGAACCGGACAGTGCAGCTTCTACATTTTTTTCATTCTCCACATGACCACGCTGCAAATACGTTTCAGACAGGCCATGGGAAGCCACCAACTCCAATTGATTTGACTGGGATTGAAGGAGGCGGATAGAACAGCCCTTACAGCCCAAAGACTGCGGCAGACGTTCTACAATGGTATCGAGTACCGCTGACAGATCAAGGCTGGAACTGACCAGAGTGGAAAGCTCCTGAATTTCTTTCATAAAATCCACCTGATTTTCCATCTCCGTAAACATCCTGCTATTGGAAATGGCAATTCCCACCTGCTCGGCAAGGGCCATGGAAAAAGAGATCTCATCGGCGGTAAAAATTCGTTTATCCCGGGTTAAAAGACGCAACATCCCAATAATTGCATCCTGAAAGATAATGGGCAGGGTGAGGACAGATTTAATCCCCTCACTCTGCACCAGCTCCTGATCATGGTGACCGCCCTCCTGTTCCAAGTCGGTCTTAGCCACCGGATACCCGGAACGGATCATCTCCATGGTCTCTTCCGTATCGATACTGATACGGGAAAGATACTCCACAGAAAGGCCATGAGCAGCACCCATTACAAATTGACCAGTCTCGGCATCAAGAAGGCGGATGGTTGCTGCGTCCACCGCCATAAGATCCGGCAAACTGCGAACAATAGTATCCATCACCTGTTGATGATCAAGGACCATGGAGGTAAGTTTGGTTACCTTCTGGAAGACCTTTAGATATTTCTGTTCCTGTAGCAGCGTCATGATCGTATACGGCTCCGACTAGATCTTCTCAATATTGGTCTTGATATATTTCAAAGGCGGTGTTGCCGTCCACTTACAGGTCGTATTCGGCCGAAGCAGAGTATTGGTATTAAAGCCCTTAAACTGTGGATATTTGGGATCTCCTTCAAGACCATACTTATGGCCAAACCCTCCTGCTGCAGCGAGCACTCCCTGACGGATTCCCCAGGTGACCTTTGCAACAGCTTCAACGGAGGCCCATGGCGAACTGATCTTTACAGCATCACCGTCGGCAATACCAAGCGCTTTGGCATCCACGTAATTGATCCATACCGGATTGGTACCACAGGCCTTCATCAGAGACACATTCCAGAAGGTGGAGGTGTGCTCATGCTCAAGTACCCGGAAAAACCCAAGTATCATAGGATGATCATCATCCGGCTCAAGTTCCGGCCAGTCTTCCCATGGATCCTTATAATCAGGAAGCCCATCAACACCATTTTCCTCGGCCAGGGGATTCATAAAATTGTACTTTCCGGTCTTAGTATTTCCTGAGGCGCCATAACCGGCTGGTGGGTTCATGGATCCCCACTCTTTATATTTATAGAACTCTTGCTCGTCGGTAATATGATATCCAACCTTACGCAACTCCTCCAAAGTGATCGGCTGATTGCGAAGCTGATTCTCAAGGAATTCGTCCTCGTTTTTCCAGGTAAAATATTCGCCATATCCAAGTCGCTTTGCAATTTCCTGAAAGATAGAAACAACAGCCTTGGTATCATACATGGGTTTGATAGCCCGCTGGAAAAGTGAGATAAAGGATTCGTACATCCAGTCAGCAACCACCCGACTCTGCTCAAGATAGGTGCAGTCTGGCAACACCACGTCGCAGAGCTCGGTTGTATTGGACATGTAACAGTCGATGGAGCAGGAAAATTCCAGTTTTTCAATGGCCCGCTTAACCGAGGGCTCACTGCCGCAGGACATTACAGGATTACCGAAGTAACAGAGCATGGCCTTAAGCTTACCCGCATCAACATCTTTTTCAAAATAGGCAGGAATCCAACCGCTCCAGAGATGCCCCTTATCAAGCTTGGTCTTTGGTGCGTTATTTGGCGGTTTAGCCTGATCATCGCTCCATGCTGAAGCGAGCTTTTTCTTCCGAATAAGAGATGGTCCACCGGGGGCATCAAAAGTACCCATTAGGCCGTTCATGGCAATAAGTGCCTGGGTAGCGTGCAGGGTATTTGGTGCCTGGGTTACTCCTGTCCAGCTATTGGTTCCAACGGCGGGAGCAGCAATAGCAAATTCATGGGCCAGCCGGGTAATGGTTCCCGCTGAAATACCGCAGATTTCAGCTGCCCATTCCGGTGTTCGGACAATGCCATCTTCCTCACCCATAAGGCGTTTTTTGAAGGCCTCAAATCCATAGGTCCAGCTTTCAACAAACTCTTTATTGTAAAGATCATCTTTAACCAGCACATAACACATGGCCATGGCCATGGCACCATCCGTACCGGGCTTGATAGCAATCCACTCAGAAGCAATGTTTGCAGTTTCACTACGCCTTGGGTCAATCACCACCAGCTTGCAACCACGCTTGACTGCCTTTTTCAGATTTGCGACCTTTCGCTGCCCAGCGGAGGTTGCAAGCTCATTCATGCCAAAGAGCATGATAAATTCAGAATTTTCGTAATCAATCCAGGGACGTTTTTCACTGAAGTTTTTCTCATTAGCCATACGTGCAGGGTTATCACACATCTGCCGATGGGTAACCTTGTTCGGAGTGCCATAGGCAGACATCACAGCCTCGTGACACCAGTTATTAAAATCGTTGCCACGGTGAAAACCAACCTCTGTTGGATCAATACGTTTCAGGTTTTCAACTGTACGATCAAGGGCCTCTTCCCAACTGGCCTTACGGAATCTGCCGTTCTCTTTGATCAGCGGAGTTTTCAATCTATAGGCAGAATAGGTATTATGATGGGCATTGGCACCCTTGATACACAGCCTTCCGGCACCCTTTGGATCACCGGGAAGTCCCTTACAGCCTGTAATGATATTATCCTTAACCTTCATCTCCTGGCCACAAAGCCCAAGACAGATAAAACAATGGGACTTAACACTTTTCAACTTCTCTGGTGCGACACTCCCTTCGGCAAGGGTTGCATAGTCATCACCAAGTTCCAAGGTGGAAACAGCCTTACTCATATGCTCCAGAATAAATCCGTAGGAATCATCGGTAGCCTGATTGGAAAGCATTGCAAAGCTGAACATGCGCTCATTAAAGAGAAAACTCATGGTAATCTCTGCAAGGCCCCGATAAAATTCGGTCTTTGCAGCACTGGTGAGCACCGCCGAAAATTCAACCACCCAGGCCATAAGATGGTTGCGCAGGAACTCAAATTCCGCCTCCTGTTTGACATCTTTATAGGCAGCCTGTTCGGCAAAATAACGCATAAGCTCAAGCTCAGCCGCGATATGGTCATCAAGATCAAGAAAGTCCTCATGCTTATGCAGTCCGGCCTTATTCATAACCTCACGTATTTTCACCACGGGTTCCTGCATCACCAGTGGTTCACGGGTGCTATAACAGGACTCATAGGGAAAGGCTGGATTATTGCCGGCATTGAGGAAAAGATCCGCATATTCATAACGAAGTTCGTTAAAGACCTCTCCAGGTGATGACGACTCCACGGTGCCGCGCATTCGACCAAGACCGGAGCAGAAATCCTGGATAGTACAGACTTCCTGAAGCTTTTTTATCTGGTCAAGAAAGGCCTTTTCTCCCATCTTTTCGATAAGCCACAAAGGGATTTCATCCCTATAGAGAGTGGAGAGGAATTGATACATCTTGGCTCTAGCCAGATTTGTTGCTTTAACATCCATACTCTTCACCTTTTCCTAGACGCTCATTGCGCTTTTTTTGCCTCGTGACTTCAGGACTTTCTCAACTTTTTCTTCCAATTCATCGCGGTCAATGGGTTTAACGCAATATTCATCCGCACCAAGGCTGATAGCTTCACGAGCTGTTTCAACCGTGGGATATCCGGTGAGCATAATGGCCTTCATAGTTGGCTGTACTTCTTTCAAAAAACCAAGGACCTCAACACCACTCATTTTCTCAAGTTTTATGTCAAGAATTGCCAGGTCAACCTTATTTTCTTTTGCATGAGCTATTGCCTTATCTTCTTCGGTAAAGCAGTGAACGGTATGTCCTTTTTTGGTTAGAATTTTTCCGATCAGTACTGTTGCATCTTGTACATCGTCTAAAGCCAGTATCTCAGCCATGACATCTCCCTTGTTGATGTTGTTTATAAACAGATTGGTTTCATATCTTATTGATCTTTTACAGAGACTGATTCTCGCAAGGCAACCGGTAGCATCACATGGAAAGCCGTGCCTTGTAATTCACCCTTATCGCCTTTGGCCGGACTTTCGACCTCGATCGTTCCGCCATGTTCCTGAATAATGCCATAGGACACCGAAAGGCCAAGTCCAGTTCCCTTCCCAACGGATTTGGTAGTGAAAAATGGGTCAAAAATCTTGGCCACAATATCCTGCGGAATACCATGTCCGGTATCACGTATGGTCGCCACCACCCGGTTGGCTTCCTCTTCATAGTGACAGGAAAGATATACATCCCCACCACCCTGGTCTTCCATGGCATGATGGGCATTGTTAATAAAATTGACAAAAACCTGGCGTAACTTCTCGGTATCTCCAACAATCATCGGAATATTTTCATCCAGATCACGATGGGCGTGGATATGATCCATATGAAGAGTATGTTCCGTTACCGCCAATACGTCTTCAAGCACTTCGTTTATTTGGATATTTTCACGGGCACTCTCCGACTGACGGGAGAACTTGAGAAGATCAGCAACTATCTTACGGCAGGCCTTCGCCTGACGCTCAATAACCAACAGACTCTGACCCTCCTCGCTTTCAGGAAGAAAATCATCCATCATTAACTGGGAATAGCCTAGAATCACCCCAAGAGGGGTATTGATTTCATGAGCAACTCCGGCAGCCATTTGGCCAACGGAGGCCATTTTTTCACTGGATGAAAGTTGCTCCATCATTGTACGTACCCGCGTTAGATCCTTTGCAATTCCTTCACAACCTTCAAACTTATGCTCTTCATCAAAAAGAGCAGTTGCAGAAAGAAGGACATAGACAACCGTTCCATCGGCCCGAACAAATTCCACTTCAAGATCTTCAACAAATCCTACGGAGACAATGGTCTCAAAGTAGCTATCCAAATCTTCCTCATTACAGAAAATCTGATGCAATGAAAGTACCGGTTCCTCTTCCATGGAATAGCCAAGCATTTCCAAACCAGCAGAGTTCATATTGACAAGCCTGTTCTCTGCATTACAAAAATAGACCATATCTTTAGAATTAATAAAAAAGTTCCTGAACTTCTTTTCTGAAGCAGAGAGCTTCCTGGTTCGCCGCTCAACGATACCCTCAAGGTTTGCATTTAATTTCAGTAGCTTATCCGCAGACTCCTCAAGATTCTCATTGGCTTCTTTAAGGCTACGTGCTTTTTTCTGTATGGCCCAAAAGCCTTCTATTCCTTTATGATAGTAGATACTTACCGCAGCAAGAGAGATCATCAGCAGGGTATTAAAACCACCGCTATAGGGAGCTAACGCCTGCCACTGTTCTTTATTCCCTGAAATAAGAAGAATTTGTTTAAGAAGATGACCAACGGCACGAGATACAGAAAAACAGACAAGGGTCAGGCAAAAATAGAAGAGAAACCCCCAGAGAAAATTATCCGGTTGTTTACGAAGCAGGAGCCAGGCATAGCGAAGAGCGAGAAATGAAAAGACGATTATAATAAAAGAGCCAACCATATCCACGACTATGGCTGGAAACATGGGAATAGTTGTCATATCTTCTCTTCCTCACTACTACTCTCGTATATACCTTTCATTGCCAGATACAGAAAAAAGATCGATGGTACACTGAAGAGATGATCAAGTTTTGTAAAGTAGTACCAAAGTTTAACACTGGTAAAAGGTCCCTGCAGCCTGGTACTCAGATACCCTCCTTCACGAATAAAATCTGTAGCGTGCACGGATGAAGCAAGAGAATGCCCCGTGAAGGCAACCACATTCCAAAGAACCATAAAAACACAAAACACCTGAAGACATCGCCATCCACGTGCCTTAAATGCACTCTGACGAATCCCCCAAAAAAGATAACACAATGCTGCGGTATAAAAGACATGGGCCAGTTGATGGACATATAAACCTTCTGGAGCTCCGTGGCTTTGCACAGCCCACGCAGTTCCGGGAAACACAGTCATTGTCAATAGGAGGAGAAACGGGGACATTCTGTGTGTCAATCGCATAAGATTCATATCGTACCATCAAAGTATTTTTAGGCTTACCACAAACCTGCTTGTACCTGCCCTCCACAATAGGCAGTGGCCCACATCGTAAGTGACTAAGCAAGGATGATGCCAATATTGAATTTTGTTGTGAATGCACATATTCAGCTGAAAAATCATTCAGTTGCCCTAAAAACTGTCCTCTCTTAAAGAAATAAGAAACCATATCTACAGCTCAAAACATGCATCTAAAACGATGCACTGCACCATAACGGATGCATTGTTTTCATCGCCTACTCCCTTATTTATGGTATATCACTTTTGTGATTATTGGTGAAGAGCTATTAATTAGACGCAAGATCAGGCAATTCGTCCTCGAAGTGACAGGAGTGCCGCACATTCGATGCAGTGGAGATATTACAAGAAGAGGTCTGCTATAGGTAAAACAAAGGGGAGGTACTGAACTTAGGACAAGCTGTGACTATTCATTTCTAAACGATTGAGACTCTACACTAAAGC
Organism: uncultured Desulfocapsa sp.; assembly: GCA_964621915.1. GTDB lineage: Bacteria > Desulfobacterota > Desulfobulbia > Desulfobulbales > Desulfocapsaceae > Desulfocapsa. The sequence continues at coordinate 100,613 of CAZUPS010000003.1, read as the reverse complement.
GCTGCATCAGACGTTGAAAGGATTGACGTCCCAGGCCGCTTTCACGAGCAGCTGCGGAAACATTACCTGTACTCATGGTTAGAGCTCTTTCAAGATAGGTTGAACTAAAAGAGGACATCACCTCTTCTTTTGCCTCATTGTAGGGAAGACGATAGACACACACGGGAATTTCTGCTCCAATTTTATCGGCGGAACTGTCTTCTGCTAATTCTTCCGGACTCAAAAGATCCTTAGGAGTTATAACAACACCCGGAGTAAGCAGAACCGCACGGTTAATTCTGTTCTGCAACTCACGCACATTCCCCTTCCACTCCCTCCGTACCAGGCATTTCAATGCTTCGGGAGTAAGCTCCATCCCCTCCCGCTGATACTCCTGCACATAGATATTAAAAAAGTGGAGAGCCAGAAGAGGAATATCTTCCTGCATTTCATCGAGTGATGGCATGGTAACCGTCATTACATTCAGACGATAAAAAAGATCTTCCCGAAATTCACCTCTGGCCATCTTTTCTTCTAGATCCTGATTAGTAGATGCAAGTACCCGGACATCAACTTTTACTGTACGGGTTTGTCCAAGCGGCTGAATTTCTTTTTCCTGCAGTACTCGAAGCAATTTGGTTTGGAGAGAAACAGGAATATCGGCAATTTCGTCAAGAAGAATAGTGGATCCAGAGGCTTCAAGAAAAAGCCCGTCTTTGTCATGATCGGCTCCGGTGAATGCTCCCTTTGCATATCCAAATAGCTCACTTTCAAGAATCTGTTCAGGAAGTGCAGGACAGTTGACCGTAATCATCTTCTTTTTACTACGCCCACTCATTGCATGAATCGTCCTCGCGGCAACTTCCTTTCCCGTTCCCGATTCTCCACGAATCAAAACAGTTGCTTCACTCTGACCAAGACGTGTCAAAAGATCGATTGCCCGTTGCAAAGCAACACTCTGTCCGACAAACTCAGTGGGTCGGTCACTTTCCTGTAATTTCTCATGCAGTTGTAAATTCTCTTGAAGCAGTTCCGTTCGCTCAAATGCACGTAGAATTATGAGACTTATTTGGGAATTATCAAAAGGTTTTTCCAAAAAATCGTAGGCACCATTCTTGAGTGCTTTAACAGCCATCTCTATAGTACCGTAGCCAGTCATTATTACTACGCTGATGGTTCTGTCTAATTCACGCACCTTGCTAAGCAGTTGCAGGCCATCCATATCGGGCATAACGATATCAGTCATGACCACATCCGGATGCCAGGATCTGATTTTCTCAAGGGCTTCTTTTCCAGATTGAGCAATGGCCACATCACAACTGCATTTTCTCGCCAGAACTTTACGCAGGAGGACAAGAAGATCTTTTTCATCATCCACGATAAGCAGTCGTTTAACCCTTTTCAGTTTCATATCCCCTTACCCTTCTCTCCTGTCACGCGTCGCCTGAAAATAGTGCTGCACAAACCGACCGGAAACAGTATCAACGATTGAAAAATGCAAGTCATCACTCGAGGGAAACGATTCGGTAAGGGCAAGAAAAATATTTTGGGAGATGTTTTTTGTTACTGAATCCAGCATTTTTTTTTGCTCTTCATCTAGGATATTCCGGCAACGCAAGGGACGCCTGTCACAAATAAGGCAGGTCCCTTCTTCAAACAGTGGGCAGATATATTTTTCCGGGTTGACTTTGGAAAGCGCCCGTTCAAGAACAGAATTGCGTTTCTCTCTGCTTAACTGTGAGTTTATAATATTGCTGACATATACTGCCTCAACTAGCTGTAGATCAAACATGTTGTTGCAAATAGCAGTATCAAGCTCTGTAGTCCCGGCTTCAGCCAGGAGTGCTTCATAATCTTTAAAGAACGGCAGAAGATTTATAGTACTTGGGTTTTCAATGCTCGCCTCTCTTGCATCTAACTGTCCCTGTTGCTTACTGTACTTTTTCAGAAGTTTCCACTGACTGTAGTTGGTGGGATTAGCCCTGGTTCCCTTCAACGTTTTTTCAGTATATTTAAGTGCCAGTCCCCGCCGTAGAAAATAGGCAGAAATAAAAGTCCCCGTCCGACCATGCCCATGACGACAATGAACAAGAACCTTTTTCTTTAAATAGAGTGCCTCATCCAGCCACTCAAGAGCCTCTTTCATCTTTTCCATATCCGGAGCGCATTCATCAGGGGTGGGAAGGTAGCAGACCTCAAAGCCAGACTGTTCCTCAATTTCATGCAGATCGGTAAATTCTCCACACAGGTTGACAATAGCGACAATCCCCTGATATTTTATAGAATCAAGCTCTTCATATGACATGGGGGCATACCCAACGGCAAGTTGACTGGTAAGCCAGGTAAGTTGATATAACATATTTTTGTCTTTCATTTATTCAGCAGCCTCCCAAAATGCCTTCACCTGTTCTTGTACCATATTTCTATCTTTAAGACGCATATCCATCAACTTTGTTACACCAAGGAGACGGCCAGCAATAGTAAGTTTTTGTAGCATCTCCCCGGCACTTATATGCTGTAGCCTTGCATCCAGGAGATCCCCCTTAGGAGTCACCTGAAACCCACTCTCTTTAAGAATAGCCTCTACGTAATCTATTCGCAAACTCCTCCCGGAAAAATCGCCACCACCTCCAGCAAAACGTAACTGACAATAATTTTTTGCCGCATCCTGATCACACATGGCATCAACCAGTGTAAAATGATACCCAAACCGCATATTAAGATTTACGTAATTACTTCCGAGTACGGCAAAACTTGCAAATTCAGACGAATCCTTGCTGGCAACGCCACCGGCAAGGGCAATTTCATCAAAGCTTTTCCAGTCATAGTGTGAGCGATTCTCCCATGTAACACTTGGATGAGTCAGCCCTTTCCACAGAGCGAGAAAAGGAGTGGAACAGATATCAGTTATCTCAACATCCCCCTTCCCTCCATTTCCTGCCTTCAGACCGCCACCCACATCCAGTAGAAAGACATCAAGTGGCAGATCGGACAGTAATTTCCGCTTTCCCTTTGATCTGCCGCTCCCGCGATCTCCAAGAAAGAACATGGTACGCACTGCCTGTTCATGGGAAAAGCGGATCACATCATGAAGAGATCGACAGAATTCCGGGACAAAACTTTTAGAATCCGGATCAAGTAAATTCAGAGGAGTTACAAATTCAAGCAGCCCATGGAGGCGTTTGAAATAGGGCAGAGAGGCCTGTTTTTCATGAAGTGGTATTGGCTTTTTTTCGGGCAGACAGTTGCCCCGCCACACCTCCTGAATATCTGCGAAAAGACTGATTTCCTCACCATGCTCAATCTCATTAACAGAATCCCCGACGGCCAACAGCAGTGGAACATCAAACTCCCTGCATACAGTTGAAAAATGACCTGCCACGGACCCTAAGCTTGCCACCACACCGCAAACCTGTTTTAGAACACGAACAGCAGAAGGCAGAGTTTCTTGTAATACAAGGATTGCGCCAGGAGGCACATCCTCCACTGCATGGGCAGAGTCAACAATATAAGCCATCCCAGCAGCCTGTCCCATTGCCGCAGTGACTCCTGCCCGAAACAATAAGCAGCCCTTATCTTCCTGGGGTATGACCGTATCAGCAGTTGCAATAGAATGCTGAATCCCAAGAGGTCGGCTTTGTAAAAAAAGAAGCCGCCCCTCCTTTGTAATTGACCATTCCACATCCTGTGGCGAGTCAAAATAATCGGCAATAACCTGCCCTTGCCTGCGCAAATCAGTCAACTCTTCATAGCTTACTATTGCCGAACCGCTATGCTCTTCGTCCTTTCCCTCACTCATTGAGTATGATTCAGGAATAACCCGCCCGCTTACGAGGAGATCGCCCTGACCACGTACAACATGAATAGCAACATCGTTCTTCTGCTCCCCCGAGGGTTCTTCGGTATACAAAACACCACTTGCTTTTGCATCCACCATCTCGAGAACAAGAACCGCCATCGCCGTTTCTTCATCACCCAGACCGGAATGAATACGATAGGCCAATGCTTCCGGACTATATTTACTACTGACCACCTGACGCCAAGCATCTATAATTGTATCACCGGGAATATTGAGCAGAGTAAGATATTGTCCAGCAAAGGAGCAGGCGCCATCTTCATTCAGACAGCTGCTGCGAACCGCCACCAGAGGAGTATTTGTAAATCCACTGGAGAATTTATTCCAGGAAGCAGTGATTCCACCACTGACTTCAGCGGGGATATCACCAGCCATAATTAAATTGATAAGCTTTGCCGATGCCTCCTCCAGACTTTTGGGGTTCACACTTTCAATGCGGCAAAGAATCTCATCCACGGATCTGCGAAAATCATTGTACTCCATAAAATAATTGAAGCTATTGGCCGTAATCACAAAGCCATCAGGAGTAGGAAGATTCAGAGTTGTACTAAGAATGGCGAGTTGTGAGGCCTTTCCTCCAACAAGATCATCCTGGCCAGTGCCATCTTGCAAAGAACAGGTAAAAGGAGGTGAACAGTCAATCTCTGGCGGAGCCAACAGAAATTTACCATAAAAATCAAACTTTTTATAATAGCTTTTCAGGGTTACATATGACCCAGGAGCCATTTCCTCAAGACACTCCACCATTCCCAGAACATTTGCAGAAAAGCTGTCATAACGTTTGCGGATACGGCTGAAATCCTCTTTCAGTCCCTGGTAATACAGGGCCTCAAGTTCTGCCATCTCTTCATGCGTCCGCCCATCGTACTCCAAAAGTTTTTGAAAAGCCCCATAGGTTGATCGCAGTACTGCTCCAGGCGCAAAAACTCTGTATGTCCAGTATTTAAATAAAGTATTAACTAGCACCGATTACTCCTCAAGATCCGCATAAAAAAGGGTAACAAACAGCTTGTGGGTATGATCTCCTTGTAAAAGATCACATATTCTTTATAGCCACAGGTCTCTTTGTTGTCTGTTTTGACTTACTCCATTCCTATACGAAATCACAATTTAGCCCAACAGTTTTATGCTTATGTTCATTAAATAATATCTGTAGGGCACCTTGAAAGAGCATCTTTTTGCCAGAAAAAACTTAAAAAAACCATGAAGAAATCAGCCGATAAAATGTCTCATTTTTTTCTGATCCTGCAACCTGCGAGTCCAACCAACCCCGCGCCAAAAAGGAGTATGGTCGCGGGTTCAGGGATCGGTGCAGTCGCAGTTTCGATCCAATCGACCTCCCAACAGCTGTTTCCCCAATTTGCTGTATCTGTTATTGTGAATGAAGTTATATTTGAAAATCCTGCTAACACAGAAAAATCTATTGTTCCTAAATGTCCATCAGTGAAAGGTAAATTTTCAACCACGCCTGTGTTTGTTTCAACTTGAAGGCTGGTCACGTTATCACCGCTATCATCCCCAATAAAACCAAAATCAATCGCGATCAGATCAAAAGCTACGCCAAACATATTAACAATGGAATATCCTCCATCTTGATGGATATTATACCCTCCATCGTCGGGGAGCCAATTGCTCCACACTACGGGACCAAAACTTGAATCAAACGATTCATACTGGATTCCATTTTCGCTATAGGGCGTTATTATAGGGCCAGTTCCAGTTTGCCCCACACTATCAAACGTCATAATAGCTGCATAACAACTCGATCCAAAAATTGAGAAGAAGGCCAGTAACACAATAGCATATAATCGATTTTTCATTTCCCCTCCTTTTTTCATTTTGATTTTTTTCGATTGCATACAAAGACATAACCAAAGTGTTTTTCTCTATTGCCTCCTTTTCTGAAATAAAAAAACCGGGCTACCAATAATAGGTAGCCCGGCTATCATGTCGACCCGTGGCTTTCCGTCCCCATCTTTCCTACAGGGTTGGCTTTTTCTAAATGTAATGTTCAATTATACCACAGCTCTTTAACATTTTATATAGGTACAAATACCCACCAGACAACAACTACACTATTACAACACGTTACCGAACAAACAATTAACAATAATTAACAGAAAACGAGTATGTGAAATTAAGAGATTCTGCATCACGGAGTTCATTTCCTCCTTTGACTTCCGCAGTCACTGCCTGTCTTAATCCTAAATAAATTAAGAGGAACTGTTTCCCTGTCCTGAAAAATACAGTATTATTCAGGCATACAGTAGCTCCAGAAAAACCAGACAAAATGTAGCGCCGGACAAGGTATCGGCAAAGGCAACCATGACCACAAATACAAGCTCACCATTCACCCTAAAATGTAAATCCACAGACTGTGCTGCCCGTAGAGGAGAACTAAAAACTCTGCACGGAACCATTCAGACCCCGATTTTCATGCCGGTTGGTACCCAGGCCACGGTAAAAGCAGTAACACCCGAGAACCTTAAGGAGATGAATGCCCAGATTATTCTCGGCAACACCTACCACCTTTTTATTCGGCCGGGCCAGGAATTGATTCGTAGCTTTGGCGGGCTCCATAACTTTATGAACTGGGATCGACCCATCCTGACTGATTCCGGTGGATTTCAAATTTTCAGCCTAAGTGATCTTGCCAAAATAACAGAAGAGGGAGCTGCATTCCGCTCCCATCTGGATGGTGCCAAGCTCTTTTTAAGCCCCGAGAATGCTATTCAGGTACAGGAATCACTGGGCTCAGACATCATGATGTGTCTTGACACCTGTATTCCCTATCCTGCAACGCGTGAAGACACCATTAAATCAACGGATCTCACCAGCCGCTGGGCACAGCGCTGTCGTGACGCCCAGAATGACACGGGGCAGCTCCTCTTTGGTATTGTTCAGGGTGGCATGCACCATGATTTACGAAAAGCACACGCCGAAGCACTGATTGATATTGGTTTTGACGGTTACGCAATCGGAGGCTTAAGCGTCGGGGAAGAAAAATCACTGATGCAGGATATGACGGAAGCGACTATCCCTCACTTGCCGGAAGACTATTCACGTTATCTTATGGGAGTGGGAACGCCTGAAGATCTGGTCGAAGGCGTATACCGAGGGGTGGATATGTTTGACTGTGTTATGCCAACCCGCAATGCCCGAAATGGTACGATGTTCACCTCGCTGGGAAAAGTGGTTATCAAGAATGCAAAATATCGTGACGATAAAAGGCCAGTTGATCCAAATTGCAACTGTTACACCTGCCGCAATTACTCACGGGCCTACCTGCGCCATCTCTTTCAGTGCCGGGAAATCCTGAGCTACCACCTGAACACCATCCACAATCTCCACTATTATCTCAACCTCATGTCAGAAATGCGTGAAGCCATCGAAAAGGATAGCTTTTCTACATTTCGTAACGATTTTTATGGCAGGCTTGGAGGAGAGTGATTACAGATGTACACGTGACTATTCGGCTACATCCTATAATGTACGATAAAATAGTTACATTTTACTTTTAAAAACTTTTTTTTCATTGATACTTGGAGGAACAACCATGACAGGAGTCGCGTACGCAGCAGACGGTGGAATAGCAGGTGGAGCTGGAGGCATTGCCTCTTTTATCCCTCTTATTCTTATATTTGGTGTCTTTTACTTTATGCTTATCAGACCTCAACAGAAGCAGGCAAAACTGCAGCAGCAGTTTTTGGATGAGATGAAAAACGGCAACAAAGTTGTTACTAAAGGTGGAATTCACGGAACAATCACTGGGCTCACCGACAGTGTTGTCACTCTGGAAATAGCTGACAATGTCCGTATCAAGGTTACCCGTTCATCCATTGGCAGCCCACTCACCAAGGAAGGAGCTCCAGCTCCTGTAAAATCAGCAGGCGGTTGAGGGATCGGCGGTTGCTGATTTTCTGCAGTCTGTAGAATAGAATTAAAGGGCAGAATTTCTCCAGTAGAAATTCTGCCTTTTTTTATTTGATTTTCCTTATTCTTTCAATCCTTCCCAATCCACATTTTCTTTCTCTTCCGGTTCTATTTCTTTCGTACTCAAATCAAAAATGGGAGCTACCAGATGAGCAGGCAGAGCCAAAGTCCGATAGAGCATCTGAAAAGGTGTGATAGCCACCTCCTTAAACGTTGAATGCTCCACCTGCGGATCGGACAATTCTCCTGAAACCTGGACAGTAATAGAAGGACTCTTCTTTTTTCCAACCAGAATATAGCCAACAAGAGGGATCTTATTCACATTCTTTTTTGCCCGGGTAATCAGGTTGAGATCCATTTCAATCTTCTCCTGAATAAAATCAATCCAGCCACTTCCGAGAATACTGATTTCAGGTGAGTCAACATTCACCGTTTCAATTGCGGCACGACCATTTGTAACTTTTCCACCAATAACAATACTATCCACTGGCAATCCATTCGTGCTGTATGAAGGCAAGCTAAAGGTTACAAGGGCTGGAATAGTATTTACCATGGCAAGAATATTATTGAGTGTTGTAAAATCTTTCATATTCGTATCTTCCACTCTAAGCATTGCAGTAAATTCATCTAAGGATCCTTTTGCTGCCACACTCATCGTCCCCTGATGAAAATCTGCTCCAGTAAACAAAGCATTCATAAAAGCATCATTCAACCTCTCTCCTTGCAAAGAGAAGGTATTCCCTTCACTCGAGACAAGAATGGCACCTGCCCCGTACATCAACTGCCCACTGGTCTTTCCGTCACTACTTTCCAGAGTGATTTTATCAGCGATAATCTTTCTTTCTGGTGAAAGAACAAGACTTGTCCGGAGTGCATCAACGCCGATCCACAGTGTGTTCTGTTTTTTGGAATCATCTTCAACAGACTCCGGAAGGTCTTTGAACAGTTTAATTATTGCGGGGACATTAAAAGAAAGGTCCTGTGATGAGATTGTGATGCCCCCATCATAGCGCAGCTCTATATCTTTATTTATTGTTGCCTTGACTCCACCCTCATTGAATACACCATCAATCTGGAAACGATTCAGAGGAACATCACCTCTCAGAAACAGAGGATAACCATAGGGGATGTTGGCAGAAAATTCAAACCCAACTCCATCCTGTGATACAACTGAAACCTCACCCTCCTTTACCAGATACTTTTGCAACAGTGGTGAGTGGGTATAAAGAGAGCCAAGGTCTTTGAGCAGAAGTTTCCACCCCTTCTCCTTCTCTGAAACACTGAATTCCATGGCCAACTCAGGAACCGTGAGCAGTAATTTTTTTTGTACATCTACGTTAAAAGAGAGCTCAGAAAGGGTTACAATAGCCCCTATTGTATCATCTTTAATGGCAAGATCGTTCAGAAGAAATTCACCACGACGACCACTGAAATTGTACTGACCCGAAAAGGCCGAATCAAATAGTGTCCCGTAGCTCACCCTCCCCTTATCAATCGAGAATACAGCACCTGAAAGCTTCAATTCTAACGGGTAAAGAGTCACAGGAGTACCACCAAGCTCCCACTTGGAGTGTTTTGTACTCCGAACCGTCAACTCCTTATCATAATGAATCACCAAACCACTCAGTTTCTCCTGAAGTTTTAGATCGTTCACCTGGAACTGGAGAAGATCACATTTCAGATTGGCCCGCTGCTCATTGATCGAAAAATCTCCAGACAGGCTTGTTGATACAAATGGCGGGAATACAAGTGAAGTGGATGCAATTGTTCCAGAAAAAGTATCCAGGTTAAAGGGAGTTGTAAAGGGTCCAAGCTCTAAAGGCAGATCGCCGACTGTCCAGAAAGATGCCCCGGCATCTATCGTTGCCCCATCGGGTTTCATTGTATAGTGGATAAGCGGTTTTGGCTTCGAGTCATCAAGAATCAGCTCCATATCACCGAGTGCGACATCACATTCCTGCAGGCGGATATCAAGCTGTCCCGTCTCCGGTATGGCGTCAAATTCACCTGTAATACCAGCGACAAATAGATTTTCGTAACTGACAGTCATCTGCTCAAAAGTGATTTTATTGGTATCAAGCAGTATCCTGGCATCTTGCAAAGTATAATTTGCGTTCAGATAGTCAACTCGGCCCTCATCTACCACAAAGACACCTTTTGCCGTCACCACTTCAGTATTCAAATTTATGACAAGGGTCAAATCAACAGATGTTTTTCCCTCGGTTTGCAAAAATGGTAAGGGAATATCATACGCCTGCAACAAATCTACAACATGCTGATCGGCCTTTACATCCATTTCAATATAGGCCGTGAGAAGAATATTATCGAAATCATTAAAATTAATATCCAGCCAAGAATCCTTGCCCTGCTCTCCATAATATATCGGATTCTGGGGTTTTATAACAAGAACCCCCTTCTCAAAAAAGAGATCGGCGTAATCCGATTGAATAGCTTCGAAACCGGGTTCAAAAGTGTACTGACAACCATCCACCCTGACTTCCGCCAGAAAAGTCTCAAGCATTACCAGGGGATCCTTCCAGGGAAAATTCCCTGAAAAAGATTTCAACTCATACCGCTTCCCTGTTAAATAATCGGTGATCCATTTTTGAGTGGCCTGATCAATCCCAAACAGATCAACAAAGGGGGTTATGGTTGTTATTATTCCAGCCTCTTTCCCTTCAAAAGAAAGTTGTTTGCGATCCATGGTAAAGGAAAGCGCAACCGGCAATGAATCAGCGAAATTTACTGCAAGCGTACCGGTTCCTGTTTTAGCTGCAAGATCCACCCGTACAGAACCAGTTGCCCATGAATGAAACCTCTCACTCTTAAGCTCCTGAATATCAGAAATCAGGAAACCTTTTTCCAGCCGGGTCTCCACCTTCATATCAATCAGTTCAGAAGAAAGATCAAGCCGAAGTACGGAGGCTTCGTACTCCAGACGACCAGTTACTTCACCAACACTGACTTTCTGGACTAGAATTCTGGTGAACAGGCGATCAATCCATTGCACAAGAGGAACAACTTTATTCACAAAACTAAGATCCAGGGACGGATTCTTACTTTCAGCATCCTGTAGAGAATCAACAACAACACTTTCTATCTGTAGTAGCAGTTTGCTATGCCACTCAAGTGAAATGTTTTTGAGAGTTGCCGGACCGGCACTGAAAGAATCGAGATGAATTCCTTTTTTTAAGAAAATCCCCCCGGTAGCCAACACAACGGTGACCAGAAGAAGGAGAGTCAGAAAAAAACGCTTCATTTTTCTCCCTCCTGTTTCGTTACACTATTTTTTTTCACTTTATCTTTCTGTTCCTTCAGCAAATATGGAATAATTTCGGCATAATCATCTGGGAAATGGTAGAGGGTGGTTCCTCCCTCAGTACGAAATGGGACAAGCCCCCGTTCTTCCGGGCTGGCGTTAAAGATCAGCAACATCAACAGATCATTACTCACCCATGGATTACTGTACCAGTAATCATGACTCCTTCCAAGGTTCAATGCTCTGGAACCACCCGCATCAATCACATCAAGATCCGGAGTATCTAAAAATTCCACTATTGCTTGAATCTCAGATTCTTCTAACTCACTGGTATCCGGCCTCCCAAGGCGTGAGACTCCATTTTGCATGGCGGCAAGAAGAAGAATTCTGTCATTCCAATTCAAACTGATGGTTGTTCGGTTTACAATATCTTTGAATTTCAGATATCGTTCAACAAAGGGCTTAAACGCTGTATCGGGAGCCGCAAAATAGACCTCCCCGACCCGTAATTTTTCTTTTAATTCCCGCGAAGAACGCTCAGGATAGAGATCATGCAGGTAGGCAAGACCCGGTGCCACAACCTGGGCCCCTGCACTATAGGCAATAATATTTATGTTTCGTGCTTCTGTATGAGTAGCCAGTATCTCTAGAAGTTGGGCAAAAGCAGGAATTGTTTTTTTCGCATGGAGCACATCGGTCTTGTACTTGAACAAATTCTCTGCAGATGGCCAGGAGAAGGTAAGGATAATAGAATTATGGCCGGTAAAATGGAAAAACTGAGCCCCCTGTGCTGTCGCCCGATAGAAGTTAGAATTCGCCCCATGTACATAAATCGTAATATCCTTATCATAACTGCCTTTAAGAGCCGTATTGATCATATCAAAAAAGCCTTCGGCTCGGGCACTGCTGTAACGCTGTAAGTCATCATCGTCCCGGTACAGCGCCATCGGTCGCACATATTCCTGAGTGAGCAGAAGATCATCATCGCGATCCTGTTTCAGAGATTCCCGCTGCAGATCATCCCAGCTCATTCCACTATTTCCCACACTGTAGACCAGATAACCCAGTTCCAGTTTTTTCGATGGAAAGATAGAGTACCCGGTAGAATCATTTATTTTATTAAAGGGAATACGATTAGTGGCATACAGAGTATAGAGTAGATTTGCATCGGTACTGTCTTCAGTCAGCTTAAAAAACTGAGTCTCCCCCGTAAGCCCGACGGGAGCAGGCATAAGGTACACCTTCGGCTGACATCCACTAAGAAGGAGAATAAAGAGAAAGGGAATTCCTGAGTTGATAATTACTGAAAACATTGGAGAGGAGCGCTACTCACTCGGAAAAGTAAACCAATCCGAACCGGAAACCGGTGGCAAAGGTTCTTTCTGATGTTTAAACACACCATTTTTAAAAAAATAAAGTGTTTCATCCTGTACATATTCCGAATCCATAATAAAGGGATGCGTTTCATGAACAACCAGAAAGTCCGTCATCCCATCAAGACGTGCATTCTTTACTGACACTTTTCCATCATCAGGACCTGGAATAATTAACGAGAGCCAAAAATCAAAAAAGTACACGCTATCGCCGGTAATAACTCCTACCGGATAATCAACCGGGCCCAACTGGTTAGGAAAAGAGTTCTCATCGGTGGTTAACTGCTGGCCAGCAGGGCCATTCAGCCACTCATAGAACCACCAATCTTTGAGATTGTCAGCTGCCACACTCCCCTGGTTTGGCGGGCTGAGCATAACAACCCGACCCAAATTTTCAGGCTTCTGCGCTTTAAGCACACTACGCAGCACAATACCACCAAGAGAATGAGTGACAAAATGGATAGCAGTCGGTTGAAACTGCTGGCACATTGCCAGAGCTTCCGGAAAATGCGTAGCTGCGATCTCTTCAATTTTCTTGCTAGTGGATGGATAGCCAAGATTAACTGTATGATAGCCCGCAGCGACTAATCTCTCTTGCATTGCATCCATGGAGTGAAGCGTTCGGGCCATGCCGTGCAGAAGCAGAACACACTCCCCCATAGCCATTTCAGGAGTTGGCTCTTGAACTGAAAGACCAGTCTTGCTGCAGCCGGAAAGGATCGTTACCACAAGAAGAACTAGAGAACATACTCCTCGGAGAAACAATACCCGCGGCTGATAAAATGGTTGTTTTGCTGATTTCATTTACACACAAGAATACAAAACAGTCATTTCCCAGTCAACCACTAATCCCCTCCCAGCAACAGGGTAAGAAGCCAAAATTACTCCGCCGCCTGAAACATATGAACATCCTGCTGTGGATATGGAAACGAGATCCCCTTTTCATCAAAGGTAAGTTTGATACTTTCGGTGAGATCAAGACGTACATCCCAGTAGTCTTCTGTATTTACCCAAGGACGAACAATAAGATTAACACTCGAATCGGCAAGTTCTGATACAGCAATGGCAGGGGCCGGATCTGTGAGAATTCTGGAATCGGCCTTAACCAGATCCTCAAGAGTTGTCTTGGCAAGGCGAATATCATCATCATAGCCAATCCCCACAACAAGGTCTACACGACGTGTCTCTTCAGCATTGATATTCGTTATGACCCCTGCGGTAATACCACCATTAGGAACAATAATTCTCTGGTTATCAGGTGTTAAAATAACAGTACTAAAGATATCTATTTGCTGAACTTTTCCTGTGACACCACCTGCCGTCACCACATCACCAACCTTAAAGGGCCTGAACAGAATAAGCATTACTCCGGAAGCAAAATTGGACAAAGAATCTTTCAAAGCCAGACCTACCGCAAGGCCAGCTGCACCAACTATTGCGATAAATGATGTTGTTTCAATACCCAGTTCTCCAGCGGCCGCAATAATAACACCTGCCAGAAGTGCATAATAAATAAGTTTGGATAAGAAACGACCTAAAGTCGGCTCAACATCAGCCCTTCTGAATCCTTTGCTGGCCATTCCCGTTACCCACCTGGCAACCCAGCGACCAACAACAAAGATAATAAGAGCCATAATAAGATGAGGCCCGTTGGCCATCCCCCAGTCTTTTGCAAACTGCAGGGCCTGTACATATGTATCAGGATTTGTAACATCCACCGGTGGTGCTGGAGCTTGTTTTGCTGCCTGTTCAGCAGGTGCGGGGTCAGCTGCTGCATAGACGGCTACTGACATCGTGCAGGAAAGCACTACAAGCACAACCAGGGAAACATATTTTTGAAATACTTTTGACATATCCAGAGCCTCTTTTCAGATTATGATGAATTTATGTTATGTCAGCTATCTTTACCACTGCAGAGAAGAGCAGGCAAGGGAACAGTTACTATTATCGACTAAGCCTATTTTTCTTTAGGCCCGATCGAACCTGCAATACCTATTAAACCATCGTTCATCTCAGCAACTTCCTCTTTCAGCCACTGTGTCGCAAACTGCCAAAATATTGTCGTGTAATGCCAAGCACTGATTTCCTGCTGAACTATTATATAGAGTGAAAATAATGGAAACTAGACACACTTCCCTTAATATCCAGAGCAATGCACCAGTACTTCAGGAGATAATTTGCCACATGAATATAAAACAAATTTTCATATTATCCTTCACAGCATTCTGCATCCTTCCTTTTGTAGTTTCACCGGTACAAGGATCAACCACAAACTGCCCCTCCTGTGAGGATATTCAAAATACTACCAGCCTGGCTGCCATTGAAAAATTAATCTTGGCAATCAATGACGAACCTCTTCTTATACTTGATGAGAAAGCACTACGCTGGTATGCAAAATTTCAAAAAGGGGGCTTCTTTTATAGTGGTTGGCAGCAAATAAGTGCAGATGTAGTTACCAAGGTCGAAGATAATGAAAAACTCAAAGCCAAAATAATCATGTTGGCTCTTGGGGTTAAAATTGGCTGTGAATGGAGCAAGGAAAATGATGTTCGAAAGATCACTACTCAAATGCTGAGAGGCTGGGGAAGACAATTACGATCTTCTATGACCGGAACACCTGAAGAGACTCTTGTTGTTATCAATTCCATTGAAGCTGAAGTGCACAAGTTGCTCCGTTAAATACGACCTTCAGCAATCCCATGACAGGCCACGCGTGTTCCTGACGAATCAGAAACCGGCAAAAGCTCCGGAACCTCGCATTTACAACGGTCATCTGCATGGATACAGCGGCCATGAAAGACACAGCCCGAGGGCAGGTCTATAGGAGTTGGAATCTCACCTGGCAATTTGATATACTTTGATTTTTTCCCATCCACTCGTGGAATGGCTGAAAGCAAGGCCCTGGTGTATGGGTGATAGGAAGTATCGTACAATTCCTTGGTAGTTGCCAGTTCACAAAGCGTTCCGAGATACATAACTGCAACACGGGTGGCGACATGGCGCACCACAGAAAGATCGTGGGTTATAAAAAGATAGGTCAAACCACGTTGATCCTGGGCATCCATAAGGAGGTTCAGGATCTGTGCCTGGATGGAAACATCGAGTGCTGAAACCGGTTCATCGGCCACAATAAACTCAGGATCGATGACCAATGCTCTGGCGATGGCAATACGCTGCCGTTGCCCTCCCGAAAACTCATGGGGAAAACGATCACGCCAGGCCGGATTTACGCCCACCTGTTCCATCACCTCTGCTAAGCGCTCATCAATTTCAACAGCTGTTATTTTTTTATGGTGAAAGCGGAGAGGTTCCTTAAGGGTTTGACGGACAGTTTTCCTTGGATTGAGGGATGCATAGGGATCCTGAAAGATCATCTGCATGCGCTGTCTATAGGGCAGCATCTGCTTAGACGTCAGGGTATCTATCCGCTCACCTCTGTAGCTAACACTTCCAGCAGTTGGTGGGTACAGTCCCATTACAGTTCTGGCCAAAGTGGACTTCCCGCAACCGGATTCGCCAACAACTGCCAGGGTTTCTCCCGGGGCAATCTCAAAGCTCACCCCGTTCACGGCCTTTACCTCTGTTTTATGCAAACGAATCTTTCCGGATTTGAGCTGTAACTGCTCAAGAAATCCCCCGGATATATCAAAATACTTCACCAGATTATCTATCTTTACAATGGGAGTGGCCATTAATTTTGCCCCCCAATGGGAAAATGGCAACTCACAAGTCTGTCTTTGCTCCCGGCAACTTTTCTCAGCTCAGGTACCGTTTTTGTACAGATATCCTGACAAAATGCACATCGTGGATGAAAGGAACACCCCGGGGCAATTTCAGTAAGGTTCGGCATAGAACCGGGAATCTGCTGGAGGCGGTTTTCCTTATCGCAGGTTCCGTGCCCAGGCAGAGCATTCATCAAACCTTTTGTATAAGGATGCATGGGACTTGTAACAAGGTCGGAGGTTGCGGCAGTCTCTATAATTTTTCCGGCATACATCACCAACACCCGTTCAGTCACCTCGGCAACAACACCAAGATCATGGGTAATCAACATAAGCCCCATATCCTGCGAATTACAGAGTTCGATAAGCAGCTCCATAATCTCAGCCTGAATAGTCACATCCAATGCCGTTGTTGGCTCATCGGCAATAATAATGGCAGGCTCAGCAAGAAGAGCAATGGCAATAATAATACGCTGCCGCATGCCTCCTGAGAATTCGTGAGGGTATTGTGTCAATCTGCGTTCCGGGGAGGGGATATGGACAAGATCAAGCTTCTTGATGGCGATTTTTTCCGCCTCTTTGACGCTAATCTTACGATGTGCCCGCAGGGTTTCCACCATCTGAGTACCGATGGTCAATACGGGATTTAAGGTCATCATTGGATCCTGAAAGATCATGGAAATATGATTCCCACGAATTTCACGCATCTCTTTTTCAGAGAACCGATCAAGACGTTGACCATCAAAGAGGACTTCCCCTTTACTGATCCGGCCCGGTTTGGAAATCAAATTGATCACGGCAAAACCGGTCACGGATTTGCCAGCGCCGGATTCACCAACAATGCCTAAGCGTTCCCCTTTATCGAGCGTAAAAGAAACATCGTTCAAGGCAACAAGATCACCGTGTCGCAACGCAAAGCTAACCTCAAGATTTTTCACTTCAAGCAGTGACATGATCAGCCTTTATAGAGTTTGGGATTCAGAACATCACGCAACCAATCGCCTAGCAAATTGACCACCAGAATAAAAACGATCAGGAGAACGGCAGGAAAAAAAGTAATCCACCAGGCACCGGAAAAAATATACTCAAACCCAGCATCAATCAACGACCCGATAGAGGGTCGTGATACCGGCATCCCAAGCCCCAGGAACGAGAGAGCCGCCTCACTCATCACTGCATTGGCAACCTGTACAGTGGAGATAACAAGCACCGGAGAAAGAGTATTGGGAAGGATATGAGACAGCATAATGCGCCTTGAATCGAGTCCGATAACCCGAGCTGCTTCCACATATTCCTTATTTTTTTCGCCCAGAACGGATGCGCGCACAGTTCTTGCGTATTGTGGCCATTCTGCAATGCCAATAATTACGATCAGAAGCGGAACCGCAAGTTGCTCATAGCGCCCGACCCCAAAAGAAAGCTGCACAATTGCGCTCACAATAATTGCCACCATCAGAGTGGAAAAAGAGAGCTGCACATCGGCAATTCGCATCAGCACGGCATCTATCTTACCACCCAGATATCCGGCGGTAAGCCCGACACCAATTCCGATCACAGCTTGAAGAATAACTGCTCCGATTCCAATAAGGACTGATATTCGCAATCCATACAGCATGGTAGAAACCAGGTCTCTTCCTTGAATATCAGTACCAAGAAAAAATCGTGGTTCCCCTTCCTCCATCCATGATGGAGGAAGTTCCGAATCCATAATATCTATGGCGGTTGGATCATAGGGATTATAAGGGGCAAGAAGAGGTGCAAACAGCGCCGCGAGTAATAAAACTGCCAGGATCGCAAAACTGACCATGGCAACTTTGTCACGCTTAAAGCTGTACAAAAGATAGGAATCTTTGATTTTTTGTCGTCGTGTCTGCATCAGCGTGAGGCTATGGTTACCGTTGGATTAATAAGTCCGTAAATAATATCAACCACAGTATTTACGACCACAAATAGAGCTCCAACCACTACCAGATAGGCAACAAGCAGAGCAGTGTCGGAACGTTCCACAGCTTCAAGGAACATAAACCCCATCCCCTGCCACTGAAACACCGTTTCTGTAAGAATGGTAAAGGCGATAAGGATTCCAAGCTGAACTCCCCCCACGGTGATCACGGGTAAAAGAGTATTTTTAAAAGCATGCACCATCCAAATTCGCTTTCTTGACAGGCCCTTGGCCCAGGCATATTTAATGTATTCCGTCTCCAGCACTTCCATCATCTCGGAACGAATAAGCCGAATAAACAGGGGCAACATGATGGAAGACAGGGCAAGTGATGGTAGCACCAGGTGTTTTAAGCCATCGATGGTAAAGAAACCACTGTCCCAGCCCAGGATATTCACCGTCTCCCCGCGTCCAAAAGATGGGAGCCAGTGCAACTGTACGGAAAAAATATAGATTAGCACAATGGCCGTCAAAAACACCGGAATGGACACACCAACAATGGATGCCCCCATGGCAAATTGTGAGAAAAAGCGCTTGGGATAGATGGCAGAGTAGAGCCCGACAGGCACTGAAACCAAGAGAATAATAAGGCTGGCTGCTAAGACCAGCTCAATGGTGGCCGGAGCCTTGGAAAAAATCACATCGAGTGCCGGACGTTTAAAAAAGAAGGAATGGCCAAGATCGCCATGCAGAGCGTTCTTTAAAAAACGGCCATACTGGACGAGAAAAGGATCGGTAAGCCCCAGTTCTTTACGTAGCGCTTCACGTTCCTCTACGGAAACAGAGATTCCAACCAGATCACGAACGGGGTCACCCAACTGGTGCTTTACCGAGAAACCGATAAACCCAATAACCAGCATGACCACGGTGGCCTGAATTATTCTGCGAACTATAAATGCGAACATTTAGTCAGTTTGTTAAGTATTTAGATACGAGATAGAAAATGCCGAAGCATACCAGATGGGACCACAACATTAAACAACAATTCTCACTAAAAAAGGGCTGTCCACACATACTGTGCAGACAGCCCTTCTTATTTACATCCAGACTACTCTTCGCTTACTCTACAACAAGATCACCAAAGTAAGGGAAATTCTGAGCATTAATAATAGCATCAAGCTTTACATTATTCTTTGCAGCCCAGGAAAGATGCTGCCAGTGCAGTGGAATAAAAGCAGCCTCATCATAGAGAATCTGCTCAACTTCCTGAAGCATACCTGCACGTTTTGTAAGATTGGTTTCAACCTGAGCACCAAGTACCAGCTCATCAACCTTTATATTACAGTAGTTGCCAGAGTTATACTGACCATACCCCTTCTCTTTATCAGCACACATGGTCATGAACTCGGAGAAGTTTCCGGAATCCTCGGTATCTGAATGCCAGCCAATCATCATAATATCTGCTGCACGGTTATCAAATTCCGGCCAGTACTGAGCCTTGGGCATGGTCTTGAGATTTACCTTAATACCAATTTTAGAAAGCATGGTGGCAACAGCTTCAGCAATTTTCTCATCACTGACATAACGGTTATTGGGTGCCAGCATGGATACTTCAAAGCCCTTCTCAAAACCCGCTGCTTTCATTAACTCTTTAGCTTTTGCGATATCGTAACGAGGAACCAGATTTTCTTTATATCCAACGTAGCCCTTAGGACCCTGCTGACCAGCTGTGGTTGCAGTACCTTTCATGATTTTTTTCACGATTCCATCATTGTTTACGGCATAGGCAATGGCCTGACGAACGCGAACATCTTTAAATTCAGGACGTCTCTCCTGATTGAGTTGAAAGGTAATAATACGACCACCGGACATGGTAACGAGCCTTGCATCTTTGGACTTTTCAACCATCTTAAAGTCCTGGGGAGATACGGGCATAATAAAATCAACATCACCGGAAAGAAGTGCAGCAACACGAGTGGGGTCTTTCTTGATGGGAGTGAGAACAATTTCGTCTACATTTCCGGGAGACTTGGTGTCCCAATACTCTGCAAAACGTTTGTAAACAACTTTTACACCCTGCTCACGCTCGGCCACAACAAATGGTCCGGTTCCGGACTCATTGGTAAGGGCAAAAGACTCACCGGTTTTCACGATGGCATCTTTTGGTTGGCCATATTCAACAGCAGAGCGTATGGCTTGGTTGTCTTCACATCTACAGTATAATCATCAACAAGAACTGCTTCGGTGAATGGTTCGAACAATCCTTTAAAATCCTGACTCTTTTTCAAACGATCAAGGGTCCAGATTACATCTTTTGCGGTAAATGGATTACCACTATGGAACTTCACTCCCTTACGAAGATAAAAGCGCATGGTATTTTCATCAATGCGTTCCCATTTCTCAGCAAGACGGGCTTCAAATTTCATATCCTGGGTCCAGCGAACAAGAGGATCAAAAACCATGTGAGAATACTGAAGCATTCCCCCGGACAGCTGAACATGCGGGTCAAGAGAAACCGGGTCGGCATCCATGGCCAGTTTCAGGGTTTTAGCTCCCGCTGTACTTGCTGCAAGCAGCATAATCAGCAGCAGCGAAACAAATTTCAAACGTTTCATTTTGTTCTCCTTTCCCTGAAATTCAGGGATGTTATGAAAAAAACTACTACTCCTTCACAAAACAATTTTTCTACTCAAAATAATGTGCTTTGTCACGAAATGATTAGGGTTCACAACCCAATACGACTGAAGAGAATCATCACAATAATTTATACAAAAATTCAAAACAAAAGCCACCACCTTCACAGGCCGAGTAACATACTGGCATTACGTGAAGTTTCTTTAATAATATTTTGAGCAGAATTCTTACGTAAGGTAGCAAGCGCCGACACAATCTCACAGAGATATTCCGGGCTGTTCCGTTCTCCGTGATGATATGCGGGTGGGATATCGGGAGAATCGGTCTCCACCACCAGAGAATCCAGGGGAATTTCCATTGCTACAGAACGGATTTTAGTAGCACGATCATAAGTAATGGTGCCACAGACACTTATCAGAAAACCAAGTTTTATATAGTGCTCAGCCTGCTGAAGACTCCCACTGAAGGCATGAACAATGCCACCTCCTGTAAAATTAACCCTGCGCAGTGTTGCCTGTACCTGATCGTGAGCCTTGCGCACATGCAGCAGCACTGGGAGAGCTGCTTTTTTAGCAATAGCCAGCTGGACCTCAAAAAGCTCCTGCTGTGCCGAGCGATTTATATCTTTCACATAATAATCAAGACCGATTTCACCGAGAGCCACGAGCTTCTCACTAGTGGCCAGTCGTTTCAACTCTTCAAGATCATCTTTGCCATGGTGGCGCAGATACATTGGATGCAGCCCTATGGCCGGGAAAAGATCATGTTCTGTACTGGCAAGCGCTAAAATCCTGTCCCAACCGCTGCGAACGACTCCTGGAAGAACCTGGGCCACGACTCCGCTTGCGCGGGCACGACTAAGAACTCCCTGAAAATCCGTTTGAAATACGGGAAGATCAATATGACTATGAGTATCTATCACTGACAAATCCCTGCAAAAAGAGTATTCTTTTGAAAATATACTTTTGATACTATCACTAACTTTAACGGAAAACCATAATGACCCCGGAAGATATGCGAGAAAAGGCAATGGACCTTTTCAAAAAAAAATTCCACTGAAGCCAGGCAATCCTGGCCGTGGGCCTGGAAAAAATAGAGAAGTATGATGAAAATGTAATTGCATCTATTGGTGCATTTGGCGGAGGCATTGCCAGTTCTGGTTCTGTCTGTGGCACGTTGATAGGTGCCGTAGCAGCAGTCTCATCACTCCACAGCAGGGGAAGTCTTGAAGAAAAAGAGAACCCAAGAATGTGGGGTGTGAGCAAAAAGCTTATTAAACAATTTGATGCCCTGACGGAACCATACGGCGGCAGAAACTGCTCTGATATTGCACGAATCGAATGGTCTGACCGGGACGAGGTCAGAAACTTTTACAAAAACCCGGAATCCACCAGAAAAGATTGTACGCAGCTTGTTGGAGACCTGGCCTTTTATCTTGGCAAAATCCTCGAAAAAGAGATGTCACGGCTCGAACAAAAATGAGCCCTATCCAGATTATTCGTACTGATATCACAACTCTTACAATCGATGCCATTGTAAATGCCGCCAACAACTCTCTTCTTGGTGGCGGCGGAGTTGACGGTGCTATTCATCTTGCTGCCGGGCCCGAGCTACTGACAGAATGCGAAACCATTGGTGGCTGCCCCACCGGGCAGGCAAGAATCACCAAAGGATACAATCTGCCAGCCCGTCATATCATCCAGACCGTTGGGCCTGTCTGGCAGGGTGGCAACTATGGCGAAGCAGAATTACTGGCCTCCTGCTACCGGGAATGTTTTCGTCTTGCACAAACACACCATATCAGCACTATTGCCTTCCCGGCTATCAGCTGCGGAGTTTACCGCTATCCGCATAAACTAGCCTGTGCAATTGCTATCCGGGAAACGGAACTCTTTCTCCTGACTGCAAATGCACCTGTGCAGGTAATTTTCGCCTGTTTCAACGAAACCATTGAACACGAACTTAACCGGGCTAAACAATGCAACAGCACTTCACCCAACACCTAGCAGCCATAGATCTTGGCTCCAACAGTTTTCATATGGTTGTAGCCCGTATTGAAGACAACAATGTCCATATTCTTGATAATTTAAAAGAAATGGTACGCCTGGGAGCCGGACTTGATAAAGAGGGCAATCTATCGGTGGATTCCCAGGCCCGAGCGCTTGCCTGTCTTAAACGTTTTGGTGAACGGGTAAATGGTTTTTCCCTGAGAAGCGTGGCTGCCGTTGGCACAAAAACACTGCGTCAGGCAAAAAATTCTCGTTTGTTTTTACAGCAGGCCAGTGAAGTTCTCGGTCACCCAATCTCCGTTATTGCAGGAAAGGAAGAGGCCCGCCTTGTCTATCTTGGAGTCTCCCATTCACTCGTCGCTGAAGATGGTAAGCGCTTTGTTATGGATATCGGAGGTGGTAGTACCGAATTGATCATTGGTGAAAACTTTGAACCACTTCACCTGCGAAGCCTTGATATGGGCTGTGTCAGTATGAGTCGTAGTTGTTTTCCAGATGGCAAGCTCAACAAAAAATGCTGGCAGAAAGCAGAAATTGCCTCCCACCTGCTGCTGCGCCCGGTAAGACGTTATTTTCAGAAAGTTGACTGGACCTCTGCAACAGGCGCTTCCGGAACGATTAAAACCGTTGGTAAAGTAGTGACTGAACTGGGCCTTGATCCCTATGAAATTACTCTGGACAGCCTCTATACAATACGGGATATTATGATTCAGGCCGAACATCTGGAAAATCTTGATCTTCCAGGCTTAAAGAGTGATCGCCAGCCTGTTTTTGCTGGTGGCCTGGCCATCCTTATAGCAACTTTCGAAGCCCTGAAGATTAAAAGTATGCAGGTCTCCGATGGTGCTCTCCGTGAAGGATTGCTTTACGAACGACTAGGACGTATTCAGAGTGAAGATACCCGCCTGAAAACGGTAACAAGCGTGCAGCATCGATTCCTGGTCAGTGAAAAACATGCTCGGCGGGTAAGTTTAACGGCACATCGGCTGTTAAGTGGCTGTGAAGATGTGTGGGGGCTGACACTGGAAGATGCGGAACGGCTGCACTGGGCATCCAGTTTACATGAAATTGGCCTTGCCGTAGCACTCAGCGGCTACCAGAAACATGGCGCATACCTGCTGATCCATGCAGATATGCCTGGATTTTCCTTTGAAGAGCAGGCCTGGATGAGTGTCCTGGTACGTTGCCACCGTAAGAAGATATCAAAAAAACTTTTCAAAGACTTAGCGACTGAAAACCAGAAAACGGCCCTAAAGCTGGTGGTTCTGCTTCGTCTGACCACCCTGCTCCATCGCTCAAGGAAAGAGGAAACAGCAATTATTGAAAAGGTTACTGCAGGCAAAAACAGCTTATCTCTTCAATTTGCAAAGAACGAATTAATAGAGCATCCTCTGCAACTTGCAAGTCTTGAGCAGGAGGCTGATTATTTAGAAAATGTAAATTTTACTCTTCGCTTTTCTTCGTAGAAACAGAAGGCACTTCAGGAAAAAACTCAGCAAAAACCCACCGCCCATAACGCTCTATTCGATCAGGATCAGGAATGGCTTCTAGCTCTTTATAGGTATTGTAAATATTATTACGAAGTATCAGGACAACTGTTCTTCCCTTACTGCTCCAATCCCTCACAAAGACATTAAACTCATTCATTGTGGGCAACTCAGCACCATGATGGTTTATAATCAAACGATCCTTTGCATCATCATAAGCGATGCCATAGCGAAGCTCGCCGGCACCAACAAAGACATAACTGTCATTTCGTTTATAAAACCAGCACACATCCCGCAAAAGATCACCGGAAACCAAGATACTCCTTTCATCCACCCTGTCCTGGTAGGTGCGTAGAAATTCACCCGGTGCTTTTGAGCGCAGGGTATCGGCCGGTAAAAGGAAACTTACCATAAAAAGAAGTACACTGAACGCCAGAACATACCAGTAGGGCTTGTTCTCATTTGCCGCCCGCCATGCTCCCAACAGCAATACAAGAGGTGAGAGAAGAGTGGCATACAGAAGATATATCTTTCCCTGCCCGTCCGGACCATAGAGTGATATCTCCTCCGTTGCCGGTAACAGCGGCAATAGAAAAAGTGCAATAAGAGCAGAAACAAAGATCATGCCCAGCAGAACTACAGCCCCGCCCCACCACTTTGACATCCTGATGCTATTGTCCGAAAGAGCTTTCCCCAAAAGAATTGCCAGTGGAGCAAAACAGGGCAGAATATAGGTGAGCAACTTGCCACTTGATATTGAAAAAAAGAAGATAGGAAGTAGAAGCCAGAGCCAGAGAAAAACAGTCTCTTTTTTCTCCGCTTCCGAGTTGTCTCCCTTGTTTTTGAAAAACAGAACTGGAAGAACAAAGGTCCAGGGCAATGCCCCAAGCAGCAGGCCCGGGAGATAAAACCAAAACGGCTGGGGATGCTGCCCTTTTGCAGCCCCCGAGAACCGTTGCACATGTTCCACCCAGAAAAAATAATGCCAGAAATCGGGTTCTGCCCGATGTACCATAATGGCCCATGGCGCAATAACCAATAACGCTGTAAGAATTGGAATCCAGGGGAGTTGTAGAAACAGATCCTTAATCCGTCGTTGCAGCACCATATAGGGAACAGCAACAAGCACAGGAATGGCAAGAGCGAGAAAGCCTTTGGTTAGAAACGCACCGCCGCAAAATAGACCAAATAGAAACAGGTAACGACGCTGTGCAGCTCTACCTACTGCCTCTGTATACAAAAAGAAGAATGCAAGGGATGCAGTAAGAAAAAAATTCAGGATCGAATCAAGAAGGGCAATATTCCCTAGGGCAAACACCTGGATAAAGCTCAGGTAAATTACCGCTGCAAGGCCTGCGACTTCAGCTCGCGCCCTGCGCCTGGTAAAAAGAAAAACAATCAGCCCCGTCAGTCCAGTAAGGAGTGCGGCCGGAAACCTGACACCAAATGCTGTCTCTCCAAATACTTTTAAAGAAAGAGCATTCAACCAGTGTCCCATGATTGGCTTTTCAAAATAGCGTAACCCATTCAGCCGAGGAACTGTCCAGTCACCGGTGGCAACCATCTCTCTTGCAATTTCACCATACCTGGTTTCATCTGGAGTAAATAAAGGCCTGTTGCCAAGAGGCAGCAGGTAAAGAACAAGGAAAAGCCCTATCCCAAAATAGGGCATCCACTTCACGACTAAGGGTTTCACAGAAGATTCACTCATCTTTTCTCGATGGATATCCATCCATCTCTCCCTGGAATTTCGGTGGCCAGGATCTGTCCTGTTGGTAGAGAATCTATGGGATCAGTAACAAACTCACCGAGGGGACAAAAGTCATACCCTTTCTTTCGTGCTTCTTTCAGAAAACCCTTAAAAAGCGTACTACAGACAATGCCTTCTACTTCGGCATGTATGGTAAGGATATTAAGTTGGTCCGGTTGCAGAAATGACAGAAGTCTTTCGTTATAGTTTTCTGTTGTAATACCATCACTTCCAATCAATTCATCGTAGGTGGGCAGGGTGGTTGGGATCTGTGGCGTCTGTAAAAATTTTCCTGCACTCTCTGGCATAAAAACAGAGGTTCCGCGACAATCGGAACCATAGGAAAAATGAAACTTCTCCTTTGCCTCAAGAACTGAGTTGGTACAGCGCCAGGCAGGAGCTGCTGAGCAGACAGGAGTTATTCCGGTAAGCTGCTTGATTGTATCCACTGATTTTTGCAGATGCTCCCTCACCTTCTCAACTGACCAGGAAGCCACCCCAGCCTGCCATGCATGGTGATCCCAGGCATGAACTCCGATTTCATGGCCATCATCAGCCGCCTGCCGCAGGGCAGTTCCAGCAGCTTTTGCAATTGACGGTCCTCTCCAGAAAGTTCCTTTTAAAAGGATATCCCAACCATAGAGACTTGCTGCATTACTGCGCAGCATTTTAAGCAGAAACGAAGGCCGTAACAAACGCCAGAGATGCCGGCCCATATTATCCGGACCAACACTGAAAAAGAATGAAGCTTTTACACCCTGCTCGGCAAGCACTTTGCACAATTCAGGTACTCCCAGTCGCGTTCCGCGCAGAGTATCAACATCTATACGCAGGCCAATTCGTTTCATTGATACTCAGCGAAACAGTGCTTAAAAGTCATCGGCACGTTTTATTTCAAACTCACCGGTCTCAACCGCCTGTTTCAGGAAAAAATCCAGTGTTTCTTCAATAGACTGTTCCAGCGATACGGTTGGTTGCCATCCGAGTAACTTTTCAGCTTTCTTAATTGAAGGTTTACGAAAGTTAACGTCCTCATATCCTTTTCCATAAAAAGTACGGCTTTCAACTTCCCTCATTCCGGCAAAGGGAGGAAATTTATCAGCAAGCGGATGCTTTTTGAATTTTTCAACAAGGATTTCAGCGAGCGTTCGAATGGAGGCTTCGTTATATGGGTTTCCGATATTAAATATTCCGGAATTACAGACATCGTCTTTATTTTCAATAATGCGATAGAGACAGTCGATTCCATCTTTTACATCTGTAAAACAACGTTTCTGATGTCCACCATCCACAAGCTGGATGGGAGTCCCTTCAGCCAGATTCAAAATAAGCTGGGTGATAGCCCGGGATGAACCGATACGGGCAGAAGCCAGAGAATCAAGCCTTGAACCGACCCAGTTAAAGGGTCTAAACAGTGTGAAATCAAGTCCTTTGGTTGCACCATAAGCCCAGATAACCCGATCAAGTAGCTGTTTGGAGCAGGAATAGATCCAGCGCTGTTTATGAATGGGCCCGAGTACCAGCTGTGATTTATCCTCATCAAAATTAGGATCCGGACACATGCCATACACTTCTGAGGTAGATGGAAAGAGCACACGCCTTCCATACTTGGCGCAATATCTGACAATACGCAGATTCTCTTCAAAATCGAGTTCAAAGACCCGAAGAGGATTCTTTGTATATTCTGCAGGAGTCGCAATGGCAACAAGCGGTAGAATAATATCACACCTGCGAACATGGTACTCTATCCATTCCCGCTGAATGGAGATATCACCTTCAGCAAAATAGAAATTAGGGTGATCGAGCAGATGCTTGATATAGTTGGAGCCAAGATCCATCCCATGCACATCATATTTTCCGGTATTCAGCAGATATTCTGAAAGATGGCTGCCGATAAAACCATCAGCACCGAGGATCAGGACTGATTTCTTGCGCTTGGCAGCAAGTTTCTTTTTCACATCAGGTCCAAGTTTCATACCCGCGACAAGCGACAGGGCTGTAACCAGATGTCTGCCACTCAGCAATAAACCATCATCATCGATCTGACCCGATTTAATTTCAATAGCACCCTCACCACAGGCTACAACAAAGGGATTATCCGAAATGACCGAACCAGGTTTTGCTCCCTGATTATCTTCCAGGGTTTCCACCTTCCAAAAAACTGCCTTTCTGGTACCCAAAAAGCTAAAGGCACCGGGGTAGGGCCTAGTGACAGCACGGACAAGATTTCGGACCTCATCCGCACTCTTTTTCCAGTCAATTTCACCATCGGCAGGTTTGCGACCACCAAAATAGGTAGATAAAGAATGATCCTGAACTGTGCGCCCCGCTGTGCCATCGAGAATTTTTGGTAGAACGTCCTTCAGCAGTTTAGCACTGGCTTCAGCAATTTTATGATGCAGATCAACTGCAGTATCATCACGATCAATAGCAACTGCTTCCTGGCCGATAATATCTCCATCATCGGGCTTAGGAGTCATATAGTGGAGAGTTACTCCGGTTTTCTCCTCACCATTTACCAGTACCCAATTCACCGGGCAACGTCCTCGATAGGCTGGCAGCAGGGAGCCATGGAGATTCAGGCATCCTTTTTCAGGGATGGCAAGCAGATCAGCGCCAATCATATTTCGATAATAGAATGAAAAAATAATATCAGGTTGCATGGCCTTTATTTTCTCAATCCACAACGGATGATTAATATTCTCCGGTGCAAAAACCGGTAGGTCATGAATTGAAGCTCGCTCTGCAACTGAGTCAAACCAGGTATTCTCACCGGGATCATCCTGATGGGTAAAAACAGCCTGAATATCAAAACCGGCAGCAATCAATGCATCGATGCCAATACAGCCAATGGAGTGGTAACCAAGAATAATCGCTTTCATATTTTTCTTTTTAAAATTTAGAATAATGTTTGGAATCAATAAGAAGAGTCTGCAGCTTACAAGTCCTCTTCAGTCTTAGCCTGAAATTCCGTAACGTCCTGAATAAAATACCTGGGCCGAGCCCTGACATCGTGATAGATACGTCCAATATACTCGCCCAGCAAGCCCATGGCAATAAACTGTGCACCAATAAAGAAATAGACAAGGGCAAACAGGGTAAAAACTCCCCCAACCGCCCATTCCGAACCGTAAATAAAACGAAGAATCAGGATAAGTATACCAAAAGCAAAACCGGTTGCAGAAATAATCCCCCCCACAATGGAAAGAAGTCGCAAAGGATAGGTGGTCATGGTGGTAACCAGATCAAACATCAAGGAAATCAGTTTACCAAAACTATACTTTGACTCACCTAGAGTTCTTGCAGCATGTTCCACTTCGACTTCGGTCGTGGTTCTCGCAAAGCTGTTGGCCAGTACCGGAATAAAGGTGGAACGCTCCTGACACATCAGCATGGCTTCAACAATATGACGTTTATAAACACGGAGCATACAACCATAGTCATGCATCATAACACCGGTTGATCTCTGTACTGCACGGTTTACAATAGAGGATGAGAATCGTCGAAAAAATGAGTCATTCCTGTTTGCACGCACAGTACCCACCACATCATATTCCTCTGCAGCAGCGACCAGACGAGGGATTTCTTCCGGAGGATTTTGCAAATCGGCATCGAGCGTCACAATAAAATCACCATGCACCTTGGAAAATCCTGCAATAATAGCATTGTGCTGGCCATAGTTCCGATTCAAAAACACTCCAAACAATTCTCCCGGATTTGCCTCTGCAGCCTCTCTGATAAGCGCTGCTGAACGATCCGAGGAACCGTCATCCACCAGAAGAATTTCGTAGGAATTCCCAATCTTCCGACAGGCGCTGAGGGTACGCTCAATAAGTTCAAGCAGACAGGCCTCCTCATTAAAAACAGGAATAACAACCGAGACAACGACCTTGTTTTCTGTACTTTTCAGTTTTGTATCCATAGACCTATTTCAAACATTCTTTCACGGCCGATACCACATCAGCCACATCATCTTCATTCATATCAGGAAAAAGAGGTAAGGAACAGATCCGATCTGAATTCCACTCGGTATCAGGAAGCATTCCGGGAGCCATACCCATCTGCTCACGATAATACTTCTGGAGATGTACGGCACGAAAGTGGAGACCCGTTCCAATATTTTTCTCCTTTAGCATCTCCATAAACTGATCACGATCAATTCCTTTGTCATCAGCAAGCAGTCGAACAATAAAAAGATGCCAGGCATGGATATGAGGGTATTCAGGTTCATGCAAAGGATCTATTTCTGC
Source organism: uncultured Desulfocapsa sp. (assembly GCA_964621915.1). GTDB lineage: Bacteria > Desulfobacterota > Desulfobulbia > Desulfobulbales > Desulfocapsaceae > Desulfocapsa. The sequence goes on along the minus strand of CAZUPS010000003.1, from coordinate 70,479 downwards.
AATATCTTTCAGGAGTTCATGGTACCGCAGTGCAAGAACAGTTCTTTTTTCATTAAACTCGTTCACACGCCGCAGCTGTTTTGTGCCAAGAACAGCCAGGATATCTGGCAGATTATATTTATACCCCGGTTCCATTACCTGAGCCTGTGGCGATCGACCTTGGCTATTGCGGTCATAGGCATCAACGCCGAGTCCATGAAATTTCAAACTGCGTAGACGATCGAGCAACTGCTCATCGTCTGAACAGATCATTCCTCCCTCGCCGCTGGTAATATTCTTAATAGGGTGAAAAGAAAAAATTGCAGTCCCGGATGAGCCTATCATCTTTCCCCGGTAAGAAGTACCAATGGAATGGGCAGCATCTTCTATCAGGGGGATACCATGTTTTACGGCAAGTGCTCGTAAAGGGTTGAGATCAACCGGAGCACCAGCATAATGAACGGGAATAATAGCACGTGTTTTGGGGCTGATTTTCTCTTCAACTGCCCGGGGTGTTACCATCAGTGTATCTTTATCAACATCCACAAAAACAGGAGTAGCACCACTCAAAACAATCAGATTAATCGTTGAGACCCAGGTCATAGCAGGGGTAATCACTTCGTCCCCCGGACCAATATCCAAAGCTTTTAATACCAGATGCATGCCGGCTGTTGCCGAAGAAAGCGCCACAGCCCCTTTGCAGCCGCAATAGTCACACATTTCATCTTCAAACGCTTTATTCCATTTACCGGTGGTAATCCACCCGGAACGGAGCACGTCTGCGACAGCAGCAATGTCATCATCATTTATGGACGGTCTGGAAAACGGTAAAAATTCTGAACGCATAGTATATATTTCTCACAAATAACAGTATTTCAGTCAGAGTACTAGGAGCTCGTTCGAGAATAGGCATTTCGGAGTCTGCGCTTACCTGTTCAAAATCGAAGAATTTTCTCAAAATAAGCGCAGGCATATATATGATATTCCGAGCATTATTTTTTGACAATTCTGAAGAGTTTGGGCGGAAGGGCATTCTCGAACAGCCTCCTAGACAACCATACCCCAAAACTTCCTTATTAGGCAACAGTATTACCCCGTTGTACACTGTTCGTGAAAACACAGGAACGTTCTATTTACTCTTTGGAACCAGCTGTTTTACGCTTTCCATACTCCGCCAGCACATAATGTCTGTTTCCCCTATCAACGAAAACAGGATTCGGAAGCAATTTTTTTTCCTGAAAAAGCTGATAAAGGCGTGTTGGAAGGATCAGCACAATATTGTTTCCTTCGCCATGTTCTGCAACAAAATCCATAAATTGGAATGGCGACGCATCGGTCTCGACAAAGTTTGCCAAACTTCTGTACCTGGCATCCTCGTAGCTGAGCCCATACCTGAACTCGGTGAGATTGGCAAAAACATACACATCATCACGCTTAAAATACCAGCAGACCGCCCGCAGCGGGTCCTCGTAAGAGACCAGAAGTGTATCGGCACCTATTCGATCCCTGTTTCGTTCAAACAAGGCTTCCGGTGCTTTTTCTGCCAGAAAATCCTGCGGGAACAAAAAAGGATTGGCAAGGAGAAGAGGCAATGAAGCAATGGCAAAAATGCCAAGTTTCACACTCTTCTTTTTCACCCGTGCCGATTGAATCAGCAAAAGAGAATAGGCTGCCACAGCAGTAACGGCAAGTAACAACTTCCCTGTTTCACCAGGGTAAACATTTAGAGTATCGTTAAAGAACATTGAAAAGAGTACAAGGGCGATACCGGCAAAAATAACAGCCAGCAGTAAACTCCCTTTATCCATCAGCTTTGTCCCTGACTTTTGCAGATAGCGAAGAAGGCCAGCTGCAAGCAAAATCGCAAGCGGCGGAAAGCAGGGAAGAATATAAGAAAACAGCTTTCCCGTAGATGCCGAAAAGAAGAGAAGAGGAAGCAGAATCCAGAGCAGCAGATAGCTGTACAAAGGGGTATCGTTATATATCTGTTTCAATCCATAAAAACTTGCCGGAAGTAAAACACTCCAGGGCAGAGCCCCGCCAAGCAGGCCGGGGATAAAAAACCAGAATGCTTCGGGATGCTGGTCTGTTCCCGCACCGGAGAATCGCTCCACATGTTCAATCCAGAAGAATTTATGCCAGAACCCCGGTTCCAATTGATGAATAGCAAGAGACCAGGGTAAGACCACCACCAGAATCGCTATAATTGGCAGCGCAATCATTCGAACAGAAAGCGTTCGCCAACGCCCTTTGCCAAGATAAAAAGCGCCAAGAATCAGTCCTGGCAGAACAAAGGCAACAAACCCTTTAACCAAAAAGGCACAGCCGCAGGCCACGCCAAAAAACAGTAGATACCGAGACCTGTCCCTTCCGGAGGCAGTCGTATGGTAATACCAGAAGACAAGCGCAGCGGTTATAAACAGGCAGAGAAAGGAATCAAGAACTGTGATGGTTCCAACTACATACACCTCGGTAAAAGTGAGATAGATAGTAGAGGCAAGCAATGCAACCTTTACTCCAAGTTCCTTACGGGCAAGGAAGAAGAGGAAGAGGGTTGTAAGTCCAACAGAAAGTGCCGAAGGAAGCCTGACGGTAAAATTTGTTTCCCCAAACGCCTTTAAGGAAATGGCATTGAGCCAATACCCCATCACCGGCTTCTCAAAATATCGCATACCGTTTAATCGCGGTACAATCCAGTCATGACTACTTACCATTTCCCTGGAAATCTCTGCATACCGTGGCTCATCCGGCTCCAGTAGTGGCCGCACATTGAGAGGAAGGATATACACTGCCAGAAACAACAGTGGAATAAACAGAAAAACAACGCCACTGGAAAAAAATGGGATAATCTCCTCTGCTTTGTGGGCATAACTTGCCCCTGATAACTCCTTGTCAGCCGAGCCACCTTCAAATGTAGGGTCTGCAGGTTGGGTCATAATAGTTTTACTAAATAAGTGATAAATTAGATTACAGCCAGACTCTGACAATGGAACATGGATGCTCTTTCACACCATCCGTTGCAAATAATCATACCTCAAAATGTTTTCGCTACATATATGACACAGGGTATTCTAATTATCAATCGGAAAAGCAGCAGAAAAGTATCCACCATTGACTTTGACAAGAGGGACCAATATAGTGAAACGCTTCTTACCCGATGGCACATTTCCTGCCAGTAGGATAAAAAAGCCAAACAGTAACATCTGTGATAAACGGTAATCCGGTATCAGTACCTTATAAAAAGCCCATGACTCCCAAACGAATCTGCCGCTACTATTACCTCAAATTCACACGTCTCCAAGGAGATCCACAATCCCTTGCCTGGGGTACGGCCATTGGGACATTTTTCGGAATTACCCCCATAATCCCCTTCCATACTGCCATCAATTTGGTCATCACATTTCTAACCAGAACGTCTACCATTGCAGCACTCCTGGCATCCTTCATTGTATGCAATCCCCTGACCTATGTACCCCAGTACTATTTCTCAACGATAATTGGTAACGCGTTGACTCCCTACGACTTTACCTGGGAACGAATGGAAACAGTTGTGGACATTCTCCTCTCCAAACCCGGTTTAACAGAGTCACTCAATGCCCTTGCCACCCTTGGCTATGAGGCCATTATTGTTCTGCTGGTTGGTGGATCGGTCCTGGCTCTCCCATTCACCGTTGTGAGTTATTTTCTCTCACTACAGCTTTTTATCAAAATTCGAAATAAAAAAAGAACAAAGCATATCCTTGACTGACGGAAGAAAGAGGAGTGCAGGTGTGGCAGAAATTTCTTTTTGGTAGCGAAGAACTGATTATTTGAAACAATCAGTTTTACAAACTGTTACTTTTTTATACTCAAAAATTGACAAAGACGACTCATAAGTGTGGAGGGCATCTCAAAAATTGTTGTCGCTATCTTCTGTTGCTTCCTTTGTCCGACGTTCCCCAGCTTAAAATCAGAATGGAATTTTTTCCCGCACGAAGGACAACTCATAACAATTCCGCCAACATGCCTTGGAAAGCGCAGCTGTTGACCACATTTGGGACATTTTTTTTCAATATAATCAGACATAATAAACAGGATACTACAACATCTCTGGAAAAATTCCTCAGTTGATTGCTCCTAGGGTCAGGAACAACAGACAGGCCATACACGCAATCCTCTACCCAGCAACCTCAAACAAATACTACCACAGCAATGACTCCCCAGAACAAAAACATCGGCAACATTGAACAGCGAGCGCTGAAAACCGGAGCAGCGGTGAATCTTATTATGGCATTGGCCGGATGGCTGGCCTATTACCTTTCCAATTCCCAGGCACTCTTTCTGGACGGGAACTTTTCTTTCCTGATGTTTATCTCCATGTTTATTGCCATCAAAGTTTCAGCCATCAAGATGAAGAAAACAGAGATATTCCCCTATGGACAATTTATCTATGAATCCTTGTATTCCCTGTTAAAAGGACTCATGATAAGCGGCGTACTGCTGGTTACATTTGTCCAGAACAGCTCTGCAATATTCCATTTCCTAAATGGCCAGAAAACACAACCTTTGGAGACAGGGATAATCTTCTTCTACTCGGTTTTTATGGTTATTCTCTGTTTTGGCACTGCCCTCTTCTACAAACTGCAAAACAAAAAAACCAACAACTCAAGTACTATATTAACAGCAGAATATTCGGCCTCAATTGTTGATGGCTTTATGTCGGCAGGTATTGGTACTGCTTTAGTTGCTATTCGCTATATAGATATTGTGGGATACTTTAGTTTTCTCCACTATATTGGAGATTCCCTACTGGTTCTCCTGCTTTGCCTTCTACTGGGAAAAGGTCCCATACTTCTTATCAAAAATTCATTTATTGAGCTTGCAGGAGGTACCCTCCAGGATAGTGCGACAAAAAAGGACATTGAAGGCATCCTTACCACCTACCTGCAACAGGATTCACTCATTACCGGAAGCTACATTTCAAAAACAGGCAGCAGCTACCTGGTAGTGGCCTATTTGAACACCCCATCCATTGGACGACTTGGCATAGACCACGTTCAGCAATTAGTAGAACAGATACGAGCTGACCTTCAGAAACACTATCCCACTATCTCCTTTGAAGCCGTTCTATCACAGCAATCGGCGAACCAATCCTAACGAAAAACAATTGTTAACTGATTACGGCAGTACGCCACGCTGCCTGAACGGCTGGTACAAAGGATCACCGATAAGAACCATCTTCCAGGACACAAACGGCAAACTCAGCGAATAGGCTTCAACCAGTGTAAAATCACCATCCAGCAACAGACCAAAAAATATCTGGGGAAACGGAAAGGCCTGCACATAGGGTTCTCCAACAGGACCAATGGTCGCCGCCACGCCATCTTCAAGGAGACGCTTACACCAGACCTGACTACCTTCTTTCTTCAGAGTTGTACATTCGGCACTGGCAATATGGTAAGCAATGGCTCCCTGCTTCCAGTCAAAAGCATCCTGATAACGAGCCAGACTGTACCAGCCGCAGTAGAGCGCTGCATCCGGTGCGTCTCCTGGCTGAAACAGCGCAGCCACCTCATTCAAGACCACTGGAAAAACTTTTTCAGTCACCTGTGCTGCCAAGTGAATGGCATTATCATACAAGCCATAGCCCTGGAGGTGCGTTTCATCTGCAGGTTGTGACCAGCGGGCATCAAAATAGGCTGTACCGCTCAACCCCTGTTTTTCAATAACCAGACTGTCATCAATCAACCGTTTTACCGTGGCAATATCCGGACCGTCGAGACGAGCAACCATCAGTACCTGCCCCTTCTCATAGGCAACTTTTTGTTGCTGAAATTGCAGAAACCAGGGATTGGCAATCCAGTCGGCAACGGGAGGATCCTCTATTCGTACCACACTGAGTTCGGAATCCACCGAAGCGACAGGATCTTTCTGCCGCCGCTCACCATGGCTTTGCTTAAGTGCCGGGTTATCTGCTACCGGAACCTTGCCATTTATACGCAGTGGCATTCCATAAAACAGCAGTAAACAACTGACCTCAGGCTTATCTTCTAAAAAATCACGAACGGGTTCAGCAATTTCATCATCATAGAAATATCGTTCTATTCCCTCGTTTACTGCGGTTTGTATAATAAGGAGATTGGCCGGTGGAATCTTCCTCTTTTCCATATAATATTTTGCAAGCTTTACCCCCTCTCGCTCCTGACCGTTGGCAACAATCACAATTTCCTTCGGATCCAGAGCAAAGGAAAGCACAGGTATAACAAGACAGCTCAACAGGCAAAGGACAATAAAAAATAGCCTGGTATTCTTTAAAGGAAAAATTCTCATATTCACTGCTATTCCTTTTCATTAAACAATTTCATGGATGATCCTGCACGCTCTCGTCTTCAATCGCAGGGATAACTATTTGTAGCAGATTACACCTCTCAACTCCATAACAAATACAGTATATCCCTTGACCAGGCAGTAACAACATGTCACTATGTGGTACACATTCTGTGTCATTTCTTTTTTACACAGACCATACCCTTAATAGATTTTTACCTTGGAGGAATTTGCAAATGAAAAGACTATTAATATTGGCAATTTGTTTTACTGTGCTTGCCGGAACAGCCCTGTCAGTTTCGGCCACCCCAAAAAAACGTTATGATAAAAATACAGGTAGCTGTCGAATACTGGATAAGGGCCCTTTGGAATGGGAAAGCTTACCATGGGGCCAGGGAGGAAAAGGCTTCAAACAAGTGTGTAAGAGCTGCCATAGTCGTGACAATGACAAAGGTGCCAGATACCTCTGGGAAGAATCCAAGTCATCCAAAGGATGGAATCGAATATTTGCCACCATGCGGGCAGAATGTGCAAAAGATGGTTCCTGGGCATCACTTTCAGATGAGCAGTTACTAATGGTCAACGACTACCTGTATCGCTGGTCTTCCACAAGTCTTAGTCGAAACGACAGCGCCTGACGATAGTACGTAGCCTCCGGTCGGAGGCACACAACAGCAAAAACCAATGAAAACAAGCCTATACAGCACTAAATAATGGGCTGTCAGCTAAATTTTGCTCCTGAAAAATAACTGTTCCATATACTGCAGTTTTTTGGTAGAAGTATTCAGTTATTTCCATGAAATGCTTTAGTATACATCCAACATAACATCATTTATTACCTATATTTTTATAGAACAGCAGTTCCCATAGCGGAGGAAAAAGAGTGCAAGAACAGAAATCTTTTACTGGATCACGAACCATCCTCCTGCCTGCAGTCATCCTGCTGGCAGCAAGCCTGCTCCTTAGTGCGTGCGGCAAAGAAGAGGTGGCAGAAGAGGTCGAAGTTGTACGACCTGTCAAAGTACAGACGGTCCAATCAGGCCAGACAGCCCCCCCATCAGCCTCCCCGGTAAGGTTCGAGCTGCAAAACGTTCTGAACTCTCTTTTAAAGTCTCCGGGCCGCTGGTTGCCCTGCCAATAGAAGAAGGTCAGGAAGTTAAAAAAGGCGACCTGATTGCCCAGATCCAGAAACGGGATTTCCAGACGTCTCTTGACGAGGCAAAAGCCAGAAACCTGGAAGCTGAAAAACAGTTTCGTCGCTACAAAGAGCTCTATGCAAAAAAACAGGTTTCCCGTGCCGATTATGACCGCTACCGCGCCTCAAGAGATGTGGCAAAAGCACAACTTGAAGATACCCAAAATAAACTGCAGGACACTTCTCTAAAAGCTCCGTTTGATGGTGTTATTTCCAAGCGTTTTGTTGAGAATTTCCAGAAAGTACAGGCCAAGGAAGCCATTGCCAACCTTCAGGATACTACCCGCATTGAAATACTGGTGGATGTCCCGGAACTACTTATGGCAGCGATTAAGCAGGTGGGGGATAAGCTTATTATTCATAGCCGTTTTGAGTCTATCCCCGACAAAGAGTATGAAGTGACTCTGAAGGAGTACTCCACCCAAGCCGATCCAAGCACCCAGACCTACCGGGTCGTACTTATTATGGATCAGCCTGCGGAAGCTAAAATTCTTCCCGGTATGACTGCCACTGTCACCTCTCAAACAGTTTCTGGGTCCAGCATCTCTCAACAGCTAATCGTTGTACCAGCTATTGCCGTAATGGCAGCCCCCGGCCATAAACCTTTTGTCTGGCTTCTCGATAAAGAAAAATCAACGGCTTATAAAAGTGCGGTACGTATCGGCCCCCTACAGGGGACTGCTGATATTTCCATCGAAGAGGGGCTCACTGGTGGAGATACCATCATTATTGCCGGTATCACTCAACTTGAAGAGGGAATGAAAGTTCGCCCCTGGGATCAACAGCGGGAAGGCAAGTAAGGAACTCCTATGAATATCGCCGAACTCTCCATAAAAAAATCAGTTATCACCTGGACCGTAACCGTGGTTATGCTCGTTCTTGGTTACTTGTCCTATATGGATCTCCCTCGCCTTGAAGATCCGGAATTTGCCATTAAAAATGCTGTCATCGTAACACCCTATCCGGGAGCTTCTGCTGAGGAAGTGGAGGAAGAAGTTACCGAGCTGATAGAAAAGGCCTGCCAGGAACTGGGACAGCTCAGACGAGTGGAATCCTATTCTTCCCGCGGCCTGTCCACGGTGAAAATCACCATAAAAGATAAATATGATCGTGCTGCCCTCCCTGCAGTCTGGGATGAATTGCGTCGAAAAATTCTTGATGTAACGCCTAATTTACCGCCGGGCGCCGGCCCTCCCATTGTAAACGATGATTTTGGTGATGTCTTTGGTGTCTACTTCGGACTCACCGGAGAAGGCTACACCTATGCGGAAATGAAAGCTGTTGCAGAACTCCTAAAAAGAGAACTGCTCACCGTAGCCGAAGTAAAAAAAGTCACGTTTTTCGGTGAACAGAGTGAAGCGATCTATGTGGAAATGTCACGTGCGAAAATGGCCGCACTTGGTATCACTCAGCAGGAAATATTTGATACCCTGCAGGCCAAAAATATCCCTGTGGATTCCGGTTCCATACAAATTGGCCCGGAGTATATGGCAATCAGCCCCACGGGTGAGTTCAAGTCTGAAAAGGATTTTGGTAACCTGTTTATTGCTTCAAAGGGGGGACGTCTTATCTATCTGAGAGACGTTGCCACCATCTCACGTGACTATATTGATCCTCCCCGAAAAATCCTCCGGGTAAATGGCAAACATGCCGTCGGCATTGCTGTATCCACCATTGGCGGTGGAAATGCTGTTACCATGGGCGAAGGAGTTCTTAAACGTATCGACGAATTACTGGGACAGATCCCACTCGGTATGGAGCTTGAAGAGATCTCCATGCAGTCAAAATCTGTAACCACAGCAGTAGATGGCTTTATTAAAAATCTCCTGGCTGCAGTGGTTATTGTTATTGCCATTCTGTTTATTTTTATGGGAATGCGTTCCGCCGTAATTATTGGCTTTATCCTGCTCCTCACCATTGCGGCAACCTTTGTCGTTATGGGCTATTTCCAGATAACCCTTGAGCGGATCTCTCTTGGTGCTCTGATTATTGCACTCGGTATGCTTGTGGATAATGCCATCGTGGTTGTTGACTCCATGAAAATACGGATGCAGAAAGGAATGGATGGACTCACAGCCGCCAAAAAGGTTGTCGGTCAGAATGCAACGCCGCTCTTTGGTGCCACGGCCGTTGCAGTACTTGCCTTTGCAGCCATCGGCGGCATGAGTAACTCCACGGGTGAGTATACCCGTTCGCTCTACTATGTAATTCTTATTTCCCTTTCACTTTCCTGGTTAACAGCAGTAACAATTACTCCGCTTATGACCAAGCAGTTTATCCTGAGTAAAAAGGACAAACTGGCTCAGGGTGGTCCAGTAAAGGATCCCTACGACAATAAATTTTACCACGTGTATCGGGCAATCCTCACAGGAGCAATCAAAGCACGCTGGCTGACCCTTGGAATTGTTGTAGCCATGTTTGGAGCCTCTCTCTATGGATTCACTTTCGTGGAACAGCTTTTTTTCCCCTCTTCCACCAGTCCCATGTTTCAGGTTGAAGTGCAGTTTCGTGAAGGAAATCATATTCTAGAGACGGAAAAAGATGTTATCCAGATGGAAGAGTATCTAGATAAAATCGAAGGTATAAAACAGATTGCTTCAGCCATTGGCGGTGGTCATCCCCGATTTATCCTTACCTATGACACGCCAGTTGAAGCTGCCAATCAATACGCAAATATTCTGGTTACTGTTGACAACTACCAGCTCATCAACGATATGCAGCAGGTAATCCAGCACGATCTGCAGGAAATGCTGCCCGATGCAGTTGTTAATGTTAAAAAATTCAATCTAGGCCCGGCCCTTGGCGGTAAAATTCAACTTCGTATCAATGGCCCTGACCCGGAAGTTATTCGGGCAATGTCAGAACAGGCCATGGCCATACTTCGGGATGAGGGAGCTAAGGCCATTCGTACGGAATGGGGGGCCAAAGTAAAAACACCTCAACCCGTACTTGCAGAAGAACGTGCCATGAGCCTTGGCATCACCCGGCCCATGGTGGCCAGTACTCTCCAGGCAAATTTCTCCGGTACAACCACCGGTCTCTATCGGGAGGGAATTGACCTTATTTCGATTATTGCACGGGCACCTCTTGCAGAACGCCAATCCATTGAGGATATGGAAGAACTGCAAATCTACAGTCCATCAGCCGGAGCAAATGTTCCGATCCGTCAGGTTCTCAACGGAGTCAATACAGAGTGGGAAAATGCCCGTGTTTCACGCTGGCATCGACGCCCCATGATTAAAGTTCATGCCGATCCTAAGATCGAACTCCCTGCCCAGCTCTTCAGTCGTGCAAAACCCCGGATAGAACAACAACTCGGGGTGGATCTTGCCACCTATCGTGGGTATCCGCTAAAAAATGGCGAAGAATATACAGCCTCCACAGTGCCGCTTAAATATGACGATGTTATCCCTATAAAAGGAATGCCTGGCTACTTTCTCGCGTGGGGTGGCGAACTTGAAGATTCCGCAGATTCCACTCAGCAGCTTGCCGCAAATATTCCAGTTTATTTTGGTATGATGATCCTGGTGGTTATTTTTCTTTTTAACGCCTTTCGCCAGCCACTTATTATCTGGCTTACCGTTCCCCTTTCACTGATTGGAGTAACATGCGGCCTGTTGCTGCTCAAGCAGCCATTTGGTTTTATGGCATTGCTTGGCCTGATGAGTCTTGCTGGTATGCTTATCAAGAATGCCATCGTACTTATCGACCAAATTGACCTGAATATCAAAGACGGTATGCCGGGATTAAGCGCCATTTTGGACTCCGGAGTATCAAGAATGCAGCCTGTAATGATGGCGGCACTCACTACAATGATGGGTATGATCCCATTGTTTACCGATGCATTTTTTGTATCCATGGCCGTAACAATTGTGTTTGGTCTTGGATTCGCCTCGGTACTGACTCTGATTGTGGTCCCTGTTTTGTATGCAGTCTTTTTCAAAATCAAATAGTTTTATAATGTTCTGTCTCAGGGAGAACCCAATGACACTGCGCCTGTTTAAACTCTGCTTCACCTTCTGTCTCTTTGCTCTTTTGTGCCCGACACAATCCATCGGTGAACAGAAACTACCCACATACAATGTTGGAACCCTGACGGATGGAACAGCTGTTGCTGATCTTGCAGCTCTTGCGCTCTTTAAAAAAGAACTGCTGCTTCTGGCAGAGGATGAATTTACCCTTCACTTTCCAAAGACCATGGCCCTTTCCGGAAATGACAGTGCAGAGGGAGCAAAAGAAGCGTTGAACAGGCTTTTTGCAAACCCCGATATTGATCTTCTCCTCACCCTTGGCACCATTGGCTCAAATATTGTTTTCTCCTGGGAGAATATAACAAAACCGGTAATAGCCCCCTTTGTTCTTCTTGACCCGGCCGCAAGGGAATCCATCCGGAAGGATGGCAGCAGCGGCATTCGCAACCTGGCCTATATCGAGTCCATGTTCAAGATGGATCAGGAAATTATAAATTTTCAAAAAATTGCCCCCTTCAACAATCTGGCGATACTCATTGATCAACGTGCCCTGTATGCAACTCCGGAAATATCAAAATATGCAAGACGACTGGCAAACGAACACACAATGACCGTTACCCTTATCCCGGTCACCACTTCACCCCGAGATGCTGTTAATGCCATTCCCGCCGGAACAGAAGCTGTTATGGTCGGCCCTCTCTCTTCATTTACAGACGATGATTACAAGCAGTTAAGCCAGGAACTGATCAAACGGCACTTACCCAGCTACGCAATCTCGAGTTACAGCCAGGTGGAAAATGGGCTCCTTGCAGGAGATATTCTACAGGAAATGCAGGGTAATCTTGCCAGGCGCAGTGCTGTAGCTGCTCAGGATATTCTCCTTGGAGAAGACCCTGCCACACTTACAACCAACTTCTCCAGAGGCCATAATCTCACCATTAACATGGCCACCGCACGAGCACTCAGCATCTATCCTGGGCTAGCCACCATGACTGGTGCAAATCTGCTCAACGAACACCGAACAGACATTAAACGCCACCTCTCACTGTACCAGGCCGTAGAGGAGGCCCTGACAGAGAACCTGGACCTATCCTCTTCAGGACTTCAGGTTGCGGCTGGCGAAGATTCAGTCTCCGAAGCCAAATCACCCTTGCTCCCCCAGATTGGAATAGGTACAGGATACCGAGGCATTGATAGTGACCGGGCAGAACTCAGTATGGGAAGTACTCCTGAAAAAGCCTGGACAGGAACGGCCACTGGCTCTCAACAGATTTATTCAGAACGCAGCTGGGCGACTTACACCGTTGAAGAGCACAACCAGGAAAGCAGGGTTATGGACCATGAAACCGTTCGCCTGGATATTATTTATCAGGCGTCCGTTTCCTATTTTAATGTTTTGCGAGCAAGAACCATAGAACAACTCGTTAAAGACAACCTGAAGCTCACCCAGGCACATCTTGATCGTGCCAGGATTCGATTATCCACAGGCATAGCAGGACCCGATGAAATTTACCGCTGGGAAACAAAATTTGCCACCGACAAAATTGATGTACTTGAAAAAGAATCCACCGCACTCGATGCAATGACCGCTGTAAACAGGATTTTGAATCGTCCACTCCAGGAACTCTTTGTTCCCGAAGAAACAGACCTCAGTGATCCTTTGCTGATGCTTGGTAACAAGCTTTTCTACCAACTGACATCGAATCCAAAGTACCTCCTTGCGTTTCAAAGTTTTGCCATTTCTGAAGCACAGGCAAATCGCCCAGAACTCAAAGCCTTTGATGCTGCTATCGAGGCCAGACGAAGAACCAAAACAGCTGCAGGTCGAGAAAGATGGCTTCCCGATTTCACCCTGGAAGGAAGTGTGGAACAGTATTTTGATGAGAGTGGTGCCGGTCAGCGCGGTGAAGTTCGGGATGGACTCGATGATACCGATTGGCAAGTTGGTGTTTTTGCCAGACTGCCGATCTTTGAAGGTGGCCGCAAATATGCCACACTGAGACGAACACAGAAAGAACTGGCCAAACTGCAGATAGAAAAAAGAGCCACTGCAGACAGAATCACTCAGGATACGCTTGTTTCCCTGAACAGAACCAGGGCTTCCTACCCTGGAATCAGTTTATCACGTGAGGCAGCAGATTCTGCGAGACGCAACCTTAATCTCATAACGGATTCATATGCGCATGGCATCAAGTCAATTATTGAATTACTCGATGCCCAAAATCAAGCATTAACCGCGGATCAGGCTTCAGCAAATGCCGTCTATAATTTCTTTATCGATCTTATGGGAGTGCAGCGCTCAATCGGAGAATTCGTCTCTTTCCAGCCACAGGACCAAAGAGAGATCTGGCTTGAACGCGTAGAACAGTATCTCACGCAACCTCCTGAGACTGCAGAGCCTCAAAGTTTATAATGGGGATGTGCCTGATCGTTTGTTTTAGTTACTTTTTTTTAGTATGGAAGAGTTTTTGCTGACGTTCTTCAATAAAGAGCATTTTACTTGCTCCTTCCGCGAATTTATCAGGATAGAAGAGTGCAAAAAGGATTCGTATTAAGACTCCCAGTAAAAATAGAGCGCCAGCAATATATATGACAATTGTGTCCATTTATGAAAATTCCTCCAATGCATCAGGAACTTATTTTTATAGAGAGCTGAGACGGTGGCAACACTCAATATTATAAGCACAGAAATTGACCACTACAATAGCTGTCGATGCACCTTAGTAATGTTTTGCCTATTTACTGCGGATGGGGTTCTGCACAAACGTAATTGACATTACACATATCATGTCTGAGATCAGCCATCCCTTGTCCAAGAAAGTAGACACCAGCTGTCCAATAAAGTAGACAAAGTTTCATTTTGAATCCATTTTTTTATCAGTAACACCTGAAAGGTATTCTCTTACCCCCACCTATAACAAAAGATTTTCCCATCAGCCCCCCTCTCTTTATTTTGGCATACTTCTTGCTACTCCATGAGAATTGAAACTTCAGTGGCGTAAAGCAATAGACGTCAGACGTAAAAAACCACAGACAACAGAAGGAGGATTGCATGCGATTAGGCGATTTAAAGTTGAGAACAAAAATGTTTTCCGGAAACGCAATTGTTTTATTTTTGGTCATTATCCTTGGCGGTATCACCTACAACACAACCGGCCATCTATTGGAAAGCGGAGAAAAGGTAGATCATACCCATGTAGTGATCGAACATGCCACAACTATCCTGGGCTCTGCCGTGGACATGGAAACAGGAATGAGAGGGTATCTTCTTGCAGGGCAGGATGCTTTTCTGGCCCCCTACACCAATGGATATAAAGCTTTCAAAGAAGAGATTAATGGACTGAAAAACACGGTGAGCGACAATCCTGCTCAGGTGACACTGCTGACAGAAATTGAGCAAAATATTAGTGAGTGGGTCAAAAACGTCACAGAACCTACTATCGAGCTTCGTCGACATATTGGCAATGCCAAAAACATGGATAACATGGCAGACCTTGTTGGTGAGGCCAGGGGGAAAGTCTATTTCGATAAGTTTCGTGGCCAAATTGCAACATTTATTGAACGTGAAGAAACCCTTCTGGCTAAACGTTCAAAAGAAAATGCAGGGACAAGTTCCTATGGGACTCAAAACGATTCAGCAAAATGGGTAAACCATACTCAAACCGTTATCAAAGAAGCCATGGGCATAGAGGCTGCTGCAGTGGATATGGAAACAGGGATGCGTGGCTACCTTCTTGCGGGTAAAGAAGATTTTCTTAATCCGTATAATGAAGGAGGCAAGATGTTTAACGAAAAGCTTGAACGTCTCAAAAAGACTGTGAACGATAATCCCGTTCAAGTCGGCCTTTTAACTGAAATTCAGGAAAACATTGGTGCCTGGAAAGAAAAAGTGACAGAGCCAGCGATAGAACTTCGCAAATTAATTGGTGATGCCAAAACCATGAACGACATGGCAGACCTTATCGGCGAGGCTCGTGGTAAGGTCTATTTTGACAAATTTCGTGGTCAAATTGGAACGTTTATCGAAAGAGAACAAGCACTCATGGAGATACGTCAACAGGGTGCATCCGACACAGCAAGTAACGCTAAAATGATGATTATTGTTGGTACTCTCGCGATCATCATCATTTCATTGCTTATTTCAGGTTTTGTTATCGGAGCTATCACAAAACCGATAGGTCAGGCCGTTGCGCTTGCAAACTCTCTTGCAAAAGGAGATATGACCCAACGCCTCCAAGCTGACACAAAGGACGAGGTCGGAATTCTCTCGGCAGCTCTCAATAAGATTGCCGATGACCTCGGGACAATGTTGAAGCAAATTCAAAATGGAACCGATGTTCTTGCGGAATCATCTCATAATCTTTCCACTGTATCCACAGAACTTTCAGAGACTTCCGATGAAACTTCAAGTCGGGCTAATACTGTTGCATCTGCTTCAGAAGAATTGAGCATGAATATGAATTCAATCTCAGCGTCTATGGAACAATCTTCAACGAATGTTGGGATGGTTGCCACTGCAACTGAAGAAATGTCTGCGACAGTGAATGAGATAGCACAAAATGCTGCTAAAGCTAAGGAAATTTCGGAGAATGCGGTAGAGCAATCAAAGAAAACATCAGAAAAGATTACTGTGCTGGAATCAGCAGCTGTTAAAATTGGTAAAGTAACCGAGGCAATTACAGAAATTTCGGAACAGACAAATCTTCTTGCCCTCAATGCAACTATTGAAGCCGCACGAGCAGGTGAAGCAGGTAAAGGTTTTGCAGTCGTCGCTAACGAAATCAAGGATCTTGCCAAGCAAACAGCAGGGGCCACCGTAGATATCAAAAATCAAATTAATGAAATGCAAGGCACTACAAGCGAGACCATTATAGATATCCAAAGCATATCTGACATTATAAACAACATTAATGATGTTATCAGTACAATCGCTACTGCAGTTACTGAGCAATCAGCAGCCACCTCAGAAATTTCAGAAAATGTCGCCCAGGCTTCTGCTGGAATAACAGAAGTGAATGAGAATGTGGCCCAAAGTTCGATTGCTGTTCAAGAGGTTAACCGGGATATCAATGAAATCAGCAGTGGTTCCGGTGAAATTAACAAGAACAGTCAAAATGTAAACCAGAGTGCTAATGAACTCTCTAAGCTGGCTGAAGATCTCACTGACCTAGTGAGCAGGTTTAAAGTTGCGTAAAATGGTGCATTGATACGTCTATCCCCGGTTATCATCAAAAGTGATTGCCGGGGATTTTGTTATACCTTTCATTCTGAGTTTCACACAACTCCACCAAATAGTATAATGGCTGTGAATTAAAATTTTTCTACATAAAAAAACAATCGCCCACACTCTATAAAGCACCGACATGCCCAAACTTCCGGAAAAGAACAAAGACTACTCTTATCCAGATCAGCTTCTTACTCAAAATGCTGTTATAATTAAAACATAATCGCAGGTTGTTATCTTTACGATCAGTACTAAATTGTTTAAGATGGATTCTTCCAATCTTAACTTTCTGCTCTCATCTTTGAAAGGAATGCAAGCAAAAGCTACTTGCATTTAACAATGCTGTAATCTGACTTTTATGACTCTATTCTCTTTTGCTTTTATATTTACGGGGAGTATCGCTTTTTCCCTTGGTTTTCTCCATCTGCTTATCTTTCTTCGCAGAAGAGATTTGCAGGTTGATCTTGTCTTTTCCTTAATGGCCTTTGCCATAGCGCTCTCTTCCTTCCTGGAGATATGGGCCTTCAAGACTGATACCCTGTCAGCCTATATCCCTCTACTCAAAGCAACACTTGGTGTTCAGTGTCTCCTCTGGATCTCTTTTGCCTGGTTTGTCCATTTCTTGACCCGGTCCAGTAAACTCTGGCTCCCACGGCTTATCACTGTTCTCTATACCTTTTCCCTGGTAATAAATATTTTTTCTCCTGGTACTCTTCTGTTTAGCGAGATCGTGGAATTGCAATCCCATACAATGCAGTCTGGTGAAGTTTTTTATTTTGCCAATGCCCATGCGAATCCATTCAGATTTGTTGCCGATATTGCTTGGCTGATACTGCTGTTACATACAGCTGTTGCCTTTCTAAGGTTTGCCAGGAAGGGGAATGGTAGGCAGGCAATTATTTTCAGTACAACTATCTTTCTCTGTCTTGGCCTTGGCTATCTGCACGGGACGCTGATTGATCTTGGCATTGCAGATCCACCCTATTTAGGCAGTTTTCTTTTTCTACCCCTTTCCCTGGTGATGAGTTTTTCGCTTGCAGGAAATGTGGTCAGATCCTCTCAATTGTGCATTGAAATCGAATCTGCAGAATTACGCTGGCGCAACCTCCTCGAAAATGTGCATCTCAGTGTTGTGGGTGTTGATCCTGATAAAAATATTTTTTACGTCAATCCTTTTTTTCTGGAATTGACTGGATATAAAAAGAGCGAACTCCTAAACCACCCTTTTGTTACTATCATCCCGGAAGGGCAACGTGATGCCCTAACAACCAGGTTAGGGGACGTGCTCAGTGGGCAATCGGATATCTGGAGTGAACGCAAGCTGTCTGTTGTCACCAAGTCAAGTGGGCAGCGTGATATAGTATGGTCCAATGTCCTGGTGTCAAATAATGGAAACGCACAATCAGGAATACTCAGTATCGGCAATGACATCACAGATCAGACACTGGCCGAAGAGACCAGGGATCATGTTATTCAAGAGCTTGAGGCTTTAAAGGGAAGACTTGAGGAAGAAAACATCTCCCTCAAAGAGATGATCCAGGCAGACAATCCGTTTAAGGAAATTATTGGGAAGAGTAACGGACTCCTCTATGTATTAAGCAAAGTGCAGCAGGTCGCCGCCACTGACTCAACGGTTCTGGTTTTAGGTGAAACAGGAACTGGCAAGGAACTGGTCGCCCGAGCGATTCACCAGGAAAGCGAGCGGTCTGATAAACCCTTTATCCGTGTCAATTGCGCGGCTATTCCCGCAGACCTTGTTGAAAGTGAGCTCTTTGGCCATGAGCCCGGGTCATTTACCAATGCGATCAAGCTGCGACGTGGTAAATTTGAACTTGCCGAAGGGGGGACTATTTTTCTTGATGAGATCAGTGAAATGCCACTTGAGACCCAGGCAAAACTGCTCAATGTCCTCCAGGAAAAAGAACTGGAACGGGTAGGTGGGTCGCATACCATTCCCGTTGATGTCCGGGTAATTTCTGCGACAAACCGTGATCTGAACACTGAGGTCGCCGAAGGTCGGTTTCGGGCTGACCTCTATTACCGCCTCAATGTCTATCCGGTGACCATCCCTCCTCTTAGAAAAAGAAAAGAAGATGTTCCCTTGCTTGTAAAGCATTTCATTACCATTTTTAACCATCAATTCGGAAAAAACATTGAAGAGGTACCAACCCTCGTCATGGATTCTCTCTCAAATTATGACTGGCCCGGCAATATCCGAGAGCTTCGCAATGTACTGGAAAGGGCTGTAATTACCTGTCCCGGATCGAGCCTTAGTCTTCCTGATCAACTCTGCCCCAAAGCAAGCAACAACTCTACTGATACCTCCATTGAAAGGACATTACTGCCCCTTGCAGAAGTCGAACGTCGACATATCCTCCGCACCCTACAGCAAACCGACTGGCAGATAAGTGGCTTAAAGGGTGCTGCGCGTATCCTCAAAATAAATCCTTCCACCCTTCGTTCCCGAATAAAAAAACTTGGGCTGGAAAAATCATGAATCTCTTGCCTTCCTTTCCCTTTCCGTAATCATCCGTTAACGCACATAGTTTAACATAAGCACTGCTTTGTTACCTTCAGGCAGTACTTCAGGTTCTTTTGCTTACGTTTTGCCGTAATAGTCCTGCTCTACTGCGAGGCTGTTACGGAGGAAGATGTGTTGTTGCTAACCAGTAACTCTTTTTCAATCTGTTCCCTCAGAGACCCTTAACCTGATCACTATTTCCCTACGGTCTCATGCAAGAAATCTGTACGAGCTGATGGCTCCAACAATCCACCTTCTCCACTTAGCACAAAAAGCCTTATTTGCGATCTTTCACTGCTAAATAACGCGAATGTGTGATTTTTCACAAATTGGTTCTGTCCTGCACGTCACCAACCACCGACATACACCCTATTATATCAAAACATTATGCCATTTCGTTCTTTTCTATATAGCATGGCGTACTTGTTGCTACGTTGTGGTTATGGTCATTACTCTTAAATGGAGAAGAAGGTATGGTTGGACTTGAAATATTGGTCAAAATTCATCCTGAAAAACGAATGGAGTTTATCCAGGCATTCGACCTGATGACAAAACGTGATGAGCTCAATGATTCTCGTGTTGAGCTGGCCATTTTTGAACAACTCCAGGAGCAAAACACGTTCCTGTGGATCGAACATTGGGAAACCCTTGAATCTCTGACTGACTATTATCAGGAAAATAAGTTCAAGTCTCTGATGGGTGCAGTAGAAATTCTCGGTAAACTTATCTACAAAAGATCTTTTTCAATTGAGGAGGAAAAGCAGCATGCTTAAACAAAAAACAACATTTCTTATACTCTATCTAACATTTTTTATGGTTGTACCCTATGCTTACGCTGAGGAAAAAGGTGGCGACGACCTGGCTGCCAAGGCCCAGAACCCAGTGGGTGCCATGTACAGCCTGCCGTTCAAATTTACCTTTGACTATGGCGCTGACAATGGCGAAGCGAGTTTTTTGAATATTATGCCTGTCATTCCCGTAACAATGGGAGACTGGAACTTAATTAATCGAGTGATTGCACCGCTCATTGATGTTCCCGGAATGATAACAGGTACTGCAGCAATTCCAAATCCTATCCCAGGTGATGGTGCAACAGGTTTGGGTGATATCAATTACACAGTGTTTCTTTCTCCAGCTGCGCCTGGAAAGCTCATTTGGGGTGTTGGACCTTCTATTATGATGGACACTGCCTCGGACGATCAACTGGGTAGCGGAAAGTGGAGTTGGGGCCCCAGTGTGGTCTTGCTGACTCAGCCAAAGCCCTGGTCTCTTGGAATACTCGGTCGCCAACTGTGGTCCTTTGCAGGGGATAATGACCGTAAGGTTGTGAGTCAACTGCTGCTTGAACCGTTTATCAATTACAACCTCGATAACGGCTGGTATCTCATTACCGATATGGTTCTTACTGCCAACTGGATGGCCGAATCAAACAACCGCTGGACCATTCCTATTGGTGGTGGTTTTGGCAAGATGTTTGCCATCGGTAGTCAAAAGATGAATACCAAGCTGGAAGCCTATTATAATATTGAGGCTCCGCAAGGTGGCCCTGACTGGTCCTTGAACTGGACCCTGCAGTTTTTATTTCCGCGATAAAAATAGTTGCAGCTTTGTAACACAAGACGTTTATCCGGCCTTATAGGAGGCTGGATGAAAAAAAGTACCTAATATAAAAGGAGGATTAAATGAAAATGACATGGAAAGTTGCCCTTGTCTCTATCTGTGCTGTCACTATGTTTATTGGTAGCCAGGCTCAGGCGGCAAGTAAAAAGCCGAATATCGTAGTCATCTGGGGTGATGACATCGGCTACTGGAACATCAGTGCCTACAACCAGGGGATGATGGGTTATCAAACACCCAATATCGATCGCATTGCCGATGAGGGCGCGCTTTTCACCGACTGGTACGCTCAGCAGAGTTGCACAGCCGGACGAGCGGCCTTTATTCTCGGTCAGCACCCCTTCCGTACGGGACTGCTCACCATTGGTATGCCCGGATCAAAACAGGGGATCGGCGACGGGATGGTTACCCTTGCGACACTCCTCAAACCCCACGGCTATACTAGTGGTCAGTTTGGCAAGAACCATCTGGGTGATCAGGACAGTCATCTGCCAACCATGCACGGATTTGATGAATTTTTTGGTAACCTCTATCATCTCAATGCCGAGGAAGAACCGGAAGGCTATTACTATCCGAAGGATAAAGAGTTTCGTGATCAATTTGGCCCCCGTGGTGTGATTCACAGCTTTGCCGACGGCAAAGGTGGACAGAAGGTTGAAGATACCGGGCCCATGACAAGCAAACGTATGGAGACGGCTGATACTGAGTTCCTCGATGCGGCGCTCGGCTTCATCGATAAGGCCCATAAAGAAGACAAACCGTTTTTTACCTGGATAACCACAACCCGTATGCACGTTTTTACTCACCTCACCGACGAATGGGACGGAAAAAGCGGCATCGGACTCTATGCTGACGGAATGCTCGAGCATGATGACGGCGTTGGCCGTGTTATGGCCAAGCTCAAAGAGCTGGGTATAGACGACAACACCATCGTCTTTTATTCCACTGATAATGGAGCAGAGACCTTCACCTGGCCCGACGGCGGTACAATCCCCTTCCATGGCGAGAAGGGAACAACCTGGGAAGGCGGATTCCGCGTTCCGTCCTTTATCAAATGGCCGGGAGTCATTGAGCCAGGCACAAAGCTCAACGGTATTGCCTCCCACGAAGACATGATTCCTACCCTGCTTGCAGCCGTCGGAGAGCCGGACATTAAGGAAAAACTTAAAACAGGCTACACTGTAGATGGCAAGGAGTTCAAGGTCCATCTTGATGGCTATAATCTCCTTCCCTGGTTCAAGGGGGAGGTAGCAGAATCACCCCGGAAGGAGATTATGTATTTTGACCAGGTGGGGAACCTGAATGCCATCCGGTACAATAACTGGAAGCTTCACTTCGCTTACCTTGAGGGGAACATCGCTTCCGCCGTTCGCGTCCAACCTGCGTGGCCGAAGGTCATCAACTTAAGGGCCGATCCTTTCGAAAGGGCCTGGCATGAGTCGGAGATGTACCTCCGCTGGATGGTTGACAACATGTGGCTCTTTGTTCCCGCCCAGGTATTCACCAGGCAATGGCTGGAATCCTTTAAGGAGTTTCCGCCGGTCCGTGGCAACACACTGGGTATTGACGGGGTTATCAAGCAGCTTGAGAGCCCTGCAGCCAGGCAATAGGTAAACAGAGTCTGGGGCAGCAGGTTATATCTGCTGCCCCTATTTTGTTTTTGGTAATAGTCCATAGAGGATTAGCATCCAAGCTTTTTGTAAAATGATCGAGTTGAGTGCTAACGACGCACAGAGGTATTGGCATTATTTTCCTGTGCCTTCTCGCTGGACATGGCCGCCCTTACCTCTGAAGATACTGTTTTCAAATGAAGATCGTTCTGTGGAAACGGAATTTCTATACCTTCTTCATCCAATGAATCGTTTATTGCCTTATTCAGGTCACTAATTGTACTCATTCTGTCGTCGATATCTGGGACAAAAGCTCGCAGTTCAAAGTCTAGTGAGCTTGCCCCATGGGCAAGGAACAATGCTGATGGTTTTGGGGTACTCAAAACTCGAGGATGCTCAAGCGCACATTCTATTATGATTTCAAGTACACGATCAATAGGAGAACCATATGCCACTCCAATGGGAACTTTCAACCTTACCTGACGTCTCCCGAGCGTCCAGTTTGTCACGTTTGAAGTGATAAGTGCTGAATTGGGTACGACAATCTCAGAATGATCAAATGTTTCAACGATAGTGGCTCGCAACCCAATCTTTTTTACTTCCCCATAATCCGTTCCAACCATGATAACGTCCCCCACCTTGATCGGACGTTCAAAGAGTAGAATTATGCCGCTGGCAAGGTTACTAAAAATAGCTTGGAGACCGAAACCAATACCGACACCGACAGCACCTCCGAGAATGGTCAGATTGGTCATATCGAAACCAAGGATCAATAGCCCACCGACAAACCCTACAAGTAAGATTGAATATGTTGATAACCTCGCAATGGATAATTGAACGCCCTTATGGATATTTCGGCTAGGCAATATGGCGTCGAGTAATATGATTTCTACTAGCTTTGATAAGCAGAAAGCCAGGTAGAAGAAAAGCAGAGAGTTCAGACACCGACCTACAGACACCTTGAAGTCTCCAATGGTTGAGCCGAGATTGCTGAAACTTTCCAGTGCTATGATGCCAGAAGGATAGACGCCCCAGGATATAAGTGTCAAAAGGATAAGAGAAAATATGGCCGATGCCAAAAGCAAGGGGTGCCACATGTCATAAAACTGGGCTGCATTTTTTTGAAAAAATCTAACCCTGGAAGAATGGAGGGATATTTCAACCAGGCCTGATATACAAATGAACAAAACCCATACCATAACAACTGAAAGGAGTGTCTCCACTGACGCTGATAGGAGAAATGACGATAAATCAGACCTTCCTCTCATCTCAGCAACAATTACCACAATCAAAATGACAATTAAGATTCGCGACAGCCATATAAACCACAAGCTGTGTTTTTCAGGTAGACGACCCCGGCGACAGGAAAAAAGTGCTATGGCAATGAGAATGACTGAGACAATAACAATAAGCAAGCGATCGACGACGTAAGGGGTTTTTATTATAAGAAAAAAACCATAAATAACAAGTGTCGTAATTAAAGTTTTAATAATGGGTTTCCACTTATTATTCTTTACTATGACACTGACCAATCGCCAGAGGCAAAAAAGTGCACATAGCTCGAAGAATAACTGCCAATTTCCTGCATCACTGCAAAGATTTGACAGTGCTATCAAGGCTATAAAGCCAATAGATGAGTAGGGGCGCTGGCTGAGATACTTCTGTCCTGAAGATGGAACCGGTGTATGCCTGAAACGTTTCATGCCTGTGATTAGGGTAAAAAAGAGCACTCCTACAATTACTATTTGTGTTTTGTATGGATTAAGTTTGGAAAAATTGGGCCGAAGTTCGATTGCGGCATTTACCAAAGCCTGGTCCCAGAGGGCTCCATTAAACTGGCTAAAAAAAGCACGTGACAGGAGCTGTACCGACTTATGATCAAAATGAAATTTAGTTTCAAAAAGTGTATCAATTTTTAGAGTAAGTCGATGCATTGATAACTGTATATCTCCGGCATCTTGTTGAACCTTCAACAGCGGTTGCAGATAATCATCTAATTCCTTCTCAGCCTCTTGAATCACTCCTTGAAGTTGCTGTAACTGGTGTTGCACAGAGGGCAGACTATTACTTGAGCCAAGCCCCTTCTCCCACGCTTCGAAATCTGCCACCTCCGCTTGCCAGTAATCAATCCACTTATCAAATTTGCTAATGGAGTGGGCAATCTTGCTGAATATCTGCTTCACTTTAAGTGTGGCATTCTCCAATTCTGACTGCAGAAGAGCTAGTTGACGACGAGTCCCGTTTGGATCTACTTCAAATTCTCGAAATTCGCCCTCCAACCTTAAACTTGCTTGGGAATACTTGTCCAGCAATACAATAACATTTTGCAACCTGGCCAGCTTCCTGATATCCTTCAACATATCAAGATTGTCCAGGGAGAGCTCATTAATTTTTAAAGACAATTGAGCAAGGTCTCTGTCCTCATATTTTTGCTCACCTTTGCTAGCTTCAGTTTGGGTTATCTGCTTCTGTTTTGTTTCTGCAGCAGAAATGTTGTGTGTTGGAGAGAGATAAAAAAGGATTGGCAGGAGGATCCCGAAGAGCAATATGGTTTTTCCAGTCCTAACGATGAAGGACAGGAACATTCCAAGTGGTGTTTCGACTTCTGAAGGTATTTGTAGTATTCGCATTGAATTTTTTCTGTCTTTCATAATGATTGGAGTTCGCTATTCTCTTTTGGCTCTAGGAACTTATAGCTCAATATCCATTGTTTTGTTTTTCGATAATAACCCAACTGGATAACAACGCTAGCCGTATCTCTGGATGGCTGCGCGGTTACGAATGCCGACAGAAACCAACCGAAGCTGAGAATCGTCTTTGACAAGAGCATGTTTATTGCTCCATTCCAGGCAACCCCACGCGAATCAGTCGAGAGAAGTCACTGGCTTTATCTGCGGCCTTAGCCCTCTTGTTAATGAGACTTCTCTTTTTCATTTCGGCAAAGGGCAGCGTCTGATCGAGATTTCCCCGCTCGTAGAGCATTTCATCGATGTAACCATTGGCAATCAACCGCCAGTCAAAACGCGCATCGGGATTGTAAGGCGTAGTGTGGCGCAAAATGCTGGTGGTGCAGTTGGCAAGGATGGCCCCGTACCACTGGGGATGGTCTTTCAGGCTGTTCACCTCACGCAGATAGTCAAGCAGCACCTTGCGAGCATAGTCCATCGGCACGTTGAAACGGTAGAGGTAGACGTCCTCATCTGTACGGTAGTTGGTACGCAGACGGACGAGATCCCGCTCGTCTGCCACCACGTAAGTCAACTCGAACTGTTTGAAGAAGCCCTTGATCGCAGAGTATTCCTCCCCAATTTCCTTGCGGGTCTCAATCGAGATGCAGAGATGACTTCCGTCCTTGAAACCGAAACTCATCATGGTATGGGCGATGTTGGGCGCCCCCCAGTAGACGTGGAAGAGATCGACACTCTGCAGTTTGCTCAGGTCGAAGGTCCGGTCGTAGTGGTGGACCGAGTAGTCAGTTTCGGTGCGGTAATCAACGTTGCGGATATTGTGGACGGTGATCAGGTTATCCTTGACCTCGGCCCAGGGGAGTAGTGCCACATCGGGCTGCCAGTTTCGGCTGTTGGACGGCGGGATCAGCAGCCACCAGGCAGCGATTACCATCACGAACAAGACCAGGAAAGCGACCCATGCCCCACGTTTACCCTTCCTAAGGCCGGAGAAAATGAGGATCATGGCCACCAGCGCAAATCCCCCCCCGGCAATCGGGCGTAAGGCGGACGGCAGGTTGGAGTAAAAGATGGCAAGTGCCCCCAGACAGGCAGTAATGACTAGGCAAATAAATACCATGGTCAAGGCGAAGGTGCTAACTATGCTTTTCATTCTTTTATCCTCAATATTTTCGTTCTAAGTATGATCTAAACATATCCCACAAATCGTGATTTATGAGAAACCAACTTAAATGAGTAACCTATTTTTTCATATATGAAGATCTGCCTGAAAAATCATTACCGGATGGACGGTCAGGTAAATGATAAAAAGAATGCCTTACCGATACAGTGGCCTGCGACTCAGACGTCTGTTTTATTGATAGAAAGGGTATCTTTCATCCTTTTCCACCCTTTGTCATAAGAATAACAGCAACAAGGATAGCTAATGACACCAGCCAGATAATCATATAAACAGTGGTGGATTCTCTTGCCTTTTCACTGTCAAGCCAGGTTCTTGGTTTGATTCCTTTAAAAATAAAAACAATCTTTGCTGAAAGATTCACAGAGACAATATTTACCGCAAGTAACAGAGCAGCACCGATGGCAAGATCAAACTGAGCTGCACCGATCATAATCCCCATGGTTGCAGCTGGCGGTAAAATAGCGACTGCCACCATTACCCCCACCAATACACTGGAGAGTCCGGTGGTTAAAGAAAGAGCTGCTGCTGCTCCGGAGGCCAGGGCAAGTGCCACGCTGTCCAAGCCCACAACAGTACGGGCCAGCAGTTCATGGCTGGAGAGAGAGACAGGATAGAGATACCCTTCCATAATGGCTATGCCCGTGGCCAGGCTGAGGCCAATGACATTTGCCTTTACAGCAGCCCACAGGAGTTTAGTGTCGCCCAGGGCAGTGGAAAGAGCCAGGGCAATATTAGGTCCAAGCAAAGGAGCAATAACCATTGCCCCAATAATAACGGAAACATTATCCTTAAGCAGGCCAATGGAAGCGACAAAAGTGGATAGGGTGACCAGCAGCAGAAAATTACTTCCATAACGTGCCCCTTTTTCTACTTCCTGATAAAGCTCCTCCCTGGTCGTCTGTTCAGTGCCAGCTTTTTTCTCTTCTTCCGTAGATGGAACATTTTGAGGCAAAACTGCCTCGGGGGTGAGTAGAACAATGTTACCTTCCGGCCCGAGGATACCCTGCAATGCGTCAAGAAGTTCCTGGGTTTTTTCATCCTCAGCTAGGATACGGTAAACGGCCAGGTCCTGATTCCCGCCAGCCTGCCAGAATTTTGCAATCTCAAGCTTTGTGACTATGGCAGGAAGGTTTTTGAGATTTTTCGGTGAGGCAATCACTTCAACAAGTCTCACTCCTACATCCTCCTTATGGATTACTGCCCTTTAAAAGCTTGCACAACAGGGTACGGTCCGGACAATATTTCCCCTCGGTAATAATCAAATATATTTACCGGGGATATTTTTATACCTGACATTCAGGTTTCACATAATCACCAATAGTTATGATGATAGCGAATGAGAATGCCATAAATTGTACAATTTAGATCTAATTCCCGTGTTTAATAAAAAGCCCATCTGTACAATGACTATTCCCACCTTACCCCTTCAGTGTCATTCACTTTGCCGTGATATCGCTGTGTGGAAAATAAGTAAGCATGCCGTAGGCTGACTTTGCTGACGATTTTAATAGGCGTCCCAGAGCATGAAGCATAAGTGGCTGCATGTCGTTTAAGATCATATCTCTTTACAGATATTCATTTACTAGATGAACCCGAAAACACCAAATCCCATGCAACATCCTACTTCTATTTGACATTTTCTTACGATACACCATATACTTTTATTATGACAAACAAAATAGCTTCAAAGAACTGGACTAAACCCGAACATTTAAAGAGGCAGGCATAACGGCGATATAGCTATAAAATTAACCTGTTACCATATAAACATCCAACTTCAACTGTAAGGATTAATAACATGAACACAAAAGACCTTTCCATTAAATGGAAGTTTCTCTCTCTTGCATTTATAGGGCCTGTTATTATTGCTTCAATCCTTGCCTGGCAAAGGGTGGATGATATACGATCCGGTGCAGAAGACGCTTTAATTGAAAAAAGCAAAGCCATTGTCCAAATGGCAGAAGCAGCCAGAAGTGACATGGCAGACAAGTTGGGTAGTGGACTGATCCCACCTTTGGAGCAGCTTCCTCCATCGTTAGTTGTGGACGGAGTACCTGTAATTACAGCCATTAACATAGCTCAAATGAATGCTGAAGCCAGTGGGTATCTTTTCAAAACTCCACATTTCAACCCAAGGAATCATAACAACACACCGGATGAATTTGAAGGAAATATCCTTAGAGAGCTCAAGGAAAAATCATTAAAAAATAAAACTGTTATTACAGATGACACCGTTTATTTCTTTTCTTCTGTATATCTCACTAAGGAATGCCTCTTCTGTCATGGGGGCCCTAAAGGAGATAAGGATGTTGTTGGGGGAACCAAAGAAGGCCTTAAAGTCGGTGATATGTATGGTGCCTTTGAGATAGTCTCTTCCCTTGCCGATGCGAATGCCCATGTAAACGCTGCAAAGTTGTCTATCATCCTCTGGGTTTTAGGTATTCTTGTATTTACAGGCATTGTGATTTGGTTTGTTTTAAATAAAAGTATCATATCACCCCTCACTTCTTTCTCCATATTTGTTAATGATATTGCAAAAGGGAACCTTTCAGATCGATTAGACGTTCAAAATAATGATGAAATAGGGGCTATGGGTAAAGACCTGAATAAAATGCTGGAGGGTCTCAACTCAATGATGTGTAGCATTTCTTCCCATTCCGTGACGCTATCTTCTTCGGCAACAACACTTGGAGAACTTGCCGATGAATTCAGTGAAGCCAGTAGTGAGACTGCTAATAGATCACAGAACGTTGCGGCTGCAGCTGAAGAAATGAGTTCAAATATGAATTCCGTAGCTGCTGCCACCGAAGAAGCCTCAATAAATATCAGCCTTGTTTCTGTCGCGACCGATGAAATGACTTCTACAATCAATGAAATTGTTAAAAACACGGAACAATGTCAAGCAATCACTGAAAAAGCTGTGGTCGAAGCTGGAAGCGCTTCTGAAAAAATTGATGAGCTGGGAACTGCCGCCAATGAGATTGGTAAAGTAACAGAAACAATCACTGAGATTTCAGAGCAAACCAACCTCCTCGCCTTAAATGCGACTATTGAAGCCGCAAGGGCTGGTGAGGCCGGCAAAGGATTTGCTGTAGTTGCAAACGAAATCAAAGAGCTTGCAAAACAGACTGCTGATGCTACCCAGGAAATCAAAAACCGCATCGAGGGAATACAAGCATCTACCTCTGGAACAGTTGCTCAGATCGAGCAAATAACAAAAGTAATCCATGAGATTAATGATATCGTGACAACCATTGTTTCAGCAGTTGAGGAGCAGTCTGTAACAACTTCTGAAATATCTGAAAACATCGGTCAAGCTTCTCTAGGTATTCAGGAGGTTACAGAGAATGTCGCCCAAAGTTCCACCGTTGCCGATGAAGTCGCTAAGGATATTACGGAAGTGAGTGAGGCTGCGCAAACGATGAACTCGGGAAGTAGTGAAGTTAACGATAATTCCCATACATTAAAAGAGCTAGCTGATAATCTTTCTAAAGAAGTACATAAGTTTACTATTTCATGTTGATACCAATGAAAGGAAAAATCAGCAAGGATAAGGTTATTGTCATGTTTTGCACTTGGCTTAATGCCTTGTAACAGCAAAACGATTATGCGATAACCTTTATCCTGTACCTGACTACCACTAAAGCTCAGGTAACTGTAAACTGGCGAGCTCCTACAGCAAATGGATAGCCAAGCTGAGCTTGAGTGGTAATCAGGATCCTGTATGTATCATGTCAATTGCAATGTTTATAATTGAATTGACACATTAAAATACTTAAAACAAAAATAGCGTAATCCTTTGTACATCTAAGAATTACGCTATATCGATCATGGTGCCGGAGGTCGGAATCGAACCGACATGGACTTACATCCGCTGGATTTTGAATCCAGTGCGTCTACCAATTTCACCACTCCGGCACATAAAAAATGGATGCGATTATTAATACTGTAGCTGCCTCCGAACTGTCAAGAAAAATGGCGCATTCAGGAAGCTTCTACGAAAATATTGCGGAGCTTATACGTATAATTTACCGCCGACCAAATACTCAGTACTACTGAAATATAAATAAGGACCATCGCAGATTCATACTGATATGGGATCGGAAGAAGATTCAATGGGAAAATCAGAAGTCCAACCCCATAATACTGAAAATTACTCTTAATTTTTCCAAGATTATCAGCAGCCACGACTGTACCAGTGGTTGCAGCCAGACCTCGAATTCCCGTTATAAATATTTCACGGCTGATTATAATTATGCAAACCCAGGCGGCTATACGATCAAGCGGAATAAGCATGATAAGAGCCGCTGTCACCAGCAGTTTATCAGCTAGCGGATCCATAAGTTTTCCTAAGACTGTTTCACTATTAAACTTTCGTGCAAGATAGCCATCCAGCCAATCGGTAAAAGCAGCAAGCGCAAAAACAGCCCAAGCCAAAAAAGCAATCAGAGTGGTCTGCTCAAGAGTTAAAAGAAACACCATAAAGGGGATCATCAGAAACCGCGCCCCGGTGAGAGCATTGGGCCATGTCATTAGTTGTTTCATATACACCTTGATACAATTTTTATTACTTCTCAGTTATTGCAGCAATCCTGATTTTAGACTGCGGGAGGTAGCCTCGATAGCCCTTATAATAGGCCATAACCTTTTTAACATAATGTACAGTTTCAGGATTTCCTGGAATTCTCTGTATGCGCTTAACCAGAGTAGGTCCGGCATTATAGGCCGCCAGACTCAATTGCACATTCCCGTTAAAAATTTTCAACATATCCCGCAAATAACGAGTTCCGCCATCGATATTTTCCCGAGGATTATAGGGATCACGAACCCGTAATTCTCTTGCAGTAGCAGGCATCAACTGCATCAAGCCCTGAGCGCCAGCTCTAGAAAGAGCGTGACGATCAAAATCAGATTCCGTTTTAATAACTGCCTTGATCAGAAAAGGGTCAACGTTATAAAGACGACTGGATCGTCTGATATGATGATCATAGGAAGAAGAATCACTTCGAACAGGAGTTCGATAACTTGCCGATTGAACGGAAGCATTTCGGAGTCCAGGTCTCTTTGTAATTCCTACACGCGACTGTAATGGTCGGCAATTAGCAGAACTATTCATATTGGTGTACTGCTTTTTCCCGGCAGCATCAATACAAACATACATCACCGCTTCTGTTTCATACGGAAACAAAGAGAACAGGAAAACCCCTGCAAACACAGTGAAAAGTCCAACCTTCTTCCCCATACGTCAGCTCACTCCTAGCCCTATTTTTTTCTCTTTTCCCAATCTGAGAGAAACTGCTCTATACCGATATCGGTAAGAGGATGTTTTGCCAGTTGTTCAATTACCTTTAGTGGAATCGTTGCAATATCAGCACCGATTGCCGCAGACTCCATCACATGCTGCGGGCTGCGAACACTTGCCACAATAACCTCTGTTGTAAACCCATAATTTCGGTAAATTGACATTATCTCATTGACCAAATCCATCCCGGGAGTACCAATATCATCAAGACGACCAACAAAAGGACTCACATAGGTAGCTCCAGCCTTTGCAGCAAGCAACGCCTGGGCAGCAGAGAAAATCAGAGTAACATTGGTTTTAATGCCAAGTGCGGTCAACTCCTTAACAGCCTTAATACCTTCCATGATCATGGGGATCTTGATCACAATATTATCACTCATTGCAGCAAGAACCTTAGCCTCTTTAATCATGCCTTCAGCCTCAAGACTGACAACTTCAGCACTGATTGGTCCATCAACAACGGCTACGATATCCTTTAAGATCTCCTCAAAAGGCTTATCTTCTTTTGCAATAAGGGATGGGTTCGTGGTCACACCATCGACCATGCCCATGGCAAGACCTTTTTTTATCTGTTCCAGATTGGCGGTATCTATAAAAAATTTCATTTCTTTTCTCCTTCTTGACTAACAAATAGATTGCAGCACTCTTCGCTGCAAAAATAAACAATCTCGTTTCTCGTTTTAGAATTCAGACGTATCGCCTGCTGCTTGGGAACCAGCTTATGACAAACCGGATCCTCAACCAATACGTCCGTAACCGATTCGTCGGTGTCCAGGTTCTGTGCAGAACCCTCTTTCCTGGCATCCTTCCTCTTCTTCCAATCACCAACCAACAACCGGTAACCAAGGTAGAGAAGAATAGCTATAACAATTAATTTTATCGGACTCACATTACCAGTATAATATCAATTTTTAAAGGAAGTCGACAAATACTTAGATCCAGGAACTGCATTTGATTTCCTGGAAGGCAGTACTCTTCGACTCTATTTTCTGCAACAGCATTTGATACATATCCTCAACACTCTTCATACTTATGGGGTCACAATGCTTAGGATCTATTTCCACAAGAGGTGCCAGCACAAACAATCTCTCACCCATATGGGGATGGGGCACGATCAGAGTATCTGTTTGTACAATGCACGAATCAAAATAGAGGATATCCAGATCAAGCAGTCGGTCCTGATATCCGCCTTTATCACTCTTTTTATCACGACCAAAGCCTCTTTCTACCTGTTGAAGCAAGGCAAGAAGAGGCTCCGGGGGATATGTTGTCTCAAAAATCCCAACCGCATTTAGAAAGAGATTCTCACTCTCCATTCCCACAGGATCTGAAACATAGGGGCTAGAGAGTAAGACAAGATCAATTTCTTCCTTCTCTCCTAACTCCTGCCAGGCCTGTTGTAAAATACGGTTGCTGTCCCCAAGGTTTGAACCAAGTGCAACCCAAACCCGTTTTGTATCTTCCAATATTTAGAGATCCTGCAAATCAAGGACATCGAACATGGTGTAGAGGCCCGGCTCTTTGTTACCAACCCAGGCAGCAGCTTTTGCTGCACCTTGAGCAAAATTATCACGACTGTGAGCTCGGTGGGTAATCTCAATACGTTCTCCGGGGCCACAAAAGTAAACGGTATGTTCCCCCACGATATCGCCGCCACGGACGGTCTGCACGCCAATTTCCTCGACGCTGCGCTCACCAATTATTCCGTTACGCTCATAGACGCCAACTTCAGCAAGGTTTCTTTTCACTCCTGAAGCCGCCATCTCAGCAAGTTTTAACGCCGTTCCCGATGGTGCATCCTTTTTCTTATTATGGTGGAGTTCCACAATCTCGATATTGTAGTCATCGCCAAGAATAGATGCTGTTTTTGCAGCAAGCTTAAAAAGGACATTCACTCCGACTGCCATATTCGGCGCCTGGACACAGGGAAAATCAGCTGCAAGCGTTTTTAATTCAGCCAGTTCTTCAGCGCTGAGCCCTGTAGTACCGATAACCATGGCTCGCTTATGAGCCGCTGCAACTTTGGCAAACTGCATGGTAGCCTCGTGGAAGGTAAAATCAATAATGACATCACCTTTATCGATAACTGCCTCAAGACCCTCTTCTATTTTTATTCCAGCCTCACCCCAGCCGCCCATAACACCGGGATCATTTCCGATTGCGGGGCTGCCAGGAGCCTCAAATGCTGCTGCATAATTGAGTTCCGGGTGCTGACTGACCATATATCCAATGCGCTGCCCCATTCTTCCGGCTGCGCCTGCTATTATTACATTTATCATTTTCTTAGTACTCAGTGTTCAGTTTTCGATACCTACCCCTACAGAATCCCTGCGCCTTTCATCGCGGTGGTCACTGCTTCAAGAGCCTTATCATCAATTCCAGTCAGTGGCAGACGAGGTGCGCCATCCTTAATTTTACCCAGCAGTTCTGCACCTTTTTTAGCAGGTACCGGATTAGGAGCTGCAAACATGGATGTCATCAGTGGGTACAGGCTGTAATGGATTTCATTAGCCTTTTTGAGATCTCCTGCAAGTGCTGCTTCCATAAGATCTGCCATACCACGTGGATGCACATTTGATGTTACTGAAATAACACCTTTTCCACCGATAAAGACGGTTGGCATACAGGTAAAATCATCTCCTGAAAGTAAGATAAAATCATCGGGACACTGACGAATCACTTCTGTGATCTGCTGCAGAGAGGCGCTGGCCTCTTTAACACCGATAATATTGTCAAACTCAGCCAGACGGGCAACGGTTTCGGGCAGCATATTGGTAACTGTTCTGCTGGGAACATTGTACAAAATCACCGGAATATCTACAGCTTCGGCAATTGCCTTAAAATGCTGATACAAACCTTCCTGACTGGGCTTATTGTAGTAGGGAACCACTGACAGGGTGGCATCTGCCCCGCTTGCCTTTGCGCTTCTTGCCAGATCAATAGATTCAGCTGTCGAGTTCGCACCGGTTCCGGCAATTACAGGAACACGTCCGGCAACTGTTTTTACAGTAAGCTCGATGATTCGTTTATGCTCATCAAAGCTTACAGTAGCTGATTCACCGGTAGTTCCGCAGGGAACTATTCCGTGGGTTCCATTATCGATCTGAAAATTAATCAGATCCACCAAACCCTGTTCATCAATTTCATTATTAATAAAAGGGGTAACGATTGCGACTATTGCGCCATGATACTTTTCCATGATATCTATAACCTCTATTATAGCATTGCTTCGGCCGTTACTTGGCCAATATATATTATTCTTGCCGGCCCCTGCAGATACACATTTTCCGCAGTGCCATCATCCTGCAAATCGAAAACA
Organism: uncultured Desulfocapsa sp.; assembly: GCA_964621915.1. Taxonomy (GTDB): domain Bacteria; phylum Desulfobacterota; class Desulfobulbia; order Desulfobulbales; family Desulfocapsaceae; genus Desulfocapsa. The sequence goes on along the minus strand of CAZUPS010000003.1, from coordinate 35,565 downwards.
ATTTTTAATTGCTCCCCACCGGATGTGGTGACACATACCGGCGAAGAGCATACTCCTTTTTCTGCAGCAAAGATGGCCGAAGCAACTGCTCCGGTACCACAAGCCATTGTTTCATCTTCCACGCCACGTTCATACGTACGAACACGGATACCACCATCATCAAGAGGCTGAACAAAGTTGACATTCGTCCCAGCGGGAGCAAACTGCTTATGGAACCGAATTTCATGGCCCCATTTTTTCACAGCTATATCTCGTCCTTCCCCTTTAAAAATTACAGCATGGGGAACCCCGGAATTCATAAAAGAGATATCCGTTGACTCGCCATCAAGCTCCGCTGTAAGAGCACGCCTGTAATCAAAGGGGGTTGTCATCAAAAGGCTGATCTCACCGTCATCATTTAAGACCTCGGCTTCAATAATACCCGCCAGTGTTTTAAAGGACATCTTCTTCTCGGCTATTCCTCTTGCAAAGGCGAAACGGGCCGCACATCTGGCGCCATTTCCACACATCTCGGCCACGGATCCGTCCGCGTTATAAAAACGCCAACTGAAATCCGCCTTGTCAGAGCCTTCAATAAAGATAACGCCATCCGCACCAACGGAGAACATACGCCGACAGAGCTTACGCACAAACTCCGGCTGTAATTCTACTGGTACCAGCACTTTACGATGGTCAATCACTATAAAATCATTGCCCGTACCGCTCATTTTGGCAAATGATACGGGAAATTGAATATCCATTTTATTTCTCCAGAAATTCAGGGATATTCTCACCCTGAATCAATGATTCCATGCTTTCACGCTTACGTATAATTCCATACTGATCACCGCTAACCATTACTTCGGCAACGCGGGGTCTGGAATTATAGTTGGATGCCATGGTAAACCCATAGGCACCGGCACTAAGGACAGCCAGCAGATCACCCTGTTCAACAAGAGGCAAATCCATATCTTTACCTAGGAAATCCCCGGTCTCACAGATAGGCCCTACCACGTCTGCAACCTGAACAGAATCCTTGTCTTCCTTCACCGGCTGAATGGCATGATAGGCACCATACAAACTCGGCCGGGTAAGATCATTCATTCCGGCATCGACAACGATAAAATGCTTCTCCTGTTCACCGCCACGGTTGGTCTTGGTGTATTGCACTTCGGTCACCAGGATGCCAGCATTCCCGACTATCACCCGGCCCGGTTCAAGAATCAAAGTAGCCTCCAGACCATCCAACTCTTCCTTAATAGCCTGTGCATATTCTTTAGGATGGGGTGGTTCTTCATCATCATAGACAATGCCCACCCCGCCACCAAGATCGATATATTGAATACGTATTCCTTCTTCTGCCAGTTGCCCTACAAATGTTTTGAGCTTGCGCAGGGTTTCAATAAAGGGAGAGATCAGGGTCAGCTGAGAACCAATATGGCAACTCACACCCTTTACCTCGACATTCTCCATTGCTTCAGCCTGCAGGTATAAGCCCAGCGCTTCCTGAATGGGGATACCAAACTTATTTTTGGCAAGGCCCGTAGAGATATAGGCGTGTGTTTTTGGATCCACATCGGGGTTCACCCGAAAAGAGATTGGTGCTTTAACACCCATATCTGCGGCCACGGCATTTAAACGTTGCAGTTCCTGCTCCGATTCCACATTAAAGAGAAGAATATTGGATTTCAACCCATAACGCAGCTCTTCCTCGGTCTTCCCAACACCTGAATAAATGATCTTTGCAGGATCAACTCCAGCCTCTACTGCTCGAAACAGTTCTCCGCCGGAAACGATATCCGCGCCACTTCCAAGATTTCCAAACAGAGACAGGATCGCAATATTCGAACAACTCTTCACCGCAAAACAGGTAATATGTTCAATACCCTCAAAACCTGAATCAAAGGCCTGAAAATGACGGATCAGCGTAGCCTTAGAGTAAAGATAGAACGGAGTTCCTACCTCTTTTGCTATATCACTTACAGCGACATCTTCACAAAAGAGTTCACCGTTTTTGTATTCAAAATGGTTCATAATATCTTTAAAACAGTTTTGTAATACCTGAATGTTTAATGTCGGATACTGGCCTCACGAGACTTTTCACTCTCGTTAGGAGTTTCCATCTGATCGTAGGCGGTAACAGAATAGTAATAACTTCCATCCGCTGCCACATCAGCATCTTCAAAAATGGAATAGACACCGCTTACATCACCAACTAATTTTGCTGTCTTCTCGTCTGCACTGCGTCTATACACACGGTACCCCTTCACATCCGCATCTCGAGACTTATCCCAGAAAACTTTAATACCAGCCCCGGTTTGTACTGCTGTAATACCGGTGGGTGGAGAAGGCGGAGTCTGATCCACGGTTGTCACACTCACTGCATCGGAAAGGCCACCACTCACAGGATCGTCACCAACCATAATGATTGACTGAACCTTGTAATAATAGGTCACTCCAGTTTTCAACGCTTTATCAACAAAGCGAGTGTCAGGGACAGAGTCACCAATATTTGCATAGCCCACATTGTCCTTACTGCGCATTACCTGATATATCATAGGATAGCTAACATCTTCGTTATCCATAAGCTTTGTTACAGCATTCCAACTCACAACGGCACTGGATTCCGCAGCCGTCGCCGTCACACCTTCCGGAGCTTGAGCCGGGATATGCCAGACAAAAGAGACGATATTAGAATCGGGACTTGCTGCCCACCAGCTTGTTCTGGCACTTACCTTAAAAAAGTATTTATGCCCGGAACGGAGCAGAGAAGTTTCATAGGTGCCCTGACGAGTACTTTCCGGATCAACCACACCACCTGGAACCTTTATTGCCTCGGTGAAAGGAATGGGACATGTGGGACAAAAATCATTGACAGGAATCACGGCTCTAGAGACGTCAAACGTTGTAATATCGGTAAGATCAGTACCTTTTATTGTCTCCTTTGGAAATGACCATTGGAGGGTAACCCCTTTCTCACTCACCGAATAGCGCAGATCTTCAATAGCCTTGGGAACAATAGAATCGGGAGGAACTGGTTCAGTCTTATAGCCACATCCTCCTGCCAGAAACAGTGTCCCGGTAAGAAGAATTGCCCCTGCAATATGTGTTTTTCTCAACATCTTTTACTCTCCAATTCCCATTTGTTTTTCAGCAGTTTGTACTGCTTCTTCAACCCGCAGTGTTGCGGTTCCACCGGTCGAGACTCTGGAGTTCACAGAACCTTCAACACTCAATACCTTAAAAACATCCTCATCAATGATCGGAGAAAATTCTCTAACCTCTGAGAGAGTTAAATCTGTTAATTCGCAGCCCTTCTCAATACAGACTGCAACTGCTCGGCCCACAATACCGTGTGCTTCACGAAAGGGTACATTCTTAAGTACAAGATAGTCGGCAAGATCCGTAGCTGTCATAAAACCCGTTCGTGTTGCCTCTTCCATACGCCCTGTATTAAAATCCAGGTTGCCAAGCATCTCAGTCATAATGGCAAGGGAAGCAGAGACGGTATCAACTGCATCAAAAACCGGCTCTTTGTCTTCTTGAAGATCTCGGTTATAGGTCAGTGGCAAGCCTTTCATCAGGGTGATAAGAGACATAAGACTGCCCACAACTCTACCTGATTTTCCGCGGATCAGCTCCGGGATATCCGGATTTTTTTTCTGCGGCATAATGGATGAGCCGGTACAGAATTTATCCGCGATACTCACAAAGGAAAATTCCTGACTGGACCAGAGCACAAGCTCTTCTGACAGGCGCGAGAGATGGAGCTGAGTCATGGTACAACAGGAGACAAACTCAATAGCAAAATCACGATCCCCGGAGGTATCCATGGAGTTGGCAGTGACTTTCTCAAAACCAAGAAGATCAGCAACCATTTCTCTATTAATTGGCAGACCCGTACCCGCCATGGCAGCAGCGCCAAGGGGCATAATATTGATCCGTTTCCTGCAATCTACAATGCGTTCTTTGTCGCGGCCAAACATCTCATAATAGGCCATCATATGATGGGCAATAAGCACCGGTTGGGCCCGCTGCATATGAGTATAGCCTGGCATTACCTGTCCCATATATCTTCTGGCAAGGACCACAAAGGCCTTTTGTATACCATCAAGCAGCAACACAAACCTGTCGCACTGATCACGAAGATAGAGACGAAGATCAAGTGCTATCTGATCATTACGGCTACGGGCACTATGCAACTTGGCCCCGGCGGGACCAATGGCATCGATGAGTGCCTTTTCAATATTCATATGAATATCTTCAAGCTCACTCTTGAAGGAGAAGTTCCCCGTATCAATAGCGCTCTCGATATCTGACAGGCCATCGGTGATAGTTGTCAGCTCTTCTGCCGTTAACAGACCGTTGGCTGCCAGCATGGTGGCATGTGCCTTGCTGCCCATTACATCGTAGGAATAGAGACGCTGGTCGTAACTGATGGACTCGGTAAATGCTTCCACCGAGGCCGCAGTGGCCTCTTCAAAACGTCCGCCCCAAAGCTTTTGTGATTTGTTACTGCTTTTCTTGATTGCCATTACTTTTCAACGTATAGTTTATCTAACAAAGTGGCTCTCATTTAATCAAAAGCCCATCACACAGTAAGTGATTTCAGGGGCCGCAGGTTCGTGTGATTTCTCCTGTCCGCCATAGCCTTACTATGCGGACAGGAGAAATCACACGAACCTGTGGTGCCTGGAATTACTTACTTTTTCTGCATAGCTACAATTTGTAAGCGCAGCCCATTAAGACGAATAAAACCACCAGCATCGGCCTGATCATAAACATCATCCTCTTCGAATGTGGCAAAACTTTCCTGATACAAGGAGTAATCGGACTTTTTGCCAACGGAGACACAATTCCCCTTATAGAGTTTCATGCGGACCGTGCCATTCACTGTTTTTTGACTCTCATCCATAGTCACCTGCAGCAGTTCCCGCTCGGGGGAGAACCAGAAGCCATTGTAGATAATCTCCGCATACCGAGGTACCAGAGAATCTCTAATCCGCATAACTTCTCGGTCCATACAGAGGGTTTCAAGATCACGATGGGCGTTCCGAAGCAGGGTTCCGCCAGGAGTTTCATAAATACCACGAGACTTCATACCCACAAAACGATTTTCCAGTAAATCAAGGCGGCCAATACCGTTGGCACCTGCAACCTTGTTTAATGCCTCAAACAGCGGCAGAGGATCCATTCGTTCACCATTAATGGCGACGGGATCACCTTTTTCAAAATCGATCTCAAGATAGGTCGCCTTATCCGGTGCCTTCTCAGGAGAGACAGAAAGACGGTACATATCTTCATCGGGCTCATTCCACGGATCTTCCAGAAGGCCGCCTTCAAAACTGATATGAAGAATATTCTCATCGGAACTGTAAGGGTTCTTCTTGGTGGTGGGTACCGGAATGTTGTGTTTTTTGGCAAACTCTTCAAGCTTGGCCCTGGAATTCAGGTCCCAGATACGCCAGGGAGCAATAATTTTCAGACTTGGATCAATACCAAGATAAGACAATTCAAAACGAACCTGATCATTTCCCTTTCCTGTGGCACCATGACTCACGGCATCCGCACCTTCAGCATGGGCAATACGCACCTGCTCTTTCCCGATAATTGGACGGGCAAGGGATGTTCCAAGGAGATAGGATCCCTCATAGATGGCGTTACAGCGAAAAGCCGGAAAAATATAATCTTCCACAAACTCCTGACGGAGATCAGAAATAATAACTTTTTCAGCACCAGTCGCCATTCCCTTTTCACGAATTGCGTCCCAGTCTTCCGTCTGACCCACATCGGCAGCATAGGCAATAATAGGGCACTCATACTCTTCTTCCAGCCATTTCAGAATAACCGAAGTGTCCAATCCGCCGGAATACGCCAGCACTATCTTTTTAACATCCATTATATCTTCCTACCTCTCCCATAAAAACAACCAGGAAATTTTTTTATTTTTCTTATTTCTTTTATGTACCAAAACCAAGTAAGTGATCAGGGTGCCGCAGATTTGTACAGGCGCCACTGACCGCTATAGTCTTCTCTATGCGGTCAGTTGTGACCGTACAAATATGCGGTGCTCCTGGTCACTTACCGCCAATAAGCTGCTCCAGAATGGCCTTGTGCATGTGCATCTTATTCTCTGCCTGATCAAAAGCAACACACTGATCCGATTCCAGAACCTCTTCCGTAATCTCTTCCTCACGATGAGCCGGCAAACAGTGCAGAACAATTGCATCAGCAGGAGCCTTAGCCATCAATGCAGAATTAATCTGCAACGGCTGAAAAATAGCAAGACGCTCTTCCGCCTCTCCTTCCTGTCCCATAGAAGCCCAAACATCTGTATTGACTACATCTGCCTGCGCCACAGCCTCTTCAGGACTGCGTGTCACCGTAATTGGCTTTACCGCTTCCTTTTGGGCAGCAGCCATTATCTCAGAATCCGGATCATAGCCTTCAGGGCATGCCAGAATCAGTTCGAAACCGATTCGACTGGCAGCCTGTATCCAGGAGTTGGCCATATTGTTACCATCCCCTACCCAGGCAACCTTCAACTCTTCAATATTTCCTTTTTTCTCAACTACCGTCATGATATCACTCAAAATCTGACAGGGATGATGAAGGTCGGTGAGGGCGTTCACAACCGGAACCGAGGAATACTCCGCCAACTCATCAACCACATTCTGGCCAAAGGTTCGCACAACCATTCCATCCACATAACGAGCCATAACTCTGGCCATATCTTTCAGGGGCTCGGAACGGGAAAGCTGGGTATCGCGACCGGAAAGAAAGATAACCTGTCCGCCAAGACCATACATGGCCGACTCGAAGGATACGCGGGTTCTGGTGGAGGGTTTTTCAAATATTAATCCAACTGTTTTTCCAGCCAGCTGTTGATGGTTGACTCCAGCGAGACGTTCTTCCTTAAGCAAAATTGCACGATTAATAAAACCAAGCAACTCTTCTTTGCTAAAACTCTGTAATGACTGTAAGTGGCGTACCATGACTCGTATCTTTTTTCACTGGCACATCTCTTTCAAGATGCTACCATTTAATCTATATCCCCGAGCCCAATCGCTTTATAATAGGGGAAAGAAACCATATTTACCCAAAACAGGATCGATTTGCAAAGATATTCGTGAAAAGAACGACTCAGACCTTACATTCTCCCAAAACTTCAGCCAAAGCGGCCAACAACCGATCAATTTCATCTCTGCTGATAATAAGTGGCGGTAAAAAGCGCAGCACAGCATTTCCAGCAAAATTGATAAGCACACCTTTATCAAACAGAGTCTTCACTATTGCTCCACCTTGTTCAACTCCTTTTTCGGTAAGAACAAGCCCCTGAAGCAACCCCATTCCCCTTGCACCACTGGCAAGAAGCGGAAAACGTCCGGCAAGATCATCAAGCCCTTTTTGCAGATAGTCAGCCTTCTCCCGGACATCCTCAAGAAAGCCATCTTCCAGAATGATTTTCAGGGTGGCCACCGCCGCAGCTGCCGCAACCGGATTCCCTCCAAAGGTGGAACCATGGGTTCCAGGAACCAGTGAAGCAGCGATCTCTTTCCGGGTAAGCATGGCACCGATGGGCAATCCATTGCCAAGAGCCTTAGCCACGGTCATAATATCCGGCACGACACCTAATTGTTCGTAAGCAAAAAAGGTTCCGGTTCGCCCGATTCCCGTCTGTATTTCATCAAATATCAGCAACAAATCATGCTTTTTACACAAGTCCTGCAGGCCCTTCAGATATTCGACATCGAGTGGTCGTACTCCTCCTTCTCCCTGCAGGGGCTCACACATAATCGCGCAGGTCTGATCGGTTATCATCGCCTCCAGTACATTCAAGTTTCCAAATGGAGCATGGGAAAAACCTTCGGGCATGGGTTCAAAACCCTCGTGAAATTTTGGTTGTCCCGTTGCCGCCACAGTGGCAAGTGTCCTGCCATGAAAAGATCCGGCAAGCGAAATAATCCCATAGCGTTCATGACCGGCACAAATCCTGGCAAGCTTTATGGCTGCCTCGTTTGCCTCCGCGCCGCTATTGGCTAGAAAAACCTGATCAGCAAAGGAATTTTCGATCAGCAGCTCGGCCAATTCTGTCTGGGGTTGGGTGTAATACAGGTTCGATACATGTACCAACTGCTTGGCCTGGGCACATACGGCATCACTCACAGCCGGATGACAGTGGCCAAGACTGCAGACGGCAATCCCCGCCAGACAATCCAGATATTCTTTTCCTTCAGCATCGGTCAGGATACAGCCTTCACCCTTCACCATGGTGGCTGGATAACGTGCATAGGTTCCTATAATCACATCGTCACTCCTTTGGGCCCAGCTTGCATTTTCTTCACTCATCAGACAATCTCCGTTCCTATCCCTTCCCGGGTAAACATTTCAAGCAGGATGGCATGTTCAACCCTGCCATCAATAATATGTGTTTTGGTCACTCCGCCTTTTAGGGCATCGCCACAACATCTTACCTTGGGAATCATACCGCCTGCGATGGTCCCGCTGTCGATATAGCCCTCAAGATCACCCTGTTTCAGAGACTTCAGCAGTGTCCCTTCGTTATCCTGAACCCCGGCAACATCGGTAAGCAAAATCAGCTTTGCCGCCTGCAACTCAGCTGCAATGGCCCCGGCAACAATATCTGCGTTAATATTAAATGCCTGCCCATCCTCCCCAACACCAACAGGCGCTATCACCGGTATAAAATCATTTGTATCCAGTGCCTGTAAAATCTCCGGGTTCACTTTGGTTACCTGCCCCACCCGACCGAGATCGATCAATTCAGGAGGAGCGTCCTTCAAAGCCTCATCATTTTTCTTACTGACCTTCATCTTTTCAGCGTAGATAAGATCACCATCACGCCCCGAAAGTCCAACGGCCCGCCCTCCGCAGTGATTTATATTTCCAACAATCTCCTTGTTCACTTTTCCAACCAGTACCATCTCGACCACGCTCATGGTCTCACCATCGGTTACCCGCATCCCCTGAACGTAACTGGGTTTAATCTCAAGCCTATCAAGAAGTCGATTGATCTGAGGCCCACCGCCATGAACAATTACCGGATTAATCCCGATATGCTTCATCAGGATAACATCAAGAGCAAACTGCTTTTTCAGATTCTCATCCACCATGGCATGACCGCCATATTTTATAACCACCGTTTTATGCCTGAACTCCTGCATATAGGGAAGAGACTCTATTAATCCTCTGGCTCGATCTATACTTTCCTGCATATCTTTGTATCCTTTTCTACAACAGCTATATTTTCTTTTCAAATCAAACAAGTACAATCATTTCAAACCAACATGTCCCATTCTACTGATTCATCTGATTGAAGTAAAGAAATCTTTCTTTTCCTCTCAACACCGGGATTTCTTTACTTTCCTACACACCACGACTATATTAGGCCTGGTAATTGCAATGAAATTATTCCTACTTTGTGTATACGGAGAATATTCTTGAGAAAACAACCAATACGCCACCTGCTCGCAGGGGTGATTTTTTACTTTCTTTTCTGTAGCAGCCCTCTTTTTGCGGCAGGTGCACCCATTACCATTGAGGCGGATCACATGACTTCTCTTGAGGAGGAGAACAATGTTCTTTTCACTGGAAATGTGGACGCAGCACAAGCCGATGTTCGTATACGATCAGATGAAATGACAGTCTATTATACCCCTGCCACAGAAGGCAAGAAACAGGAAGTTAAACGTCTTAAATGTGTTGGCAATGTAGAGGTAACCAAGGCTGAATGGCTCGGCACTGGAAAGGTAATGAACTATCTGGCAAAGGAACGCAAGGTAATCCTAAGCGGGAATGCCAAAGCATGGCAGGACACAAATCTGGTAACCGGGGACACCATTATCTACTATCTTGATGAAGGGCGCTCCGAAGTGGTTGGCGATCGGCCTTCTGCAACCGTTGGCGACAATTCCGGCGAACCGGCAAAACCAAGCAGGGTAAAAGCAACCCTCACCCCACAATAACGACCATGGCACAACTGGAAACTGATAAAATCATTAAGCGATACCGCAGTCGCACCGTTGTTGATGGAGTAAGTCTCCAGGTGAATACCGGTGTTGTCGTCGGCCTGCTTGGGCCAAATGGTGCAGGTAAAACCACCTCCTTTTATTCAATTGCGGGTTTTATCCGTCCCGATGGCGGACGCGTCCTGCTCAATGGCGAGGAAATAACCAAGCTCCCCATTCATATGCGGGCCCAAAAAGGCATTTCCTATCTTGCCCAGGAGCCATCCGTCTTTAAGAAGTTGACGGTGGAAGAAAATGTCCGTATCATCCTGGAGCCATTAGGACTTTCAAAAAATGAGATCACGAACAGGATCGATGAACTCATGGCAGATTTAAAGATTGAATACCTCCGGGACAACAAGGGTCACGCCCTGTCCGGTGGTGAACGGCGCCGGGTTGAAATCATGCGAGCTCTTGCAACACGCCCCCAATTTATCCTCCTCGATGAACCTTTTGCCGGAATTGACCCTCTTGCAGTGGCCGATCTCCAAAAACTCATCATTGCTCTTAAAGATAAGGGCTTGGGAGTTCTGATCTCAGATCATAATGTTCGGGAAACCCTTCAGGTTTGCGACTTTGCCTACATTATGAATGCAGGACAAATTTTGACCAGCGGTGTTGCAGATGATATTATTGAAAGTGAAGTAGCCCGCAAGATGTATCTTGGCGAAAATTTCAGCATGTGATCTAAAAAACAGAATGGCCCTCGAACTCAGACAACAGCTCAAGCTATCCCAAAAACTGGTAATGACGCCTCAGTTGCGCCTTGCCATCAAACTGCTACAGATGAATCGTCTGGAGCTTGGCGACGCACTTCAGGCCGAGATTGAGCAGAACCCCGGTCTTGAAGAAGATACGAGTGTTCAGGAGCACAGGGAAAACCAGCAAAGCCTTTCCTCCACGACCGAACAGAAGGGGAGCGACATAGAACAGGACCACACGGAACAGGTACGAGCTGAAGGCACTATCCCTGAAACGAACTGGGAGGATTACGCCAACACCTTTGACAGTAATGTCTCTTTTTCGCATGAAACACCTGCTGCAGATGCGCCCAGCCAGTTTGAGTTTATTTCTGAAAAGCCTGGGCTTCTGGCCTATCTCCAGTGGCAGCTAGCCCACGCAGAACTTGAACCTGAAGAATGGGATATTGCTCTTTTTATTGCCGGCAATCTCAATCGTTATGGATTTCTCGAATGCAGCCTCGAAGAGGTCATGAAAGACACACAGTGCGACCATGACTCTGCAGAATATATCCTGGAAGTTATGCAGGATCTTGACCCTCCCGGCATTGCAGCCCGAGACGTTTCAGAGTCTCTCTATCTGCAACTGGAACGAATGGGAATGGAAGATTCTCTTGCTGCAAAAATTGTAGCAGATCACCTCAATCATTTGCAGACCCGCAATTATAAGGCCATCAGTCAGGCCACCGGACGTAAGCGTAATGAGGTCATTAAAGCCATCGACTTTATCACATCCGAGCTCACCCCCTACCCTGGCCTTCCTTACAGCACAGAAACAACCAATTATGTTGTCCCGGATGTCTATGTTCGTAAAATCGATGGTGAATTTGTTATCCATCTCAACGAAGAAGATATTCCTAGCCTGAAGCTCTCTTCCCAATTGCAGAATTTGCTGCAAGCGGAAGAGGATAACATGGAAAAGAAATCAAAGGCCTATATCAAAGAAAAGCTGAAAGATGCCGGATGGTTTATTAAATCCCTGCACCAGCGACAGCGTACCATTTTCAAAGTAATGGACAGTATTCTCAAATTCCAGGGCGAATTTTTCAAACATGGTGCCACTCATCTCAAACCGCTGATCCTTCGTGATGTGGCAGAAGATATCGAAATGCACGAATCCACAATCAGCCGGGTAACTTCAAACAAATACGTGCACACTCCCTTAGGGATCTACGAGCTGAAATATTTCTTCTCCACTTCAATTCCGAGACAGGGCGAAGAAGCACTTGCCGCAGAATCCATCCGGGAACGTATCCGACTAATGATTCAAAAAGAAGACCCTTATAAGCCCTTCAGTGACAACGCAATTTCTCTAAAACTTGGGGAAAACAATATTAAGATTGCCCGCCGTACCGTTGCCAAATATCGGGAACAGTTGAAAATCCTTCCAGTAAAACATCGCCGTAAACCCAAGTAGCAGCAACTTTCAGTGAGAGCTGTACTTCCTTCAAGCAACAGGTCGATCGTTGCTTAAGATATAATCCACCCCGGCATCAAGACATTGCTGAACTTCAGCTGGAGTTGCGGGTAAGTATCCTATCAGCTCTGCGCCTCGTCTATGAAATGTCCGCACTATTCTTTTGTTCAGCAAAGACAGGCCAAACCTATGAGGAAACATTGAGTATATTTTATTCTTTTCGATCTTACCCAACATGGGACAACCCAAAAAGGCCGCAATTCCCGTCCGGTAACACTGTGGCTCACGTGAAAAACAGATAGCCTCGGGAAAAACTTTCAAAAAGTCTTCCTGGAGTTCTTTATTCCAGAAAAGAAAGGTTATCTGGCTCAAAACTAATTGCTTATTGGATAACATATTGCTCACTATTCGTGTGGTTTGAGCAGCAGTTTTCGGCTTTATATCAAAGACCCAATGGTGTTTCTTAAATTCCACAACAAACTCATCAAGAAATAAGAACTCCCCTCCCTTTGTCAGTTGGACTTTTTTCAACTCTGCCTTTGTCAGTTCAGCAATAATCCCTGGACGAGATGCCGACGTATCCAGGGTAGAGTCATGGCTTAGCACAATATGATTATCTTTTGTGCTATGCAGATCTGTTTCCAACCAGGAGAAACCTGCCTCACAAGCCAATTGAAAAGCTATTTGGCTATTCTCGTCATGCTGTTGCGAGAGTCCTCTGTGGCTTATCCAGATAGGTGGGGGCATTGTAGTTTTTTACTTTTATTTTGACGCCTGAAGGTGGTTCAGACAGATAATAAAACCTTTCAGAGATTCAATGTGTTATTGACACAAAAATGAATTCATGTTCTTAATTTTCTGTATTATAGCTGAGTTTTATAAATTCGCAGAGTTTTATATCCCACTTCTCTCCAATATACTTTAAACCCCAATGAGCCGTCTCGAACGCATCTACTTCTTCCACCAGAAACTTAAAGCGGACAGATTTCCTAATGCCCAGGCACTAATGGAAGAATTTGAGCTTTCCCGTGCCACCGCCCACCGTGATATCAGCTATATGCGCGATCGCCTCCTTGCTCCCTTGGCTTTTGATTCCAGCCGTAAGGGATTCTATTATACCGATAACGACTTCGCTCTCCCCTTTGAAGACAGTCCGAAAATTCTTTTTCTTATGGGATTGCTGAATAAAATGGCAGATGAGGCAGGGCTTGGCAGTCTCCCCGAGATGAAAAAGCTTGAAAAACGTTTAAGTCAATTGATTGCTCCCGGTTATGAGCAACTAATGGAGAATGTTCTCTGCCAATGGATTGAGGTAGAGTCACTAGAATCAGCTGTTTTTGAGACAATTATTGAGGCAGTGTTAAAAGATCGCCTGCTTGAAGTTAAGTACTGTTCAGCTGAAGGCCTGAAAAGCGATCGTACTTTGGAACCACAACGCCTTATCAACTACCAGGGACGCTGGTATCTTCTGGCTTACTGTCACCTAAGAGAGGATCATCGCCTGTTTCATATGGCTAGAATCGAAAAAGCGAAAACCGGAACAAAACGAAGCGGCCCACAACAACTTGCCTCCCCGTCTCTTCTATATGATGCCTTTGGAATATTTACAGGAGATGTTCGATATCACGCGAAAATCGCCTTTACCGGAACGGCTGCAGAGCTTGTAAAAAGACAATACTGGCATGATAAACAGATAATCGAAGAAGTGGAAAATGGTATAATTCTCTCCCTGCCGGTAAATGATGATCGGGAAATCATTATGAAGATTCTCCAGTATGGTGCAAGGGCAGAGGTACTTGCCCCCACAACGCTTCGCGATAGCGTGAGCCGGGAAATCCAGAAAATGGGGCAAAAATACTCCCTATAGCATCACTCTGCCTCTACATTCTATCAATGATCTGTGCTGTTCTCCCCCGTGGAATAACTGCCCTTTCTGATATTGCCAAATGTCAGCTCCGGCAGACTGTAAAAAACCCCCCGTAATGCCTGGTTCAGGTGCTCACCACCATCAAATGGCAAATTAACGATACCAGCCACACTATAAGCCGTACCATAGAGCACATTCATAATACCGAACACAGGGCGTAACAGCAGAGAATCATCAGTAAAAAAAAGAAAGGGGGTATCCTTACTGCGTGGCTGATACAGGGTGGAGCTCAATGTATTGGATTCCCTGAGCCAAACCAGCAGATCACTCTCCTGCTTATAAAGAATTTCCAGGTTCCGCAAACGTCTTGCCTGGATAAACTGTTCATCCTGAAGTGAAAATGCGTTCACCGATTGCTCATAAAACAGAAAAGGAATAAAAGCCAAACCACTCTCCGGCTCCATCCAGGCACCAAGAACGGCCTTTCCAGATCCGGAATCTGGAAAGGTGGAGTTGAGAGACCGGATCAGCTCGGTTGCACAATTTCGAGTAAAAAGATTATAGCCATAGAGCTCTTTGCTTCTTTTCCGCTCTACTTCAAGCGCCTTCTCAAGCAGCTCGAGGTTTGTGTGCAGCACTTCCGGATCAGGCTTCAATGCAGCAACACCTACAACGCCAGGCCGAGTTGGAAGGGTAACCTTTGCTAAAATCCGAACGCTGCGCTGTACATCATTCACCTGCTGCAACTCCCACGCTCTTGCCCTACTTGTCTCCAGAAGAGAATAGGCAATTTCCGGATGCAGTTTCTCCTCAAAGAACAGATCACGACGTGTTGCTGACTGCCGCAGAAGAGTCTCCTGTAAAGCTCCCAATCGACCATCGCCTGTCTCCTCACGGCTCAACTGCACATCACGGATACCTTCGAAAAACGGATCAAGAGTCAGCAGTCGTCCCGATGCCAGCGAGTGCTGTATAGCCAGATATCTCGCTGTCTGCAGAAGAATTACAGATCCACTATCTGGCCGTTTCGATTGCAGCAGTTTCCCTATTGATTCGGTAAGATAGTCGGAAAATATTTTTAAGAGAACTTTTTCATCGGCAATTAGACTCCGTTCCTCCTGCATGCTCGGAACACATGCCAATCTACCCAGCCCCCGATTCTCAGAAAGAACCCGAAGTGCTTCACGAAGAGCAAGAATTTCTTGAAAAGAGCTTTCCCTCCGTTTGCCTCTGTTGATTGCAACAATCTCTTGTTCTACCTTACTTTCTGCTTCGTTCAGCAACTGCTGAAGAAAACCTGCACCAAGAGTTGTCTCTATTCGTTTAACAAGGCCGACAAGATGGGGCGATTGTCCTTGTTTTGAGAAAAAGCCAAGAGCCTCGACGGGCTGCTCAAAACTATCAGCAAGCAAACGTTGAAAAAAACGTTTTTCCCTATACAGCTGCTCAAGATCGCGAAAGAAATGCTCCTGCTCGGCAAGAAGTTCTGCAAAATGATTACGGATTTGCTTGGCAGCAGAGAAATTCAACGGAAGGGATGCTATGGAAATACTACGATTATGGAGCTCATTATACAAAAACAGAAAGGAATCCCAGGGCTCACGAACCAGCAGGAAAGTACCATCCGGGAAGAACTGATAGTGAAAAACTGCGTCACCAAGACGTAGAGCGGTATGCCCACCTGCCGCCTCACCTGCATTGGCATTTATATAGAGAAAATCAATGGACGCTACACTGCTCTTCTCGGGCATCTCGTCGGCCAAAAGGAGGCCGGGACAGAACAAACGAGATACCAGCAGCAATAAACAAAGAAACCGTCGCATAGGGAAGCTGAAGAAAGCTACATTTTATATCCCATGATCACACTGGAATAATTGGAACTCTTTACAATGGAACGGAAAAACGGCAAATTAACAATGGAGCCTTCACTGACCCCTGCCCGCCTCAAACCTTTTCCCATACCAAAGAATGTACTCTCTTCCTGTTCCCAGTCACTGATTCCATGGTTTTTTGCAATAGCAGAAACCTGCCGTTGATAATCATCAGTGGTTTTCTCACGACTAACATACAGTACAGTAACAGCAGCCACATCTTCTTCGTAGACAGTACCCGTTTCCTTAATTTTTGCTTCTTCTTCACCTCCACCAGACGAGGATGTTGAAATAGAAGTTATTGAATCAAGACTTCCTGAAACTGAATCGGATGATTTTTCCAGAGAATAGGAAACGGAACATCCTGTCTGTACCATCAAAACACCGCACAACAAACTGATATATATAAAATATTTTCCAGAAAACATCATTAAGCCTCGTTACTTAATTAATAATGCCTTCATTTTACCATAGCCCTTATCCGTCGGCTATCACTCTTTTACCCGAATATTTTATACAAAGCCTTTATGTTTATAAATTCACTAAAAACGTAGACTGCCAGTGCCAGTTTTGTTGTGACTTTACACCATTAAGCGAGGCAGCCTTCACCACCGCCAATCTCGACGTCAGTAGATCTACGATCCATTCTATTTGTATCACGGCGATCAACAGCAACCCCTTCTGGTAAAAAAATACCTTCTGGTCTTTCTGCAACAATTGATTCATCACTCAAACCTTCAGAACTTTTTGATACCAGTCTGGTTTTCATAAAATGAACACCACCAACGACTAGGGGAAGAAAAACACAAAGGCCTACGGGAACAAACCATAGCCAAAGAATCAATTCAGGACTTACTAACATCTTGATACCTCCTTTTTAGGGTGACAGAAATGAACTTTAATAAAGAATTCATTTAAAGATCGAGTAACAGTAACAACTTGTGGTACTGTATAATATGACACCGTCAACAATACAATTGTGGAAAATACTAGAACTTCACTAGGTAATTATACCTATCAAACAATACGCAATAAAAATTCCCATTCATAATTTCCATTGTCTAGCAATGGCCACGCGGAACACCTATAACTGTTTTGAATTCAACGACCAGGGAATCACAGAAAAGGCAGATTGTGTTGCCCCCACGGGCCAGAATCATGCGAACATTTTCCATGATATCGAAGAACTTGCAGAACAGTGTGCCACCCAGGAAACAAAAGACGATGCAATTGAATTATTAGCAGCCATGTTAATACGGGCCTACGACTCTTGTATCTCCTGCTCTGTTCATTAAAAGAACATATCTATCCCCTTCTTCACCTCTAACCATTTTTTTGGATGGTACCTATTCGTTGAGAACAATAAATTGCCCTTGTTATTATCCATTGAAATACGATACGATAACTAGCAGGATTCTATTTTTGCAACTCTTCTGTCTCCTACAAATAGACTGATACTTTTTACCCCGAATCTGCAAGGTGTAGCTAAACCAATTCTTTCCAAGAGATACTCAACATGAAAAGACTACTATTTATTGGACTAGTTATTTTTCTGTTTACCTCAAATGCCTGTGCTGAACCGATACGCATCGGAGTTATTTTCGCCAAAACCGGACGAGCTTCAGATGTGGGCGACGATTTTTTCAGGGCCATCCAACTTCTAACGCATGACATAAATCAATCCGGTGGCATTCTAGACAGACCAATCAAATTAATTGAACTTGATAACCTCAGCACTCCACTCGGATCAAAACAAGCCGCTCTAGACGCTGTGAAAGCAGATGTATCAAGTGTAATTGGAGCAGCCTGGAGTTCAAACACCATGGCCATGGCCGAAGTATTCCAAAGAGAAAAAATTCCTCTCATCTCTCCCCTGGCAACAAAACCGGACGTCACAGAAATTGGTGATTATATTTTTCGTGTCTGCTTTACCGACCCCTTCCAGGGAAAAGTCATGGCAAAGTTTTCTCGTGAAGACTTGCAGGCAGAGACAGCAGCAATATTTGTCAATGCAAGTAGTGCCTACAGTAGAGGATTGTCACAGGAGTTCAGTCGATCATTTAAGAAACTGGGAGGCACTGTTGTTGCCAGCTATAACTACCTCCGCACCAATACCGACTTTGAGAAAGAAATCAAAGATCTCCACCGCCTAAAGCCTGACGTGGTTTACCTGTCCGGTTATAGCCGGGATTCAGCTCTGATCATCCGCCAATCAGTACTATTAAGAAATAATTTTGTATTTATGGGTGGAGACGGTTGGAATGAAACAATGTACACCTTTGCCGGTTCTGAACTTGACGGAAACTACTTTACCAACCACTGGCATCCCGACAATCTCAATTTCATTAGTGCCGGACTCATCGCAAAATACGGCAAAGAACAGTTTAAAGGATCCCGTCTGGCTTTGGCAAATGATGCTCTTATGGTTTTACTGGATGGTATCAAACGGGCCGGAAGCAGTGAGAGACGAGCTATCCGAGAGGCACTTGCCGATACCGTTGACTTTCAAGGAGCCACGGGAAGTATCACCTTCGACGAAACCGGAGACCCAATGAAGGCAGCTGTGATCCTACGCCTTGAAAATGGTTCATCCTCATTTGTTAAAACAGTTAAACCATAAAGAAAGTGAACTACAAGATGTTTAGCCTTGGCTTAAAACAAAAAGTTTTAATCACCATACTAGGTATTTTTATCTTGTTTTCCCTTCTCTTTACAGCAATATTTATTCCCTTCCAAAATAAACTAAGCGACAATATCCTGAATCGTAACAAACTCTTAATCCGAACTCTTATTGAAAGAGACAAGGACCCCATAGCCAACGAAATTTTCGACCACAGTAGTAAAGCCATTGAGATTCGTCTCAAAGATATGCTTCGCGTCGATGGTGTTCTCCTTATCAGTGTCCATGATAGAAAAGGGCATGTTATTGCTCTTGAAGGACCCGTAACCACTCCAGAGGAACTAACAGTGCCGGGTAACGTTCTGAGCAATGGTGGTATAGAGACAAATATCATTCAATGGCAGGATCATACCGTACTGCAATATTTCTACGAAATTAAAGCCATCGGTGAGCGGATGGGCTTTATTCAGGTGTACTTCCTTCTCGATGATATGGTGCGCTACAAGCACTACTCATCTATCTTTTTAATGGTCTTCCTTGCAATTGTTCTGCTAACTCTTGGATCCGCTGGAAACTATCTGCTATCCAGAATGGTTACCCAACCCATTATCACTCTGCGGGATCTGATGTTAAAGATCCAGGCTGGAGATTTCAAGCAACGTATGGATATTCAACGCACCGATGAAATCGGTGAACTAGCCTCCTCTTTTAACCAGATGGTCAATAATCTGGATGCATCATATTCAGAAATCGAACAAAAAACTGACCAGATCCAGTCCATGAGACGTTATCTGAAGAATATCATTGATTCCATGTCCTCCATGGTAATATCAGTTGACCAGAACACAAAAATCACCGCGTTGAATCAGGCAGCACTGGATTTTATGGATAGGAAGGAACATCAGTGCGTTGGGGAAAACATTTGTACCTTTATCCCGCTATTTGAGCAATACCGCAGCAATGTACAAAATGTTATTCGAATTGGTCAGCCTCTTGAGCTCTACCAACAGAAACTGGCAGAGAATCTGGAAAAACAGTACTCCATTTTCATTTCTCCATTAACCGATGATGCCCGGGGCGCAGTTATACGCATTGATGATGTCTCAGAACTCCACGAAAAAAACGAACAACTGAAACAGGCCCAGAAGATGGAAGCCATCGGCACCCTTGCTGGTGGGATTGCCCACGATTTCAATAATATCCTTTCAGGTATTGTGGGCACTTCCTCTCTTCTGAAATATGCCATGGAATCAAATAAACTCGACAACACCATGCTCAGTAAAAGCATTGATACAATCGAAACATCTTCAAACAGAGCATCTGAACTGGTCAAACAGCTACTCGCTCTCTCCCGGAAACAGGAGATGAACATCAAAAAAATTGACCTGAATGAATCGGTCCGGCACGTTGTCAATATCTGTAAAAATTCATTCGATAAAAGTATTGAGATACGAGAGCAATATGATAATGACATAGCTACAAGTAATGCCGATGCCTCCCAGATGGAACAAATCCTGTTAAACATGTGCATCAATGCCTCCCACGCCATGACCATAATGTACGATGACTACAAGAACTGGGGTGGAAAACTCTCTATCTCTGTCGCTTCATTCCTGACAGATAGACTCTTTTGTGAACGCCACAGCGAAGCAGTCGAGGGCAGCTACTGGTGTATCACTATCGCAGATTCAGGTGTCGGCATGGACAAGGAGACTATGGCGAAGATCTTTGATCCCTTTTACACTACCAAGGATTATAGTTTCGGCACTGGTCTTGGCCTGTCCATCGTATACTCAACCATCCGTCAACACGCTGGAATCGTGGAAGTCGTATCCACTCTTACAAAAGGGACAACCTTTAAAATCTATCTTCCTTTTGCTGAGGAAAACAACATCTTAAACACCACTGCCCAACAATCTGACGACATCGGCTTACGACCTGGCACTGGAACTATTCTGGTAATCGATGACGAAGCTGTTGTACGAAGCATGGCAGAACTCATCCTACATGAAGCAGGATACACAGTCCTACTGGCTAAAGACGGCGAAGAAGGCCTTCAGGTGTTCCGTGAATACAGTTCCACAATCTCCGCCGTACTCCTGGATCTGGTAATGCCAAAAATGCATGGCCATGACGTATACAAGCACCTCAAAGAACATACCCCAGAGGTTAAGGTACTTATGGCCTCAGGGTTTATACATGATGAGCGTGCCGGAAAGGCTCTCGCCATGGGAGTCCAGGGCTTTATCCAAAAACCTTACACCCTGGCAAGCCTTACCAGTGCTATTAATACGTTACTCCACCCCTGATCAGGATCTTTCCGCAAACACAATATACCTAAGAGTTGTATTCACCGCCAGCGACTCAAACGGATAGCAGGTGAGAAGCGTTAAAGAAGAAGAGTCACTCTCCCGAAAATAGAGATCATTCGCTCCATGAACCATCGTTTCCCTGATATTGTAACGCTGTTCAGTTCCATCGGATATTTGCAGGATCAGAACATCATTCTTTATCAAATCCTGCAAAAAATGAAAACTTGTATCACGGTGTCCCGCCACAATGCAATGCCCCTCAGAACCGGGAACACTGCTTCCGGGAAGATGTCCCGGTCCAAAGGCCAGCACTTCACCACTCTCTCCTTCGAGCACAATTAGATCAATTCCCAGCCGTTCCACTTGTAACCGTGCCACGGGCCAGGTATCCGCCCAATGCCAGGCCTTTGTTTGCTCCCCGGTTGCCAGGGTCTGTTCCCATGCATGCTGCAGAAGTATCTGAGCAAGCACCGCCTTTGCTCTAATCCAGCAGCCATCAGCCAGGAGAAAACTTCCGCTTACCAGAAGAACAAAGGCAGTGATGCGCAGAATCCATATTTTCATATTTGCTGCTTCCTGTTCCTGTACAGCAGTAAAAATGCAGCAAACAGTAGAAGCACTCCAATAGTCATTCGAAGCTGAGCCGGAGTTGCGGTTTGAGCTGTACCGCCAAATATTTTATCTGCCTGCCAGCCATGGGGGAGACTATTTTTCAATGCTGATTGATGCAGAGCTTCTTCAGGAGTACGTGACACCTGCTGTTCAACGGCCACCAGACTGGTGTAACGACTCACAAGATGATGTGCTAATGCAGTGCCTAGCACCTCACTTCGAACATGCTCTTCTGGTTCCCCCAGAGCCAGAGAATCCATAAGTGAACGAATCTTCTTTCGTGCCCAGAGCGTTGCAATTCCTGGCCTCTCTGCAACTGTTTGTATATTTACCTGTTCCTGCCACAGATCAACGCCTAAACGACCACTGATCTGCAAAACTTCCCGTTCCATCTCTTCGGGAATTTTTAATGAAACTATCAACGGCTCCCCCGCATAGAGATCTGGAATAGGATTTGGATATATTTTCAAAGGTTTGCCACTACGTGTCCTCACCATAATATCTGTGATTGCAGGATGTTCCAGCTTCTGAAATAACTGGGCCATCTTCTGCTCTACCTCACTCGTCTTTCCAATATAGGTATAACTTCCCCGCCCCATAACAGCCGCCCGTGACATAAAATAGGAATTAGGAGCAGAACCAATACCAACGGTAAAGAGACGAGAATCACCAAGCCGCAATGCAATCAGAGCAAGAAGCTCTTTCTCATTCCCCACACTGCCATCGGTGAGAAACATCACCTGGCGAATACGTTCGTGATTCTGGTTGCCATCGAGTGCCAGATCAAGTGCCTTGGCAATCTCAGTTCCACCATCAGCCTTAAGAGAGCTGACAAAACGGATTGCCTGTTTCCGATGTTCCATATCGGCCACTTGGGCATGATCAAATAACCTGCTGGCATCGGTGTTAAATTCAATCACATTAAAACGATCGTGATCACTAAGGCGTGAAATAGCGAGGATCAACGCTTCCCGCGCCTGAACAATCGATGTTCCAGCCATGGAACCGGATGTGTCCAGCACAAAAACAAGTTCCCTCGGGGGGGGCCTGTTTACTGAGATCAAGTGTTGGAGGGTTCAGCATCATCAACAGGTACGTTGCATCACCACGGTTCTCACTGAAAAGTGCCGCCTGGGGTTGGGTCTGCTCCGCTGCCTCCCATTCGAGAACGAAATCACGATCGGCCTTCACATTTCCATCGAAACGAATCAGTTTGACCTCTCCCTCTTCCGTGGCCACGGTGATTCCATGATACAGACTCTCCACTCTGGCCACGGAAAATCCGGCTGCCAATTCAACCATAAGACGAACCGGATTCAGATTTTGTTCTCCCGCAAGAGCAACAGGAGGGGTAATTCGGGATGCATCAACAACCCGATCGGTATCCTTGGCCCATCCAGTTCCACTAAATTGAATTTCCTTCTGTTCGGAGTTTTGCAAGAGAGGAGTACCCGGAATATATCGAGGAGCGACCACCATGGGGAAGTGGATCGAAAATATTCCATCGCTTAACGCTACAACCTGTTGGAATTCAATTTCCACTTCAACCTCTTCACCGGGTCCAATATTGGCCACTGCCATGGTAAAAACATTAGGCCGTTCCTGGGACAGAAGAGATGCCTTTTTGCCATCCTTTCTGGCCTGTTCATATACTTTTTTTGCCTCTTCTTTTTCTTTTATCTCTCCTTCAATAATTCTGTCACCAATTTTCATCCGTAACTGATCCACGGCAGATTCATCGGGCAGAGGAAATACATATATCGCTTCCTGCCACTGATCTGTACGATTGAGAAAACGCTGCCGAACCATGGTTCTGGAAGTCATACCACTGATATATATTTCCACATCCTGTGAGAGCTGCGGTGCTGCAATAAAGCCACCCTTATCGCTCCTGGCAGAAAACAACAAGGAACCCTGGCGGATTTCTGACAAACTCACTTCTCCACTATCACCAGCCACTACAGCCGCGTAGCCATCCAACACCATGGACAGAAGGATGAGACATGCCACAAAACCCACATACACAATAAAGAGTGTATTTCCTGGATCCGGTGCTGTTCTTCTGCCATCATCTTTGCCATTAATCATTCTTTTCTCCTGTTTGGGTAATTGTAAAGATACAGTACGATAACTGTTTAGCAGTAGAGCCCATTACAATGACAAAGAAGGGAGAGAACAATGACAGTTTACGGTTGAAAAATGACACATTATGACAATGCTTTTCCAGAACTGGTCAGAAGCAGCTATCTATGCTAAGACAAGAAGAAATAAATCCTTGAGCATGGAGAAAAATGATATATACAATAGCACTGGTGGAAGACGATGAAGCCCTGCGGAACAACTACGCCCAGGCCCTGATACGAGACGGTTATCAGGTAAGCAGCTACAGCTCCAGAGCTGAAGCCAGTGCCGCTTTTGCTCTTAAGCTCCCGGATCTCGCCATTTTGGATGTAATGCTTCACGATGAGATGGAAGGAGGATTTGAACTTTGCCTGGAACTGCGCAACCTCTCATCCACCCTTCCCATTATCTTTCTCACAGCCAGAAATTCCGATCTGGACCGTGTCTCTGGACTTCGCCTCGGCGCCTGGGATTACCTGACCAAAGACACCACCACCCTCGACTTTCTTCCGGTGCGTATCTCAGCTCTTTTTAAGATGCTGGAAGCTATTGCGGGAACGGCAACACGCCAGGACGAAACCATAATTATTCATGGCTCGGTTCGTATTGAAGAGGAACGAAAGCAGATATACTGGAAAGACAGACAGGTCAGTCTGACCCTTACGGAATTTTGGATTCTAACTGCTCTGGTACGCCGGCCCGGTCATGTAAAATCACATGACCAGCTTATGGCTGCAGCAAACGTAGTGGTAACCAATAACGCCATTGCTGCCCATGTGAGGAGAATCAGAGATAAATTTCGTGAAACAGATCCTGAATTTAATGCCATCAGAGCCGAGTATGGTATGGGATATCGTTGGATTGAAAACTAAAGGAGTCCCGTTAGTTATCAACTGATAGCTTGTTCTGAAAAGATAAAGCTTTTTTAGGACAGTTCATCACACAGTTTGAACAGCGCAAACATTCAACTGACGGTACTTGACCAGACTCACCATCCTTCCGAAAAGCTCCAGGATATGTTGAAATAGGACAAACCTTTAAACATTTCTTACACTGCACACAGCTCTCATCAACGGTAAGCGAACGCAACAGGGTCTTGAAATACTACTTTCTTGCATTTCAAGACCCTGGTTTTTTGCCTATGCCGGGGTAACCATTTGAACATGCGACCAATCGCTGCAAGTAATGTCCTCTGATAGAGGTTCGGCTATGTGCCATTTTTCTACTAACAAGGCTCAAGGCCTCGTCACAACTCATCCTTCTTTCTTTGCTTGTGTTGTCGGCAGTGAATTATGGGAGGTAGGATTGTCAGAACTAGCCTATGGCAATGCTAATAGGATTGCATGGAGTGTAGATTGAGACTATTCCTGATGCTCTGCTGGTGGGAAAAAAGGGTGACCTACGATTGAGCTCGTTTACTCCAGTATCTGGGTTTGCGGCGATCATGAGCGATCGCAGCAATGATTATTTTGTCCTCTCGAATGAAATAAGGCAGATAGTATGGGAATACCGGGCAATTGACTCGGCGGTAACCTCCAGCACGTTCTCTCCACAATAATGGGTTAGCAGCAATACTATCAATCACACTTGCAACTTCGCTACGAAAACGTTTCCCCAATCCAATCTCTTTGGCTTCATACCATAATACCGCATCAAAGAGCTCTGCCTCTGCCTCCTCAAGAAACTCGACAGTCATGTTAAGCGGTCATCAAGATCCTTGAAAACCTCACTGGCAGCACGTGACTTGGTTTTTCCACTGTCATACCGCTCAATACGGCTTCGAATTTCTATGTCCCAAGCAGCCATAACATCGTCTGACTGATGAGGCTCACCGACTATTAGTAACTTGTGAGCCAAAGTGAAGCGTTGATCTTCGGGTAACTGAATAGCCTCTTGTAGTATTTCATTGATTGAACTCATACTAACAGTATATCAATTATATCCAGATTTGTCATTCTTGTTTCCAGGATGAGCATTATGAGTCTGTGAATTCACCTAACAGAAGCACAAAATCAGTCCCCTCATTACTGGCCAGGCGGAATTTTAGTGGTTATTAGATTCTGAAAAGACAAGGCCTTTTTAGGACAATTCATCACACAGTTTGAACAGCGCAAACATTCAACTGACGGTACTTGACCAGACTCACCATCCTTCCGAAAAGCTCCAGGATATGTTGAAATAGGACAAACCTTTAAACATTTCTTACACTGCACACAGCTCTCATCAACGGTAAGTAGCCAGGTTTTCGTTGAACTGATTCCCTGAAATGACCCCATGGGACAGATCGTACACCAGACTCGTGGCTTAAAATACAATCCAAGTCCGATTGCAAGAGACATGGAAATAATCCACATGGTTCGAAAAACACCACCAATACCCGCTGGATCCCCCCAGTTACTAATAAGGCGGAACACCATAAAGCCCATCATAAGAACAAAAAGTACCCAGCGAAACCAGGACGATTTAAAAACCTGCGGGATAGGATTCTGAAGACTTACTCTGGAAAGAATGCGTTCATGAAAGGCCCCCATCGGGCAGAGCCAGCCGCAGTAGAAACGTCCACGATGACTGGATATAGCCATAAACAGGGTTATAAGCCCAAGAACTGTAAATCCGATTTTCGGACAAAAATAGCCACCAATGATAACCAGAGGAAGGAGAAGGATCATCAGAGCTTGACTGATATTGCGGCAGCACTTTTCTTCCAGAGTTGACCGTTTTTTCTTTGAATTACTCATCCTGCTCTTCTCCCGACAAAAAATGTTTCTCGGCAGATTCAAGAAGGTTTTTCCTGCCAAACAGGGTAATAATATCACCTGCAACAAAGCAGGTTTTTCCACGCGGAATATGCAGCACTCCTGCACGGTCAATGGAAACCACATTAATTGAATCGGAAAGTGTCAGTTCCTTGAGACTCTTGGCAACTGCATGATGGCCAACCTTCAAACGAAACTCTGTAAAATCATTGTATTGCTCTTGCCGTAGAGTAACCTGTTTCTCCATCAACTGCCCCCGCTGTTTCCGCACAATACCAACGTCGTAGGCCCTCAGGATATCACTACGGCTTATCAGTCCAAGAAGCTTTTTCTCCGATGACCTTGAGACAACCGGTAACCTTGCAAGGTCTCTCGGAGCCATTTTCTGGATAGCTGTATAGATAGGCTCGTCTGAAAAAACCGTCAATGGCTCAACCGTTGCCAGATCTTCAACTTTTAGAGTTCGAAGATTCACTGCTTCCTGCGACAGAGCTCTTTCCATATCCTGAAGTGTCACTATCCCCCACAACATATCCTTTTCATCGAGCACCGGAAAACCTAAAATATTGGTCTCCTGAAAACGCTGGTACAACTCGGCAAGAGTCTGATCCTTATAGATGGTGAGTGGTGAACGAAGCATCACTTCACGCACCTGTACTCCCTGCATAATATCCTTATCCCGGCCCTGATCAAAGCGTATACCGCGCTTCACCAGCTTTACAGTATAGATGGATTCGGGGTGGAGATACTGGGCAAGATAGCATGCCGTAACCGCGGTAAGCATCAGTGGCAGAATCAACGCATAATCGTTGCTCATTTCAAAAACGATAAGCATGGCAGTCAGTGGTGCCCGGGCACAGGCAGCAAAAACTGCTGCCATACCAACAAGTGCGTAAGCACCTGGAGGACCTGCAAGCTCCGGATTCACGGCAGAAAACAGTTCTCCCATGGCACCACCAAGCATTGCTCCTATAAAAAGGGACGGTGCAAAGACACCACCCGAATTCCCAGAACCAAGGGTCAAAGAGGTCGCCAGAGGCTTTAAAACAATGAGGAGGGCCAGAATCCAGAAATTGATGTTGCCATGAAGAGCCTGTTCAATAAATGTAAATCCCGGGCCATAGACATGGGGGATATTCTCAATAAGCGGCATACCCAACTGGAATTCAGTGGGATTGCTAAAGTTAGTATTGGTAAACTGAAGATAAAAGACACCAAGTAACCCAAGGAACAAAGCACCGACTGCAGGTTTCAGCATCAGAGGAAACTTCCAGTTATCAAACACATCTTCAAACCAAGAGAGCATACGAATAAATGCAACACCAACAAGTGCAGCAACCAGGCCAAGGAGCAGGTAAAACAGAATGGTCAACGGCGATTCCATGCTATAGGAAGGCACGGTAAATGCGGGCCTGTCGCCAAGATAGACCTGGCTGACAACGGCTGCAGAAACTGCAGCGACAACCACGTTACCAAAAGCCCGGACTTGAAGTTCACACATCAGTACTTCAATGGCAAAGGCGACCCCGGCAATGGGTGCATTAAAGGTAGCTGCAATGCCAGCTGCGGCACCGCAGGCCACAAGATTTTTTATTCGATCGTCTGAGAGATGAAGAACCTGACCCATTGCCGAACCAAGAGTTGATCCGACCTGAACAATAGGCCCTTCACGTCCGGCCGAGCCCCCTGTTCCAATACAGAGAGCAGAGGCTACTATCTTTGCTATGGCAACCCGTGGTCGAATTCTGCCACCCCGCATAACGAGTGCCTGCATAACTTCAGGAACACCGTGCCCCTTTGCCTCACGGGCAAACAAGGCAATAACTGGCCCTGCCAGTAGAGCACCGCCAATGGGCACCAGAGCATAGCTCCAGATACCAAGATGGGGGAAGAGAAATTGTACCGTGCTATAGGACCTGTTCTGAATAATAGCAATAAGATGGATAAAGGCCACGGCAGCAAGACCAGTTGCGCCGCCGATAATAACGGAAAGACACAACAACAGTAATCCTTCAGGAGGGGTCGTTCTGTCTAAAAGTGCACCAAAAGGATTTCGTTTCATACTGCTACCTAGTCTGATAAATCTGGCCGTGCTGGCAATTCATAATAACAAGCTGACCATTTGTCAGTTTCCTGGTAGCATTTTTCACCCCTGTAATCACAGGTATATTTTTTTCACGACCAACAATTGCCGCATGGGATGTGAGTCCAGCTTGTTCGGTAATGATTCCTGCTACTCCACTTATATGGTTAAGCATATAATTATCAGTATTACAAGCAACAAGAATGTTTCCCGTTTTAAATTCATCAAGCCGGCAGCCCTCATCTATCACAGTCACCTCTGCCCTGACGGTCTCTTTACCGATTCCCTGGCCATGCAGATTAATATCACCCACTTCATGGATCTTCAGCATATTGGTGGAACCGCTTATTTTAAAGGGAATGCCCGCTATAATCACGATGGTATCCCCGGATTTCATCAGATTATTTTCCATGGAGCGGGCAATTGCATCGTCAAAAAGCTTATTCACCGAATCTTCGTCGGATACTTCAAGGGGCCTCACCCCCCACAGTAACTGCATCTGCCGCCTTATTGATGCCGCAGGACTCGTTGCAATAATTGCTGGCTGCGGACGATGACGAGCCACCATCCTGGCAGTCTGACCGCTCTGCGTTGCTGCAAGGATGGCATGCGCCTTCAGATCACCGGCAATAGCACAGGCTGCGTAACATATGGAATTTGACACAGTTTGAGTCGAGTACCGGGCACCTGCACTGAGCAACTCATCATAGGGAAGAGCTGCTTCGGAAATCTCTGCATTTTTCACCAAAAACCGGACGGCCTCCAACGGATATTTTCCCACCGCCGTCTCAGCAGACAGCATTACGGCATCGGTTCCATCAAAAATAGCATTGGTTACATCACTGGCCTCGGCTCTGGTTGGTCTGGGACTGGTGATCATGGATTCCAGCATCTGAGTTGCAGTGATAACCGGCTTTCCCTGACGATTGGCCATCTGGATAATTTTCTTCTGGATAACAGGCACCTTTTCCGGCGGCAATTCCACTCCAAGATCTCCTCTTGCCACCATCAGGCCATCGGACAAATCAAGAATTTCCTCCAGATTGTCAAGTGCCTCCTGATTTTCAATTTTTGAAATAATCAGTTGCTGGCCGCCTGCTTCCTCGATAACACGGCGAACCTCCAAAACATCTGATAGCTTACGGATAAATGAAGCTGCTATAAAATCAACTTCCTGTTCAATTCCAAACTGGATATCAGCAACATCTTTCTCCATTAATGGTGGCAGATTCACCTTCACCCCCGGAAGACTTACCCGTTTGTGTTCTCCGAGACGACCACCTACAAGAACCTCGGTTCGGATATCATTGCCATGCAACCCTAAAACACGCAGAGCCAGCTTACCATCGTCGAGGAGGATGGTATCCCCGACATCCACATCATCGGACAGGCCCTGGTAATTTACTGCAATCCCCTCACATGTTGCTGCAACCCGGTCGATTGTCAGAAAGAAAGTCTGTCCCTGTTGAAGCGTCAGGTATCCACCGTCAATACCACTGGTTCGAATCTCAGGCCCCCGGGTATCAAGCAGAATCGCACTTTCATAACCTGCCCGCTCTCTTGCCTCCTTCACCGCAGTAATCAGAGCGGCCTGGGATTTATGGTCGCCATGGGAAAGATTAATTCGAAAAACGTCCACACCTGCCAGTATCAGCTCATGAATCTGTTCCACCCTGTTACTCGCAGGGCCAAGTGTTGCTATAATTTTTGTTTTTCTCATTGTTTTCACCTGTTACTATCGTATACTTTCGAAGATACCTGTAACAGTGAACTTAACCTGAACAAGCTTTGGAAACACGGAATTATAAAATTTTTTAATATGCGTATCTCTCTTCGCCTGAAACTCACTCTTATTTCCCTTTTACTCCTGCTTATCCCGTTAATCGGGTTCAGGTTCAGTGCCATGCTACAGTCAAGTCTACTCGCAAGCCGGGAAGATGCGCTGATGTTCACAGCAAAAGCTGTATCCACGGCCCTTGCCAATCGCCCGGATATCTTTGATCGCGAGCTGTTCCATTCCCTTGATCAGAGCCGTGACCTCTATCTTCTGCGCCTTTCAAGCTCCATCCGTCTCAATGGAAAGATTGATGACTGGCAGCCGGAACTTGATCAGAGTGAACTCTTTGGAGTTGAACATGTCCTCTCTTCCATTGCGAGCTATGAACCCGGTTCGCTCAGTTTTAAACATCTGGTCGGACAACGCGGCAAATACCTGTATGCCCTGTTTCTTGTTCACGATGATAAGGTGGTATACCGCCGCGAAAACTCTCTTTATCCTGAAAGGGCAGACCATATTCAAATTGGGATTCAAGATTCGGCAGGAGAACTTCACAGATACCTGATCGCCACGAAAACACCGGGATGGATTAACGGGTTTCAGATGGCTGCTGACACCGAAAACCAGATTCCTTTAGCTAACGAACCACGTATCCAGGGGGTTTGGACGGAAACAGAAGATGGATACATTGTTGAAATGCGTATCCCTCTGGATATGATCGGAAAACGACTGGCATTTGCTGTGGCCGATGTGGATGACAAGAGCAACCGGATAGTAAAAACGCTTATCGGCACGGCAAATCCTGGCCAGATCGGTGAACTGGGCTGGCTCCTTGCACCATCCCGTGATATTGAAGACCTGCTGAAACGACTCGACAGACCGCACTCACGTATCAGGATTGTTGACAGTAACAAACGGGTTCGCGCCCGTTTTGGAAGCCTTCAAACTACCCTGATAGCAGAATCCGATCCCAACCAACGACAATCCTCTCTACTTAACTGGCTGCATCGACAGCTCACCCCGGTATATCGTCTTTTTACGGAACCTTTTACCACAACTTTCACTACAGCAGAGTCCCAGGCAAAACAACTTGATATTATGGGAATTGAGGAAGGGCTCCTTGGAAAATCAAACATCACTCACTACCAGCTCGACGACGCTCAGGTGGAGGTCATGGCAGCGATAACTCCTCTGCTCGACGGCGAAAAAATCGTGGGAGCAGTAATTGTTGAACAGACCACCAACTCCATTCTGGCCCTCAAAAATCGCATGATAGAAGAATCCATCGGACTGACGGTACTGGCCTTTATCGTAATTGGCCTTGGACTACTGCTTTTTGCCTCACGTATCTCAAGTCGTATCAGGCGCCTGCGCAATCAGGCGGCAAATGCCATTAGCAAAGATGGTCGAATAGTGGCTAAAATCACCGCGGTGAAGGCAAGAGACGAAATTGGAGATCTTTCGCGAACGCTTTCCATCATGCTTAGTCAGCTCAAAGAGCAAAATGAATACCGGGAAAACATGGCCGACAACCTCGAACATGAAATGCGCACCCCTTTAGCCGGTATTGCCGCCTCCTTGAAAAATATGGAGAAGGAGCTAAAAGGTCCTGACAAACAGGTCAAAGAGTATATGCTATGGGCGCTACGTGATGTTCAGCGCATGGAATCTCTGCTCACTGCAATTCGAGATGCCACCTGTTTACGAGACGCTTTAGAACGGGATTTCCCCGAAGACTTTGACCTCGGGGCCGCAATGGCACTCTGGATAGAGCATGGCTGGCAACCCGGCTATCCAGATGTTGTTTTCAGCTATAACGCCCCTGAGCAGCCTCTTATGATCCATGGTGACCCGGACAGACTGCGGCAGATGATAGAAAAGCTTATCGACAATGCTGTTTCTTTTCATACTCAGGAGACACCCATTATTTTAAAGCTCTCAAGCAGTCTTGATAGTATCGACCTCAGCATTTTCAATCAGGGGTCTCTCGTTGCTCCGGAGATGCTGGGACAGATATTCAACTCCATGGTTTCCCTGCGGACCCAAAAAGACAGCACTCCTCACCTTGGCCTTGGCTTGTATATTGTCCGAACCATAGTGGAACACCATCAGGGAACAATTCGGGCCGAAAATATAACTGGTGGAAAAAGCGGTGTCTCTGTTATTGTACATCTCCCTAAACGACCCACACGTCCTTCAACAGATACTCAAAATGACATTTCTCTATCAAGATAACAAGTGGCTGGTTGTCAACAAGCCCTCCGGTATTTCCACCCACAGAGCACATCCCGGTGATCTTGGTCTGGTGGAGTGGCTGGATCTCCACCAGAATCTACAGGTACATATCTGTTCACGCCTGGATAAAGGAACCAGCGGAGTGCTGCTCTTTGCTCGCACGCCACAGGGTGTGGCCGAAGCACAGATAATTCACGAGAAAGAACAATCACAAAAAAGTTATTATTTGGTAGCAGGAAAAACAGATCAAGACTCATGGACCTGCAATGCCCCCCTTGATGGCAAACCCTGCAAAACTCAATTTACTAGAATAAAAGAAGGAAGCACCCATGCGCTCTACAGGGCTGTTATCCATCGCGGACGAACCCACCAGATACGGCGCCATGCAGCAGCATCAGGAATCCCTCTTCTTGGAGATAGCGAGTATGGGGGAACAGATTTCCCCAGAGTATGCCTTCACTGCTCGACGGTGAAGTGGCCAGGCATCGATCAGGAACTGTATGCTCCCCTGCCACAGTGGTTTGAGTTCTGCCTGGATACCAATACCCTGGATGCCGGGTGTTTGGCACTTGTCGAAAAGCGCTATCCCTTTCTCTCCTCTGTGACGGATTGCTGCCGTCTCCTTCATCGTGGCGAATATTCTACAGATATGGCAATTGACAAATATGGTGACTGGCTCTGCGTAACAGGATACCAGGAAACCATTCCGGCACAGCAACTCCTGCAAACACATACGCCACTTCTCACCACTCTCTGCAAAATTTGTAACTGCCGAGGCGGGGTTGTAAAAACCAACGTGCGTGATCCCCATAAAAACAAACTCTTTGCAGATATGGCCGCCTGGGGGGATGCAATTCCAGAGTCTTTCCTTGTACACGAACACAATATCCATTTTAAGGTGCAGCTCAACGAAAGACAACACGTGGGACTGTTTCTTGATCAGAGGGATTCGCGCAGCCGCATTGCCAGGATAGCCCGAGGAAAACGGGTAGCTAACCTCTTTGCTTTCACCTGCTCCTTCTCCATCTATGCACTTGCTGCAGGAGCAGAGGTAGTCTTTTCAGTGGATATGGCCGCGGGTTGTCTAAAGCAGGGCCGGAAAAACGTTAGCATCAACCAGCTGGAAAGCGATGGCAATGCAAAATTCATCAAAGAAGATGTTCGAAAATGGCTGGCCAGGCAACTCCGTAAGAAGCAGAACAGACCAGACGATTTTGTTCCGTTTGATCTGATTATCTGTGATCCACCCGTCTTTGCAGCAGGAGGTAAAGGAAAGAGTTTTCATGTAGAAAAAGAATGGCATAAGCTTGCCGGAACTATCAGTCAAATCCTGACAGAAGATGGAACAGCACTCTTTGCCAATAACCATCAGACCGGGCCTGAAACATTTTACCATGAAGAATTACAAAAATCTTTTTCTCACGTTACCCGCCTTAAGCCGCCCATTGATTTCCCAGACATTGCCGGCCACTCTTCCCATGTCCGATTATACTGGTGTCAAAAATAACAAAATATTGTAATGATCAAACAACGACAGGAGAGTAGCCATGATGGACAAGATATACGAAGTAATCACCTGGATTTTTGATCCCCTCCACCACTACTACGAGCACGAGAAAGTACACCGGAAGATTTCCATTGCGCTGGTACTGTTTTTTATCATAAGTCTGCTGGTAATAGAGCTAAAACGTCGGCAGCTCCTGCCCGAACAACTCAGTACCCTTATCCCCGGCAATCATTTCTATGCCATCAGCTGGGCATTTACAATGATCCTCATACTTGAGGTAATCAGTCTTATTTTTACGCTTCCCTGTTCCTTCTCCCGCTCCGTGGGAAAACAATTTGAAATTCTTTCTCTAATCCTGATCCGTAATGCCTTTAAAGAGCTCTCTTATTTTGAAGAACCGGTCACATTCCTTGGCAACGAAGAAAGCATCCTCCATATACTCTCCAATGGATTTGGTGCCTTTGCCATATTTGCTCTGCTCAGTCTTTACTATATGCTGCAGGAAAAAACCCTGGGAGACCGAGACCATATTGATAATATATTCAATTTTGTTGCTGCAAAAAAAGCGATCGCCCTTGTCCTCCTTATCTTTTTTGTAAGCATGGGACTCCACTCTTTCTACCTCACCATGACGGGTATTGAGCATGCAGATTTCTTTCATGACTTTTACACTCTGCT
This sequence comes from uncultured Desulfocapsa sp., assembly GCA_964621915.1. Taxonomy (GTDB): domain Bacteria; phylum Desulfobacterota; class Desulfobulbia; order Desulfobulbales; family Desulfocapsaceae; genus Desulfocapsa. Next base: position 962 of record CAZUPS010000003.1, on the reverse strand, counting down.
TATTATTACTGATATTTTAGTGGTTCTTATTGCCCAGTGTTTTCACCCCGCTTTTTATAGTATCTTCCGCAATTCTGGATTTGCTCTTTGCACCCTGATTATCCGTCTGGCACTGGTTGCCCCGGTATACTACAATGTTCTCCTGGGTGTGGTGGCTATCGTTCTGGCGATTCTTCTGACAATTATCAGTGGCAGGATGTTTCCAGAAGAACACAAAATGAAGATGAAAGAAGAAAGAGCGAACGTGTGAGATAGGCTGTTATTTCCCGGCGATCCAGATCATATGGCGACTTCCCTTTTTTCTCCGTGCCCGGACAGTCACCTCTTCCACTGTAAATCCTGATTGTCGCAACAGTTTGGAAAAGGCAGGATCAGGAGCGGCGGACCAGACAGCAAGAATCCCTGAAGGATTTAAGGCTGCATAGGCAGCGGCAAGACCTGCCCTGCCATAAAGCCGGTCATTGGCACCGCGAGTTAATCCGTCGGGACCGTTATCCACGTCCAGCACAATGGCGTCATAGCTCTGTGATTTTGCCTTTAACAACAGAGCAACATCGACTTCCCGCACTGTAACCCGTTTGTCATTCAAAGGATCTCCGGCAAGATGGGCCAGAGGCCCTCGGTTCCAGGCAATCACTGCAGGAACCAGTTCAGCAACCTCCACCTGCGCTCGGACACCAAGATAGGGCAGAGCCGCAGCCGTGGTAAAACCCATCCCCAAACCACCAATCAAAATCCTTGGTTCAGGAGCATCATGAAGCTTTGCACAGGCAAGCTCGGCAAGAGCATCTTCTGACCCATGAACCCGGCTGTTCATCAACTCGCAGCCATCCACCCGTATGGAATACTCACTGTCCCGTCGGTAGAGATAGAGGGTTTCCGATCCTCCCGGAACCGGAGCGCTATCAAGTAATTCCCAGGGGATCATTTAGCCACCAATGACTTTCACCCGACCAACCGCG
>CAZUPS010000002.1:0-145049 GCA_964621915.1 uncultured Desulfocapsa sp. | reverse complement strand
AGCTGAAAATAATGGCCCTTCATGAAACGAAGTACGCTTTAGTCGGATGAACCCATTTTCCTTTACCATGTTACCAAAGACACTGATGGTGAAAAAGAATGCCTCTGACACAAGCACCAATATACTTCCTTCCTGGGGAAATGGTGCGGTGGAACTTGATTTGTCTAAGTCTGCTTTTTGGGGCTGTGACACTAGCGGAAACTGCGTGACACCTAATGGTACAGAATTCACCCTGATCAATGTAGTTTTAGCTTTAATAAATTCTGAAACAGGTGCCACACAGAATTTCGAAACAAAAATTGGAGTAACAAAATAGTTTTCAAATCAGTTAATCAGATTTTTTAATATTTAATAGGATGTTCCAGAAAATATCGGACAAACTGGAGAAATACATGCAGATTATCAAGCAATTAACAAAAAGAAGATCTCTAAGCAGTCACCTTTTCCAAAATGAAACTGGTGGTGCATTACTGATGGTTCTTATTTTTATTCCTATCCTCGCACTTGGTGCCATGGCTGCTTACCATTACAGCGGCAATAGAACAGATATTGTCTACTATGATTTCCATCGCCAGCAAGCACGATATACTGCAGAGGCAGGACTCCAACGATTAATCGCAGAGATTGAATTCAACAATGCTTTTATTACAAAACTTGACGATATGACCTCCGGGGAGACTACCGGAAATATCACTGACGACGACAGTTCGCTTATTGAACGGTATGGCTTAGAAGGTGAGATTCAAATGCTTGGTGATCACAATCAGGATATCGCTCATTTTCAGCCAATCCAGCCCAATATTCCCACCAGTCGTCTTGCACTATTCCTCAAATTCTTCTCTGTATCAGATGCCCATGCCGCATCTTATGGTACAGGGGCCACATATCAAATTCGTCTTCGAGAATGGGATTTTACGAACCCAGATGAAAAGAAATACACATTCGAAGCAACTGGAAAAACCTATCCAACAACTACCTACGACCCCAACCAGATAAATGCAGAAGTTGAAACTCAAAAGGTTGATATGCAAATAGCTGTAACAAACTCTGGAATCACTCCCCCACCACCACCGACCTGTGAGCCTAATGCCACTTGCCGAGAAAGTTCAGGAGGCGCCTGTGGCACCTTAGGTGACGACGACTTATACCGATATTCATATTTTGCAGGAAATACTATTGGACACACAGGATTTGAAATTAGTTTCTTTGGAAGCAATGCCCCACTGACCTACCATGCAGGTAACCAATATAACAGTAAGGACGACGTAACAAATGGTTCCTGTGAAGATGGTAGTACTCAGGTAGTAGGATGCGATGATAATCGCTGGACGTGTAGAGAAAACAACGATGTTCCTTGTACAGAAACCGACGATCTTGCCGGTGGCCGTTCTGGGTTAAGTTTCATGAATTGGGGCTGCGCAATGTTTGGCCCTGGAATGTACGGTACAAATGAATGTATAGAAGCTGAAACCGATGTCCGAATAGACTGTAAGTTTTGTATGTTCATGATTGGTACCGGTTACCAGGGAGACTATTACGGGGACTCCTCGACCTGCTCCGACCAGACGGCACCACCAGCCGTAGCCTTTGAAGATGTTGTGGGACCTGCATACGGAAATGCTACAGATGGGTACAGTTTAGATTCTGCAAAACAAATAATAATTAACAAGGTCACCAACAACGGTGCCACGACACTGGCCGATGGGTGGAATACTGGAACAGGAGATTTTAGTAATTATCACTACTGGAAGCCTGCTCTTCCAGACCAAAATTTAGCTGATTTCAATTTCTTCAACACCACCCTCTTAAGCAAAAAAAATAATGTCTATTATATTGAAGGTAGCCTCAATCAATTTAACCTCGCAAGCGGAGATATCAACCTCCTCAATGCATTTTCTAAAGGTTCCATCACCATTATTGCCGAAAATGATATCAACCTTACATCCGTAACCGATACTTCTTTCGAGTTTATGGCTGATGGTGCTGCCAGTCTGCATTTTATTGCTGGTAACAATATATCTGATTCGACAGTAGCTGGATTTACATTCAACATCGGTCAAGCCAGTGAAATCAATCTCGTCGCCCTGAACAATATAAGCCTCACAACTATAATGGAATTCAATTTTTCATTATTCGGCGTTAGTGGGATGCATGCAGCTGCTAGAAACAATTTGTCTATCAAAGATGGATTGAATTTCACTTTTGGCTGGGGAGGGTCCTATTACTCCTCCAAGGATTCATCGGGACGAGGTGAACCAACAGAGGTTGCTAGCCTTTGCGATACCACAGGTTGTGTCGAAGAAGATCCTGAAAGCCCTATTTCCGGAACGATTGACGTCAATATAATTAAGTTTGATTTTACTTGATATTTTCATATTGCTAAAGTCCCAGACACCTCAACAAATAACTATACAATCAATGGCACTTACCCTATTTAAAATCACTATCTTGCTCACCTTCATTTGCAACGCCACGACTGGGATGGCAAATGAACCGAGTGCCAGTAATATCTTACATCCTGCAAGCACCCGTCCGGTTACAGGAGCTGTTAGTCTAGCGACTTGCATTCGTCTGGCCGACAAAAACCACCCAAAAATTGGCCCGGCCCGTGCACGGCTCTCTGAAGCTGATGCCATGATAGCAGAGGCGAAATCCGGAAAGCTCCCCACTCTGTCTTACCGTGCTGGAGCCAACTACTGGAACGATGACCTAAAACTTGAAGATGTCCCTTTCCCCGGAATGGGAAGTCAGGATTTCATCTTTGAAGGTCAACAGCAACTCCGGGCTTCCGTAGATTTTGCATGGCCACTCTACACCTGGGGACGTGTTCAGAAATCCAGTAAAGCTGCAACCCATGAGCTGGAAGCCAGACAACTTGAACTTGTTCGTACCCGTGAGGCTGCAATCAATACGGCAATTATAGCCTATTGGACTCTGGCTTCTGCCAAAGAAGCACAGGCATATCTTGATGCAACGCTCAATGAACTCCGCCAGTTTCTCGAAACGGCAAAGGAAGATATGGCATCGGGTGCTAAAAATGCCCCTGAAAAGGATGTTATTCAGATTAAAATTGATATTCACACCATGGAAGCGTGGCGAAATGTCCTCCATCGCTGGAAAGAATCAGCAAAGCAGGCGCTCTCCATTGCCACTGCAATCCCACTTAATCAAGTTACTATCGAACATTCTGAAGTTGAATATAAGCCAATCAGAGTCTCCTATGACCAATGTCTCTCTTCGGCATTCCGCCATCGTGCAGATCTTCAGGCAATTGATCGCAGAATCCATGAGGCAGCACTTATGGTGGAAGTTCAGGAAAAGGCAAACTACCCGGATTTAGCACTGGTCAGCAGGGCCCGTTTTCTTGAAGATGACTACGCTCCCAGTCAGGACCTTGTTGCCATGGTTGGTATAGAAATACATGGTGTACTTTTTGACGGCTCACGAAACAATTCAAAAACTGATCGTGTTCGTGCAGGCTTGTCCATTCTACAGCAACAGCAAATTGAACTACGATCCATTATCCGCCAGGAAGTACGGGATGCATATCTTGCTGTAAAAGAGTCCTACAACGCGGTTATTCAATACAATTTTGCACGGCAACAGACCATGGCAAAACTGACCGTTGTTCGTGATGGCTATCCCCTGCTGCTCTCCACCGTAAAAGATGTTCAGGAAACACAGGTCGAAAGACGCTTTCGTGATAAAGATTATATCTTCTCAAAACTCAAACTGATTAAAGCCCTTGCTTCCCTGAACCTTGTTTCCGGAAGTACTGTTTATGATTTTGCCTTGCTCGATACTCTGGATGAAGGAATACAAATCGGTGCCATTGAGCCTACTAACTAATACAAGCTTCCAGTCATAATAATTTAAAGGTTGTGAACCTGACAAACATTTTTCTTATGAATAAATATTTTCCATCTTCTTTAAGATCCGGCCGCCGGAACAGAGTAATCGTTTCCATGCTGCTCTGTCTAGTATGTCTGGCCGTCTTCAGCAGCTATAGTTCTGCCGGACAGATCATTCGTTTTGGCTGGCATCAGGGCGGAACGCTCTCTTTAAATAAGAAACGTGCCGACATACTTGCAAAATACCTGAGCAACCGTCTTAAAATGGAAGTGATGGCAGTACAGGTAAAAGATCTGGCTGCCTTAAAACAAGGACTGAAGGAAAACAGTCTCGATGTGGCTTCCATCCCAAACTTCAGCTATCCTTCTCTGTTACAGACTGTACATATTCTGGCCACATCGGAATTTGAAAACAAGAAACGAATGTTCCTCTATATCATTGCCAATAAGACATCCGGTATTACAAAAGTAGAGGATCTTAAAGGAAAGAGTGCTTCCCAGGTTTCAAAGAATAATAAATTAAAATGCTATTTCCTTGCCGAAAGTATCAAAGCAAATCCTAAGGAATACCTTGGGAAGGTTGATACCTACAAGGATTTACGAGATGCGGTTAATGCTGTAGCTGAAGGAAAGGTCGACAGTACCTGTCTTTCTTCCACCGCTTGGGAAATATTAACCCGTTTTGACCCCAGCCTGAAAACAACTATCCGTATTATAAAACGCTCTCCAGCCTACGCCATGGATCCCATTGTAGCATCAAGAAAGCTTCACGAATCCATTTGGTGGAATATTCAGGCAGTCCTTATCTCCATGTCCAGAGACTATGCTGCACAGCAGATTCTTATGCAGATGGGAATTCAGGGATTTGGTAGCCCGGTTACTGATCTTACAGCCTACCCGAGTACGCTACAGCCGAGCAAAACAGCTCCTGTTATCAGCGCCCAACCTGTCCTCAAAAAGAAGGTGGAAGAACCAGTAATCGCTGCAGCAACTCCAGAACTTCCGGTTATCAAAGAAGCTGTCACAGTTGCTGAAAAGCTGCCGGTATCTCCTTCTGAAATCCAGGTCAACACACCAGAACCTACAGAAAAAGAAAATGATTCCATTTCCGTTGCTAAAACCACTGCTGAAGAAACGAACCAAAATCCAATTGTCACTCCACCCGTTACACCTAAGCCTACGACTCCCGTAGCACAGATACAGGTTCAAGCCCCTGATACCCGTTCTACCTTTAGAAAGAGTCTGGGAAATCAGCTGTATATGAAAGGTGCCGTGATTGCACTGGTCATGTTACTTGGGCTAACCATCCTCTCCATGCTTCGAAGAAGCAGTAAAAACAAAACACTAACCGTATTGTTGCTGATGAACAATCAGATTGCAGCTCTGCGCAGCGCACTTGACTGGAAAGGAAAACTCCATATTGAATCCTGTCATATCAGTGATGGTGTTGATCCGGAATCGATTTTACGGTTGCTGACAACCACAGGCCATAAGCCTCCTATGAAGCTTGCTTTAATTCTCAACAGTGATCGAATTATTGTAAAAGAATTTACCTTTCCACTCCTTACAAACACTGAAATCCCTGCTGCTATCCACTGGAAGCTACAGGATCTGAATGTCCCCTACAACAAAGAAACCGATACAATTCACCACACTCTTATAAAAAAGGATCGTAAACAAAAACAGATCTCCCTTATGGCAATGATTCAGCCTAAAAATGCAGACGAGCAGGAAGATTGGAGCGGATTACCAATCAAAGCAGACTCGACCCTTTGTGTACAGATGGCCCTTCTCTCCCGTTTTCGTAAATGCTGCCCAGGCGGCAACAATACACGGGTAATGCTTGCCTACAGATTAAATGAACAGGAAGCATTAGTGCTGATACTGCTGGGCGAGAATTCCTTTATCAGCCGCAGAATTTATGCAACAACCCTGAATTTTGAGAGTGAAGACTTTTCAGCAACTCAATCTGATTATGATCAGAACAATAATGTCACTGATGTTTGGACCCCCTTTTTACCCGAACTTGAACAAACAATTAATTTCCAAAACCGCAGTTCAGGAAACTCCCTGCAAACTGTTTTTCTCTCAGGACTTGGAGTGTGTGATACCCCGGATCCTAATAACCTGCTCTCCGACCGTTTTGGAGTAGCCGTTGAAGGAATTGATTTTCTTTCTGATATTGAAGTCTCTGCCGGTGTTCGTGAGGGATGTCCTGCCATTGAAGTATTGGCAGGTGCCGCTTTAATATATCACAAACAAGCAAAATAGAGCTAAGGCGACACATGAAACAGATGTACCGGAATAGAACTTGGGTAATACCAAACGCCACCACCACTACGACCTCATGTTCCAATGACTTTTGTATAGGAAACTGTATATGAACTACAATTTAGATTTTCTTAAAAGCCCTGGTTTTCTCTCTTTGTTAATCGGGCTTCTTGTTGGCGGTGCAATACTCTTTTTTTCCTTTACCTGGGCCGAAACAACCAAAGATGAGCAAGAGGCAAAGATCAGCCAGATAAAGAAAACCATCGAAGCGACCCGGCCACCTGCCAATAACCCTGAAACCGACTGGCAGAAAAGCATGAAGAAGCTCGAAGCTGATCAAAATTTCTTTTGGGGCCGAAGAATTATTCGCTATGCAAACCTCTTACCCACACAGTGCCAATTGACCTCAATCCACGCAAACACAGAAACCTTTGAATCCGGGGGCATTATTTTTTCCAAGCCGCTTGACCTCAGGCTCTCAAAACTAGGAGACTATGTTCTTGATTGTCTTGACGACCCACTGCTCAAGAAAAACCAGGGGCCGTTTTATATTATCAACCTGCAACGGACAACTCCGGTAGATGTAAGATTTACCCTTACCGCATCAATACAATAAATTTACAAACCAGTTTATTTAAACAAACTATTCACTATGGATTCAAAACACTTACAACCATTCGTCATCATTCTCTGCATCGCCGCTTTACTCAGCGGGGCCGGAGCATGGTGGTATAATAAAGAATTTTTTGTTCCCAATGAGACCAAAATCCAGGACCTTAAAAAAGAATTGGAAAAGGTTAAAATCGCCAAAAAGGCCTGGGAAGAAGCTCTTGCAAAAGGGAAAGGGAAGGATGCAGTCTACGAATCTCGTTTTAACTACTTTACCAGACAGGATATTCCCATTTCAAAAATCCAGCCACATTTGCTGCAAGAAATCACCCCATTTTTTGAAAAGCATCAACTGGATTTCAGTGAACTCAGTCAGGGTCCAATAACAACTGAAAACAAGCTGCAGCGTATCTCTTTTACCCTCTCTGGAGCTGGTCGTTTTCGTGATATTATCTCTCTTGCCCGTTGGCTTGAGGAGGAACGATTTGCCGTTCTCACCGATTTCACCATTACCACTCCAAATATTGACAAAAAAGAAAAGAAAAAACTGGTTGAGGCAGTTTTCAAGTTCGACGAAACCCAAAGATCAACCAACTGGATCGCTTTTCAGCTCAGCTGGCAATGGGTGGAGGGTGCTCCAAAGAATTTCATTTCCATTGTCTCTCCACCACAACTGGATAACCTAGCTGTAAATCGTGATCCATTTAACTCCTATGCTCCTAAGAAGATTCTACCTGAAAAAAATTCTGAAGAAAACAATGTCGCTCTTATCTATCAATCAGCACCTGACGATATCCACCTCTCCGGCATTATGAAGATTAATGGAATCCACAAAGCTCTTATAAATGATATCTATCTGGAAACAGGAATGAACTACGAGCAGTACCATGTAATCGACATTCAAGAGAATGAATTGATACTTGGTAAAGAAAACATCCGTTACCGGGTACGCCTGGAACGAAAACAGTATTAAGCCCTCAGATAAACGAATATGAAAGAGATACCAGCTATGAAGCATTACATACGTCCTATCAGGACAAACCAGAGAAAACCATTTTTTTCTGTCCTTCTTTTTCTATCAGCTTTTTCTCTTTGTCTTGCAACTCCAGCACTGACAGCAGATGAAATTGTAATTGAGGCAATGGGAAAATCCACATCACCACAAACTCCACCTGATTCCGTTTACGCCCCGGCACCACTTCTTCCAGCTACTATCGATCCGCAAAGTATTAATATTAATTATTTTGATGAATCGCAGGTTTCCACAGAAACTTTGAACGGAACTCCACCTCTTGAATTAGTTGCAGAAGAGATTATCCCGGAGATGTTTCTCGATCACCGTGGCGAGCCCATTATGATTTCATCCGTTGAACTGGACAAGGCCAATATTGAGCCCTATCTGGTTAATGTCCTGGGCGACTACGGGATCAATGTTCTTATGGATATGAGTAAAACATCCGATGCCGCCAATGCCCAAGGCTGTTTTGTCAGTCTCAGATTGCGTGATGTTTCTCTTTGGGGAACGGTAAAGCAGGTTATGTCCATGTGTGGTCTCTGGTATGATATTGCAAATAACACCTTCCAAATCAGGCCGCAGAATAAGATGGCCCAGGTCAAAAAGACGAGACCGGTTATTATCAGTGAACCCTATTACTTCAAATATCTTCAAGTCACCAGTCATCTCAATACCAACTATCTTCGGGTAACGGGTGAGGTGGAAGACAAATCCAATGACACAACAAAAAACAACAGGCAAACAACTGGCGACATACAGGAATTAGTCAAAACATTGCTTTCAGACCCCACCACAGTATCGGAACCTCCCGCCGTTGTTATCAGTGAAGCAACTAACTCTATCATTATTAAAGATGAGCCAGAAACCGTTGCTCGAATACTCGCTGTCCTTCAAAAACTTGACAAACCCGCTCCACAGGTAAAGATTCAGGCCTGGATTATAGAAACCAGCAGTACCATTGCCAAATCAATCGGTGTTCGCTGGGCAGGTAAAATAGACTTTGGTGACAATGGTTTTATGTGGGGAAAAAGCAGGGACCTGATGGATGGCGGTACGGGAGCATACAACTATCCTCTTGAGGCTATCACTCGTGGTGTGTTCCCAGGTACAAAGCCGGATGAAGACGGATGGGTTACCCATGAGCATGAGACCAGTGAACCCGCCTATAACGGTGACCTCTACAGCGTTGGCGTTGGTTTAACCTCCGCTGCCGGTTCTCTCGTTGCAGAGCTCCAGGCACTGGAAAGTGAGGGTGACCTGAAAGTACTGTCAAAACCTGAGCTTACGGTACAGGACAACCGGGAAGCAACTATTACTTCAGGTCGTGATATTAACGTCCGTGTATCCACATATGACAATACCGATGTCGTAACTATTCCTGCAAAACTTATCTGCACCATTACCCCGCATATCAGTCCCGAAGGATCACTGCTTATGCGAATCACCCTGCAGAACAGACATGCCGACACAAAAACCGTTGACGGTATTCCGGAAATCCTTGAACGCTCCATCGATACAACTCTGCTTGTAGAAAATGGTGAAACCATCGTTCTTGGTGGTCTTCGGATTGAAGAAACAAGTTCTTCCCAGGACGGTGTCCCTATTCTTAAAGATATTCCACTTCTTGGCCATATGTTCAAATATGAATCCGATAAAGTGACAACAGACGAGTTAATGTTAATTGTCCGGCCAACCATTATCCCTACCGGAAGAAACAGGCAAAACACTCTCAGTCCCGTTTTTGAACTCAGCCAGGCAGATACCAAGTAATGGGTACGCACAAAAAGCTCATTGGTGAGCTTCTAATCGAAAACAGGCTGATTTCCGAAAAAGATCTAGCCTTTGCAATGCACGAGAGGCATCAAAACGAGCCTCTCTTTTCCGCCTTGCTCCGGCTCAGTATTCTTGCTGATACCACCGCAACCTGGGACCTTCTTGCCAGTCAGCTTGGAGTTCCCTACGGTGTAGCTGAAAGAGATTTTGAATGGGACACCCAACTTGCCGAGTTACTCGATGTTGAAATTGCTAAGAATTATAATGCTCTGCCACTGGCCGATGACGGTGTTATTTTAAAAACAGGTCTAATCACCCCAACGGATATCAACACCATTGAAATCCTCCGCATTGCCACCAACAGAAGAATTCATCCAGTCCTAATATCGCAGGGGACCTTTAATAGCGGCCTCCAGATGATTTACGAGGAAGAAGGGGAACTCGATGGTGGAATCGAGATGCGGACCGATCTTCTTGCACGGCTAGAGCTGGAAAGTGATCCGAAGGAACAAAGCAGTGCTTCAACTGAGCAAACACAGGAAGAAGAGACAGATGGCAAAATGTCTCATATCGTTCTCGAAGATTTCGATAGAAGTGATACCGCCCCGGCACTGCGTCTTCTCCAGAACCTCTTAAATAGAAGTATTGATACCGATGCTTCTGATATTCATGTGGAACCAAATCGCGACGAGGCGGTCGTCAGATTTCGAATTGATGGCGTTTTGCATGAGATATCCCGTATTCCAAAAGATCAGTATATTCCCTTTCTGACCACTATCAAAGTGCAGTCTGATATGAATATTGCTGAACGAAGACTCCCTCAAGACGGACGATTTTCAACAATCAACAAGGGTGTTGAGGTCGATTTTCGTGTTTCCACCCTGCCCACGGTATATGGCGAAAAACTGGTTATGCGATTGCTGCGCAGAGGAACTGGTATGCTACGTCTTGATCGTCTTGGACTTGACCAGCAAACCGAAAAAGCAATGCTTCAGGCCATCAGCAATACCAGCGGCATTGTTCTTATCACAGGCCCCACGGGTAGTGGTAAATCCACAACTCTTTATTCAGTTCTGCGAGAAATTGATCTGCAGCACCTCAACGTGATCACAATTGAAGATCCGGTTGAATATAATATGGCAAGCATTACCCAGGTCAATGTGAAACCTGAAATTGGGCTCACATTTGCTTCTGTTTTACGTACTGTGCTTCGTCAGGATCCTGATGTGGTAATGCTTGGAGAGATTCGTGATCAGGAAACTGCTGAAATTGCTATCCGCGGTGCCCAGACAGGCCATCTGGTTTTAAGCACTCTGCATACCAACAGTGCCTCAGCCACCGTGGACAGGCTGCTTGATATGGATATCCCACCCTATCTGTTAGCATCATCACTTCGATTTATTGGTGCACAACGACTGGTGAGACGTGTCTGTTTTTCCTGTAAGGAAAAATATTCTCCAAGCCAGGCAGCACTTAATCTCTTTCCCGATACTGACTTTAGTGATTTCACTTTTCGCCGTGGAAAAGGCTGCCCTGCTTGCAGTAATACAGGGTTTCAGGGACGTATGGCCCTCTTAGAGTATCTGATGATTGAGGGTGAACTTGTTCAGATGATTGGAGCAGGAAAAGATTCTGCCCTTATCAAAAAGAGAGGTAAAGAACTTGGGTTGTATGACACCATCAGCCGCCCTGGACTTGTTGCTGTAAAGAATGGCGATACAACCCTTGAAGAACTTGCCAAGGTATTTATCCATGGATAATGAAAAACGATATTTTCAATATCGGGGCAAGACCAATGACGCCAAAGTTGTTGAAGGCGTACTTACCGCCGGCAACAAACAGGGTGCTCTGTTAATGACCAGAGCTCATGTCGATGTACTTCTGTCACTGGATGAAATCTCTCCAGACCAGGCAAAAGTAATTGAAAACAAGCAGATCGGTTCCAGAAAGGGCAGCCTTTTTCAAAGACTCTTCCCCTATCGCCCCTCCCTTGCAGAAAAGGCCTTTATCTTTTTTCAACTGGCCTCCATGCTTGAAGCAGGCGTTGACCTTATCCCATCTCTTGAAGCTCTCTCAGAAGAGATGGACGATAATCGCGCAAAGATAATGTTTGAAGATATTGGCTCCAAGATCCGGGAAGGAGCTGATTTTTCCCAGGCGCTCGCACATTACCCAGCAGTTTTTGAAGAGGTGCTTATCAATGTTATTTCCGTTGGTGAAGCCAGCGGACAGCTTGATCAGGTACTCAAATCCATCAGCTTTCAACTGGACCGGCTCCATGAAGTCCGCGGCAATGTGATTTCTGCACTGGCCTATCCCGTTGTTACCATGCTGGTAGCCATTGGTGTAGTACTGGTTATGCTCCTGAAGGTACTGCCAATGTTCGAAAAGATTTATTCTGACTTTGGCTCTCAACTCCCTTTAATTACCAGAACCATGATGGCCATCAGTCATTCCATGCGGGATTATTTTTTTGCATGGGGCGGTGTAGTCGGACTTCTTATCTTTGCTGTCTATAAATTATGGCAAATCCCTGCCTGGCGCATGAAAATGGAGCTACTGATCTACAAAATCCCTGTATTTGGACCGCTTATAGAAGAATATATTTATGTTCAGATTACCCGAACCCTTGGGCTGCTCATACGAAGTGGTATTCATATTCTTAATGCGTTGCAACATACTGCCAATGCTATCCCGTGGATTACCTATCGAGAACGTATTATGCAGAGTCGTGAGTCAGTTTCTGAAGGAAAAATGGTGGCAGATCTTTTTAAACAAAATAAAGTTTTACCCCCCATGGCCAATCGTCTGCTCTCCGTTGGAGAACAAACCGGAACCATTGACAACATGCTTGAGAAGATTGCAACGTTTTATGATCGCCGCGTAATGAATAAGGTAAAGATGCTCTCTTCCCTTATCGAGCCGTTAATGATCGTTGCATTTGGAGCTGTTATTGGAGTTCTTTTAGTCGCCATGTATATGCCTATCTTCCAGCTGGGTAAGGCCATGAAGGGCCATTAATAACTGGAAAACAAACAATTAAGATCACATGAAAAAAGTAAACACTATATCGTCAGTAAAGGAGATCGTATGTACACAACAGCACTGAAATCGTTTTCGGTATGCATGGCCCTGGCAGCTTTGTTGCTGGTTTCGGCCTGTAACAAAACCAGAGTTACCACAACCATTGCTCCAGCACGACCCGCTATAGCGACTGGATTAAATGACAGCATCGTTCTCCTGCCGCTTGCCGACTATTCGCAAGGGACAACACCTGATCGTGCAGCAAGAAGACAGGCCAAATCACTAACCGCCATTTCTCATCAGATAACCGCATTGGGGATAATGCCAGCTATCCAGGAAGATGTTTACGGCTACCTCTTTCAAAGTGGCTTGATATCTCCAGTTACCACTGGACTTAAGGAATATGAGTCATCGAAATGGAGTAACTATGTAAACTCCATTACCGATTCCATACTCGAAAGCGGAGAACAGAGTCAGGTACAAAATATTATAGGCTTTACTTCTGCGACCATCCAGGAGCTAGGAAAGCAGTTTTCTGCCGGATACGTTCTCCGGGGAAGAATAATTGAATACGATATGCGAGAGGACAAAACCTTTAATCCTCTTCGTCGTGGTATTCTTCCTTTCTTTGTTGACGGTACAACAACCGGTCTCTTCGGAGTTGCCCGTTCCGGGAGATATGACCTCTGGCAGGAAATGGCTACCATGGGAACCCTCGGAGCACTTGCCGGTACTAATGCCGCTGGTCCGTGGAGCGGTACCGGAAGTTCCGCAGGGAGTAACGCTGCATTCTGGGGTGTTGCAGCTGCTGGTACTGCCTATCTGGCCAACAAGGGCGGCAAGGTTTCCGAAGCCCGAATTCAGTTACAGTTGGCTCTGCAATCAACTACAGATGGAAAAGTTATCTGGACCAATCGTATTGAAGTAGCCGTTGCTCCAGAAACAGCCTTTGATCGTTCGGACGACCAACATCTGATGGCCAAGGCACTTGAAGAAGCATCGATGGCACTCATTGCTGATATGGGACGCACCGTTTTTGGCGTTGAACCTCCGCCATCGATTCTGATAACCGCTGGAGCAAATAATGCTCCTTTGGAAGCATTACCGCCTCTTGATGACAGCGCCCCATTTCCACCAATGAAAAAAGAATAATTTACTAGTGTAACTGCGGTTCATAATTGAACCGTTTGTAATAAAAAAACTTATTAAACCCTACAAAAGGAGATTCACATGAAGACTGCAAAGATTATTGGAAATCAGAAAGGTTTTACTCTTATCGAGCTTATGGTTGTAGCTGTTATTCTGGCAATTATTTCTGCTATTGCTGTGCCTATTTATAATGGATATAAGAAGGAAGCATATGCACAAGAAGCTTACACCACCTTAGCTATGATGGCAGACTCTTGCCTTGGTAAAATCGCGAAATTTGATGAACTTGGTGGTACAATAGGTACTGTTGCTGTAGCTGAAGATACTGAACACTTCACATTCACTGCTGCCTGTAGTAGTGCCGCCGGAGCATTTGGTGCCGCAGGGAGAGGAGTTGATGGAATGGTGGCAGGAGATACGTTGTCTATTGCTTTAGATCTAACGACTACCCCAAATAGCAAAACATTTGGTGGAACGCTGTATTAATCCCCCTTGGTCATGTTCCATGATATAACAGCATGGGACATGACGGTTTCTCCACAGCAGGTACCCACTCTCCTAAAAATCATTCTAGTAATAAATGGATTAGATCCAAAAGTCACTGAGTCTATCTGAGTGTCAATCTACCATTCAAACTTATTAGAATTCTATTAGCAAAACAGATAACGTTAAACTAAAAAACTATGCAGCACCCTGATAACCAAGAAGGCTTCACCCTTATTGAACTCTTGCTGGTGGCAATAATATTGTCAATAGTATCCGCAATTGCTATTCCCATCTACAAAGGATACCGCAAAGAGGCTCATACCCAAGAAGCATATATCGCATTATCAATTATGAGTGACATTTGTATTTCAAAAGTTCAAAAGTCAATTGCAGCGGGTGGGAATATTGGAACGGTTGTTAGCTTGCCTCCTACAAAACATTTCTCCTTCGAAGTATTATCTTGCAATATAGATAAGGGAGAAATTGTGGCGACTGGTTTAGATATCGATAATATGAAAGATGAAACACTTATTATCGACATTAAACCTTCAGCAGCTCCTCCAACAAAAAACCTAAGAGGCACTCTTTTTTGAATGCAAGTCAGTTGTATCCGGTTAAAAAACTACAAATGTTTCATTCTCATCCAGCAATGTCTTCCAATAAAGGGTTCACCCTACTCGAAGTTCTGGTTGTTGCCATAATCATTGCCCTACTCGCACTTATCGCAGTTCCTTACTACCTCGAATATAAGCAAGAAGCCATGGCTCAAGAAGCATTTCTTCAACTCACTGAATGGGGTGACATGTGCATACTCAAGGCCATCCGATCCTATGAAACCACCCCTGAAGATGAAGAACCGACCTACCCTCAGCCACCGGAAAAACCGGAAAATGGTCAATACTTCTACTACAGCCATAACTTTGGAACAGTTGAGAATGTAATTCTTACAGCAAGGGGAATAAAAGGGGACCTGACCAATAAAACCCTGAGTATCCATGTCCGAGTACACAACGGTTACCCATCAAAACGTTTTGGTGGATCATTATTTTAGTTTTACCTGGAGTTCTCTCTTCATTGATTTTCTACGTCAACTCTTAGTCAGTCAGCCTTTACGCAGAGTTAAATATAAACAAACTTTTCTAAATATCGCTTAAGCAAACCTGAACAACACCTCGAACAGAATTACAACAATACAGTGCCGTGGCCCGTCGAAGGTCTTTAATGGTGAGTTGTTTTTCCTGAAGAGGAACAGAAGCATCAGACAAGAGTTTGCGACGCATGGTTCCGGCAAGCACCCCGGAGGAGACTGGAGGAGTAAAATAATGTCCGTCAATGCAGGCGATAATATTTGAAATACAGCCTTCGGTTAGTTCTCCACGTTCATTCAAAAAAATTATATCAAAAAGAGATTCATTCTGAGCTCGCGCGAACTCCTTCTGAAACAGATCCCGCTTGTTGGTCTTATGGAAAAACCAGAGCGAAGAAGAATCCACATTTTCATCTGAAAGAGCAATACAGGGGAGCTTGTTATGGGTTTGAGGCAGGTTTACCGGCATGCTTCGTAACTGTGGAGCATCACAGGAATGAGTTATTATTTCGATTGTACCGTCTTTTGCCAAGGTGAGTCGAACCCTGCGACAGGTATTCTTGGGATCAATTTTCTTTTTATTACGATTGAGGGTTTCCAAAACATCTTCTCTGGAAAAATTAAAACTGAAATAGTCAGCAGATCTTTGCAATCGTCCAAGGTGCTCCTCAAGAAGCCAGTACCCACTTTCTGGTTCTAAAAGAAGCGTTTCAATAAGAACAAATTCAGAAACCGGTTTGGTAAGAAAATGAGCTTTCAAAAGACATTCCTCCCATTCCTGTTCCGGATCTGAATCATGCACAATTCCCGAACCAATTCCCATTTCCCCTTTCCCACCTGCTATTCGAATGGTACGGATGGGTACATTAAAGACAGCATCACCACCGGGGGAGAAATAGCCTATTGCCCCGGTATAAACGCCTCGTGGAGATTCTTCCAGCTCACGAATAATTTCCATGGTTCGTATTTTAGGCGCTCCGGTTATAGATCCACAGGGAAATAATGCCCTTAATACCCCTTGAATTCCTGCTGTTTTCAAAACACTTTTATCGGTATCAGCAGTAATCGTAGATGTCATCTGCAGCACACTCTCATAGCGTTCCACATCAAAGAGCGATCTGGTATTCACCTGTCCTTGTCCAATATGATGACTAAGCCTACCAAGATCATTACGAAGCAGATCAACAATCATCACATTTTCGCTGCGATTTTTGGGATCTTTTTTAAGAAGCTCACAAAATGTAGTATCCTCATCCCAATCACGACCACGTTTCATCGTTCCCTTCATGGGCCGAACCCTAACGGAATCTTCACTCACACGAAAGAACAGCTCCGGAGAAAGAGAGAGAATATGCTCCCCTCCAAGACGCATCATGGCACCATAGGCAACAGATTGATTACGGCGAAGATCACGATAAAAGGTTTCGGGAGAACCTGAAAAATCAAAGAGAAGCTTTAAAGTGTAATTTACCTGATAGGTATCTCCTGCAGCGATATATTCTTTGATTCGTGCGATTGCATCAAGATAGTTTGTCTTTGACTGACTGACTCTTGGATTATCAACAGAAAAATCAGACGGCGTTATTCCATAGTCAGAAAAAGGAAAATTTGTCTCCCCACTTTCATGGTTAAACGTATACACCTCCTGAAATACTCCAAAAGATGCAAGGGGTGATTTCCCTGGGATTTGTGATGGTAGTATCGCTGCAACCCGTGGCTCAAGCAGATAACCAAACTCGTAACTCATCCAGCCAGCGAGATACTTTCCATCGGCCAGCGTCTTCTCCAGAAGAGCGACATAGGCTGCAGGATCATCTCCCTGGAAAAACTCCAGACGTGTTTGCGGCTCTAAAAAGAGAAAAGAATGCTTGTTTTCCGCATCTACCCGGGCGGTATCAAGAAAAATATACTCTTCTGTTTTCTGAACAATAGCGAGAAGAGCGTCTAATTGCTCATGTTTCAATAGCCTCATGCACCCACTTCTATCAATTCAAGGTAGAATTACCAAGAAAAAAATCGTTACAGCCAAGAATCTCCCTACTCAATTGAATGCTATTCTATACTTGCAACAGAGGGAAAAATATTATATAATATTAGATTCTGCGTTATTATTCCAATGTGAATTATTATTCAGCCGACAAGGCCTTGAGCCTTTAACGCTGTCAATACAATTTTATCACCTGCATTTTACAAGGAGGCCCTATGTTAATTAAGGACTGGATGGCAACCACCATACTTACTGTGGATGCCAACACCTCGGTCATGCGAGCTGGACGCACCATGAAAGACAACAATATCAGGCGATTGCCTGTTGTCTCCAAAGGAAAACTAGCAGGTATAATCACGGACCGGGACCTGAAAGAGGCATCGCCATCGTCTAAAACAGACATGGATATGCATGAGATGTACTACCTTCTTTCTGAAATGAAAGTACAGGATGTTATGACCGAGGCGCCCATTCGTTTAAGCCTTGATGACACCCTGGAAAAAGCAGCACTCGTTATGCTGACTGAAAAGATTTCAGGTCTGGTCATTGTTGATCAGGAAGACAATCTTGTGGGTCTGCTCTCTGAATCCGATGTCCTTCGTGGCTTTATTCATGCCACTGGTATTCAGGACGGTGCCTTTCAGATCGTTATGGATATGTCCGATGCCGGCGGTTCCGTTTCTCAGCTTATTGATGTCCTGCGCCAGAATCGTGCCAGAGTCCTTTCAATTCTGACTTCTTTTGATGATGCACCTGCCGGAGCAAAGCGTGTTTCCGTTCGTATCATGCCCTATAACGGAGAAGTTGAAGATCTTGTCAAAGAACTTGAAGCCATGGAAGGCTATGTAATTGTCAGTCAGGGGATCGACGATCTGAAAAACTTACCAAAAAAATAGCAATGGCAGCGTAAGTCTTACGAAACCATTTTTATATAGCAGTTTTGAACAGTAACAAAAAAACAAATACCAAACGGTACTTATAAACAACAAAGGAGAATTACCTATGTCGAGAAAAATGGTCACAATCGATGGTAACCAGGCTTGTACCCATGTAGCCTACGCCACAAGCGAAGTTATCACCATCTACCCTATTACACCTTCTTCACCAATGGCTGCTGAGGCTGACACCAAAGCAACCGGAAACCAGGAAAACATCTGGGGTTCCATTCCAGTGGTTACTCAGATGCAATCAGAAGGTGGCGTTGCAGGTTCTCTGCACGGCTCTCTTTCTACAGGTGTACTGTGTACCACTTTCACCGCATCTCAGGGACTTCTCCTGATGCTTCCAAATATGTATAAGATTGCAGGTGAGCTTACCCCCACCGTCTTCCATGTAACAGCTCGTTCCATCGCGGCTCAGGGACTCTCCATCTTCGGTGATCACGCTGATATTTACGCTGCACGCCAGACCGGTTGGGGTATGCTCTGCTCCCAAAACGTTCAGGAATGTATGGATATGGCCCTGATTACAACTCAGGTATCCCTTGCTTCACGTATTCCTTTTATTCACTTCTTTGATGGTTTCCGTACCTCCCATGAAATCCAGAAAATTGAAGAACTGACAAATGACGATATGGCTACAATGATCGATGAAGATAATATCATCGCCCATCGTAATCGCGCTCTTACTCCAGATCGTCCAACCATCCGTGGTACTGCTCAGAATCCTGATGTTTATTTCACAGGTCGTGAGACTGTAAATAGCTTCTATGCAGCCACCCCGAAGATTGTCCAGGACACCATGGACAAATTTGCTGGGCTTACCGGCCGTCGGTATCATCTTTTTGATTACTACGGATCACCCGACGCAACAGATGTAGTTGTTATGATGGCATCCGGTTGTGAAACCGTTTCCGCCACCATCGATCACCTTGTCAGCGAAGGCAAAAGCGTTGGTCTGGTAATCGTTCGTCTTTTCAGACCTTTTGACTGTAAAGCAATGGTTAACGCTCTTCCTTCATCCGTTGAGCGCATCACCGTTATGGACAGAACAAAAGAGCCAGGATCTGCAGGCGAGCCACTCTATCAAGATGTTCGTACCGCAATAGGTGAAGCCACCGAATCCAACAGTGCTGCTTACCAGCCACTGATTCTTTCCGGTCGTTATGGACTTGGTTCTGCCGAGTTCACCCCCACCATGGTTAAAGCAATATTCGACAACATGGAAGCAATGGCTCCTAAGAACCATTTCTGTGTTGGTCCAAATGATGACGTTGCCGGAACCAGCCTTGCTTACGATCCCGATTTCTCCATCGAAGGTGATGATGTTTACCGTGCCATGTTTTACGGTTTAGGATCTGATGGTACCGTTGGTGCAAACAAAAACACCATTAAAATCATTGGTACTGAAACTGATAACTCTGCTCAGGGTTATTTTGTTTATGACTCCAAAAAATCCGGTTCCATTACCACCTCCCATCTGAGATTTGGTAAAAACCAGGTTATTGCTCCTTACCTTATTAATAAGGCCAACTTTATTGCATGTCACAACTTTACCTTCCTTGATCAGTACGACATGCTTCGTAACCTTGACGAGGGTGGAACCTTTCTTCTTACCACCGGATTCAATTCAAAACAGATCTGGAAAGAACTACCAAACAGTGTCCAGAAAGACCTCATCAATAAAAATGCACAATTCTATATCATTGATGCACTTGCGCTTGGTATAGCTCTTGGTCTTGGTGCCCGCATCAATATGATCATGCAGACTGCCTTCTTCCTTATCTCTGGTATCATCACCGAGAAAGAAGCAATTGCTGCCATTAAGACTGCCATCAAGAAAACCTATGGCAAGAAAGGCGAGAAAATAGTGAAGATGAACTATGACGCCGTTGATGCTGCTGTGAAAAATATTGTTAAGGTTAAACTTGCAAAATCCACAGACGGTCATGAAAAACCACCAATCGTTCCTGCATCTGCGCCTGAATTTGTAAGAAATGTCACCGCAAAGATGATTGAAGGAAAAGGCGATCAGGTTAAAGTTTCAGAGATGCCAAATGATGGTACATGGCCAACAGCTACCACCCAGTATGAGAAACGTAACATCGGTGTTAATGTACCTGAGTGGCTCGAAGAAAACTGTATCCAGTGTGGTCAGTGTTCTCTCGTTTGTCCTCATGCTGCAATTCGTATGAAGATCGGTAAAATGGTCAAAGCTCCAAAGGGTTTCAAAACCGTTCCTGCCGTTGGGAAAGCTTTCAAAGGTTCCAAATTTGCCATCCAGGTCTTTACTCAGGATTGCTGTTCATGTACCCAGTGTATGGATGTGTGTCCTGGTAAGAAGGGCAACAAAGCACTGCAGATGGTTCCAAACTCTGATAAAATTCGTACCGCTCAACTGAAAAACGTTGAATACTTCCTGGCACAGCCTGAGGTTGCTCCAGCTGATGTTAACCCTGCAACAATCAAGGGAAGCCAGCTGCTTCGTCCACTGTTTGAATTTTCCGGTGCGTGTGCCGGTTGTGGTGAGACTCCATACATCAAACTTGTTACCCAGATGTTTGGTGACAGAATGCTGATCGCCAATGCAACCGGTTGTTCTTCCATCTATGGTGGTAACCTGCCAACAACTCCATATTGTAAACGTGAAGACGGACGCGGACCTGCATGGGCCAACTCTCTTTTCGAAGACAATGCTGAGTTTGGTCTTGGTATGCGTGCATCTGTTTCCAAACTTGGTTCTCAGGCTACAGAGCTGATGGACAAGGCAGTTGCTGAAAAACTTATCACCAAGAAAATGGCAACTGATATTAACAAAGCTGTTCAGAAGAGCCAGATTGATATAGAAGCACAGCGTGACCGTGTCGCTAAGCTCAAAGCCAAGCTTGATGAAGCCGGTGACAATGTTATCGCTAAACGTCTACTTGGTTGTGCTGATTACCTTGTGAAGAAGTCAGTATGGATCTTCGGTGGTGACGGTTGGGCATATGATATCGGATATGGCGGACTGGATCATGTTCTTGCTTCCGGCGAGAATGTTAATGTTATGATCCTTGATACCGAGGTGTACTCCAACACCGGTGGTCAGATGTCTAAATCTACTCCTCGTGCTGCAACTGCTCAATTTGCTGCAGGTGGTAAGAAGATGCCTAAGAAAGATATCGGTATGATCTTCTCCACATACGGAAACGTTTATGTAGCGAAAATCTCCATGGGTGCCAATCCAACTCAGGTTGCAAAAGCAATTGCAGAAGCTGAAGCGTATGATGGACCATCCCTTATCATCGCATACTCACACTGCATCAACCATGGTATCAACATGACTCAAGGTCTGCACCAGCAGAAGAAGGCCGTACAATGTGGTCACTGGCCACTGTATCGCTACAACCCTGACCTTGAAGATGCAGGCAAGAATCCTCTTTCCATTGACTCTAAAGAGCCTACAATGACTTTTGAAGAGTATGCAATGGGCGAGAACCGCTACCGTATGCTGAAGATGATGAATCCTGAGCATGCTGATGAGCTTATGGCTCAATCTCAGAATGATGTTACCAAGGGCTGGAAGTTTCTCCAGGCTAGAGCAGCAGCCCTCGAACCTGAGAAATAACAGCTCAACAGCACCCCATTTTCGTCCGTTTCAGTCTTGGCGCATAGCTTCACTATTGCGCCAAAACAGAAACGAACGAACCTGGGGACACGGGAGTCTACGCTTACCCTGTTAAACTGTTAGACTCCGAAGGGAGCTAGCTTTTTAAAGAACAAAAAAAATGGGCCTTGGAAGAAATCTTCCAAGGCCCATTTTTTTATTCTTTTATTACAACTAACCCACAAGAGTTTTCCAGCGCGTCGCCACGATGAGATTGGCCACACTCATAATAGTAAAGCTATATGAGTGTGGCCAATCTCATCGTAGTGGCGTGCTGGGGAGCTCTTACTACCTACAATTCCGGATCGATCTCCTCACCGCGGGATTTTTTGATCTCTTTGTATGCCTCTATGGACTCAGTCACGGTGTCGTTCTGTTTCTGATTCATCTCTTTTACTTTCTCCTGAATCTTATCCTCTCGAATAGACAAGCCTTCAGCTCCAAAAAGAACATTAGCAAGATATTTAAAAGAGAATAACATCAGTTCCACATCATCATTGGTGATCTTCTCAACCGTTTCATCATCGATGATATAGGTATCAAGAAAGGAGCTTTCAAGAATAAATCTTCGAAAATGATCAAGATCAGTGGAGGTCATAAAGAACATACGTTTGGCCTGCTCAGAAAGGGACGCCTGAGGACCAAAGGACTTGCGACGCATAACCAGACGCAACCATTCCTTATTCATCTCATCGCGAACATCAACGCCCTGATCCTTACGCCACTCGGCAACAGTCCATTCCTTATCCTCTAAAAAGCCCTTGCAGTGATCTTCTTTTACGATGAAGAAAAACTTTTCTCCATCCTTATGATCTCCACCTTCACCCATACTACCACCGCCCTCATGAAAATCAGCCATTCCTACGGGATAATAACGGCACGCCGATGGACGATCGGTGTACACAGTACAGCCCTCCGGAGTAACAAAAGGACATTTGTTTTCATCGTCCTCACGAAGCTTAAGAGCAACACCCGGCATATCCGTTTTTTCAAGATAAACAGGGGTCGTATATTTTTCAAGAAACTCATGTGAAGGCATATCTAAGCGAGTTTTAAGCATTAAGATATCATAAGGAGTAAGAACAATCTTAATGCCACGGCAACAGGCCGTGAAGCATTCAACATCCGGATGACAGCGGAATTTTATCTTAGACTCCAGAGTCAACTTTCTTGGGAGAATATTGGAAGGATTCAGCCCCTTACCAAACAGCGTTTTTTCTTTACCTGACATATCTTGATCGCTCATTCCATACACCTTTTATCGTTATATTATATCGTTGTATCTCTTAGAAGAGAATGAATTCCTATTCATTGAGATCATATAGTAAACACATAGCTGGTCACTGTCAAACGTATTTCCCATAAGCTTTCTGGCATTTCATAATATCCTTAACTTTTATTCAAATTCCTTGCTGTTTACTGGAAACATACGTATAGTCGACCTCTGGATTTAACAGACTTCTTATTCTTTATTTGGATATATTTGTATGAAACTTTTTGTTCGCCCCGTAGATTTTTCCAGAGTTCATACTCTGGTTTATCACCTCCCCAAAGGCCCTGCTATAACCCTTCCCCCGGATGGACTCGAGGAATTTCTTGAGCTTGAGCTCAATACCGGTCATATCTGCGACACCTCCGACATCGATGGTGTGGTGCATTTATTTCCAAAAGGAAATGCCTGATCATCTATTAGCACTGCACTCGGATGGACACATCCATACCAAATACTGCCATCACGCCACAGGTGAGATGGAGGAATATGTTCTAAGCGGTATAGCTGCCGGTTTAGATGAAATAGTCTTTCTTGAGCATATGGAAGCCGGAGTTCACTACTTTGAGTCTACCTGGCTCACCGAAGATGATTTTGACCTCTATTTCAGCGAAGGAGAGCGGCTGCGGGAAAAATTTAAGGATCGTATAAGAGTTTCACTTGGGGTTGAAGTTGGCTACAGCCAAACTCATAAAGAGGAACTGCTTGAGCGTCTTGCAAAAAGAACGTGGGATAGGATAGGCATATCGTACCACTTTATGCCGGTACCTGAAGAAAAGTATCACCTGAATCTGGTAAGCAGGAAAAAAAGTAATATTCTCGCCATTGAAGCTATTGGCTGTGAAAAAGTTTTGAATGAGTATTTTACTCGGCTGACCGAGGCGGTTGCAGTGCTTCCCGGCACGGTGCTTTGTCACCTGGATGCTGCCCTTCGTTTTCAACCTGATATCACAATAGACAAACGCCACCGGAAACAGATCAGGAAACTTCTTGAAGCCGTAAAAGAAAAAGAAATGGCACTGGAAGTAAATACTTCAGGTTTTAGTATCAGAGGAACTCCATTTCCCGCCCCTTTTATTATACAAGATGCACTAGAACTGGAGATCCCTCTGCTACCAGGATCTGATGCCCATAAACCTGAAGACGTGGGAAGACACTTTGAACTGCTTAAAACTTACCTGCAAACAGCCTAAGGTAAGGTATTCTATTACAGATACTCACTCATAGCTTCTTTTAATGATTTCGCATTAAAAGGCTTCTGTATGACTTTATTTACTCCCGCTACATAGGCCGCATCATTATCATTGGCCTCATTCTGAGTCGTTACCATAATAATTGGCAATTCTTTGGGAGTATATGTCTTACGGATTTCTGCCGCCATCATTACTCCCGTGATCTCTGGCATATTCAAATCGGTAAGTACCATGGCCGGCTTTTCGTTTTGCAGCCACTCAATAGCTGATGCCGGAAATTCAAAAAGAACCGGCTCAAAACCAAGCTCATGAAGTGTTGCCTTGTAGATATTGAGAATCATACGGGAATCATCAACAGCCACCACCTTAACCAGATTTGTAACCTCTTCACCACCTTCTATTTTACTCGCAAAACTATCAAATCCCTTTTCTACAAGTAACTTCGCGTAGTGTTCCTTTGTATCCTTATGTGCATGAGGAAGATAGATAAGAGCCAATTCCTGAAAAAAGTCCTCTCCGGCAAGACTTACAAATACTTTATCCACCTGGGCATTTACTAGAATCTTCGTAATGTGCCTTGCTTCCTCATCCTTACTGCGAAGAAGGTTTTTAATTCCAGCTGTTAATATTTCCGAATAATTCTGATCAATGGCCTTTGCTGCTGCCACACACACATGATCTTCTGCGTCGGTAAGTCCTGCTGTTAATGTATAGGCACCTTTTCGCAGTGGAAGAAGAGCAAGAGCTTCATATGCGGCAAAACGAACATTGGCACTCTTAGGTTCTCGGCCAAGCAGTTTCCTGATTGGCATAATGGCAGACTCATCACCGATATCACCAAGAACATTTAAGGTGTGAATGATAAAATCCGGATCATCC
Organism: uncultured Desulfocapsa sp.; assembly: GCA_964621915.1. Taxonomy (GTDB): domain Bacteria; phylum Desulfobacterota; class Desulfobulbia; order Desulfobulbales; family Desulfocapsaceae; genus Desulfocapsa. The sequence goes on along the minus strand of CAZUPS010000002.1, from coordinate 119,871 downwards.
TGAAGGAGATTTTCTATAAGGTTTGGTACAGCTTTCGCTCCAATTCGCACCAGTTCCTGTTTGGCATAGATACGCATGTGAGCATAATGAGATGCCAGAGTATCATTGAGTTTCTCAAGTGAGACCGGATCCTGAACGTCGGCAAAGATAGAAAGGATCATATAATCCATTTCATTATCCGTTCCCATGCGCTCGGAAAGTCTATGCATGGCAGATTGTGTTCCAACCTGCCCAAGAGCATGAATAGCCGTAATAATCAGATCCCGGTTTGCAGCATAGAGATAATCGGTGAGCGTGTTAATTGCTTGAGGATCCCCAATCATCCCCAGGGTCTCAATAATCAGGCTGATTTCAGGTTCATCCTGTGAATTGGCTACCAGATACAAGAGTGCAGGAACGGCCTCTTCAAACCGCAGTTCACCCGCTACATGAATTAAATGTGTTTTATCCTTAATTGACGGATCTGAAAGAAATTCAATGAGTAGTTCAGGGTAGGCTAGAAGATTTGAAAGCAGTGTTTCCTTAATAATGGGCAGATCATCGGCAATGCTTACATGCTCAGTCATTAAGTGAAGAAGGATTGGCACGGTAAATCGTACGTCACCACGTGACAATTCATAGATTAGCCTATTCTGAGTTTTCATATCCACATCGGGAAGATGCGCTAGAACAAGTTTGGTTTTCAGGGTATCCCCAGTTTGTATATTGTCCCGAACCTCTTCAATCATGTGTTCTGTATTTAAATCAACCATGTAATATCCTCAACTAAAGTCAGCATTATGTAACACATATTCATCCATACCCTGAAAAAATATTTTTTCGACAAAGAACCTATTGATTACCTGATACAAAATTAGAATATCACAAAAGCTAGAATGATGTCTAGAAGGTTGTTAGAGAATTGACATTATTTGGAAATAAAACAGGAAAGCAGAGAGGAGTCTTTGCAGGAAAGGACAAATATCCTCTCCTGCAAAGAGATAAAAGATACCGCTATTTACCAGGATACCAATCAATTCCCATACGACGGAGCATATTGAAGCCACCACTCAGCACAAGAGTATTTTTGATATCAACACTGGTTAAAAAGCTCTGCATTTCAAATGACCTGGTGCCAGCATCACAAAGAATAATAAGTTTTTTATCCTGAGGTAATTCTTTATAACGTGCCCGAATTTCATTATATGGAATAGCACACCATTTATCAGTTCCATACTTTTCAACAAATGGTCCAGCTTCTATAGGGTGCCTGATATCAAGTGCAATCCAATCGGGTTCGGTTGAAAAGTCATCCATCCATAAGAGGAACGAATCAAGACTTGTCTTATGCAATCTGCCATCACAGAGGTTATCTGCCACATAGGCCAGTGCATTAATGGAATCGATTGCTGCCGAGAATGGTGGAGCATAGGCCATCTCAAGAGTTCCGAAATCATCAATAGTGGCACCCATTGTAATATAAGCCGCTGCTGCATCAATCCGTGCAGATATTCCATCACCCATGGGACCAAATCCCTGGAGACCGAGAACTTTTCTGGTTCTGCGATCAAATACCATCTGAAAACAAACTATGGATTCCGTTGGAAAGAAATGAGCACGATCAGATGGTGCAGTAAGAGCAACGTCAGCATCAAAACCCTCTGCCAAAGCCACTTCAAGGCTCAACCCTGTAGCTCCAATACAAACATCAAAGGCCTTCATGATAAAACTTCCGACAGCACCTTTAAAGGTGGATGGAATACCGGCCATATTATCTCCGACAACCCTTCCCTCCTTATTAGCTAAAGAACCCAGTGGGGCATAAAATTTCTTTCCGGAAACAAGGTGCATGACTTCAACACAATCGCCCGCTGCATAAATGGAAGGATCAGAAGTTTGCATTCGTTCGTTAACAACAATTGCACCCATGGGAGATGTCTGTAGACCAGCTTCAACGGCAATTTCAGAGCGTGGCCTAACGCCTGCTGCCATAATTACAATATCAGCCTCAAGGGTGCGGTTTGGAGTACGTAAACCGGTAACTTTTCCATCTTCTCCGAGAATCTCAGTAGCACCTTCACCAAGGAAGACATCAACTTCGTTATCAAGCATATGCTTGGTAAGCATTGCGGCAAGCGGTTTATCAACAATACGTGGCAATACCTGGGGCATAAATTCCACAACGGATGTCTCAACTCCCCAAAGGTCCTTAAATGCCTCGGCCATTTCAAGACCAATTGCACCACCACCAATAACCACAGCTTTTCCTACTTTTCCCTTGGCAATACGATCTTTAATCTCAATGGCTTTATGGAGATCTGAAATAGTAAACACACCATCAAGATCTGCTCCTGGAATGGGTAGGACAAAAGGACGGGAACCGGTGGCAATCATCAGAGTATCATAGGGAATTTCCTCTTCTGCCCCCGTTGCAACATTTTGTACTTTTACCGTTTTTTCTTTGCGGTCAATTGCCATGGCTCTGGTACCGCTCTTAACAACAACGCCCTTGGCATCCTTAAAGAAATCCTCATTTCGAACCATGTGAAAGCTGGTGGATCGCAACTCAGCCTCATCGGAAACATCTCCAGAAACATAATAGGGTATCCCACAGCCACCGTACGAAAACAGTGTGTCCTTATCAATAATGGTAACTTCGGCATCCTGCATCAATCGTTTTACCCGGCATGCTGCTTTTGGTCCTGCTGCAACACCACCCACGATTACTATTCTTGTTCCCATTTTTCACAATCCTCCGAATATAGAAATTATCTGTATTAAATACTATTTAACGAAAAAACGATATGGACAAATGAACAGTAAAACAGGGAAAATTACAAGAAGAAAAGGCTCAAAGGGTTTTACTTGACGTTGGTTAGGCAATCCAGCACCAGACGCTGCCTATCATCAAAAAGACGGCGGCTAATCAGCCAGATTGCCGTCAACACGCCAAACCCGGTTCCGGCAGCAATCAGGAACATAATCAGGATCTGGTATTTTACGGCGTCCAGAGGGCTTGATCCCCCAAGAATCTGTCCTGTCATCATGCCCGGCAAACTCACAACTCCCGCGGCAGCCATAGAATTTATAATGGGAATCATACCAGTACGCATACAATCACGCCTGATTTCTCCGCTTGCCTCCTGCCAGGTCTGCCCCAGCAATAGGCGTTGCTCCACCATACCACGCTGATTATACATCTCCGTCGTCAAACGATCCGATGCTAAAGAGACACCGTTCATTGTATTACCAAGAAGCATTCCAAGCATGGGAATAGCATACTGGGGGGTATACCAGGGATCAACGCCCACCATCACCGTAAGGGCCAGAAAGGTAACACTAAAGGAAGACACCAGCATGGAACCGGTACTGATAAGATATCCTGTTGTTCCACGCAGTTTTCGTTTCTGTCTCGCTCGAACCTCATACCCTGCCACTAGAAGCATACAGATCGACATAATAGCGACCAGAACAAAGTTATCACTGGCAAACAAGACCTTGAGCACCATACCTATAAGCAGCAACTGCACGGTCATCCGTATGCCGGATATTACTATTCGTTTTTCAAGGCCAAGTCCAATACGAAGACTTGTTGCCGCAAGCAGTAACAGAAGAAAGGCAGCCAGTGAAAGATCAACGCTTGAAAGCGATATCACGTTCATATTGCAACCTCCTCCTTAAAGCCTTCGGTTTCAACCCTGTATACTTTTCCAGCCACCCTGAAAAGCTGCTCAATATCGTGACCGACCCATAAACAGGATATCCGCTGCAAAGAACACCTTTCGGCAAGAATTTCTTCAACCACACTGACCATTTTTTTATCTAGCGCTGAAGTCGGTTCATCAAGAAGCAGTACTCGTGGTCGATTAATAAGTGTACGAATCAGGGAAATACGCTGCCGTTCTCCTGTTGAAAGTCTACTAATCTGCCAATCCATGATATCTCTGGAGAAGCCTACTTTTTCCATAAGTTTTGTGCATTCAGTCAGATCACTGCTAGTATCAAAATGAGCACCAACACTGTCGTACCACCAGAATGATTCTGCAGGCAGCATGGCCACCATTTGCCTCCAAACAGGTGGGAAAAAGGAGTCACAAAGCTTCCCATCTAAAGAACAACTTCCTTTATGGGCGATCACATCGGCCACTGCTCGCAGTAACTGGGTTTTACCAACACCTGATCGTCCAGTCAGCCCGATGCAGGCGCCAGGTTCTACAGCAATAGTATATGGCCCATTATCAAGAAATGACACCCCGGAAAGGGACAGGCCACGTTGCCGTCCCCTCTTAAGGGAGGGTGATTGTAAAGATACTTCCTTCATTTTCCTTTGAGCTCACTGCAATTGTACCATGATGCTGATCTATAATATTTTTAGTGATAGCTAAACCAAGGCCTGTGCCACGGTTTTTATCCGTGAAAAAAGGTTTAAAAATTTCAGCAATCTTTTCTTTACTCATTCCTATTCCACTATCCTGAATTGTAATAACAATGGAACCATCGGATTTTTGAATACCGGTGCTTACGCCCAACACACCACCGTCTGGCATTGCCTGGATAGCATTTACAAAGATATTCAATATGGCGCGATAAAAATGATCGGGATCAATGGTTTTTTGCCCAATTTCAGAATAAAAACTGGTTTCAAGGTCGATACTGTGTTGGATAAGTTCGGGCTTAATAAATTGCAGGGCCTGATTAATTGAATTATTAATATCGACTGGGACCAGCCGCACTTTTTGAGGTCTTGCAAAATCGAGAAATTCCAAAACAATATTGTTAAGGCGTGTGGTTTCAGCAACTATTATTTCAGCAAGGTTTTCATTTCCAGGAGCAACCTTTTTAATCCTCTTAACAAGAATCTCGGCAGTCGAACGAACAATCCCCAACGGACTCTTGATTTCATGGGAAACCGTTGCCACCATGGTTCCCAAGTGCGCTAGCCTCTGAGCATTGTTTAACTTTTGTTCAAGACCTAAACGCTCACGAACCCGTTCTTCCATGATCTTTCCAGCTCTACTGACAATAACCAGCAAAACAAGAAAAAGAATAAACATAACAAGTGATGAGACAAAGATAATCCTTCCCTGCAGACGAACGATCGCGGTGTATTCATTGGAAAGATCCTGGGTGATTTCGATCACTCCCATAATTTGCCCTTCACTGCTGGAATCGTCTCGAACCTGGCGAAAGGGAATAAAGGTCTTCAAGGTGCAATGTGCCCCTTGAGTTCCTGGAAAAAGATTCAATATATTGCCGCTGGAAGTTATCTGGGAATTTGCCTGTCCAATCAAGGATTTTTCATATTCAAGCCCTCCCATATTTTTCTTTCCAATCTTCTCTTCATCCGTCGAATAAGAAATAATATTCACATTGGAATCATAGATCGTCACTGCCTCCATCTTCATGGTTCGAGTGATATTCCTAACAATATGGTCAAGTCTTTGAAATTGTTCCGGATTAGAAAGGGCAATTTTACCGTAGCGAACAACAACCGGCAGTACAAAACCACGAAAAACCTGTTGATTCAGATTTTGAGCAAGAAGCAGTGAATACGCCTCACTTTGATGAAGCATAACAGTACGGGCATTATTAGAGATTACCCATGAAAGAAACAGAGTAAAAATTAAAATTACCCCAAGACTGGTAAAGGAAAAATACTTTACCAGCTGAAAAGGCATAAGCCCGGCACGCATTTGTTCCAGCTGTTCCGGATCATCAACTGCCATAAATTCAGGGTTTGTTTTTCCTTTTTTAGTCACCACACACCCCACATCGTCTACAGATGCTGGTATCGCATGCTACGGTCATTTTGGCCTTAAAACTCTTCTGATATTCATGCCACAGAAAGCTCTGTTCGATGGAGTGGTCAACACAATGCCAGGGAAAGTAATCATTTTCTTTATGGCGATAAATTGCAAAAAATTCAGGTAGGAGTTCTGCTTTGCGCATGGCCTGCTTCCAGGGCTTAAAGTCTCTGGCCATTATAGCAAGAACCTTTGCCAAACGACGGTCTCCACGGGATAAAACAGCCTGAAACAGTACATTTTCAGGTTTATCATGATTCATCCGGACATTTGGCTCCTTCTTCAAACCTTTCTTTAAAAAGTCTATTTTAGCTTTCAAAGATTTGATTGCAAAGGCCGCTGACCCAACGGAATGATCTGGAATATCTTCTCCACCAAAGGGATGGAACTGAAATGGCGTCCAGGGTTTTGGCGTAAAACAGTTGACAGAGAGGGTTATTTCACAGAGTCTTCCTCTGGCTTTTCCTATGGGCAGCATCCGTTGCCGCACCTTTTTAATCAGCTCAAGCATTTCCTGCAGATCATCGTAGGTTTCGGTGGGAAGTCCGATCATAAGGTAGAGCTTTAACTTATATAAACCAACCTCGGCAAGACGCTCTGCAGCAGTAAGTATATCCTCCTCACTGAGATTCTTATTAATCACCATGCGTAGGCGCTCTGATGCACCGTCGGGAGCAATGGCCACACTCTTCAGACCGCTACTTCCAAGCAATTTCAATAAGGGTCCCGAAATACGATCTGCCCGCAGTGACGAAAAGGAGAGAGAACAGCCGCTTTCCAGAAGGTAGGATGAAAGGCTTTCAAGCTCTTCCTGAGCAGCCATTTCCATACCCAACAAACCAATGCGTCGTACATCGTCTCCACGTTCTTCAACGCCTTTAATAACTGCGTCGGCATCCCAGAGTCTAGGTGGGCGGTAAATAAAACCAGCCGCACAGAATCTGCAGCCCCGCGAGCACCCTCTGCCAAGTTCAGTCACATAGAGATTTGAAAACTCAGCAGCAGGACTAAGAAGCTGTGAATGTGCAGCCCTGGCGACACTGGGAACAGTCACCTTGGCAATGCGTACAGGAATTCCAGAGACAACTGGAACGGAATCAATCAGTCTGTTCGTCACATCATCATAAACAGGCTTATAGAGGCCTGGAACATAGGCACCAGCAATTTCTTTTTGAATACGAAGAAGAAGCTGCGAACGAGTCAGTGTATTCAGGGTTTCAGATAATAAAGGAAGAAGGGCTGGCAGAATTCCTTCAGCTTCTCCGAGCAGAAACAAATCGGTAAAAGGAGCCAGAGGCTCAGGATTCATAAAGGTTGCAACCCCCCCACCAATCACCAGAGGATTCCCTGCGGTAAGCAGATCATCCCTGCGATCTTCTGCAAAGAGAGGAACACCTCCGGCTAGCAGTAAACGGGCAATATTGACATAATCGTGTTCAAAACTAATGGAATAAAAAAGAAGCGAAAACTCTTCCAGCGGTCTTCCGGATTCAAAGGATCGAAGTGAGGATTGATTATCTTCTGGAACAAAAAAACGTTCGCAGACAATATTGTCAGGCGTATTCAGTAATGAATAGACGAGCTGGAAGCCAAGACTGGAAACACCTACCCCATATTTATTGGGATAGATAAGGGCGATGGGAAGTCGCCCGGTCCATTTTTTGAGATAGGTACCGCTTTCCTGCTCAAGGAGACTGGACTGCCTAGCACCCTTATGTGTCTTTTTGCTCCTGCCCAAATGATTTAGCCCCGGTAAAAAGAACGAAGCCAGAATAAGTGCTCCGACGAAATTATTTATGCTGAACAATCAGCAAATAATTATACCCCAAGAGCACTTCCTTCAGGGCGCGTGCAGTGGTCTGTCAATTGTCAGGTATTGGCAAATCACTGAACTGTAACTGTTCAGCTGAATAGTTACCTACTAATTAGCCTTTTTCCTCAAATAAGTAGGGGTTTCCATATATTCCTCATTCCAGGGTTTGTTATCCTTTTTGTTTTGGGAAGAATCGTTGGAAGAGATACCATGATTCTCGAATCCATTGAAATTTGAGGATGGAAAAATTGAGCTTCCTGGACGCTGATTCGGTGAAGCAGGAGTTGTACTACTAGGGCGAGAATTCTCATCTCTGCTTTCCGGAATAACAGGCTCCGACTTCGAAGGAGAAGTTACTCGAACCAGATCCTTTTTCTTCGGTACCGACTCTCCAACACCTGTAGCTATAACTGTAACATGCAGTTCATCGCCAAGCGCATCATCATACAACGCACCAATGACAACCTTGGCTTCATCATCAACCTTATCCTGAATAAGAGCCGATGCTTCCATAAACTCAGCCATGGTAAAAGATTCTTCCGAAGCGGAGATATTGATAAGCAAACCACGTGCACCATCAATCCCAACATCTTCAAGAAGTTGATTATCTATGGCACGATTTGCAGCTTCCGTAGCTCGATTTTCACCAACAGCAACGCCACTTCCCATAATCGCAGGCCCAACCTCACGCATAACAGTACGAAGATCAGCAAAATCTGCGTTCATAAGTCCTGGGACATTAATAAGATCGGTAATACCTTTAACGGCCTGAAGCAGGACCTTATCGGCCATACTCAGCATATCTGAGAGTTTGGAATTCTTCTGCATAAGGGAGAGCAGACGATCATTAGGGACAGTGATAATCGTATCAGCGTACTTACGCAGCGCTTCCCATCCTTGCTCCGCATTACGCATACGGAATTTCCCTTCGAAATGAAACGGTTTGGTGACCACAGCTACGGTCAAAGCACCCATTTCTCTGGCAATTTTAGCCACAACGGGAGCCGCTCCGGTTCCAGTTCCGCCACCAAGACCTGCGGCAACAAATACCATATCAGCGCCTTTAAGACTGTCGGTGATCTCATCTATGGATTCGAGTGCAGATTGCTCTCCAGTTTCAGGATCAGCCCCGGCACCCAGCCCTTTGGTAATTCCTGGACCAATCTGCAAGCACACATCGGCACGGGACGTATCCAGTGCCTGTTTATCTGTATTAGCAGTGATAAACTCAACACCCTGCAGGCGATCTTCAACCATCGTATTAATGGCATTTCCACCTCCACCACCAACACCGATGACCTTAACTACCGCAACACCTTCTGATTCAGCCATTCTAAACGGCATATTCTCTCCCATGTCCACGAAAAATGTCGCACCCAACTGCAACATTTCCATAAAATTTAAACAAATAAATCATAGCATTTACAACCTGTACCTGAAACATTTTTTTTCAAAAAACACAAAAAACCTACATTATTTTTCTCAGCCAATCCTTCATTCGGCCAACCATTGAGGTGTCACTATAGCGACTATCAGCCTGATGCTGCCTTCCATACATAACTAAACCAACTCCAGTGGTACAGCGTGGAGTATTTACTTCCCTCACCTTTCCACCTATTTGCGCTGGATAGCCAATCCGAACTGGCAGATCAAATATTTGCTCTGCAAGATCAGCCAGATTAGCAAGTAATGCCGTACCACCAGTTATAACAATACCGCCATTTATCCTGTTTTTCAGTCCACAGTTAATCAGATTTTGATTTACCATCTCCAGGATTTCAACCATTCTTGCCTGAACAATATCGACGAGTACCTTCTGAGTCACCTTACGTGGTTCACGATCACCAACCGTTGGCACATCCACCACATGATTAGGTTTGACCACCGATAAAATCGCACAACCAAAATCCTCTTTTAACCGCTCTGCGTCCTGCAGAGGTGTACGTAATCCCACCGAAAGATCATTGGTCAGATTGTGTCCACCAAGTCCAATTTCACAGGTGTGACGAATGGTCCCATCACAAAAGACAGCAAGATCAGTGGTTCCTCCGCCTATATCAAGAAGGGCTACCCCAAGCTCCATCTCATCTGCACTTAATGTTGCGTGGGCCGAGGCAATAGATTCAAGCACCATATCTGCGACCTCAAGACCTGCCTTATCACAGCAGGTATACAGATTGTGAACTGCAGCCATATCTGCCGTAACAATATGAACATTTGTTACTAGCCGAACGCCTGTCATCCCAAGAGGATTCTGAATTCCGGTATGATCATCCACCATATACTCCTGAGGAAGGACATGAATAATCTGCTGATTCTCAGAAATCTTCACCGTTCGCGCAGCAACAACCACATCTTCAACATCACTGTCCCGAATCTCACGACCATTTATCGCGAGTATCCCCGGACTGTTAAAGCCTTTAATATGATTCCCTGCAATTCCAACGTAGACACTGTGAAGATCACACCCCGCAGACGCCTCCGCCTGTTTTACTGCCTGGCGGATGGATTTAACGGTTGATTCTATGTTTACAACAACACCCTTCTTTAAACCAACAGAAGGAGCAGTACCAATGCCAATGATATCGACACCATCTTCAAAAACTTCCCCAACCACACAGCAGATTTTAGTGGTCCCAATATCAAGTCCAACAACAAGATCACCGGATTCCCGCTCTTCTTCCTGTTGCTCAAATTTCACTTCACTGATTTCTTCTGCTTCTCTCTCGTCCATTTTTCTACCCTGAATGATTTCGTGCTACTAAAACTTTATCTTTTTGATAATCCATACGAATATAAGCCACATTTTCGATTATGGCCTTTCCCTTTTTCTTGCGATACAACACCTTTAATACCCTGTGCAACTGAGAGAATTTCCTTCTTATCTCTCCTTTTCCAAAATATATAGGAAAAGGAGTCTGAACCAGATAGAGAATCAATTCGCCCTGGGCTGTAAAATGAATCTCCGAGATATTCTGGGCCGGTAAACTTGGATTATTCTCTCCGGCCAGTTCTAAAAACATTGCAGCTGAGGTAAGCAATTCCTTTTTTTCCGACTCAGTATTAAACGAATCAAGCCCTGTTATTACCGGAAAGTCTAAATCCTGCCCAACACTCACCGACGCAAAAGGAGCCCCCTTATGATTAATATATTGAAAACCTTCCTTGTCTTCCTCAGCAAGTAATGCCTGAGGTCTATATTCTTTAATCGAGACAAGAAGGCCATCGGGCCATATTCGTCGTATCTTTGCCTGTTCAACCCACGGATGAGCTTCAAGACGTTCTTTCATTTCCACAGGATGAAGCGTTAACATATTAATTTCATATGTTATACCAGCCCACTTCCTCAGTGACTTTGGGTTTGTAACTACACATCCACTGATTTCGATTTCATGGATACGAAAATAGAGCAAGTCACCAAAAAGCGTCTGCAAAGGACCAATAGTTAGAAAGTATCCTGCCACAAGGAGCACTCCTGTCAGCAGCACAACCCTAATCGGATTTCGATTTTCCTCAGCTTCTACATCCGGTAGAATTCCACCTTTTTTCTTTCCACGACCCTCTTTCCTGAACTGCCATTTTTCCCGCAAACTTTTCTTTTTTGGGGTTGACTCCAGATGTTTTGCCTTATACCCCTTCTGATTAATTTTTCGGGACAGAGCTGAGATACCATCCTCATTTTTTTTCTTTTTTCGAAACAAAGTAGTGACTCTGGCCAATAATGATTGTTTTTTCATTCTCTCATTACCCGTTTATAGAAAGTGTACTTCGGGAAAAAGCTGAATACCACTATCTTTTTTTACCTCTTCAGTAACAATATCCATAAGCTGGTACATATCTACAGCTGTTGCATCTCCTGTATTTACAAGAAAATTACCATGAACCGGAGAAACCATGGCCCCGCCACAGCATCTTCCCTTCAATCCCGACGCATCAATCAGGCGTCCGGCAGAATCTCCTGGAGGATTCTTAAAAAAAGAACCTGCATTTTTCTGTAGCTTTGGCTGTTTTTCTTTACGCCTGTGAAGATTTTCACGACAAGTCTCCCTTATCACCTCTTTCCCTCTCCGCACAAGATGTAAATCAACTGAAAGTACCATTCGCTTTTTATCGTTTATTCCCTGATTTTCCCATAGTCTATAACTAAAATTCAACTTTTCTTTTCCCAGAAATTCGCTACCGACAGCTTGAGACATCACAGCAACACCATCGACCACTGCTGCTATTTCTGTACCCATTGCTCCGGCATTCATAACTATGGCTCCACCCACTGATCCAGGAATACCCGTCGCAAATTCAAGCCCTGAATACCCACGATCAACACACCAGTTCAACAATTTTGCCAAACTGCAACCAGCCCCGGCCCGAATCGTAATTTCCTGTTCATCAGAATCTGATAAATCTTCGATTGCAGACAACCCCTTGCCAAACACCAGAACAACTCCTGCAAACCCTGCATCGGAAACGAGAATGTTGCTTCCCCTTCCGATAAGACGCCAGTCAAGATTATGATCAGTAAAGAAAATCAGCAATTCAGCCAGGACTTCTTTATTTTCGACGGTAACAAGAGCATCCGCTGGACCACCAATACCAAAGGAAGTATAGGGTGCAAGTGGACAGTCCCACAACACATTTCCCCTAGCGACGGTATCAAGCTTTGAACGAAGATTCTCTGCCATTATCATTACCGCTACTTTTTCTCCAAGAGCTTGACCAGGGCCTCACCCGCAAGAACAATATTACCAGCCCCCAAGGTTAGGACCAGATCATCTTCACGCAATTCCGGTAATAGAGCCTCTGCCAGATCGTCCACATTGGATGCAAATTTTGTTTTCCGCTGGCCATGTTTTTTAACTTCATCGAGCAGAATCTCACCTGAAATTTTGCCGTCTGGTATTTCACTTGCAGCATAGATCTCGGTCATTACGAGGTAATCCGCCTGATGAAAGCAGGTCCTGAATTCCTCAAGCAAAGCCAGGGTTCTGCTATACCTATGGGGCTGAAAAAGAACTACGAGTCGTTTTTCAGGCCAACCCTCTTTAATGGCTGCCAGAGTAGCTCTTATTTCAGTTGGATGATGTCCGTAATCGTCAATAACAGTTACCCCCCCCCCCTGCCCTTTCAGCTGCATACGCCGCTGTACCCCCTGGAAGCTTCCAAGTGCTTTACTTATTACTTCAAAAGGTATTTCCAATTCCAGACCAACGCAGATTGCAGCCAATGCGTTATACACATTATGCCTCCCTGCAAGCGACAAATCGACGGTTCCAAGTGGAGCCCCCTTAAAATGGATATTAAACTTCACCCTGCCATTGCCCGCCACGATCTGATCCGCCATAAGATCCGCTTGAGCCGTTAAACCATACGTTATCTTACGTTTTTTAATTCTTGGCAGAATGTCTGCGATATTTGCATCATCAAGACAGAGAATAACAGCGCCATAAAATGGAATTCTGTCTATAAATTCCAAAAATGTCGCCTTAATATGGTCAATATCCCTGTAATGATCCATATGCTCCAGATCGATATTGGTGACCACCTCAAGGACCGGTGACAGTTTCAGAAAAGAACCATCGCTTTCATCCGCCTCCGCTACCAGAAATTCCCCGTCACCAAGCTTTGCATTTCCGCCAAGACTGTCCACCTTTCCTCCCACAACAATGGTTGGATCAAGTTTCGCCTCATGCATCATCCAGCCTACCATGGAGGTTGTGGATGTTTTGCCATGGCTTCCTGCAATTGCAATTCCAAATTTCTTCAAGCGCATAAGTTCAGCCAGCATCTCAGCCCGCTGGATAACTGGGATTTCTGCCGCAAGAGCTGTAACAACTTCCGGATTATTATTTTTTATAGCAGAAGAAGTTACTACAACATCTGCCCCTTTTACCCATCTGCCATCATGCCCTTTGTGAATAATGCCACCGAGTGATGCAAGATTTCTTGTGGTTACAGAATCATTTAGATCAGAACCTGAAACTTCATAGCCAAGATTCAACAGAAGTTCGGCGATTCCGCTCATCCCAATGCCGCCAATACCTACAAAGTGTATTTTTTTTGTTTTGTTATACATAGTTATCAGGATTGTTTTGTTTTCGGTTTGCGGTTCAACAGAGCCAGGCACTCATCTACTATATGCTCTGCTGCCGTTGGAAATGCCCGATCTCGCATGGCCTTCTCCATTCCCAAAAGGAGTTCCGGATTTTGAATCAGCTTCGCAATATTTTCCGCTAACACTTCGGCAGTAAGATCTTTTTCGATAAACAGTCGGGCACCACCATTTTGAACATAATACTCAGCATTTTTTTCCTGATGGTTGTCAGCTGCATAGGGATAGGGAATCAAAAGAGCCGGTTTTCCCAAAACCGCAAGTTCTGCAAGGGTCGTTGCGCCAGCCCGTGATACTAATAAATCCGCTTTTTTATAGATCGCCGCCATATCCGTAAAAAACGGGGCAACGGTGGCATCGATGTTATACTTTTTGTAAAGAGCCTTAATTTTTTCAGCATCAGCAGGCCCTGTCTGATGAATTACTTGAACATTTTCCAGATCTGATAATCCAAGAGCAAACGCTCCACTCACAAGTTCGTTCACCCTATGAGCCCCTAAGCTTCCACCCAAAACAAGCAGCACGGTCTGCCTTTTATCTGAAGAATCTTTATTTTCAGCCAATTCTAGAATTGCACTCCGAACAGGATTCCCGGTAAGCACAGTCTTCTCTTTTGAAAAAAACTTTTCACTCCCCGGTAACGAGAGACATATTCGACTGACTATTGCACCAAGCTTTCTATTGGCAAGGCCTGGAATTGAGTTTTGTTCATGGATAAGCGTTGGTTTACCAAGAAGCCTGGCCGTTGCAACCACTGGGCCCGTTACATATCCACCAACTCCAACCACCAGATCTGGCTTAAAGCGCAGAATATGGTACATCGCCTCAAGACATGATACCGGCAACATCAGAATTCCCTGCAAAAGAGACCAGAGGTTCTTTCCTTTCAGGCCCTTCGAATGGATGAAGCATGTTGCATAGCCATATTGTTCAAGAGTTGTTTTATCCATTCGCCTTTTCGTTCCGACAAAGAGCACTTCACTTCCAGGCAGACGTTTACACATCGCCTCAGCCGTTGCAATAGCAGGAAACAGATGGCCGCCTGTCCCACCACCTGTCAGCATCAGTCGCACTGGTACCGTCATCGCTGCAACTCCTCATTCCCATCTGGCAGATCAAGCACTGCTTGCATAAAAACGTCACCACGATGTCCGTAATTATCAAACATATCAAAGCTTGAACACGCAGGAGCAAGTAATACCGTATCTCCTGATATCGCATCGCCTGCAGCAATATTAACAGCATCTTCCATGGAATCAGCCCGAGCAATATTTACATCCTGATCCATGGCGGATACAATTGCATCTGCAGCCTCACCTATTACTATCAATTCTTTAACCTTATCAAGGATCACCTCTTTGAGTATGCCATACTCTTCACCCTTATCACGACCGCCTGCAATAAGAAGAATATTTCCGGAAAAAGAGTTCAGGGCACTCAAGACAGCCCCCGTATTGGTGGCTTTGGAATCATTGTAATACTCAACTCCACCTCTGCTTTTCACATGCTGAAGACGATGCCTTGCCAGAGTAAAGCTCTTCAATCCTTTTTCTATATCGTGCTTACTGCATCCAAGAAGCGATACAGCAAGTACTGCGGCGCAACTGTTAAGCTTTCCGGTGTATGAATCAAGCACAGTATTTGCCAGGTTGTAGCTATCCACCCTGCCCTGCAAAGTAATGCCTACTCCATCATCGCTTATACGAGCTGCACATTCACTCTTGTCATCACCAAAGCAATAGAATTCCTGTCCAGTAAGCAGTCCTTTTATATGCTGGCACATGGGATCACTACTGCAAATTATCGCCTTATCATCTTGGTTTTGATAGGCAAACATTTTCATCTTTGCAGCAGCATAATTGACCATGGTTTTATGACGATCAAGATGATCCGGGGTAATATTGAGCAAAATCCCAATATGAGGAGAAAACATACCAGCTGATTCAAGCTGAAAACTTGAGAGTTCCACCACCAGCACATCGGCCTGCTCATCGCTCTCCAGATAGCTCAAAATCGGAGTCCCGATATTACCTCCGACAAAGACATTTTTTCCGGATGCCAGCAACAATTCTCCAATAAGGGCGGTTACCGTTGTTTTTCCGTTGGTTCCCGTTACTCCCACCACACGTTCCGTAAGATAAGGTGCCGCAAGGGCGAGTTCACCAACAATTGGGATTTGTTTTTGCCGCATATCCTCAAGTATTGGCAGATCCGTTGGGATTCCGGGGCTAATTGCTATAAAACCCCCTGCTGCCATAAACTCTCGAGTATGTCCACCACCCTCAAAAGCTATATCGTTTTGTTGCAGATACTCTTGATCCTCCGCGGGAAGATCCTGAAAAAATCGACTATCTGTCACAGAAACGACAACACCCTTACTCAGCATAAACGCCAGCATAGCACGGCCAGTTACTCCCATGCCCATAACAACGGCCCGCTGACCGGGATGTAATTTTTCGCTATTATTCATCAGCGCATTTTCAGAGTTGCTATGGCAAAAAGGCCAAGAATTACTGAAACGATCCAGAACCTGATCACCACTTTTGGTTCATGCCAGCCTTTTTTCTCAAAGTGATGATGAAAAGGAGCCATAAGAAAGATACGTTTACCATGACTTATTTTAAAATAGCCGACCTGAATAATAACAGAGAGTGCCTCCATTACAAATATGCCGCCAACGATGGCGAGAAGTATTTCCTGCTTGATAATAATGGCAACTCCGCCAAGTGCTCCGCCAAGTGCAAGAGACCCCACATCTCCCATAAAAATCTGTGCAGGATAGGCATTAAACCACAGGAACCCAAGGCAGGCGCCAACCATTGCCCCGCAAAACACAGCAAGTTCACCGGCGCCCTGGACATAGGGAATTTGTAGATATTCTGCAAGAACCGCATGGCCTGCAAGATAGGAAAACACAAGATAAACAGCCGCAGAAATCACCGTAGGACCTGCTGCCAGACCATCAAGTCCATCGGTAAGATTTACTGCATTTGAGGATCCAACAATAACAAGAATTGCAAAGACTACATAAAACCATGAGAGGTCCGGCTGGATATTCTTCAAAAAAGGAACGCTTAATAAACCATCATACCCAGGATGCAACAGCACAAACAAACCAACCACGGAGGCACCAAAAATCTGCAGTAGCAGCTTTCCTTTTGCACTCAGTCCGGCACTCGTCATTTTCTTTATCTTCTGATAGTCGTCAATGCCACCAATAATTCCAAAGAATAAAATCACAAAGAGCATCAACCATACCAGTGGATTATCCAATCTCGCCCAAAGGAGCGTGGATATGGTAATTGATGAGAGAATCAAAACACCCCCCATGGTTGGTACACCCTGTTTGGCAAGATGTGTTTCCGGACCATCCTCACGCACGACCTGACCTATCTGATACTGTTTCAGTTTTCTGATAAACCAGGGCCCAAGAAGGAGCATAATAAGAAACGCAGTAACAGCGCCACCAATAGAACGCACCGTAATATAACGAAAAACGTTAAATGCGCTTATGCTGTTATTAAGCGGATAGAGCCAATGATAGAACATTTATTGTTCTCCGGTGAGTCGTTCAACAAGTGTGTCCAACTGCATGCCACGTGACCCCTTTATAAGAAGATAACTTCCCTTTTTTATATCTTGCGTCGTACTGAGTTCCCTTATCCAGGAGAGACAGTCCTCTTTTTCCTTAAAAACCTGGACCCGACTCTTATCCATACCGCCCCCAATTGCGCCGGCAGCTGTGAATTCCGCAAAGTTCCCTAGCAAACCTAAAAAATCGACACCAGCAGCAGCTACTTTTTCACCGGTTTTCCTGTGCAAAGCAGCACTTCCGGGACCGAGTTCCAGCATATCCCCAAGAACTGCAATATGGTTTCCCCTACCAAGGCCGCAAAGCGTTGTAATACCAGCCATCATAGATTCAGGATTTGCATTGTATGTATCGTTAATAATACGACTGCCAGAGGGACCATCCACAATCTGCATCCGTCTGTCCGTTGGACTAAAGCTTGCCAAACCTGCTCTAATAATTTTTATATCAATTCCTGCTGCAACTGCTATAGCAGCAGCGGCAAGAGCATTTGAAATATTATGAATCCCTGCGACCTGAAGCAGTACCTTTTGTTGATCTTCGCCCACATGAAGAATAAAGGAGATATTCTCACCGTTTCCTGTTTCACTCTGCGTTGCGTAAACATCAAATGGCTGAATACCGTTGTCCATGAGTCCAAAAAAGATCTTCTTCTGTCCACATTTCATTGCTGCAGCGACGACTCTTGGGTCATCACCATTAACGACAAGCGTTGTTTCCAAACCACAGTGTTGGAAAAGTTCAGCCTTTGCCTTTGCCACTCCTTCAATATCACCAAGCCCCTGCAGATGAGCCCCATGCACATTCACGATACAGGCAATATCAGGATCAGCAATATCAGTGAGACGTGCAATTTCACCGGGTGCATTCATTCCCATTTCAAGAATTGCCGCCCTGTGTTTTGGTGCAAGAGGAAGAAGCGACAGGGGCAACCCGATCAAGTTATTAAAATTCCCTTCGGTTTTAAGGACCCGTGCTGAAGGTGCATCTGACTGTTTGGGCCAACGTTTATTAAAAATGGCAGCGCACATCTCTTTGACGGTTGTTTTGCCACTACTTCCGGTAATACCAACAACAGACGGAGCGGAGATATTCTTCAAGCTTCCACGCCTGTAACGTGCGAGATCACCAAGTGCCTGCAGAGTATCTGCTACCTGAATCATTGGCACCAAAAGAGGGTAATCCGGTTTTCGTTCAAGAATCACACAACCCGCGCCTGCTGCCATAACAGCTTCCACATAATCATGGGCATCAAAGTGATCCCCTTTCAGAGCGACAAATATATCACCAGATTCAATTGTTCTGGAATCTGTGTTGATGGAACCCAGTTTTTGAGCTGAATTTCGTTTCCCTACAAAGCTTCCCCCCGTAGCCTGGAGCAATGATTCAATTTTCCAGCCCTGTAAAGCCTGTGAAGCTTCTAGAGTATCATCAAAAAACTTCCTGCCATCACGGGTCAGCTGATAATCCTCATGCCCCTTACCCGCAATAAGCACAATATCCTCACCACCTGCTGCCGAAATTGCAGCATCAATAGCAAAATGACGATCGGGAATAACCACAACGCCACGATCACCACTTTTTCTCTGAGTCAGCCAGTCACGTCCATATACTTTCGTATCAATCCCCTTTGTTATATCATTGAGAATAGCCTTTGACTCTTCACTGCGTGGATTATCGTCGGTCAGGATTACCACATCGGCGTAATTCTCGGCAATCGTCCCCATTATGGGTCGTTTTCCTGTGTCCCTATCCCCGCCACAGCCAAACACACAGTACAGATCATTGTGAGGAAGTCGCTTTACTGTTTTTAACACTTGTTCCAAAGCATCGGGGGTATGTGCATAATCAACAAAAACAGCGGGACGAAAGGCGGATTCGTGACGAGTAACTGCTATCTGCTGCATCCGACCGGGAGCCCCGCTTGCATCGCTAAGTCCCGTTTCGATAGTTTCAAGAGAAATCCCAGATGCCAGGGCCATGGCACAGCTTGTTTGAAGATTGGCAATATTAAAGTCCCCGACCAGAGGTGATTCAAAGGAACAGGAGCCATCCGGAGTTTGTAAAACTACTTCACTTTTTCGCAGGGAACTTTTCGCAGATAAGGGAAAGATATCACACGTCTCTTTTTTACCACAGCTCAGAACAGGAAACCCTTCCTGCCTGCAAAAGTCCTCCAGTTTACCACTCCAACTACTCTCTTTGGCAAAATAACTGATAACCGCCTTCCCATCCTTTTTGAGATGCCTGCTGAAAAGAAGTGACTTTGCAGCAAAATAGCTTTCCATATCTAAATGATAATCAAGATGATCACGACTGAGGTTGGTAAATGCGGCAATATCAAAGAGTAGGTCACCAATACGATTTTGTTCCAAACCATGGGAAGAGACTTCCATAACGACAGCATCCACTCCACTATCTGCCATTTCACGCAGGGTGGACTGAAGTAACAGTGGCTCTGGCGTTGTAAAAGATGATGGTACCTGAACCAACTCATTACAGGAATTGTAATAGCGGTAATTAATGGTGCCGAGTACTCCCGGCTGTTTTCCGCTAGCCCGCAAAACAGATTCAAGCAGGTAACTGACACTGGTCTTTCCATTGGTACCGGTAACAGCAAACATGGTCATTTGTGTCGCTGGATAGCCAAAAATCATCTCGGCGAGCTTACAATACATTGCACGAGTGTCGCTCGTTTCAAACACGTAAACATCCAGACTTTGGATCTGCTTGCTGGAAATCCGTCCCTTCTCAATAACAATGGCAGAACAGTCTAAAGCCACGGCCTGTTCAATATAGTCATGCCCGTCACAAGCACTTCCAGGAATGGCAATAAAAAGAGTGCCGGATGACACGTTGCGGGAATCAACCGTAATCCGGTTAATTTGACAATTTGATGATTGAGTTGAAAGAAGGGAAAGCCCGAGTTGCTCGGCAAAGGAGGTAAAATCAAAAACACCCGAAGAACACACAACAGTGCCTGGAGCTGTACAAACCCAGTTTTCGCCAATATGGCTCTGTTGTTTCTGAGACATTTCCCGTCCTGTTACTTCGCTAAAACTACATATAGAATCGTCCCCTTAATTAGACAACGACTCTTTCACCTGCAGAGTTTGTATCTGCATTACATCTTTGGGAGGAGCATCCATTTTAAGAGTCAACACACAGGGAGTGCCCTTCTCAAGCTTTACTCCGGCTTTTGGGCTATGCGAGATAATACGACCGGTTCCTCTCACCGTTACATCAACTTCAGCACTATGCAACAGGCGCAAACTCTTTCGTAAGCTAAGTCCTGTTAAATCGGGCATTATCTGTATTACTTCTTTATGCATTACAGATGACTGTTCAGTGTTCTTCCTCTCCAGTCCAGTCTTAAAGTTATGCTCTTCTCCCTCTGTCACTTCAACAAGGTCTGCGATATTTCCGTGAATCTGCTGCAGAGCAAACATTGAGGGCAACACCCTATCAAGCCCATCACACAAAGATCTTGAGGCAGCATCCTTATTTTCAGCTATCTTCAGTTCCGTATCTCTTGCTGCTAAAAGCAGGATCATTTTAGGTTTTTCAGCAGGAACCACAACAAGGGCCATCCGGTCCCGGACATATCTGGCCCCCAAATCATTTCTCACCAGGGAAACAGTTTCACCGGAAAGTGTTCGGGTACCAAGTACTCCGCGCTCACCATATGTGGCAAGCACTCTTCCGAGCTCGTTTGAGACAAGAGAAGGAAACACATTCCGTCCCACCGACTCCCCATGGAAAATATCGTACAAGTACTCTCTTTTGTCAGAACGCTCAATTATCCTGTCCAGAATATGAGGTTGTATCTTTTTTCCACCATTTAACAGATGACTCAATCCAAGCAGCACCTTTAGAGGTGTTGCTGCTTTTGGAACAGCCCCCAAATACAAAACAGGACCAATATCCTCAAACTGCGGCAGAGTCGTTTGCTTTTTCTTCCCACTTGAAAAGTCCACATGGAGATCTGTCGTTAATTGTAAACGTTCCATCAGTCGAATCTGACTCGAGAAATCGATCGTATTGGCAACCAGACTCCATGGATACACCTGCCTGCTTTGTTCCCAACCGCTCTGAAGAAGCGATGCTTGCTGGAAAAACTTCCTGATCTCTTCAGGAACGACCATAGGAGTGAGAAAAAGATTCTCAAGGATTTCCCTGTCATTCTGCCAGACACTATTGGGGTTAAAAGATGGATAACTCGCCCCAGCTATAATTTTTCCGGTCTGAATGTCGAGCAGCAGGGATGTCAAACGACCATTCCCCATCTTGTCACCAAGATTTTTTACATACTTTTCAAGAATGGCCTGAATCTTCATATCCAGCGTCAACACCAGATCATGGCCATTGGTACTTGTCTGATCAAACCCTTTTAAATCTATTGCCGGAATATCCTTCTGAAGAACACGATCTTGATTGAGAAGGCGGTTATAATAATGCTCGACACCGGCAAGGCCTAAATTATTTTCTGAAAATCCGATTAAATGTGACGCATATTCCTGTTGCGGATAATTCCTGGCCACCTCCCGGTGCTGGTAGATTCCAGGAAGATCCAGACTGGTAAGATCATCTTCTTCTTCCTTGTCAATCTCCTTGCGCAACCAGACCAGTTGTGAGTCCCGCTCCATGCTGACAATTAGTTCCGACTCCGGCAAGGCCAGGATGGTCGAAAGAAGCCTTGCCGTTTCAGGGATATCTTTTACTTCACGGGGACGAACATACAGAGATACCCGATCAAGGGTTTTGGCAAGTTCTTTAAGATTTCGATCATAAATCGTTCCCCGGTCGCTGTTTGCTGCCGTTCGCTCTGCCGGAAAGGTTTCATGCCAGATATCAAGCAAATTCTGTAACTGTTGCCTGTATACTACAGCTGAAACAGTCGCGGCAAAGAACACTATCAAGATCAGGACAAACCAGACCTGCCCTTTTCTGCTCTTCCCTGTCTTAAGGCGAGATCTCCTAGCCATTAATAATCTGAAAACTTCATTTCAAATGAACACCTTCTAAAACTTTCTATACTGGTTCGAAACAGGAATATGAATAGCTAATTGATCCCCGGCATGCACTCTCACAGCCTCGGAAGAAAAAAGTCGCGCTTTTTGGGCCCTAAGTAGGATATTTGCAGTCACCAGTTCCCCATGACTCTCTTCCAGACCTTCAATTTCAACAGCAACCCGACTGGATGTCCCACTTAACAGCGAGGACGTAACAAAAAGAAACAGTACAGATACAAGCAATACTTTCGTTACCGCAAACCAGAGTTGTTTACCACCCGGAAGAGACAGGGCCTGGCGACGTCTATACCCGGCATTACGTCGAAAAGCATTTCTTCGTGGAATCATTGTATGGGCTGAAGGATTGATAATCATGTTCTCACCTCTTTTCTTAAACTCTTTCAGCAACTCGTAATCGAGCGCTCCGTGATCTTCTGTTTTGCTCCCGTTCCAGGGCAGTTGCCATTATGGGCTTTTTTGTAATGACTTTTAAGGCCTTGTTTTCTCTAAATTTTCGCTTTACCATTCTATCTTCTAGGGAGTGAAACGATATGACACAAAACCTGGCACCAGGCTTTAAATAATCCACACCATGTTCCAGTATCCCCGCAAGATTCTCAAGCTCTGTATTGACAGCGATGCGCAGGGCCTGAAAAACAAGTGTTGCGACATGAATTCTCTTGGGATGAAATCGTCTTGGGACAGCCTTTACAACAATATTAGCAAACTGCTTTGAGGTGATGATTGGTTCCAAAGCCCTCTCTTTCACAACAAAAGAAGCTATCCTCCTGGCCTGCTTTTCCTCTCCATAATAGAAGAAGATATCAGCAAGCTCCTCCTCGGAGCAATTTGCCAGGATAGATGCAGCTGTTATTTCCCGTCTGATATCCATCCGCATATCAAGAGGCTCATCCCGCTGAAAACTAAAGCCACGCTCTCCCATATCAAGTTGAAGAGACGAGAGACCTATATCAATAAGAATACCGTCAACCTCAGTAATACCCAGTTCCGTAAGACCTTCTCCGATCTCAGAAAAATTTCTTCTGACAATGGTTAAGCGATCGCCAAAGGGCTTTAGGCGTTCCCTGCTCTTTTCAATAGCTGCACCATCCCAATCAAAAGCAATAACACGGCCATCTGGTCCACTCTGCTTCAAAATTGCTTCGGTATGGCCGCCAAGCCCCAGGGTGCCGTCGACATACAGACCATCACTCTGCGGAGCAAGTGATTCCAGAGTTTCAAGGGGCAAGACAGAACAATGAATATCTGCGCCTTCCTGCTTGTCACTCATTAGAGAATTCCAAGTTTGGAGAGACCTTCACCAAAACTATCAAAGTTTTCACGAGTTTGCTGAAGCTCAGCTTCCCAGACATCCTTATCCCAGATTTCGACCCAGTCACGCATTCCAGTGAGCATAACATCCTTGCCGATACGAACCTCACCACGAAGCGGAGCCGATAACAGAACACGCCCCTGCTTATCGAGGGTGCAGGCAGTCACTCCGGAAAATACAAGCCTGATAAAGTTGGTCAGTCCGGGCTGTTCTTTCCCCTGATCAAGCAGTTTATCTTCAATAACTTCCCACTCAGAGATTGGATATGCACGCAGATGGTCATTCCAGGGAGCAATCATCAGAATCCCAGAGCCGTACTGAGCAAGAACATCACGAAAACGACTTGGAAAATTCAGCCGTCCCTTGCTGTCCAGACTATGCTCAGACTTGCTACGAAATCTGCTTTTTATGGTCTTCCCTGCACCCATCCATCACCACCTGTTTCCATTTTACACCACTTCACACCACCAATCTAAGTTTTATATCAGGAACTGACCTATTGTCAAGAAATTTTAAGCTAATTACCTAGGAACTATGAGTAGTTAGCGAAACGCGCCCAGCATACCCTGTGAAGTACACCTTCGGCGCCACACCACCATATGATGCAGAGATAACGGTTTCCAGCATACTAACGCCCAAAGAAAAAACCGTCCATAAGGCAACTGAAGACACTGATA
This sequence comes from uncultured Desulfocapsa sp., assembly GCA_964621915.1. Taxonomy (GTDB): domain Bacteria; phylum Desulfobacterota; class Desulfobulbia; order Desulfobulbales; family Desulfocapsaceae; genus Desulfocapsa. Next base: position 95,555 of record CAZUPS010000002.1, on the reverse strand, counting down.
ATACTAGATGATTGCTGAATTGATTTTTTTGGTATTTTCCAGAAATTACTGAGTGGAGCAAAGTGGGGAGGAACTAAAAGCAAACATATAAAAGTAGCCCATAAAAAATGGTCCGACTGTCGTAAAATGCCAATTTTTTGTCACACAATGCCAAGCACTCCTGCAAAACCGGCAGTATATTTACGGAAAAGATAAAACAGAAAAGAGGAGAACGGCTTTGAACTTCAAAATTATAAATGACAAACCAATCATCTCGGAAGAAATGCAACCGGAACCAGTTCCCTTCACCCTTGTCGTTGAAGTGCTCGAAATGCTTCTTGCCGATCAGGATGAGGAGATTACGATCCAGGCAAAATCCAGAAATTTCCAATACAGCTCTCATACGAATATGGACACAGGTACAAACCTGATAACAACAGTCCGGTGTGAGACTGTAAAGGAGACTGACGAGGAGTTAGAAGTAAAACTTGCCGGCACTATAATGAATCAACAGGGCAAACAAGATACATGTGCTCTTTACTTCTTTATGTGGTGGGATCGTACGGCACTCTCTTTTGGGAAAAACAACTTTACCTGCGAAAAAGCCCTTAACGAAAAAGCCATTCATATCAATACAGCAAGCAGCTGGGATCATCTCTCCGATTCATTATTTGAACTTGATCTTCTCCAAAAAACAACGGGAGAGCAGCAACGAATTCTGGGGCAGGGACGCGGCTATATGGTATTTGGTCGAGAAGTACAATAGGGCAAAAAACAGAGGCAAACCTCAATCAACATCCGACAAACAGACAGGAACTGCAATGAGTAACACACTGAATATTTCAAAGGAACAAATGATGGACCTGGACAACGACATGAATCCACTCTCCTGGGAAGACGATTACAACGAGTCGGATAGTGAAAACGACGGGAGCGATGAGGATTTAAGCTAAAAGACTGTCCGAGACCTACCTGAAATCAACATTTGGCATATCACGCTGGGTGGTCAGTTCCAATGACAGGTAGTCCTGCTTCTCAAAACCAAATTTCTGGGCAATAAGAGAGGCAGGAAACGATTCAACGAGGGTATTGAAACGCCCGACAAACCCATTGTAACGATTCCTTGCCTCTTGAATTTCCTGTTCGATATCATCAAGACTTTTCTGAAGATCAAGAAAGTTTTCACTGGCCTTCAATTCGGGATACGCCTCAGCAATGGCAAGCAACCCGCCCAGAGATTTTGTAATCCTACTTTCCTGTTCCATTCGCGGCGAATCGTTCTCACCACTGAGCTGTTTTATTTTATCTTCAAATATTTTATTCTCGTGGGCGCTGTAGCCTTCAATAACCCGCACAAGATTTGGAATAAGATTCGCACGACGCTTTAACGCAACATCGATACCACTCCAGGATTCTTCAATTCTATTTCTGTATTTAACAAACCTGTTATACGTGCTGACCATAATTGCGGTCACAACAAAGCCGACAAAAAAGAGAGGTACCAGAAACTGTGGTGGCATTATTTTTCTCCTTAAACTGCAGTTAAAGACCAAGAAGTTTCCGCAGATCGGACTCACTGGAGAAGCTGTGCTCAGCATCGGGATACGCACCACTGCGCACTTCAGTATTATATTCCGCTACGGCATCTTTAATAACAGGAGCGAGTTTACAGTAGGATTTCACAAAACTTGGAATAAACTTATCAAACATTCCAAGAAGATCATGGGTTACAAGAACCTGGCCATCACAATGCACCCCGGCCCCTATCCCTATGGTGGGAATCGCAATTTCTTCAGAAAGTATTCGGCCAAGTTCATCGGGAATACACTCAAGGACAATGGCAAACGCCCCGGCTTCCTCAAGGGCTCTTGCCTCTGCAACCATTTTCCGCGCTGACTCGACATCACGCCCCTGCACCTTATAGCCACCAAGCTGAGTGGCCGTCTGCGGGGTAAGTCCTATATGCGCCATTACTGATATCCCTGCTTGCACCAGTGCTGTTACCGTTTCACACACTTCAAGACCGCCTTCAAGCTTTACGGCGTCACAGCCAGCCTCTTTCAGAAACCGTCCGCCATTGAGTATGGCGTCACGTGTACTGGACTGATAGGAGCCAAAAGGCATATCACCTACAACAAAAGCTGCAGGTGCACCACGACGCACAGCGGAAGCGTGATGTATCATCTCATCCATGGTTACCGGTACCGTTGAATCATAGCCAAGCATTACCATGCCCAATGAATCACCGACCAACAGCACATCCACTTCTGCATCAGTCAGCATAGAGGCCATGGCGGCGTCATAAGCTGTGAGCATAGTGATCTTCTCACCTTTTTTTTTCATGCCAAGGATGCCAGCTACTGTTTTACGTTTCTGCATATCTCAGTCTCCTGTATCGAAGAGAGTGGGTTGACGCTTCATACTATTTGGCAAAGGCCGGCCAAAATGCTCATAGGCATTCATGGTAGCCATACGCCCGCGCGGAGTTCGTGTTAAAAATCCGGATTGAATAAGAAAAGGTTCGTACACATCTTCAAGGGTATTTTTCTCTTCACAGACTACCGTGGCCAATGTTTCAAGCCCAATGGGACCGCCCTGGAATTTGTCGATTATGGAAAGCATTATACGCCTGTCCATATCATCGAGTCCAAAACGATCCACATTGAGCAGTTCCAACGCTTCATCTGCTACTTTTGCGGTTACCGTGGGGTGGTTTCCCACCTGGGCAAAATCGCGCACTCTTCTGAGCAGCCTGTTTGCAATTCGTGGGGTTCCCCGTGACCTGCGGCCAAGTTCAAGAGCTCCGCGTGCATCCACCTGCATACCAAGAATTGAGGCGGAGCGCTGAATAATGAGTACCAGTTCCTCGGGCTCATACAGTTCAAGGCGCAGGATCACCCCAAAACGATCACGCAGCGGTGGAGTCAACAATCCGGTACGGGTGGTTGCCCCGACCAGAGTAAAACGGGGCAAATCCATCTTTACAGATCTGGCCCCCGGCCCCTGACCGATAATAAGATCGAGTTGAAAATCTTCCATTGCAGGATAGAGAATTTCCTCAACGGCATGATTCAAGCGATGAATTTCATCAATAAAAAGAACATCTCCTTCCTGGAGACTGGTGAGAATAGCAGCAAGATCACCCTGGCGCTCAATTACAGGCCCGGATGTCATCTTGATTCCGGCACCCATTTCGTTGGCGATTATATAGGAGAGAGTTGTTTTTCCAAGGCCCGGATACCCATGAAAAAGGACATGATCCAGTGCCTCGCCCCGAGCTTTTGCGGCACGGATAAAAATATCGAGACTTTTACAGAGCTGTTCCTGGCCCACATATTCTTCAAGACTCTTGGGCCTCAGGGCATAATCCGTGCTGACAAGCTCCTCCTGAACAGGAGCAGGGGCCACAAGTCTGTCGTTTGCCTGTATTTCTTCTTCAAAGTTCATGCAAGTGTCCGCAGTCCTTCTCGAATAAGTTCTTCAACCTTCATAGCCGTAAAGCTCGTATCACCAACCTGTGCTTTAACGCTGGCCAATGCCTCCCGGGCCACGGAATCGGGATAGCCAAGATTCACAAGGGCCGACAGAGCATCGGTTACTGCTGCAACCGTTCCAATTGCTGCGACTTCGGCACCCGCAACGGCGGAGGTGGCTGAACGAAATTCTTCGACTTTATCTTTCAGCTCCACATAGAGCCGTTCCGCAGTCTTCTTCCCCACCCCTGAAATAGTGGTTAACCCTTTAACATTCTCCGTGGCAATCGCCTCACTAAGAGCATCAAGCTGCATTCCGGAAAGAATAGCAAGGGCCAGTTTAGGGCCAATTCCGGAAACCGTCTTCAGGGTAAGGAACATCTCTTTTTCAGCACGCTGACCAAAGCCGAAGAGAACAATGGCATCTTCTCGCACATTGGTGTGGATGTGGAGAAAAACGGACCCTCCTTTCTCGGGCAATTGGGCTACCCCTTCAGTGGATAGAAAGACTTCATATCCGACACCGTTCACGTCAACGACACACCTGTCCGCGGCAATATATTGAATTCTTCCTGTGAGTGATGCGATCATAGGGACACGGTTTTCAGTTTATGTTTTGTGTTTCAAAAAAGCAGCTACAGAATCGTATGGTTGGCGTGGCATATTGCAACGGCTAATGCATCAGCTGCATCACTACTTGGTTCAGCGGATAAACCCAGTAAAACCTTTATCATTCGTTGCACCTGCCCTTTCTCTGCCTGCCCGTAACCAACTACAGCACGCTTAACCTTTTTGGCGCTGTAATCATTCACCCCAAGACCATTTTGGGTAGCTGCGACCACCGCTGCACCTCGCGCCTGCCCCAGCTTCAGAGCAGATCCGGCGTTGGTTGACATAAATACGTCTTCAACGGCCGCAACTTCCGGATTATGAAGTTGAATAACCTCGTTTATTCCTTCAAATATTTCGTTTAAACGACTTGCCAGAGGATATCCCACCGTGGTCTTAATAACCCCACAGGAAACAAAAACAACCTTCCCATATCCTGCATCCACAATACCATATCCGGTAATGCGGGAACCGGGATCAATCCCAAGAATACGCTGAATACGTGGATCCCCTTCTATGACAACTGCTCCATCAACTCATCATTAATATCAAAATTTGCATGAACATTCTGCACATCATCATGCCCTTCAATACTATCGAGAAGTCTCAGCAAAGCCTTAGCCGGCTTTTCTTCGGTCACTTCAATAATGGTCTGAGGAATCATAGTAAGCGAGGCTTCTATAAATATAATTCCACCTTTTTCCAGGCCTTCACGCACCTCATCAAAATCTTCGGGAGCGGTGACTACCTGAAAGTGTTCGTCTTCTTCGACCACATCGTCAGCACCAGCCTCAAGAGCAATATCCATTAACTCATCTTCAGTGGTAGTTGACTTATCCACCAAAATCACACCTTTCTTATCAAACATATAGGCAACACAACCAGCCTCACCAAGATTGCCACCACTCTTAGAAAAATAGTGGCGAATATCAGCAACCGTTCGATTGCGATTATCGGTCATACATTCAACAAGAACAGCTATGCCACCGGGGCCATATCCTTCATAGAGGATCTCATCATAGATCTCCCCCTCAATCTCACCGGTTCCTTTTTTAATGGCTCGGGCAATATTGTCTTTGGGCATATTTTCAGATCGAGCCGTGGCAATTGCACTGCGAAGTCGTGGATTTCCGTCGGGGTCACCACCACCCATTCCTGCAGCCACTGTGATCTCTTTAATAAGACGGGTAAAAACTTTTCCACGCTTGGCATCCGTGGCCCCTTTCTTATGCTTAATATTTGCCCATTTAGAATGTCCCGACATAATCCCTTCCTCTTTCCTGTATTATATTTTTTTCTTCCTAAATCCCATCCCAAGCAAGAAGACCTCACGACTCTCCACCCTCGAACTCTTGGGTTTAACGGTCTTTACTTTTTTAAACAGCTCCCCGGCCTCCTTCACAAAATCCGGATATTCCTCTCCCTGAAACGCTTTGCAGTAATAGTTTCCATTAGGAAGCAACAGCTCTTCAGCAAGAGCTAGTGTCTGTCGTACCAGGGTCATAGACTGCTGATGATCAGCCCAGCGATTACCAGTGGTGCGCGGGGCAAGATCAGCAATCAACACTCTATAGGCTGGTCTGATCTTCCGTACCTCTTCAATCATCTCAGGCTTCAGAATGCTCTGACGTATCCATATAATCTCGGATCCACCAGCACGAGGAGCCGCCTCCACCTCCTGCAGATCGACACCAACTACAATCCCCTTTTCTCCTACAACTTCAGAAGCATACAATGACCAACTTCCGGGACAGCACCCAAGATCGAGTACAGAATCTCCACGTTTGATAAACTTATGTTTTTCTAATGCCTCTTCAAGTTTATACACGGATCTCGCCGGATACTTCTCTTTTTTGGCCTTTTTATAATAGAAGTCTTTTACTTTACGCACAATTACCCTGCTGGAAGTTTAGGGGAAGTATTACCAATGGATACAATATCTTTTCAGGTCAACACTTTTTAGCGTACTCTGAAGCCTTTGACAAGACTGAATTGACGTCAGCTAGGTTGCTGGCCCAAAACCATTTAAAAACACAAACAATTTACTCAACAATTGCCCCTTTACAAAAGCCCCGGAACACCAAAGATAAGCAGATACCAGACAAAGCATCTAAATACCGCCCAGCTTCCTTGAAACAACCACCACAATGTGGTAACAACACCTAGTACCATTACCACCGCTTACTCAAGACAAAGCAGCCAGTGAAGCCGGGTTTAAAACTATACATTCATTGTAACCGGACACTACAGAGCACAAAAAAAACATTATGAAAACCAATAAACGCCTAAAACAATTACAATTAATGCTCAGCACACTTTTTCTATTCATTTGTATTCCCAGCACTGGACACGCCTCGGATTCCTACCACGCACTTGATAAACGCTATGTGGGATACAGTGAGGAGGAAACAGGACTAGCCAATTTTGATATCCATTACTCTGGAAGGTGGAAGCAGTCCCATGAAATGATAGGACGGTATGGATTATTTCGAAGTGCTGAACTGGCATCCGAGATGGGATTCCCGGCATTTTCCATAGAATCCTTTGCCCTCTCAGATGAACCGGATGTACAAATCTACCGAACCTGCTCGGACATCAGAGTTGTTTCCGATTCCATAGTCCCCGCAGCCTCGGTCTCAGTTCATTATCTTTCAACGGAGCCAGAACTCTCTGAAAAAAGTTTTTCTGTCCGGGAGCTTATTCAAATAAAAGCGCTTTTACTCGATAAAAATAAACGTTTTGATCTCCACGCCTTTCTGGAAACCAAAGGAGTAAACATTAGTGATGAGAGACTTGACGACTAATTTTTCAAGGTATTCTTAAGTTTTCCCTCCACCCAGAGCAAAGCCTGAGGCCGATCCGTCACCTCTCCTTCTACCTGAGCCTCCTGCAATTCATCAAGAATTCGAGAAAAATCGGGTCCAGGCTTCAGGGAAAAGATATCGATCAGATCCTTGCCAGTAAGTAAACGGGGGCCATAAAGTGCTGGTTCGATGTTTTTACTATAGGTTTCAAGAACCTCGCAAAGCAGCACCCCAAGCTCATCCTCCATAGCCGTAGGTTTCAAATCGCCCTTTCCTGCCAAACTATCCGCCATTGCCAGAAAGAAGAGTCCGATCAGATCATCACCTGCACGCTTAGCTAGTTTGAGACATGCCTTTTTGCTCAGGCTCTGCGTACGACGAACATTGCAGAGATGAAATGGATGCATATGCATGGCGGTAAGCGATGCCACTCTATCACGTTTTTCATTCGACCAGCGTAACTCACGCCCAAGCTCCTGCACCAGTTTTTGCCCGACTTCATCATGATTATAAAAAGTAATACGACCCCCTTTATCCTCACGAACTTTTCTTGTTGCAGGTTTACCCAAATCATGCAGAAAAGCACCCCACTTCAACACTTCAACCATACCGGGTCGAGCCAGATACTCATGGAGCAACTCATCACATTCAGGATAGAACGCCTCAGGTTTTGCAATAATTGATTCCATATGGCCAAGAGCCGCCAGACTGTGACCAAAGACATCAAGGTGGTGTGATTCCGGTTGAGTAAGCCCCACTCCTTCTTCCAAGGCCGGAATAACCTCAAACAACAGACCCGATTCCGCCATTGCCGAAATAACCCTATGGGCCCGATTTGACGCCATAACCAGATCCATTTCATAGCTGACCCGTTCGACAGAAACATTGGACAAAAGTGCTTTATGCTCAACGATCTCCGCAAGCGTCTGTCCTTCAAGCAAAAAACCAAACCGTGCCCAAAGGCGGTATCCTCGCAGCATACGCAATGGATCACTGACGAAAGCTTTCGGACAGGCCCGTAAGACCCCACCATCCAGATCCACCATACCTCCCAGAGGATCAAGGACTGTTAATTCCTCCGATGAATCCGTAAAAGCCAGAAAACTCATTCCCATGGCATTCAGGGTGAAATCTCGCATGGATAGATCTTCTATAATACTATTTGCACCTGCCCGAAAACTCGAGAAATCAATGGTCACCCCCTTCCACACCACTCTGCCAGCATCTTCTTCGGCAGTGCCAAGCGGCACAAAAGTACCGCCATCAAGCTGATGAATCAACAATCGACAGCAATGAACAGCATCGCTATCAACTGTAAAATCAAGGTCATTAGGTTCTTTTTCCAGCAGCCAGTCCCGGACAGTACCACCGACCAGAAACATATCGCGGCCAATTTCATCTGCTACTGCTGCCAGCGCAACAAAGAGTTGAGGCGGATAGTCCAATCTATGCCTGCGCAGTTTGCTAACATCGGTTACAAGCATCGTATCTCCTCTTTCTTTTTAAAATTTTATGTTTATATGTATCAATTCAAAAAAGACAAGTTCATAAAAAACTAGATTTTAGATGGCTAAGTAGATAGCGTAGACTTCGAAAAACTTCATATGCGAGGCGCGTAAAATTTCTATTATTTCGGCGTACTAGGGTACGTCGTAATGGTAGAAATTTTGCAGCAACGAAGCAGATGGAGAGTTTTTATGACGCCATCAAAAAAAGTTTAACACTTAACTTATAAAAATAGAACTGAAACGTGTATGGATACTCCAACGCAACGCATGCTCAAAGTAGGAAAAACCACAATCGGTCTTGTCGCTCTTGATATTTCTTTAAACAGAGCTCTTGCCGAGAAAATTCCCGTTGAAGATGTTGCTGACTTCCTCTACGGGGAGATCAGTGGCTCAAATTATATCCCTCCCGGAATGACAGACGTCTACAAAGCTGCATTAAAGCGAGAGTACCGAAAATTACTCGGGGAGGAGGTTGAGGAAGATCAGGATCTTATTATCCGGATTTTCGGCACCGGCTGTATCAGTTGCAACGGACTGCGTGATGCAGTGATAAATGCCATGATGGAAGCTGACATTGCTGCTGATATCGATATGATACATGACCCTGACGAAATAGGAAGACATGGCATCCTGGCAACCCCTGCACTAATGATTAATAGTACCGTAAAAATTGCAGGAATTCACCCAACTCCAGTTCAGCTCAAAGAATGGCTACTTGAGGCAGCGGAGAAATAAGATGGCATCGCCTCAGACAAAACTTATCCTTGCTCCGATCCGGGGAATTACAGACTGCCACTTCCGTACTCTTTTTCATCGTTACTTCAATGGATTTGATTCGGCCCTTGCCCCTTTTATCAACCCTCAGCGCCACTCCTCATTCCATGCGGGACAGTTAAAAGATGTTCTTCCGGCAGCCAATAGAGAATTACCGGTTACACCGCAGCTGCTCCACACCAACCCGGAAGATTTTCTCTTTCTTGCACAGCGTCTACAGGAGCTTGGCTATCAGGAAATAAACTGGAATCTTGGGTGCCCCGCCCCCATGGTCGCCAAAAAACAGAGAGGCTCTGGTCTGCTACCCTACCCGGATAAGATTCTTGCTTTTCTTGATCAGGTAATTCCAAAACTTGGAATGCAGTTGTCCATTAAAACGCGGCTTGGATATAAAAACCGCCACGAACTTTTAGTACTCCTGCCACAACTGGATCAGTATCCCCTATCGGAAATCATTATTCATGGACGTCTGGGATCACAGATGTACCGAGGAGAAACGGATAGAGACGGGTTTGAACAGTGCCTTCAATACAGCCACCACCCAATAGTCTATAATGGAGATATTACATCAAAAGAAGTTTTCAACAGTCTGCAGCAGCAATTTCCAACGATAAACCGGTGGATGATAGGAAGAGGAGCTCTGGCCAACCCTTTTCTGGCAGCAGAGATCAAAGGTAAAGAAACAACAGATAAAGCCCAGATTCTACAGGGCTTTCACGACGAACTCTACACCTGCTACGCCGGACTTCTCGATGGCCCGGCACACCTTTTAGGACGGATGAAACAGCTCTGGATTTACCTGAGCGCGTCCTTTCCACCGGAGCAGAAGACATGGAAAATGATAAAAAAATGCAAGACGGAGGAAAAATACCTGGAAATCATGGAAAACCTTTTCAATCGTTAAACCAAAAGAGCATCCCTTTCCTCTTGCCCTCTCACAAGCGTTGCACCATTCCAGACAACACAACGCTCTAACATCACGTCTTCTGCAGCCTGTACACAACCAACACAACCCCACTCGCGAAGTTCTACACTCCTGCTGTCAAAATGTTTATCAACCAGAAAAGAGTTCTCGGGAATATTGGGAAATTCCTGCCACAAAGGAATTTCACCTTTCAATAACTTGCCATGCAGCGCAAGATAATCTTCCACCGTCCCCATATCGGTCCAGGAACAGCCATCAACCCGCAAGGCCTGGATATCCATGCCCTCAAGCAATAACTCACGATATCGATCAATAATAGAAGATGCCACACCTTCAGGAATTGCTGCAAGTGCCTCCGGCTCCAGAACATGAAGCCCGGTAAAAGCCATACACTCTCCTCTCTCTTGAGAATCAAAGCCTGTCACCAAGGAACCCTGAACAGTGACTTTGTTAAACCGGGGAAAATCGTGCATAGCCATGGTCACCATTGCACCACTGGACTCGTGCCTGCGATACAGATCCAGAAAATCCACCGTGTGGTAAATATCACCGTTACTCACCAGTAGAGGTTCATCACGCAGGTGAGGCAGTGCCATGCGCAGACCGCCACCAGTACCGAGCACAATCTCTTCCTCCTGGATAAGCACACCGGGTAGTCCTGTCAGAGCATCAACAATCTGCTCTCTCAGATAATGACAATTTACAATAATATGATCAAAACCAGCGGCCTGGAGGCGACGAATAGTAAGTAGCAGAAGTGGTTCGTTAAGAAGGGGGAAAAGCGGTTTAGGGCGAAGTTTTGTAAAGGGCAGTAGTCTGGTGCCAAATCCTGCTGCGAGTATCATTGCCTGCATAAATACCCTCTTAAAAAAAGATCGCCACTTTCAGGCGGATATAGCGGCTGACGGAAACATTTTTTCCAGCAAAGCGATCCCTGTACTCAATACTTGCGATAAGAGGCAATTCAAATTCATCTTTTTTAAAGGCAGGTATAGTGGAGTAGGAAAGCCCGATCCTGCCAACGTGTTCTTCCTTGAAGGTGTCCTCCGAAAACACACTGTAATCATAGTCACTTCCCCCGGAGACCGAGTCATCACCCCGATAGGCATAGCGATACATCAGTTCCGCGGAAACGGCATCGGAGAAATCAAATACGGATGAAAGCTCACACTCAACCTTATCGCCAAGCTGTACCCGGATGGATTCTGTTTTGGCCGAGAGAAACGATGTCGCACTCTCAGGCATTCTTCTATCCTGTGAGCTTGTCAAATAATGTTCATAGCGCAGGGTCAGATTCAGGGTCAGATTACTGATACCGGTGTAATCATTATTTGAATGGACAAAGAAGCCCCAGGCCCCTTCACCAAATTCAATATCAACAAAGCTGTCAGGATCATCAACGGCACCGGTGGGCAGAGTCATGCCACCGGTCATGGCGAGTCGATAGGGATTACTTTCCAGATACTGATATCTAAATCCGACACGAACATCACCAAAACCATTATCGGACCAGTCTTCTATCCGCTGATACCCCAACTGTTCCAACTGTCCCTTGAGAAGTTCCATGGCCATATCACCATTGACCACTCCGCCTGCCTCAACTGGCAAAAACAGCGGATCCTGTCCCGATGGATTGAACCCCACCGTCGCATTCTCAGTGTTTACCGTTGCCCGTTTAACATCGGTCCACTGCCAGTAATAGGGAATTTCGGCACCTATGGTCAGCTTATCCGTCAGGCCATATTGATAAAAGAGGATAACATCATTATAATTCATGGTCATATCGATATCGGTGTGACCAAGATTGGCACTTCCGGAAGCCATTCCTGCTGCCCTTTCAAGGGCCGCAAGAGGCGCAAGCCCATTGCTATCGAGTGAAACTGTATAGGCTGAACCAATATCTACTTTTTGACCATCTGTGTTGTACCCCTGGGTAATGGGAAACCAGAATTTATTTTGGAGTTCAACACTATGCATCCCTCTCGTCATTACCTGCGCAGTATCGGCAAAGCTGTTTTGAAGAGAAAGAACACATACGATACAGGGTATTGCCAAAAAGCTAGAAAGCAGTTTCATTAAATGTAACCTGAGAAAAATTATTCTTTATTGAGTTCCTTGTGCACAGCGGCTGCCAGTTGCTTCAAGGCATAGGGTTTTTTTATAAAATCACCCACCCCCAATTTCAATGCCCTGGCAATCTCATCATGGTCAGCGTATCCGGAAACAATCAAAGCTTTTTGACCTGGATGAAGACTGAGAATCTGTTCATAGGTTTCCCTGCCATTGATGCCAGGTTCCATCATCATATCCAGCATGACAAGATCAACTTTCTCACGACGAAGCAATTCAATTGCTTCCTCACCACTAGCAACGGACTCTGGGGTATAGTTGAGAAACTTAAGGAACTGATGACTAATTTCACGCTGCTGAGCCTCATCATCCACAACCAGAATTCGTTCTCCAGATCCTTTGTTTACAGGAAGAACATTTGAATCAGTCAGTGAATGCCTGGTTGTTTGGGTAAGTCTTGCCAGAGGCAGATACAGCTTGAATAGTGTTCCCTTTTCAGAAGTTATTATATCAATGGCACCTTCATGGTCCACCACTGTATTCCAAACCACTGTAAGGCCGAGCCCCGTGCCGCTACACCCCATTACTTTTCGGGTATAAAATGGCTCAAAGATATGCTCTTTATGCTCATCCTGAATCCCAGGCCCGGTATCCGCCACCGAAAACACAGCATAGCCCCCGGCCTTCAAATTTAGAGCCGTGGCTTCGGTTTCAGTAAGATTTGTCAGGTCGGTAGCAATAATGACACCACCGCTCTCTTCTTCAATAGCTTCAAAGGCATTAAACAGTAAATTCATAAGACTTTTCTGAATATGAATCTCTGAACAGAGAACAGGTATCATATCCTGATGCAGATGAGACGAAATTCTCACTCCGGGGTAACGTTCTTTAAGAAGATTACACTCCGGAGTTTCCAGGAATTTAGCAATCAGAATATTCAAGTCCACAATATTACGGGTACTGGCCGCACCCCTTGCCACGGTCAAGAGATCGGCAACAACAGCCGTTGCCCTAAGTCCTGCTTCATGCATGGTTTTCACATGGCTGCATAGAGGGCTGTCGTCTGGCAACAACTGGAGCAGCAACTCCGGATAGCTGACAATACCGGAAAGGATATTATTCAGATCATGGGCCACGCCACCAGCAAGCAGACCAATGGCCTCCATTTTCTTTTCCTGCTGATGCTTTTCCTCTCTGATTTTTTGTTGAGTAATATCATTGAGAACGCAAAACTGGGCCGGTTTTCCCTGCCATACAACCGAAGTTGTACTAAGCTGCAGCCATTTTATTTCCTGCTCTTTGGTTAAAATCCGGAATGGCGTATCTGTAGGTGGCTCTTAACCGGACATCGCCATTGTACGCCAGCCAAGAATCAAGGTTCTATCTTCGGGATGGATGATTTCAATAAACGGAAATTCCTCCAATTCCTTTTCTGAATAGCCGGTGATTTCCTGCAATTTCAAATTTGGTATTTTAATGACCATGGCCTGGATAATACAGGCACCCACATTGGCATGATCAAGGAGGTATTGATATCGTGTTTCACTCTCAGAAAGTGCCTTGGCAAGCTTCTGCTTACGGTTGCTGAGTTCAATCAGCAAGGTTCCACTGAACAACAAAAGAAATATCACACCGACACGAGATGCTGCCTGATAGGGAGCGACTTTCAGAAAGAAGGTATCCAGAAAAGAACATGGAACCATAAAAAGCAGGGCATTCAAATTCCGCTCATAGGAGACGAAGGACCAGACAGAATCAAAACACCAGTACAGCCCGCTGATAAGTACCAGCAATCCATACAGGATCCATCTTGATTTTAAAGATTTAGTGATCATACACATCGCGTGCAATTGTACGAATGCTTTCAGGCACCTTAAAATCTATGGCCGTGGCAGTGGCGGTATTTATGGAAAGCAAAAAAGGTAGCTCAACAACCTGTGTTAATGATCTCGGACTGGCACCTCGTAGAACTTGAATCATTTGTTCAGCATTATGTCCACCGTAATTCTCATAGCCCGCATCGGAGGAGGCACCGAACAGGATCCCCTTTTCCACGTGTCGGCTTCCATAAAATGAGTAGGAGAGAATTCCCTCGTCTTTAAAAAGAGCAGACAGCGTATCAATTTGTTCGTCGGCACACAGCAGCGCTGAAATATAAATGGCATCTGAATTGGCCGCAAGTTCCTGAAAACATGAGAGACACGATGTTCTGCTTGCAGCCCTGTCATCCGTTGTATCGAGTACCGCACAACGATTCACCTCAAAGCCGCGTTCGGCAGCAATCTTGTCAATAACAGCAATATTGGAATACCTACGCCCTTCTGGAGTATCTTCATAGGCAACACCGAGTTTTTTAAAATCGGTGACCCGATGAAACATTCTCACCTGTCTCTCAGAAAAAGTGGGGTCAATCGAGACATTTACATGTTCAAGACCGGAATCATACATACTCTTGATCAGGCCTGTTTCTTCAAAATTTGTAGCACTCAATACTAGGGTTGGCACGGAATGGCTTTCATTCACCAAATCTTCACCAGCCCAGGTACCCATGGCAATAACCAGATCAATCTCTCCATCCCGGAGTCTTTTTAAGAGTTCTGTTCGTACCTCTTTTCGCTTTTCTCCATTCCAAAAAGCTGAGTAGCCGTTAGCCGGAAGGAATTCAAGATAATCACTTTTAGCGGTGTTGCAGAGCCAATCCCAAAAAGGAGGTTCCATAGTCATACCGTCTTCAGGCAGGTTTCCCCCCTCAATCCAACCATAACCCATCAGTTTTTTAATGATCTCTTTCTGAACATGGCTATAGAACGGAATGGGCCCGCCTTGATAATATGCAATACGCCACTTCTTACCATTATTAAGTTGTGGTGTGGTATTACCTGCAAAGGATAGAGCACTTGAGAAAACCAGAAAAAAACAGAGGGCCAGAACAACAGTGACTGTTCTGCCAAGAAGAGAAGATGACTTCTGCATTGCTTAGACTACTCCTTTTATTAATCAATACTCAAGGGTACCATCGGAATTTTCCCTCACTCCAACCACCACAATCCCGGCCTCATCGGCAGCACGAATCATAGTATCAGGATCAAAGAGGAGCGATTGCCCGGCCTCCACAGCAAGGACTGCTCCCTTAACGGAGGCGAGTGTCTCTATAGTTTTAACACCTGTTGCCGGAAGATCAAAGCGAAAGTCCTGTCCGGGCTTTCGCACTTTCACAATCACTGCCTGTTCTCTGGCAAGCGTTCCGCCTCTCTTGATCGTTGCATCGGTGCCATCAATGGCCTCTACAGCCAGCACTGACCTATTCCGCACCACCACACACTGTCCGATATCCAAGGCCCCGATAGCCCGTGCATTTTTCCAGCCAAAAGCAATATCAATGCGTTGATTCTTATCGGGTTTTTTTCTGGTGAGAATGCCATGGGGGAAAAACAGATGCTTGAGATAACAGGTGGATTCAAGAACCTTAATACCTTCCTTTTCAAGTACACCGGCAACAGCACGAAGAATGGCATCATCCTGCTTGACATCTATCTTGTTCCAGAGGCTCAATCCCTTTATATCCGGCAGGATATCATGGAAAATTCGGGTCTTAGTAATTGCTCCAACAAAGACCGTCTCGCCAACGCCGCTGGAATGAAAAAATTTCAGCAGCTTTCCCAGTTGTCCAAGTTTTACCCAACAGACCTCATCGGCGGCAGCAGCTACTTCATCACTTGTTTCATTACGATGAGCAATAAGCACCGTCTTTCGCCCCTCCTTCTTCGCTGCCTCGATAAAGAGAAGGGGAAACTGGCCGGAACCGGCAATAATTCCAATTTTTTCAGGATCAATACTCATAGATCAACTTCTTTTGATGCGTTTTACCACACCACGTTTGGAACTTCGGATAAAGGCTATCAGATCATCCACTTCCTTACAGCCCCCAAACTCCTGTTCCGCCCTGTCGAGCGCCTCACTATGAAGAAGCTCCGGAGTATGAAAAAGTATATGATAGGCCGCATCAATCCTGGAAATCGTCTCACGTTTCACGCCATTTCTCCGCAGTCCAACTTTATTAAGACCTGAGATATGCATCTGCCCTCTTTCGCCCGTCACCATGGCATAGGGTGGCACGTCCTTGCTTACCGCAGATCCACCACCAACGAAGGCAAAAGTACCAATTCTTGAAAATTGATGGGTTCCCGTAAGTCCGCCAACAGTGGCTCTTTCGCCAACCTCTGTATGCCCACTGAGATGAGCCGCATTCACAATAATCACATGATCATCGATAATACAATCGTGTCCTATATGGGCATAGGCCATAATCAGACAATTATGTCCAAGGCGAGTCGTCCCCCCGCCTTTCACCGTTCCTCTGTGAATAGAAGCATATTCACGGATACAGTTATCGTCACCGATAACAAGTTCGGTTGGTTCATCTTTGTAGCCTATATCCTGAGGCGCACCGCCAAGAGCTGCAAAGGAATCGATGCTGTTATTTTGGCCAATAGTAGTAGGCCCTGAAATTCTCACATGGGTGGCAATGCTTGTGCCAGCCCCGATTATCACATCATCTTCAATGACACAAAATGGTCCAACCGTAACACTTTCGTGCAACTGTGTTTTTTCAGAAACCACTGCTGTGGGGTGAATATTCATATCAGTATTCACCCAAAAGAGGCCAGAAGTTCTGCTTCGGCAACCAGCTTATCATCAACATATGCCTTCCCTGCAAGCTTCCAGATGCCACGCTTCTTTTTTAGAAGCTCAACCTTATAAATCAATTGATCTCCCGGTCCCACAGGTTTGCGAAAGCGCACTTTATCAAGTCCTGCAAAATAGAGGAGTTTCACTCCCACATTTTCAGGCTCGGTGCAATAGGCAAGTATGCCACCGGCCTGGGCCATCCCTTCAAGCATTAACACTCCGGGCATTACTGGTTTTGTAGGAAAATGGCCCTGAAAAAAAGGCTCATTAATTGTAACATTTTTCAACGCTTCCACTCTAATACCTGCCGTAAGAGAGAGAACCCGATCAATCATCACAAAAGGATACCTGTGCGGCAACAAACGTAATATTTCTAAAATATCTATATTTTCAACAAGCTCTTCACTCATTTAGTACTCCCTGATTGTTCTTCCGTAACGGCTGTAAGTTCTGCCATCTGTTTTTTTAACGTTCGTATATCACGCCCCATTCCAGGAAGTTTTCCATACTGAATGGCAGCGCGAACATATTGTTTCATGGGAAGTGCGGGTGATCCTCCCACCCGCGATCCGGCTTTCTGGTTGTTATGTATTCCGCTTTGTGCCGCAACCATTACACCGTCTTCCAGGGTGATATGACCGGTAACGCCCACCTGACCGCCAAGAACAACATTACGGCCAAGAGTGGTTGATCCGGAGATCCCTACCTGGGAAACGATCAGGCTGTTTTCACCAACGATCACATTATGGGCAATCTGAACCAGGTTATCAATTTTAGACCCAGATTTTATATGAGTTATGCCATAGGCTGCTCTATCAACACAGCTGTTAGCACCGATCTCCACATCATCATCTATCTGGACAATACCAACCTGGGGACGTTTTGTATGAAATCCCTGTTTATCCGTGGCATAGCCATAACCATCACTGCCTATTACAGCACCGGAAAAGAGAATAACACGTTTTCCGATCTTGCAGCCTTCAGCAATCGTTACGTTGGCTTTTAGAAGAGTATCATCACCCACCTCGACACCGTCACCAATAACAACTCCTGCTTCGATGGTAATTCGTTCTCCGAGAGTAACTCCTGCACCAATGGAAACAAATGGGGCAACACTGATCAGCTGAGGAACAGTGGTTCCTTCTCCTACGCAGGCCTGCGCATGTACTCCCGTTGCAATAAAGGGTTTTTCGATCAGCAAACTATGAATTTTTGCAGAGGCAAGATAGGGATCATCCACCCGAATAACGGGAACGGAGGACTCTTCAACTGCCATGGGGACAATGACTGCGCTGCCGGTAAAATTGTCGAGCTTTTCCACCTGCGAACCTTTAACCAAGAAACTAATGTCCCCAACTCCTGCAGCTTCCAGAGGGGCAAAACCTGTGATCTGCAGCTGTTTATCGCCTACAATCTCACCATCTGCTACAATTGCCAATTCTTCAAGACTAAAACTGATATTGCTCACATCATCCTCGCTACGATTCAGATTAATTATAGATCAGGTATTTCTTGCGATTTTCCAGAAAAACAGTCAACTCACTCTGCCATTTTTCTTCAAGTAACACACAGGATTCACCATCCTCAAGAGCCCTGCGTAACAGAACATCGCCTAAAATAAGATCCATGGGAAGACGTTCAAACTCATACTCATAGGGTGGTTGTTTATACTGAAACTCCCGAGGATAACATTGCATCACCGCCTGAAGCAATGCCAGACTTGTTCGATAGGGTAAAAAAGTATCAGGGTCAGTCACATGGATTTGAAAACCGATACAGGCCTGCTCCGCCCATTTTCCCGATGTTGGCTGAAAGACAAGGGGTCTCAGGTAGCACCCGGGCAGTTCCGTGGCTTCTAAATACTTTAAAATCGGTCCATGTTCCCAGAAAGGAGCTCCAACAAATTCAAAGGGCAAAGTTGTTCCCCGTCCTTCGGAACAATTTGTCCCCTCCCAGATCACCTGCCCCGGATACACAAGAGCTGTCTCGGGAGTCGGCATATTAGGCGATGGTGCAACCCAGGGGAAACCGGTATCACGAAAAAGCATGGAGCGTTTCCAGCCTTCCATGGAAACAACCCGCAGATCCGCGCCAATATTAAATTCTTTATTAATATAGAGTGCCAATTCACCAAATGTCATCCCATGACGCATGGGGATCGGGTAGAGCCCAACAAAGGAAGTGCAGTCATCTTGAAGAATATTCCCTTCAACCGTCTCGCCATCAATGGGATTTGGCCTGTCGAGCACAACAATCTGCTTACCATACAGAGCTGCCGCTTCCATACAATAGGCCATGGTATATAAAAAGGTGTAGACTCTTGTTCCCACATCCACAATATCGATAAGCAACACATCGAGATGGGCAAACATCGCCTCAGTTGGTTTTCTGGATTCTCCGTACAGACTAAAAACTGGCAGGCCACTCACCGGATCGGAGCTATGATCCGATTCAATCATATTGTCCTGTTGTTCAGAAAAGAAGCCATGCTGAGGAGAATACAGGCATGTCAGCTGACTCCCGTAAAGATCAAGGAGGACATCCCTGCTGTGACGCAGATGATGATCGGTGGATGCCTGATTGCAGAGCAGTCCCAACCGTTTACCCAAGAGATCGACATTACTCTCTGCCAGATTTTCAAGACCAATTGTAATCATTATTCTACGGTTACACTTTTGGCTAAGTTTCTCGGCTGATCAACATCACACCCTCGCCGGGATGCGATCTCATAGGAGAGTAACTGAGCTGGAATGGTATACAAAATGGGGTTAAGCTCTTCATGAACTTCAGGTAGATAAAGAACATCATCGGTAATACTTTTTAGATGCTCGTCACCCTCTGTACCTATTAATATAAGACGCCCCTGCCGCGCCTTAATTTCTTCAACATTGGAAATGGATTTCTTATACACCGCATCCTTTGGGGTTAGGCCCAAAATTGGCATATCCTTATCTATCAGTGCGATGGGACCATGTTTCAACTCACCCGAGGCGTAGCCTTCAGCGTGAATATAAGATATCTCTTTAAGTTTCAGGGCACCTTCAAGGGCAATAGGAAAGTTAAGCCCCCTTCCTACAAAGAGAAAATCGCGACTGTCGTAATAATTTTCTATCAAATCTTTAATTTCACTCTGCAGTTTGGGAAGAAGCTTCTCAATAACAGCAGCAAGGTTAATCAACTCCTTACCAAGTTCCAGACGTTTCTCCGCCTTCATGGTTCCTCTTTTTTCTGCAAGAAAGAGGGTAAAAAGAAACAAGGCTGCAAGCTGTGAGGTAAACGCCTTGGTGGAAGCCACTCCAATTTCTGGCCCTGCATGAGTATAAATCGTACCATGCGCTATGCGGGTCATGGTGGAACCGACCACATTGCAGATTATAACAATTTTAGAACCAAGCTCTTTGGCAAGACGAATTCCGGCAAGTGTGTCCGCTGTTTCCCCCGATTGAGAAATAGCAACGGTCAGCACCTTTTCATCAATAAGGAGCGTGCGGTATCTGAATTCTGAAGCAATATCCACCTCAACCGGAATACCTGCCCAACGTTCAATCCAGTATTTAGCAACCAGTGCTGCATGCCAGGACGTTCCACAGGCCACAAGAAAAATGCGGTCAATACCGGCAAGATCTTCATCACTGAGATTCATCTCCGCCAGTTCAACACTACCGGTCTCAGGATTAATGCGGCCACTCACCGTATCGATTATGGCTTGGGGCTGCTCATAAATCTCCTTCAGCATAAAATGCTTGTAACCACCCTTTTCTGCCATAGCAGAATTCCAGGAGATTGTCTGCACCTCTTTTTCGACTTTTTCACCACTGACAAGGGAATAAATAGTATGGCTATCAGCCTTTAAGACCACAAGTTCCTGATCATCCAAAAAGACAATCTGATTGGTGTAGGGAAGAAGCGGGGGAACATCGGAGGCCATAAAACCACCCTCCTCTTCATGCACTCCAATGACCAGAGGACTATGATTTCTGGCAGCAATCAAGGTATCCGGCATCCCTGTCCAGAGCACCCCTATTCCATATGACCCCTCCACTCTGGCAAGAGCTTTGGTAACCGCAGCCCTTAGATCGGTATCAAGATATTCTTCTATAAGATGGGCCAGAACTTCAGTATCGGTTTCCGAAGCAAAGACATGTCCCTTTTCAAGGAGTTCCTGCCTGAGGGAGTGATAATTTTCTATAATTCCATTATGCACAACGACTAGTTCGCCGGTGCAATCACTATGTGGGTGGGCATTTTCAGTGGTGGGAGCACCATGGGTTGCCCAACGGGTATGACCAAGGCCTATATGGGAAGGAGCGCCAATGGCTTCTTCCAAAATATTTTCAAGATTCTGAAGTTTTCCTTCACTACGGAATTTTTTTAGTTCACCATCTTGAAGATACACAATACCAGCAGAATCATAGCCTCTGTATTCCAGACGCCTTAAGCCCTCGAGTACCACTGGAACCACACGTCTTCTTCCAACATAGCCTACAATCCCGCACATATTGAGTTCCTCAATTTATTTCTAAAAAAACAATCATATTTTCTTCTTAACTAGTCTCAAATATAATAGATTAACATGTCATTTTTTAATTATGCGAGTTTTTTCTTGTTCCTTAGCGAAAAATGAGTATTTTTATAGAGGATACAATCGAAAAATTCAATATTTGCACTCTTGCGGATACGTTATAAAACGTATTCTCTCCTACAATAATCATACTTACAAAAAGACACTGCTATGGACAACAGACAACGTTTAAAAGAAATTCTTCTTGAAAAGTCATATCGCAAAGGTGAGTTTACCCTTACATCCGGAAAAACTTCCGATTTCTATATTGATGTCAAACAAACCTCTCTCTCTGCTGAAGGAAGCTATCTCTGCGGTAAACTTATCTTTGATCTTATGCAGCAAGCCGACACTCCGATTCAGGCAGTTGGTGGAATGACACTCGGGGCCGATCCTCTGGTATCAGCAGTATCCGTGGTCAGCCACCTTGAGGAGCACCCTGTACCTGCCTTTATCGTCCGCAAAGAAGCAAAGGGACACGGCACAGGCAACTATATCGAAGGACTCAGCAATATGCCAGCAGGAGGTACCGTCACTCTTCTTGAAGACGTGGTTACCACCGGTGGCACTCTTGTTAAGGTCATTAAACGCGTGGAAGACGCCGGTTTTATCGTAGGCCAGGTTATTACCGTTGTTGAACGCCAGGAAGGCGGTGTGAAAGTCCTTGCCGACGCCGGTTACAAACTTGAAGCACTCTTCACCCGTGAACAACTTCTGAGCTAGGCTATGAAATGCAGAAAATGCTCAGAAAAGCTTGAAGTCCTTCGCCAATGCAGCCGCATTCGTCTACGTTGTACCGGCTGCAATCACGAATTTCATATCCATGAAGTGGCAAGCGATCTTGACCCGGAAACAGAAAAAATTCTTGAACGCTATACTGTTCTTATTTATGACTGATTGTTATTACTGACACTTTTGTTCTTTTTTACTATTGTTTTATGTTAGTAAAACATGCCTACACAGTGTACTTTCAAGCCTTTATTACGTGGACATTGCAATAGCGTCCATAAAATAGGTATTTATACCTATGGCAAAAATCTGACAAAATGCTAAAATAGGAACATAGATAAAAAAAGGATCTATTATAAGAAGGGAAAACAGACACTCTCTTCTGCCCCTGTAAATGAGGTGATCGGCAATGCTAAGCAACCAGCAATATGGAATGAAGGTACAGAAATCATTTGTGAAAACAAATGATACCGCTTCGATCCGATGTCCTGACTGCGCCCTTGTAAAAAACATTGCTGTTGGTAAATTTCGTAACAACAGGCATACTCTTAAAACCCGCTGCAGTTGTGGCAGCTCCTTTCTGGTTGCTCTTGATTTTAGAAAACATTATCGCAAGCCGACCAATATACTGGGCATGTATTCACTCATTGGCTCGTATTCCAGTGGTGGCGGCCAGATGCAGGTCAACAACATCTCGCGCAGTGGCGTCGCATTTTCCGTCTCAGGTCATCACTCAATTGCCATTGGACAAAAGGCACTTCTTAATTTTAAGCTGGATGATAGAAAACAAACTGAACTGACCAAGAAAGTTATAGTGAAGAACATCCGGGAAAATAGCATCGGGTGTGAATTTGTTAACCAGACTCAGATTGGAAAGGATTTAGGATTTTACCTCCAGCCTTAATATAGTTCCCACAAACAATCAGTTCTGAATAATCTTCCCCATCATACTCTGTGCTTTTTCCAAAAATGGTGTCAGAGTCTTAATATCCAGCGCACTGGCCACAATTCCTTCTCTTGCAACATCCGCCAGCAGCAGATCATCCTCTTCAACCCGATCAGCTTTATTAAAAAGCTTCAAACAGGGTATGGCAGACAGCTCAAGCTCACGCAACAGATCATCCACCACCTTCATCTGATCTCGAAAGCAGGGATTGGAAAGATCAACAACATGAACAAGCAGATCAGCTTCTTCAAGTTCCTCAAGAGTTGCTTTAAATGCCTGGAGCAGTTCGGCAGGTAACTGTCGAATAAAACCAACGGTATCGGTGATAACAACTTCCATATCCCTTGGAAAACGGAGACGACGGCTGGTGGGATCAAGCGTGGCAAATAGCTTATTTTCAGCCACAATATCACTCTGAGTCAGGGTATTGAGTAATGTGGATTTTCCAGCATTGGTGTAACCCACCAGAGAGAGCACCGGTAAATCCTTTTTCCTGCGCCGCGATCTGCGCCTGTAGCGTTCTTTGCTTACTTTTTTCAATTCTTTGGCAAGCCGGGCCAGACGATCATTAATACGCCGCTTATCAATCTCAAGTTTTGTTTCTCCAGGTCCCCTTGCGCCAATCCCCCCGGTTAAACGAGACAGTGCATCATCGCGGGAAGAGAGTCTGGGAAGCATATACTTCAGCTGTGCCATCTCCACCTGTAATTTTCCTTCACGACTGAGCGCTCGATGGGCAAAGATATCGAGAATCAACTGGGTTCTGTCGATGACCCGTAGGTCAGTATAGTCTGTGATAGAGCGAATTTGAGAGGGATTCAGTTCTTGATCAAAAATCAGTAAATTGGCATCCAGCTGCAAAGCCTGAATCATAATATCTGCAAGTTTTCCCTTTCCAATGATAAGACGAGGGTTTATTTTCCGTCGCTGCTGAAGAACCTGAGCCAGCACAAGCACATTATCCGATCGTGAAAGTTCAGAGAGTTCGCGCATGGACTCTTCGGCACGAATCTTTGGTTGATTGCTGACACTTACCAAAATCGCCCTATCCTGGGCAGTCGCCACCTCATTTGATGACATTTTCCGGGTAAATTCTCCTTCAAGTGAATGAATAAATTCCTCAAAGGAATCCTGCTGACGAGCAGGATGAACGGGTGGAAGAAAAGCCCAGTTTTTCCCGTCACGAGAATCGGGCAGAAGATGTACTGAATACAACCGTTCAGGTAAACCATCCGGTTCCACCTTCACAACGGAGAGCATATCGAGACGCAGAAAAAGAAGATCCATCAGATCCTCATCACTGATATCTTCTCCTGCCAGATGGGTATGAACAAGTCGCAGCCCTTTCAGACGGCCACGACTACGAATATGGGAGAGCTGAGGGATCATAATCCCTCTATAGTCACCTACGATTACGGCTTCAATTTTTCCGGAACGCTGCAGAAGCAGACCTATCTGCCGATTCAATTCAAAAGAGAGCTGACAAAGAGAACGAGCCATTTCAGGAGTAATCACATCTTCCCTGCTACCACGTTTCCCGCCAAGACGTTCCAGCTGTTTCAGCTGGTTCTTCTTTAATCCGCTGGTATTTCCACTAACGAGTGCTATGAGTAATCCTCCGCCATATGCCTTCCGTAAACTAGGGGTTAACTTTTCAAATATTGCTGAATAGAAGAAGCAATTGTTTCAAAAACTTTGCGAAAAACTGCCTCGTCGCGTTCAAGCAGAGTCACACGAAACCCCTGCATCTCAGTGGCAAAGGAAGTAAGGGGAACCACACAGACTCCGGTTGCCCCAAGCATATAGTAGACAAATCGTTTATCCACAGAAGTGCCTTCAGGGCTCACCAGATTCTCAATCATTTCTCTGACTTCATTGTTTTCTATGGGCAGAGTTTGATTGAAGGTAAGCGCACCTTCCTCGAAACAAACACTCATATAGAAGGCACCGTTAGGACGATTTACCAAAACTCCCTTTACATCCTTTAAGCAATCATAAGCAATATTTGAGAATTTCTCATAGCGGGCAATACGCTCTTCAAGATATCCCTGATATTCTGGATGTTGTACAACCTTAGGATACACGACCTGCGGCAGAGTGGTGGAACAGACCTCCACCATTTTAGCATTCAGAATGGACTTAATATATTGTGCGAACATGGGATCTTTGTCCCCGTTATACACTTCAATCCAGCCACAACGAGAACCGGGCCACGGCATCTCTTTTGAAATACCACGCATGGCTATTGCCGGCACATCACCAATCACCGCAGAAAGTGGCGATGTGGACGTCCCATTATACACAATATTATGATACACCTCATCACAGACGATAAAAAGATCGTAGCGCCTGGCAAGCTCAACAATGGATTCCAGAATATGGGTTGGATACACTGCCCCGGTGGGATTATCCGGATTAATAATCAGGATGCCAGCCACGGCAGGATTATACTTGATGGATTTTTCAAGATCTTCAAGATCAGGATACCAGTGATGGTTCGGATCAAGAATATAGGTCAGCGGTTTATCACCGGCATGAGCAGCCTCTGCTGAAGAGTGCGTTGTATAACTTGGAGTTGGTACCAGAACCCGGGCGGTCCGTTTTAAAAATCCAAAAATCTTAGATATTGCATCACCGAGCCCGTTGAAAAAGAGGATATCTTCCGGACCAATCTGCGCCCCACCCAGCTTATTTGTTTCAGCTACAATAAATTCACGGGTACTCAAAACGCCTCTAGTCGGGCAATACCCATAGGTGGCATCCTGCATAACTGCATCGGACACAATCTCTTTCATCCAGAGTGGGATCTGTTCACCTTTTGATATAGGATCACCTATATTTTCCCAGTTGGTACTCAGCCCCAGCTTCTGCAATTTCATTCCGACATTCACGATATTTCGAATCTCGTAAGTGAGCTCGCCAGCGCCGATATGGACGATATCTGTCCTCATTGTATTACTCCATTTTTGTGTAAACAAAAGCAGGAAAACAAACCTTCTGTTTTTCCTCCTTCAGCCTTTATACTTCTGCCTTTCAGCATGTTTCAATACCACAGCCATCGGGCATAGTCAACAAAGGCCGAAAACTGTCACCCTATTGTCATTATTCAGCGTATTTATGTAATTTATTTTGAAGGGTCTTACGGGTAATCCCAAGCCTTCTGGCAGCTTCACTTTTATTGCCGCTCGTTTCTTCCAGAGTTTTCAGAATCAAAACCTTTTCCTGCGCCTGAAGGGATGAGGCTTGCCCCTCTTCCTTGTCAGCACTCTTTTCCTGAACCTGTTTTTGAATGGGCAGAGGAAGACTTTTTTCCGTGAGATATTCACCTCGCATAAGGATAACCCCACGTTCGATTGCATTTTCAAGTTCCCGTACATTACCAGGCCAGGAATAAGAACTCAGTAGTTCCATGCATTCCGCGGTAACACCAGCGACCTCACGCCTGTTTTTTTCAGCAAACTTATGGACAAAATGTTCAACCAGTATGGCAATATCATCCTGTCGCTTACGAAGCGGAGGAACGGTCACCGTTACCACGTTCAGTCTGTAATAGAGATCTTCACGAAAATTTCCATCACGAACCTCCTGTTCAAGATCTCGATTGGTGGCAGCAATGATTCTGGCATCGGTGTGAATTGTCTCTTCCCCGCCAACCCGTTGTAACTCCTGCTCCTGCAGCACACGCAACATTTTTACCTGCATGGCCTGGGAGGTTTCACCAATCTCATCAAGAAACAGCGTTCCGCCCTCAGCCTGTACGAACTTTCCTTCCCGTTGTTTATCCGCCCCTGTGAATGCTCCTTTTTCATGACCAAAAAGTTCTGATTCGAGCAAACTTTCAGCAAGGGCTGCACAATTCACCTTCACAAAAGGTTTTTCACTTCTATCGCTATTATGATGCAGTTCAGCCGCAACCAATTCCTTACCGGTACCGGATTCACCATTGATAAGGACAGTTGCCTCAGTGGGAGCCACATAGGATATCATTTCAAGGAGTTCCAACATCAATACGGAACTTCCAAGAATGGTAGAAGACCTTACTTCAGGTTTGCTTTCCTGCGCTACCTGTTTTCGTTCCTCAACCTGTTTTTTATCCACTGCCCGCTCAAGGGTCAATCGGAGACGATCAAAATCAAGGGGTTTGGTCAGATAATCATAGGCTCCATGCTTAATGGCTTCAACCGCTGCATCCACAGACGAATAGGCGGTCATAATAATCACCGGCAGTGCCGGATGGGTTGCGTGAATCCTGCCAAAAGCCTCCATGCCATCCATTCTGGCCATACGTACGTCCATAAGCACTGCGTCATAGGAAAATTTCTGGACAGCGTCCACCGCAGTCTTGCCGTCATCGGCCTCCACACACTTCCATCCCCACTCCTTAAACATGGAACAGAGCATATAGCGATGCACCTGCTCATCATCAACCACCAGAATGGTTATCTGCTTTCCCACAATCAGTCCCCTGCAATCTCATTTAAAGTATTCAATACCATCTGAAATAATTCTTCTATTTTTATACCGTATCCTGCATCTTTTTTCCCAGTTAATCTAGAAAAAGCCCCATCTAGTGACAAGGACTACAAAAAACACCGTATATTTTCTTTTTCCTTCAATTCTCTATTTATTTCCGATACCATCTTTTTAGAACCTTAATTACCCAGCAAAGTACACGATATTATGATATCAGGAGTCCCCATGGCAGGAAAAAACCGGAAAAGTAATATTCCGGCTGACACCTTAAATAAAACCGGTAACAATTTCTATTTGATGCTGTCAACACTGGTTATCAATCTGCTGGCTCTGGCCATGCCGATTATGATGCTGCAGACCTATGACCGTATCCTGCCAAGCCACGGAATCGGTACTTTGGTTCTTCTTATTTCGGGTGTTGCCTGCGCCGTTACTCTTGAAGTGGGGCTTCGCCTGGCACGATCCTACCTGACTGGGTGGTCCGGATCCGTATTTGAGCACAAAACTGCCTGTGCGGCCATGGCCCATCTCCTCAACGCCAATGTCCAGGCATTTGAAAAACAGGGGGCAGGAGCATATATTCAAAAGATGGCTGCCATCAGCAGACTGCGCAGCTTCTATTCGGGACAGGCACTGATGACCATGGTTGACCTCCCCTTTGTTTTCACTTTTCTATTCTTAATTGCCTACATTGGCGGCGATCTTGTTTTTGTGCCACTTACTCTTTTCCTCCTTTTCTGCATAATCTCATGGATTGTGGGTATGCGTTTGAAAAAAGAGGTGAAAGAACAGGATTTCAGCGATAAAATCCGATATAACTTCCTTATAGAAACCCTCACCGGTATCCATTCCATTAAAAGTCAGGGTCTCGAAAAATTCTTTTTCCGCCGCAATGACCGCCTCCAAAATCGTATCTCCGCTGCTCATTTCCAGGTAGCCCTTTCCAACAATATTGCCCTCAGTGCTGGAATGTTATTTGGCCAGATCATGACCGTTTCCGTTGTGTCCTACGGTGCAATCAAAGTACTAAACGGTGATATGGGAACCGGTGGTCTTGCAGCATGCCTTTTGCTCTCTGGAAGAGTCATGCAACCCGTACAACGGGCCCTGGGGCTCTGGACCAGATTTCAAAGTTTTTTTATCGACCGCCAGGAACTCGAAGACATTTTTGCGCTTCCCGGTTCCACCTACGATGACACAACAACTCAAATGCCGCCCACGGGTCTTATCAGCTGCAAAAAACTCAGCTTTGCCTACGATAAAAAAGGCCCTCTGATTTTCGACAATATTGATCTTTCACTGACAACGGGCCAATCCATATCTCTTATTGGCGAGCAGGGGTCAGGAAAAACCACATTTATCAACCTTCTCACCGGACTGTATGCACCGACCACGGGACAAATAACCATTGACAGAACGTCCCCATCAAAGGTCTCCCCCGTTCAACTCGCCTCCCACATTGGCTACCTTCCGGAAAAAGGAGAGATCTTCCACGGAACCATTATGGAAAATATCACTTTTTTCGGGACCATAAATGAAATAGATGCATTAAAAGCTGCAGATCATCTCGGAGTCAGTGAGGCTGTGGCCCTACTGCCAAACGGATATAAAACAGTACTCAGTAATTCCGTGACCGACCCTATTCCCCCCGGGCTCAAGCAACGAATCTCAATTGCACGTGCTCTGGCCACAAAACCTCGTATTATTCTTTTTAATAACGCTGACAGAAACCTTGATCGTTCCGGTTACAACCTGGTTTTCAAAATCCTTGGACGTCTGAAGAAGAATACCACTCTTATTATTGTTTCTGATGATCGTAATATCCTACGCCTGGCTGACAAAGAGTATTACATCGTTAAGGGTAAGTTGCAGGAAAATGCTCCCGTTGATTCCAAGCTTTTCTCAGTTTTGCCATTCAGGGAGTTAAAGGCATGATAGCTGAAGACTTCCTAAACAAAAGCCGCGCCCTCCAGGAACAGATAGAACCATACGGCTGGCTTTCCAAAACTGGTCTACCTTCACCGTTTGCCTCCTGTGTGACTCCACTTCTCACGGCGCTGGACTGGAATGGAGAAGTTCATCAGATCTGTGAATCTCTGCCCCATTATCCAGACAAGATCGACCGGGTGGATTTCATTAACACCATGGCGAACCTGAATTACCAGATTCAACACACCAGCATTCAGTTAAAGAATTTTGATTATCGTCTAACACCCTGCCTGATTGTTACTAATGAGGGAAGTGATAGGGAAAAGCCTTATATAGTTTTTGGCGACAAAAAAACTACGCTTCAAGCCTTTGACGGCAACAGCCAGGAATGTATTCCTTTTGACACAATAACAAAGTACAACGGCACAATTTACACCTTTAAAGCACTGGATGAAAGTGGACTCGATAAAAATAAGCTGAGTCAGCAGGTTCATGAAAAGCCAAGCCGCTGGGCACGCTTTCTAGGAAAACGCTTCACTCCTGTTTTTAAACAGATCTTTATTTCAAGCTTCGTTATTAATCTTCTTGCTCTTGTTTCATCACTCTTTGTTATGGCAGTATATGACAAAGTTATTGGTAATAATGCGCCTGACACCTTGTACTTCCTCGCAATCGGGGCACTTATGGCCATAGGTTTTGAATCCTTGCTTCGTTACCTTCGAGCAAGGAGCCTTGCCTTTTTCGGTGTTCGTATTGACTCAATCATCACTCAATCCATCTTTGAGCGCCTTCTCTATTTGCCTCCCCGGATTGTAGAAAGTTCTTCTATTCCGGCACAGATTGCCCGCCTGAAAGATTTTGATTCTGTGCGGAACTTTTTTTCAGGACCGGTCGGAATCAATCTGGTGGAGATCCCCTTTACTCTGATTTTTATATTCACCATTTATTTTATTGGCGGCCCATTGGTTCGTATCCCTCTACTTCTCGCAGTTTTCTATATAAGCCTCGGGCTTATTATGCTGCCCCGTATTCAGGCCAGCACAGAAGAAGGCGCCATTGCCAGTGTTCAACGGCAAACCCTGATGGTGGAAACCATGCAAAAGTTTAGATCCATTCGCATCCACGGTGCAATGGATACCTGGCTTGAGCGCTTCAGAAAACTCTCTGGTGTCTCATCATACACCTCCTTTAAAAGCTCACAACAGACTGCTTTTGTAGAAGCAATTGCCTACGGTTTATCAGTTGGAGCAGGTGTGGGTACTCTGGTTTATGGTATTTTCCTTGTTTGGGAACAGCAGATTACTACCGGTGCCCTTATTGCCAGCATGATGCTGGTATGGCGCGTTATCTCTCCATTACAATCCATCTGTAACTCACTGGTCCGGATTCGTTATATCTTTCGCAGTGTTGGCCAGGTGCATAAACTTATGCGTTCAGCACCTGAAAACAGCACAACCCTATCGGACCAGCCATTCAATATAACCGGAGATATATCATTTAGTGCCGTTGGTCTGCGTTACACAGGCGATCGTGGTGCCGTCTTCAGCGGGATGACACTCGATATCAAAGCGGGTGAAGTTGTAGCGGTCACAGGCCCCAGCGGATCGGGAAAATCGTCTCTTTTAAAACTTATTATCGGCCTGTATCCGCCACAAATGGGAGCTGTCCTTATCGATGGCCTTGATATCCGCCAGCGAGATCCTATTGCTCTTAGAAGAAACATCTCCTACACCCCGCAAATGCCTGAACTCTTTCATGGGTCAATTGAGCAAAACCTGCGTATGTGTAAACCCGATGCAACACCTGAAGAACTCGAAAACTGTCTTTATCTGGCAGGAGCGCTCGATGATGTCAATAATTTCAAAGATGGGATGTCATATTTTATTGGAGACTTCAGATCAGAACAGCTTTCAACCACACTCATCTACCAGCTGACACTGGCACGAACCTACTTGAGGGATTCTTCTATTCTTCTCTTCGATGAAATGCCATCCACACTTTTAGGAAAAAAAACCGGACTGTTTTTTTATGAATTTCTTCAAGAACATAGAGGCAAAAAGACCCTTCTTTTTGTAACAGACCGGGAAGAAGATATACTCAAAGCCGACAAACTGATCTATCTGACTGGAACCGGTCAGGTACTGACCGGAGATCCTGCGGAACTCCTGGCAGCCCTTAAGAAATAACAGCTAAAAAAACCATCATGACAAAAAAAACAAAACATGATAACAATCAGCAACTTCGACTCCTTGGACTCACGGCAGTACTCGAAGAAGCAACCACCCCCTATCTGATCCGCACATCCACCCTTATCGTTTCGGTGGCATTTCTCTCTTTTCTGGTCTGGACAGGTTTTGCCAAAATAAAAGAAGTCGCACGAACCGCAGGAGAGATTGTCCCCTCCGGACATGTTCAGGTCATTCAACACCTTGAAGGAGGAATTGTTGATGCCATTCTTGTGGAGGAAGACGACCTGGTAAATCCCGGTCAGGTTCTGTTACGAATACGTGGGGAATCCATAAAAGCCGATCTTTCCCGGCTTCTTACCAGAAAAAGCCAGCTGGAAGAACGGCATCAACGACTCGGCATTTTTTTAAAGACAAACAGCATCTCTTCTACCGCAGAACAGCCGGAAAAACAGAAAGACAGCCAAAATCTAATGTCTGATATTCTTGTAGGAATGCTTACTGCACAGAAAGATGAAGAGCAGGTCCTAAAGGGTCAGATCACCCAGAAAAACGAACAAATTCACCTCCTGAAACGGGAGAAAGAAACGATCAAGAAAAACCTCACTATTGCCCAAAGATCCTTTAAAACACAAAAAGAGCTTTATGAAGAACGTTTAGTTCCCCAGACCAATTATCTTAGTGCTTTACAGGAAATCAATGCCCGTACGGGGCAGCTGGATTCCATGGCTATTCAAATCAGACAGGCCGAACAATCCGTAAAGGAATTCGAATGGCGCCTGCAATCACTGGGATCAAAAAGTAACGATAATATCCTGCAACAATTAGGTGTTCTCTCCGATGAACTGGCAGAAAATAAAACATTGATTGACAAACTCTCTCAGCAAATCAGTCGCCTGGAGCTGAGATCCCCTACCCACGGGCTTGTTAAGGGCCTTGAAATCCATACTATCGGAGGGATTATTCCTCCGGGGCAGCCACTAATGGAGATTGTCCCCTTAGATAAAGAACTGGTGGCAGAAGTGAAAGTGTCACCAAATGATATTGGTCATATCAAAACCGGTGACCATGTTACGGTGAAGGTTACCACCTTCGATTTTTCCCGATATGGATCCATAGATGGTACTGTAACAGCTCTTTCTGCAACAACTTTCACCAGTCCTCAGGGGGCACCATACTACAAAGGAATGATTAAACTGGATAAGCATTATGTTGGAAATGATGCCAACTTAAATAAAGTTCTTCCCGGCATGATCGTAAACGCCGATATTATCACGGGCGAAAAAAGTCTGCTTGCCTACTTGCTAAAACCTATTCATCGTTCATTGAACTCTGCGTTCATCGAACGTTGACGGAGTTATAAACCTTATGAAAAAGAAACAGAAAGTCCCACTCTCAATACTTGCCGTAGACGACAACCCTACGACTCTGCGTCTCCTACAAGCCATGCTTGAACGCAATAAATTTGACGTCCGAACAGCAATCAACGGCGTCGAAGCGATTAAGATACTTGATGAATTCCATGAGACTATCGATATTATCCTTTTGGATCGAATGATGCCTGAAATGGATGGTATCGAAGTCTGTAATGCAATGAAAGCTGATGAGAGACTTCGTTCTATCCCGATTATTATGCAGACAGCAGCAGACCACCCGGAAGAAATCAGCGAGGGAATAGCTGCCGGAGTCTTTTATTATCTCACAAAACCACTCAATGTTGAGATGCTGCTTTCCATTGTTGCAGCCGCAGGAAAGCAGATTCGGCGTCATAAACTGCTGCGCCATGAAATGGAACGGCGTAAAATCAGCTTTGGACTTGTTCAGATCCTGAAGTGCACATATAAAACACTCGATGAGGCAGAAGGACTTTCCATTTTTCTGGCAAACTACTTTGACGATCCGGACCGCACTCTCACCGGAATTTCAGAGCTTCTGGTCAATGCAGTGGAACATGGAAATCTGGGCATCAGTTATACGGAAAAAAGTGACCTGGTAGCAAAAAATGATTGGCATAATGAAGTAAGCAGCCGTCTTGCCAATCCACTCTATGCAGAACGGGTAGTAACAGTGATTTTTGAGCGGAAAGAAAAGGCCTGTTATATCCAGATCAGCGATGAAGGGGAAGGTTTTGACTGGAAACAGTATATGGAAGTCGATCCTTCACGGGCCATGCATAATCATGGTCGGGGAATTGCCATGGCCAACATGCTCTGCTTTCACAAGCTTGTCTACAATGACAAAGGAAACCAGGTAACCGGAATCATAGAAACAGAGGAAAAACAGGATAAGGATGATTTTTGGGACTGAGTCAAACCATTTTGTAATTTGAGTTACAAAACGTTCTAGGTATTTGCCTAGGTACTTTGCCTAGAACACACATAAACAACTGAATATAAAAACATATAAACAAGTACGACCCTCCTTTACTTAAGGAACGTTTTTTGCAACACACATACCAAAACTATAGTTTTAAAGCACAAAGTAACACTCAGCCAAACTCATCGTGAGGTGAGGACGGAAAGCCACGGGTCCTAGGAACGTGTCCTAGTAAGGATAGCCGGGTTGCCACCCCTCAAGGGGCAATCCGGTTTTTTTGTGTTTTTTGCTTTACCATCTTGCAAAATCTATTTCGGGAGCAGTTATGTCATCAGAGAACAACCCAGGAGACTCTTCCTCAAATCCCATTGGTAACTCAGCGGATACAAGTCAGCAGAATTGGCTGGGACTTGATCAGCTTGATGCTGGCGGTGAGACTCTTAAAGCAAAACAGTGGACAACAAAGAGACGCCTTGTTGACGACTCATCCCACCATGGAAATATTCATACAGGAAGGAAAGAAACTGTAGAACTCGATAAAAGCGATACCCTGGCAGGAGAAGTTCTGCAGGCTCAAACCATTCAAACAGGTAGCAGTCAGGTACTTCAGGAAGCCGAAATAGAGCAGTCAACAGTAGTCAACAGATCGCGCCCGGATACAGAGGAACAAAATAGGGAAGAGCAGGGGCCCCAATCTGCGTATGATCAGAGCAGAACAGATGAAGTTGAGACAGTAGTTGCAAAAGGCGGTGGTGCAGATCCACTTGTTTTTGAAGAGCGTTTTGAGACTGATGCTGATGACCGCTCTTCCCGACGCGATCAGGATGAGTCTTCTGCTACACAGCAGACAGTTTCCCCCCAGACAGTCACAGAACTTGTTGAAGAAAGCTCGCCGGAACCGGCATCGACACCAGAGACAACGCCAGCAGTACCTTCCCCTGGGACATCTCCTCTTGCAACATCTCCCTCTGCAACACCAGTCATACCAGGACCTGTTACCTCAACACCTCCTCAACCCCTTCCCGAGGAAGAAGAGAGTGAGGAAACCATCGAAATCATTCCTGTTGAGAGTTCAGCTTCAGCCCCAACCCTTAACGCTGTGGACAGCCACGGCCTTGAAGATACCGCTATTGCGCTTGACCTCTCTTCCAGCCTTACCGACACAGATGGTTCTGAATCCCTCAGTATCACCATCAATGGCGTACCGGCTGGTGCTACACTTTCAGCAGGACAGGATCTTGGCAATGGCACATGGGAACTCACAAGCAATGAGTTAACCGACCTCACCCTTTCCCCCCCCACAAACAGTGACGAGGATTTCAGCCTGACCATCACTACCACGTCCACAGAAAGTCATGGTGGCGCAACACAATCTGTCTCTGAGGTCATTGATGTCTTTCTGGAAGCTGTGAACGACGACCCTATTGCCGTTGCCGATGCTTACCAGAACACCGAACACCTCAACTCCGAAAACCCCGGAAACCAGACAGACGGAGCACCAAGCGGCACCAGAGTCATCGGCATCTACACCCAAGGAAGCGATGAGAATCTGCTTGACGGAAAAGACGATCTACTCACCCTCAATGACCATAATTATTTCGAACATAATTCCCTTGGCCACACCGGCTACAACTATATGGGCGGAAACAACTGGTTTGCAGATAATGATATAAGTCTCAGTGGCCTTCGCGGTGGGATCATCACCTTTGAGGACGGGACACAAGGTATTATTGATACTTCCTCCAATGGCGTTACAAGAGACAGAGACGGTGACGGCACAGTTGACTACGAAGAAAATGCTTATATCTACTATAACGCGTACGAACCCCTCGGCGATCTTGAAACGCTGGAGGATAGAACTCTTACCATTTCGCCAGACACATTACTGGTGAATGACAGTGACGTGGACAGCAATTCTTTATCTATCACAGATGTGGCCAATGCCACTAACGGTACGGTTGCCCTCAATGAGGATGGCACCATTACGTTCGAGCCGGACACCAGCTTTTCAGGTGAGGCCACATTCACCTATACCGTTGATGACAGCCAGGGTGGAAGCAGCAGTGCCACAGTAACGCTTAATATCCAAGCCGTAGTAGATAATCCGGAAATTACTTTCACCACAGCAAGTGGCGATGAAGATAGCAGCATAGCACTGAACATTGACGTAGCGCTTTCCGACACTGACGGATCGGAAACACTCAGTCAGATTCTGGTCGAGGGTGTGCCACACGATGCAACTCTTTCAACAGGCCAACAAAATAATGACGGTTCATGGACACTGAACCAGGATGAACTGGAAGGACTTACTGTTACACCAGGTCCAAATAATAACCAGGACTTCACTCTGCAAATATCAACCACAGCAACAGAGAGTAATGGTGATGTGGCAACAACAACCATCGAGCTTCCGGTAACTGTTAATGCTGTCAATGATGCTCCGAATGCGGTTGATGACAGAGAAAATGGGATTCTTGATTCAGATAATCCGGGTTCTCAAACAGATGGAGCTGCCAGCGGAACCAGAGTCACAGGTATTTACGCCAACAGCAGCGACGCGAACCTGCTTGAAGGTAAATCGGAATTAACCACTCTCAGTGACCACAGCTATTTTGAGCATGGTTCCTTAGGTCACACCGGATATAATTACATGGGAGGACACGACTGGTTTGCTGACAATGATATAAGTCTTAGTGAACTCCGGGGGGGAATCATCACCTTTGAGGATGGGACGCAAGGTATTATTGATACTTCCTCCAATGGCATCACAAGAGACCGGGACGGTGACGGTACAACTGACTACGAAGAAAATGCCTATATTTATTATAACGCATATGAAGTTGCAGGAGAGCTTGAGACACAAGAAGATACTCCTCTCACCATTTCACAGGAAGTACTCCTTGCCAATGACACTGATGTAGATGGCGATACCCTCTCTATTACTGCAGTTTCCAGTGAAGTCCTTGACAATGATGGCAATATCATAGGAACTGCCGAACAGGACAATGCAGGTAATATTATTTTTACCCCCGGCAATACTCTGGACTCATTGGCCGATGGTGAAAGCAAGAATGTAAATCTCACCTATACTGTCAGTGATGGCCAGGGCGGAACTGATACTGCAAATGCAACAGTGCTTATTAGCGGGACAAATGATGCTCCGGTAATCACAAATGTTCAAACTCTCGATATAAACGAAGAATCAATGGAAGGATTCTCCGGTTATGGAGAAACCTGGGAGGGGGATGTTTATTCAGTTGTTACTCAGGCAGAGATGCTGGAACACCTTGGTATAACAGATGTTGACAGTGATACCTTCTCCGTATCACTCGCAGATGCAGAAGTTGCATGGCATGATGGAATACAGGCAAACGACAGCGTCTTTAACTCTGACACGCTCAGTGCAGAATCAGCAAGAGGCGACGAATCCGTTGTTCAGGTTACTCAGAATTTTCTGGACAACTATCCAAATGTGGATGCAGAAGTTGGTGATTTTTACTTTGACCATGTCGATTTTGATAGTCTCAGTGAGGGGGAAATTGCCAATATCAATTTTTCAGTTCAGGTTTCCGATGGTGAGACCACAAGTGAACCGAGCAACTTTGAAATCGTGGTTACAGGATCAAATGATGCGCCAGTAGTTTCAGGTACTGTCATCCTTCCAGGAGGTGAAGAAGACAACGCTCAATCCTTTACTGCTTCTGACCTTCTTGCAACGACCTCAGATACCGACACAAACGATTCGTTATCAGTAACTAATGTAACGGTCGATCCGGAGCAGGGAGTCCTGACATCTTATCCTGACGGGACATTCACCTTTACTCCAAAAGACAATTTTAACGGTGAAGTGACCATTAACTACGAAGT
This sequence comes from uncultured Desulfocapsa sp., assembly GCA_964621915.1. GTDB lineage: Bacteria > Desulfobacterota > Desulfobulbia > Desulfobulbales > Desulfocapsaceae > Desulfocapsa. The sequence goes on along the minus strand of CAZUPS010000002.1, from coordinate 57,717 downwards.
TACCGATGGTATCGAAATCATACCAGCCACAGCATCCCTGGAATTAGCATCTGTCAACGACACCCCCATTGCAGTTGCTGATTTATCCAGCGACCAGCAAGCCCAACTTAGTGGCAACAACACCTCTCTCATAACAGATTCTTCAATAATACAAGATAACAGCGAGCCCTATACGGTATCTCTTGATATTACACCTGCAGAACAGGATTACGGATACATTATCAGCAATGGCGGACAGACAGGTGCAGCATCAGGCTTTTTTGTTACACGTGGAGTTTACGGAAAAGACAATTCCGTCTATCAGGTTGGTGTTGCAGATGAAAACCAGTCTATCGTATTCCAGGGTGGCCAGGCAGAAAACGGACAAGAGTCCAATCTGACATTTTCCTATGATGGTCAAGATCTGACCGTCTATCAGGATGGCGTGAATATCACAGCAACTGGCACCATTAGCACTGGAGCCGGCCGTGACTTGCCCATGCAGAACGTGACCATTGGTGCTCCGTCAAATATACCAACCAGCTATGAATTTCAAGGAGAAACAGACAACGTCCAAATCTACGACAGCAGCCTTAGTGCCTCAGAAGTAGGGCAGATCCAGGATGGTGAGATCCCTGCCCCCGATGGACTGCTAGCGCATTATTCCTTTGAAGGTGATACGCCTCTTACCGATCAGTCCGGCAATGGTCATGACTTACAAGCAAATGGGGATATTCAGTTTTCTGAAACCCCAGTTGTCGGCTTATCAACTGAAGAAGACACTCCTTTAACTATTTCACAAGACATATTACTCGCCAATGACACTGATGCAGATGGCGATACCCTTTCTATTACTGCAGTTTCCAGTGAAGTCCTTGACAATGATGGCAATATCATAGGAACAGCCGAACAGGACAGTGCTGGTAATATTGTTTTTACCCCCGGCAATACACTGGACTCATTGGCTGATGGTGAAAGCAAGAACGTAAACTTCACCTATACAGTTAGTGACGGTCAGGGCGGAACCGATACAGCGAATGCATCCATCACAGTGCAGGGGACTGATAATGACCTCACCTATGTTTCAGAAACAGCAGGCTACAGAAATGTTGTCGGTACGTACCAGATCGACGAGGATGGAAATCCCGTCAGTGGTACCGTGGTTATTGACGATCAAAATGGCATGGCCGGAGGAACACACCTGGCAGACCTTGAGCCCGGTAATTACGAGTTTTTCATTATTGCAAATGGTGCAGGTGAAATCAACGATGACAGTGTAATAAGCTTTGACAACAGTGGTGACCAGCCCGTACTCCTTATCAATGACGAGCCAGCTTCTCATCCTGTTTATTATACAGAACCGACATTCAATTCCGATGGCAAGGATCATTTCCAATTCGAATCCGATGGAGAGGGAGGAACCTATATAAATATTGAAGACCTTCCTGATCTGGGAGATGCTGATTTTGGTGACGTTGTCCTTCATACCAACTTTGAAATGGATGATAGAACAGCAGTAGGTTCACTTTCTGATTCAGATCAAACCACAAACAGTGTCGATGATATTGTCTCAACCTCGGATACAATTTTATTGGGTTCAGAAAGTTCTGTGATTTCTGCCGCTGCAATTACTGCGACAGCAACCGATACCGCAATTCAGGATTTCAACGATGCTAACATCAGCGATCTATCACTGAGCATTCCATCTATCACCATTCCTGGTGAAGAAAAGGACGAAACAAGCGACATTCAGGAGATGGAAACCGTACCGGCTGAAGAGCAAGTGACAGCTGTTCAGGATCAGAGTGAAACACCTGATGCAACAGAGACAGAAAGCCAACCCCAAACTGATGTCCTGGCCGACGATGATCTGGCAACTTCCCTTCCCTCGGAATCACTCAGTAATCTTTTTGATGAGCCTGTAGATGAACCCACCAGTGATTCAGCGGAAACATCAGAAAACGAAACACAGAGTAGCAGCACACAAACCGAAGAGGCTCCGGTTACTAACGTAGCAGAATCCCCAGTTGCAGAAACACCAATTACCAGCCCAACTGCTACTGACCCTGTGGAGCAGGAATCTGTGGAAGATGTTGAGGCTATCAGCAGCGAGACCGATATTGAGGAAGAATCCGAAGCCACCGACTTAAGCACGGATGATCTGCGTATTGACCTCGCCAGTGACGATGACTCCGAGACAACGGAATCAGAAGCCGAAGAGAATGACCTTGATCAATTCTCTGCAACATCAGACAATACAGCACAGACAGAGGACAGCTCGACCCTTGACAGCTTTTCAGCCAGTGACAGCAGTACTGCTAATACAGAAGACCTGGCCTCCGTTGAAGAAATCGACACAGCCGAAGCAGATGTTCAAAATCAGGAAGACGATGCTGGGCTAAACGATGTCGATGCCATCCAGGAAGATCTGTCACAGGAGCCTGAACAGGTTGATCCGAATGGTGCGGGATGAGTAAACAGAACTGGATAAATTTGGCAGTTTGCCGGATCTCTTATGCTTTTCATGGTCAAAAGAGAGCCACTTAAGGGGGCCTTGAAAAATCAGCATTTCCGTTCCAAATCGAGGCGTGAGAAATTACTCGCAACGAAGTGTTGGGGCGAAAAGGCAATTTCCCAAGGTAGCCTATAAATTTTGCAGTGACAAAGTCAGTTTAATAGCATAGAATTATGAGGTATTATGTATTTGTGATCTGTACAGAACATTTATCCATCTGTATTTTTCAATATATGCTCTTAACCTCAGTTCTTTTGCATGATCGTGACGACATTAAGCAGCAACCATATACTGTCACTAAAAAGACTCCTAAATTCTTATATCTTGCGCCTGCTCCTTGGCATTATATGGCTTGCGGGACTGTTGCCAGTACCTGCCGCTGCCAGTAATACATCCATTAATATTCAAGAAGTCACAGCTACAGATTCTGGTTTTAGTGAAAGCACAGCTGTCAAAAATGAAGAAATTGACCAGACTGCCACCAACGTTCACAGCCCAAACACAGCTAACACCGAGCCGGATATTCTCAAAGTTTATAACGCTCTCTTTAAACAAACCTGGGAACAATCGCCCGATATTCAAGTGGCCAGAAAACTAAAAGAACAAAAAACAGCAGAAAAATACACTTCTCTGGCCAAACGTTTTGCCCCACAACTTGATTTTGAAATTGCTCAAAAACGTTTCCTGGATAAAGATTCCGCCTCGGATGACACTGAGCAAACAACACCTGAAGCAGAAACACCCTACACCGATGGCACGGATGTTACAGACTGGAATTTTGATCTGGATATCCCACTCTATCGCCGTCCCCTCTCGTTAGATATTGATGTTTCCAAGCTGGAGTATGAGCTTGCAAGCAATAATCTTGATATCAATACCCGTGAACTCGATTCACGTCTCCATGAGTTACTTGGAAACTACATGGTTGCTCGCTATAAGCTGCACAACCTTACAAACTCCATTCTAATATCCCAGGAGCATGTCAGCAAAATTCAGCGTGGCTATAACCTGCGAGACCAGACAAAACTGGCACTGCTGAGAGCCCAGGCAAATCTAAAAGAACTGGAAGCAAGACAAGACCTTAACGAGCAAAGACGAGACACGACTTTCCGGGAACTCCTCGATTTTACGGCTATTCCAGAAGATAATCCAAGCTGGCACTGGCTAAACGAACTTCTCGATGCTGAAAAACGGACAGCAGGCTGCATCAACAGCTTTTCGGCACTGGATGCAAGTATCGATAAAATGCAGCCTTTCCTGACTGATTCAGCAACGGATGAGGAGCTAAGAAGTTTTTTTGCAGACAATAGCCTGCTTTATAAAAAGATTCTTATCGAACGTAATCTTGGAAAAACAAAAGCAAAAAAATATACCCAGCAGGAATGGCCAGCACTCTTTGTCCGAGGCGAATTGGACAGAAAAGAAGATACACACTTCAATGAGTACAGTGGCGAAGGATCGATTGGGCTGATTCTCAGTGTACCGCTTTTCAGTGGCGGGACACTATTCAGCAATATCAAGACACGGGACATGGCAACAGAGATTACATCTATTCAGGAATATTCAACTATCTTAAGAACCTTTAATTCTATTGCCAACAAGAAAAAGACTATCACCAGCCTCCGGGATATTTTCACAAAACAACAAATCCACCTGCTGCAGCAGCAAGAAATTGTTCAACTCTCACTCAAATCCTACCAAATCAAACAGACCTCCATGCAGGATCTGCTCACCAGCAAAAACCGCCTGATTGATGCAAAGAATCTTCTGATGCGAACCACTGCTGACCTTGGCATCCTCCTGCGACAGTTTGCCTGGGAGCTTGGCACCCCCTTCCCTGCACCAACCACTCCGCAATAGGCACTAAACACTGTTTAGGCCACTGTTCTTTTCTTAATTATTTGTGCTTTTCTCTTTTTCATAAAACTGCCCTGGGCAACTCCTTAAAAAACCTTCACATTTGTAATTTCCTGTGATTAAATACCTATACCTGACAGTTTCATCCAGTATCTTTCACCATATGTAAAGGAGAAGGTTTTTATGGCCAAGAAAATGAGCCTGCGCTCTAAGGCACTTATTGTGTTTTTCCTTACTGTTACATTGATCCTTGGATCCCTGTTTGCTAGTCTTGGAAAACTGCGAAACCAGGTGCTACGTAATGAAGCAGAAGCTGTTGCTGATCAGGTTGTTTCCTTTAGATCATGGGTCGCAGACTCTGGAATGGTGTGGGTAAACAAACTTACCCCACAATTTGATGAATATCTGGCGGTTCATGATACAGGAAACAACTCACGTTTTTACGGAAAGAACCCAGCTCTTGCAACCCGCGAACTCTCCACCATCGCGAACAAAACTTCAACACGAGCATCTTTTACGGTAACCAGTGATGATGTTCGCCAGAAAGCTAATGCCCCGGATGGCTTTGAAAAAGCTTCAATTGCAGAGTTTTCGGCTAATAAAAACATTCAATTTGTGGAAAAGTATGAAGGTGGATCCTATCGCTATGCCCGCCCGCTTATTGTCAAAGAAGGCTGTCTTAAATGCCATGGTGACCCAAAAGATGCCCCTGCAGCCGTGATCACAAAGTATGGTGACAAAAAGGCATTTCACTACAAAGTCGGTGATGTTCGTGGAATTATTTCAGTAACACTTCCCTCCATCAGTCTAATGGAGGCGCTGCCAACCCTTATAAACCCTATTTCGCTTGGGGGAATTTTTCTTGCCTTTCTAATCAATTTTCTCTTTACAACTCGCTTTATTCTCAACAGGCTCCATAAGTTAACCGAGGACACCAAAGCCATTGTTTCAGGAAAACTGGATACCCCCTTACTCTACACGCAACCAAAAGAATCAAACGATGAAGTGGACCACGTGTACCACTCAGTAGATCTCCTAAAGCGCAGTATGGAGCTGGTTGTCCGGAAAATCAAAAGAAAAGGATAAACCATTGAAACGATACATCTAACCAATGAAAGACCAAACTACGGCCAACACAGCCTCAAGCAAAGACAGTGGCGGAATTATTAATGGTATTTCCATCGCTTCTTTTTTACAGATGCTTGAACAGGAGCGACACTCCTGTAGGGTCCAGGTAGAATCAAACAACAAGAGTGGAATTTTATATTTCGAAGATGGTGATTTAATAGATGCGGAGCAGGAGCAACTCCAGGGGATCGAAGCTGCTTACACAATTGTCTCATGGGAAAAACCAAGTATTGCAATGGCTGAGGCTGTTCCCCAACCAAGGCAGATAGATCATCCCCTGGGATTTATTCTCTTAAATGCTGCAAAACGTCAGGATGAACAAACGGAGACAATGGCAAGAACACCGATTACCTATGTCGTTAAGGATGCTGAGAATAACCCTGATTTTCAGGCAACCATAAACGTGCTGACAGCTGTTGAGGGTATCCGATATTTTTATATTCTTAATAAAACTGGAAAAATTGTTATTCATTCAGCCCCAAATTCAACACTTGGTGAGCTGATTATCTACTGCATCATCACAAGCAGCAATCTACGCAAATCTCTACGGACAAAGTCTCCACGCCGAATACATATGGAGATGAAAGATGGCAGCTCGCTACTGATCCTCCCGAAAGCTGGGAAGATACTTGGGATGGTACTTGATGCCCACAGCTCGGTATCAGAAGTGTCTAATCAAATAAGTGCAGGTTTATCTGTAAAATAGCAGTTGCAAGGACTATTAACCGAACTATGAATACTCTTTCCAAAGAATTTGCTATCCTTCCGGGAGTCCTGGGATCCTGTGTCTCGGTCCGCGGTGAAAAGACGCTTCTCAGTAGCCTACCCGACTTCTTCACAGACATCATGATCGAAGAAACGGCAAATAATACTGGAAGAATGATGCAAATGGCAGAAGTAAAAGGGCTTGATCCCCAAACAATGTCCATCCGCTACGATAGGTTTGATATTGTCGCTATGCCGATAAGCGCCAGTTCAATGCTTCTGGTTCTTTGTGAACAGGGAAGTGACACTTCACTGGTTAGCACAACAGCCGGCATGCTTGCCCCTGAACTTAAAAAGATGATAGAGCAGGCACCAGCAGCTGTAGCAGAACCAACCCCGGAACCACAGACAGAACCGAAGGAAAACCTGGATTACATCAACAAACAGACGACCCATGCCCTTAACAGTATCAAACAAGCACTTTTTGATACCGTTGGCCCAATTGCAGATATGGTTTATGACGAATGTCTTGAACGCTGGACTACAAACAACACACCCGATATTTCCAGAATCTTTGAGCTAATCGGATATATTTCCGGAGAAATTGATAATCCGGAACTTTTTGAAGAGTTTAAAGAAAAGATATCTTCTTTGCTTTAAATGTAGTTGTTCATACTCGATTTAACAGCTTAGTGATTGTCCCCTTATCTTTCCCTATCTACCTTTTTGCGCCGTTCAAGCAATACTTTCCACGGATAGGATTAAGTATTAGTTTTTGTTTTTTGAGACGAGAAAGGATGGTGTAAATGGTTGTGGTGGATTTTCCTGATGGGTTATTACAGATTTGTTTAAATTTCATCAGAGCCGCAAGCACCATCCCCCTGCGCTGAATACCACTGGCGTTCAGCCAAATTCTCGGTGATGGTGTCGATAATCTGTTGGTAAAGGACAAGCTGTTTCTTGCTCAGTTGGGCCCACGCCTTGACTTCAATCTTTTCAGGCAGATCGCTGACAATGGTCTTATCACTCTTTAAGCGTCTGAGAATAAAGGGTTACAGCATTCGGCGTAACTTCCCATAGCCATCTGGGTGCTTACTGAGACCTTTACTGAATGATTTGAATTCAGAGCTTGTGCCAAGCAGGATCACAGTCGCACTACCTTCATAATTGTTTATGGCTTGTTTGAAAAGATGATCGATAAAGAGAGAGCTGAATTCACGCCAGAAATGCAGGGATGGCGAAAGAGGACTATTTTGTTCGCAAAATCCCAAAAATAGAAACCAGTTTTCAGGCTGGTCTATGTAGGATTGATATATATCCTGTTGCAGGCTGATTTGTTTTTGACCCAATCGCCCCGTAGGTTTCTGCCATTCCAGTTGGAATGACTGGTCAACCCTGAGTAAGTGGAGTTCCTTAGGTGTTGTTTGGCTCATTGACTATTTGAGAGTTTCAATTATTTCTCGAAAACTGCTTAAACCTGATTCCAAATTATCAATAATCTCTAAGGCAAGGATGTCTGGATCAGGCAAATTGTCCAGATCAGCAAGGCTCTTGTCTTTGACCCAGAAGATATCGAGATTGGTTTTGTCACGGGCGACGATCTCTTCATGGCTAAATTTGCGCCATCTGCCGTCGGGGTTTTCCGTGCTCCATGTTTCCGTGCGTTTATGGCGATTCTGAGGATTATAGCAGCTTATAAAATCTTGCAAATGCTCAAAGCGCATGGGGCTTTTCTTGGGGGTGTGATGGATATTATTGCGATAATCATAGATCCACACCTCTTTCGTCCATGGGTCTTTAGAGGCAGGCTTATTATCAAAGAACAAGACATTCGCCTTCACCCCTTGGGCGTAGAAGATGCCGGTGGGAAAACGGAGAATAGTGTGCAGGTCGGCGGTCTTTAACAACTTTTTACGCACAGTCTCTCCAGCCCCTCCTTCAAAAAGCACATTGTCGGGCAACACCACGGTAGCCTCACCATCGATTTTGAGTAACGATTTAATATGCTGGAGGAAGTTGAGCTGCTTATTGGAGGTAGTGGCCCAAAAATCCTGACGGTTATAATTGAGGTCCTGCTTTTGAAGTTTGCCCTCTTCGTTGGTGATGGTCATGCTGGATTTTTTACCAAAGGGCGGATTGGCCAGGACATAATCGTAACGCTCACCCGTGTCTGTAACCAGTGCATCAGCAGAGGAGATAAAGCTATCACCATCTATCTCGCCAATATTATGAAGAAACATATTCATCAAACATAACCGGCGAGTACCAGCAACAATCTCGTTACCATGGAAGGTCTTGTTTTTGAGATGGGTCTTTTCGTCACGATCAAGGCGGTTGTTTTCGACAAGAAAATCATAGGCAGCTAGGAAAAATCCCCCTGTGCCACAGGCTGGATCAACAATGGATTTCAGAGGATTTGGCTCAATACAGGCCACCATGGTTTTAATCAGGGCGCGAGGGGTGAAGTATTGACCTGCACCACTCTTGGTGTCCTCAGCATTTTTTTCAAGCAGTCCCTCATAGATTTTCCCCTTCACATCAGTGCCAAGTAAGCTCCACTGTTCATGGTCAATCATATCAATGATTTTTAAAAGCTTGGCAGGGTCTTGAACCTTGTTTTGGCTCTTGGTGAAGATCTGCCCGAGGATTCCTTTTTCAGAGGATAAACTACGGAAAGCTGGACATAAAAAGTCTCAAGTTCGGCTCCCCGTTTACCGGCTAAGGTTTGCCAGTCACAGCTTTCACCATCTACAATTTCGTCACCCTCAGCGTCTTTAACCTTGGGGAAGGATAGCCCCTTATTATAGGGCGGTTGATTCAGCTCATGGGCCATCTTCAAAAAGAGGAGATAGGTGATCTGCTCCAGATAATCACCGTAACCCACCCCGTCATCTCGCAGAACATGGGCGAAATTCCAGACCTTGGAGATTATTGTTGATTCGTTACTCATTATTGTTTCCTTCTATTTGAACCTGTAAGCAATCCTTACAGGTTGAGTTTTTTCTATATCGAGGGCCATGTTGAGTGGTATGTCGGAAATACCGACATACCACTTTTTCAATTTAGCATATTCATAATGAGCTAAATCATGGTCTCTTTTTGTTTGGGGTCGGATTCTGCTACCAGCAGGGTCAGGGCGGCAAGGCCGGTGTCGTTGATAACGGGGATATCGTTCTGGTCTAAGAGGCGATTATTACGATGGAGAAAGTCTACGAATAGAAAAGCTCCACTGCGTTTATTGCCGTCGGAGAAGGGGTGGTTTTTCACCATAAAATAGAGAAGATGGGCGGCCTTGCTTTCAATGGTGGGATAGGCTGGCTCGCCAAAAACGGATTGATTTAGGTTGCCCAAGATACTTGCCAAGCCATCGGCCCGTACTTGGGCAAACAGGTCGGTGGCCTCTTTGCGTGCCATAAGCTGTTTTTTTAATTCTTGCAGGGTGGCCATGGCGATTTCAGGTGTTGGTAATGAGCCACCAGTTTGTCCCTTGGGGGTATCGAGCAGGCCTTCATCATAGCGTTGGAGCCAGAGAAATGTTTGGGTGTAACGACTGAGGATTTCCACCAAACCTCGGCCTGAATCTAACTGGAGGTCTGGGGATTTGGCGGTCTTTTGGATGAGTTTTAAGGCTTGCTCTAACTCGTTGGCATTTTGCTCAAAGCGTTGCTGATTGAGGGCATAACCTTGGAGGAGATAGTCTTTGAGGCGGTTGGTGGCCCAGATACGAAACTGGGTACCTTGGGGTGATTTCACTCGGTAACCAACCGAGATGATGACATCAAGATTATAATATTCAATCTCCCTTTTTACGCTTCTTTGCCCCTCAGTTTGAACTGTCGCAAAATTTGCGACAGTTGAGTTTCGACGCAATTCTCCGTCTTTAAAGACATTGTTGATATGTTTTCCAATGGTTTTTAGGTCTCGGGCAAAGAGTTCCGCTATCTGCTGACGATTGAGCCAGACGGTTTCTTCGTCAAACTTGACGCGGACCTCGGTTTGTTTATCGGCAGTTTGATATATTTCGATTTTATTCATGGTTTCTTCTCTGCCTTGGTTCAGTTGTCGCAAAATTTGCGCCAACTGAATTGATCTTTATGTTGTTTTTCCTTTGAAAGGATCGGTCATAGGTCTTTATATTACGCATCTTTTTGGGCCGCCTTAATCTGTTTTAACAACTCACTGGCAGGTTGCCAGTCTGCTTCCTTGCGACAAGCTGCCAGAGCGGTAGCACTGAGAAGTTCACCTGCAAAAGCCTTTTTGAGGATGGACTGACGCAAACCCTCGGCCTTTTCCAGACTTGCGCTGATGGTTTGTTCTATATTGTCACAGACGGAGAGGCGGGATTCTATTTCTTGGACGATTTGGAGTTGTTCGGGGAGGGAACAGAGTGGGAAATTAAGTGTTTTAAATCTTTCTGCACTAATTTTCTTCTGTGCAACTCCTTTGGTGATATAACCGAGTTGTTTTTTGATAAAAATAGATTCAATGCAATATTTAAAATATAATCTTTCTGAGTATTTTGACCATACTCTAAACTTCAAACAATCTGATGTGATTACAGCATTTGGTTGATGTTGAGGATATATTGAACAATCACCTGGAGGGTCGCCCATTTTTGTTATGAGAATATCCAAAGGCTTAACTGAATAAGCTGTTAATTCACGATATTTATCTTGTGAGATGAATTTTTGATTTAAGAAGAAGTTGTTTCTGGTGATATTCCTAACGAAAATCAAAGGAACACCAAAATCTTGGTAATCAGATACTTTTAAATTACTACCAAATGGGCCTATCCCAATTGAATAATTTTCAGGTGAGGCAATATCTTGAGGTTTAATATGTGCCCAAACCTCAGGCAGAGGCGGTAAAATCGCAATTTCTTCTTCTGTCAACGGAGGCAACTCTTTAAGCACCCTTGGCTTCATAGGCTTCCGACCTTCCTTGCCACCATCCTCCCAAAGTTGGACGGTTTCCTGCCATTTTGTCAGTAGCTGTTGGTGATGGTTTTGGCGTTCAGTTTGTATTTGTTGGAGGAGTTCGTTGGCGGTGGGGAGGCTTGTTTGTTTGGAGCGCCACTCTTTGGTTAGTTCCCCCGTAAAGGCTTTTTTAAGGACGGCCTGACGATAGATTTTAAGTTGGGCGCTGGCCTTGTTTAGATCACTGATGCCGTTATCTAAACTGCTGAATAGTTCTTCGATCTTGGCAACAATGGCTCGTTGTTCTGGGAGGGGAGCAACGGGAAGGATTAATTTTTTTAAAATAGTTTGACTAATATTGGGTTGAGCACCCCCTGTTCCTTGTTCAATAAGATTTCGTCTCTTATGAAAGAGGTAATTAAATAAAAAATTTGATTCAAATATCTTATTTTTAAATATAGCACAAACTGCTTGGTTTGGGGCTGCGTCAATACCAAGGAAGGCTAATTTCCCTATTGTTGCACCATATAAAGCTATCAAAATACTTCCCTTCGGAAATATTTTCGCGCTAGATTTTTTGATGGCTTCTTCTGTAATATGCTCTTCTGCTTTTATTATAATGTTATAATTCAGTTCACCTGATTTGACCCAAGGGATACAACCATTATAAAATTGCTCCTTTTTTCGACTCGGTGTACCCCCTGAAGTTGTGTGGCATACTTCACCAAGCCTGCATTCAATCCAATCATCTCTCATCATGCCGCCAAGACCTCATTTAATTCATCAATAATCCCGTCCATCTCCTCGCCAAAGAGTTGATACATTCGGCCCCGGCCGCCCTCGGCATCAAAGGGGGTGAAATCGAGATCTTCCACCTCGATATGATAGGAGCTGACCACATGTTCTTTAAATAAGCGCAACCACGCCATCTGCTCGGTGCTGAAGCGGTTATGTTGGCCGGCATTTTGTTTAAAAATCCACTGCTTGAAATTATCGTCAATGGTCTTGGCAAAGGAGGTCAGGGTTTGATCTAGGCCACAGACCTTGCGGATGAGGGAGACTAGAGCGGTGAGTTCGTCTTTTGGTTGTTTGGATTGGACGGCCTCCAGACATTCGTAGGCTTGCCAAACGGTAGCAGGGGCAAGGAGTGGTCTGTTCTGTTTAAGGTGGTCGAACAGTTCCTTAATCATTTTAAAGGTAATATCACGGCGGTTATAGGGTTGGTCGTAGAAGATGGAGAGGGCCTTGATCTCATCCTTATGTTTTTCTAAATAAGCGCTGAAATCTTGAATCACCTCCTTTGCTTTCTCTTCGGAGCTGGTCTGCCATTCGGACTTTACGATGTTGTCGAGATTAACGGCATCAATAATCTGCTCGTGCTCTCTGCGGACATTTTCCAGATAATTGCTCAGATCACCATTAAAGGTGGTGGCAGCGGTGCTGATTAATTCGTCTTGTGCCTTCTGTTCGGCTGATTCTATTTGTTCGGGGGATGGTTCTGTGGAGATTTTTTCCAGTTCCACCCGAGCCTTAGACTTGATTTCATCGGGATCAAAACTGCTGAGTAAGTCTTTACAGATTTGCTTGAGATTTTTGCCACCAGAGTGGCCGAGCAAAGCCTCGTGCTCTGGATCGCTTAGTTGTTTATCCAAACGAATAAGACGGTTAGCCAGCGATAAGAATAAGTCCTCCTCGGCTACTCCCATGGTAACAGCACCTAGGAGATCCTTGAGGGGGGTGCTGCGCTTTCGTTCCAAGGGGCGACTATCGGTTTTCTTGGATTTGGTGACACCCACGGCATCAACAATGATAAAGTGGGTCTTTGCCTCGGCAGTTCTTGAGACCAATTGCAAGCTATCCTTATTAATGGTGCGGGTTCCCCGGCCCTTCATCTGTTCAAAATAATTAACGGATTTAACATCACGCATAAAGAGTAAGACTTCCAATGGTTTGACATCGGTTCCCGTGGCGATCATATCGACAGTCACGGCAATTCGGGGATAGTAGGAATTGCGGAAGCGGTTAAGCACCGATTTCGGGTCTTCTTCTATCTTATAGGTTACCTTTTTACAAAACTCATTCCCCTCGTCAAACTCCTCGCGGATCATTTTGATGATATCATCGGCGTGGCTATCGGTCTTGGCAAAAACTAGAGTTTTCGGGACTTCGTATTCGCCATCCTCGGTAAATCTGTTGGGGTAGATTTCATTTTTTAAGGCCCGTTTATACTCGCGGATGATATGGCGGATTTGACTGGGGTTTACCACCTTTTTATCCAACTGGTTCGGGGTGTAAGCCGTGCCTTCATCCTCCTGCTGCCAACGCTTCTTGCGCGTGAGCTTGTCGCGCCGATCGACAAACCAGCCAGCCTTGATGGTCTCGCCCTTCTGGGAGATTTCCGTTTCAATGGTATACACCTCATAGGGAACATTGACCCCATCCAGTACCGATTCCTCATAGGTGTACTCGCTCATCACATTTTCATTAAAGAAACCAAAGGTGCGCTTATCAGGGGTGGCGGTGAGGCCGATCAAAAAGGCATCAAAATAATCAAGGACCTGCTTCCACAGGTTGTAGATGGAGCGGTGGCATTCATCAATAACAATGAAGTCAAACTGTTCAAGGGGAACCTTGGCAGAATAGACCACGGGTAGGGGTTCTTTTTTACCATGGTTTTGCAACCAGCTTGATTCGTTTGGGTTATCCTGCTCGCTATTTTCATCCAGCTCTTCGCCCTTTAAAATGGCATACATCCGCTGAATGGTTGAAATGCAGATCTGACTATCGGAGGCGATATAGCTTGAGGTCAACCGTTGAACATTATAGAGCTCAGTGAATTTGCGATTATCATCATTAGGCTGAAACGACATCAACTCCTGTTCGGCCTGTTCACCCAGGTTTTTGGTATCCACTAAAAACAGAATTCGTTTGGCATCGGCATGTTTCAAAAGACGATACATAAAGGTGGCAGCGGTAAAGGTCTTGCCTGCCCCTGTGGCCATTTGAATGAGAGCCTTAGGGCGATTTTTTTTTGAAGGAATGTTCAAGGTTGTCGATGGCCTTGATCTGGGCTGGCCGCAGTCCGGTGGGGTCAAGTTGTGGCGTTGTGGCAAGCCTGCCTCGTAGGGTGTTTGCTTTGGTTAGCCACTGGGCCATGGTTTCTGGCTGATGAAAACCAAAGACGATTCTGGCTCTTGGTTTTGGGTCGCGGTAATCGGTGAAATGGCTGAGTGCGCCCGTGCTCTCGTAGACAAAGGGCAGAGGATCGTTGTTTAGATATTTGAGTTTACTTGTGGCATATTTTGTGGCCTGTTCAGAAACCTGGAGGAGGTGTTGACCTTCTTCCTCCCGCTTGGCCTCAATAATACCGACTGCCTTACGATCCACAAAGAGAACATAATCGGCAGAGCCGGCATCTGTATGGTATTCACGGACGGCAAAACCTTTTCCTGCGGCCAGATTAATCTTTGTCTTCGCTTGCACTACCCACCCTGCGTTGCAAAGCATGGTGTCAATCTTGTCACGGGCAAGCTGTTCAGGATTTTGGTTTATGGAGGTGGGCATAGGCTTGGCTCTTGTTTGGGTTGAAAGAGGTGTAAATTCAAGTAAGTGTACTCTTTTTCAGTCAATTTTGCTTGGATTAAGCTCTTCTCTTCATTCCCGCCCCATACTCAGCCAAAGCGTCTAAAATCACATTTGACTGTACTTTAAATACCTACCTTGATAGTCAGCCTAATGCACGAGGAGAGCTCACTGAGTGAACTGCGGCTGACTTTCCTTTAAAAGCATATACAAATAACTCCACTTTTTAGATAGAAATTTAGCTAGAATAAACTTGACAAAACATTTAGAAAGAATATCCTATGCGAATAGTACTCACTATCAACAAAACTGGAGGCTGTACAATGACAGACAGAAGAGATTTTCTTAAAGGTGGAATAGTTGCCGCATCAGCATTGGTTGTAGGATCTGTAAATTTTGCAAATGCAGCAGCTGTGCCCTATACAAATGTTGTATATACAGCTGCTAATCCCGGAAAATGGGACAAAAAAGTGGGCAGTCATCTTCCCTCAATTACTGTGGAAGGGAGTAAGGTCACTCTTTTTACAAAGCATGGCATGGCTAAAAAACATTTTATAGTCAGGCACACTCTGGTTCTAGAGGATGGAACAGTTGTTGGCGGCAAGGTATTTAGTGGTTCCGACGCTGAAGCCAAGTCAACTTTTGAACTGCCAGCTGGTTACAAGGGGAAGATTTTTGGAACAAGTTTCTGCAATCTTCATGATTTCTGGGTAAATGAAGCAACTGTCTAGAACTGGAAACACAAACGTTTAGCAATAAAAAGTAACTTTCTGTTGTTATCCCCTGCGCCTCCTGTCATAATGGTTTTCCATTACGGCAGGGGGTGTTATGCTTTGATCCTGTCTAAACTCGACCTGTTTGGATGCCATCATGACTTCTCCCCCATATCATATTGAAGAACTCACTCCAAGCGGTCTTGGTTTCTCTAGAGATTCCAGTGGAAAAATCACTCTGATTGAAGGTGTTATTTCTGGTGAAACCGTTACCGCAAAGATTCAATCGACTGGAAAAAAAGCTGATACCGGTGTTGCAACATCAATTCTCGAACCATCTCGTGAGAGGATCCAGGCACCCTGCCCCAGTTACAGACAATGCGGTGGCTGTGATTTTCAGCATATGAGTTACCAATGCCAGCTACATGAAAAGTACTCAATTATTAGAGATATACTCCTTGAAAGTAATGACCCAACTCTTCAGGAAGCTGCCCAAAAACTACTCAAACAGCCCCTTGCATCCAAAAAACAAATTCATTATCGACAGCGCATTCGTCTTCAGGTTGATGATAATCAGGTTTTAGGTTTTCACAAACGGCGCAGTCATGCCTGTATTGCTATCAATAATTGTTTATTAGCCCAACCTGAAATAAACAACTGCCTCCAGGAACTCTTGCAGCAATCGCCCTTCGCCAAGCTACTGCGGCAGACCGAGGCAATTGAGATACTGTATGATCCAAACGGCTCAACAATCACCATCCAAATCCATTTCAAACGAAAACCGCGCCCAACCGATCTGAAACTTGCCCAAAACCTGATCGATACCATTCCAGGAATCAAAAACATATTTTTCACAAGCACCGGTTTTGCCGTGACAGGAAGTGATTCTCTCTCCTTCACCCTGCCCCCACTTGCCCCGCACACCGAAAAATCATTACAGCTTTCCCTTGAAACAGGCGGATTTTGTCAGGTAAATGTGGAACAGAACACCACTCTTGTGAAAACCGTTCTTGACTATTGTGCCATTACAAAAGAGGAGACTGTTCTCGATCTGTTTTGTGGAATGGGAAATTTTGCAGTACCTCTTGCTGAACAGGCAAAATCAGTACTCGGGGTTGAAGGGCAGGGATCGGCCATTCGCAGTGCGAAGAAAAACAGCAGTGACGCTGGACAACGGAATACATCATTTAAGAAACAGGCGATCCATGCAGCCTGCCTGGAACTTGCCAAGTCAGGAACACTATTTGATATCATTATTCTGGACCCACCCAGGCAGGGAGCACCCGGCCTTGCAAGAATACTCCATACACTATGCGAAAAACGACTGGTCTACGTCTCCTGCGATCCCGTAACTCTCTGTCGTGATCTGGAAGAGTTACTGCATCAGGGCTTTATAGTAAAAAGAATACAGCCCATCGACATGTTTCCGCAAACTCACCATATCGAAAACGTAGTACTTCTGGAAAAGGTCTAAAATGGTCCGCTAATGGGTGATCTGCTTGACTGGATTCCTTTGAAAACCATTGACAGAATCATGCTTTGGCAGTAAACGAGTGAATAAAATAAAACCATTTTTCATCTGACAAATCAGGTTGTTCCTAAACCATCATATATGACCAAAATAAAGAGTAGTCATGAGCAAAGAAAATACCCAAGTATTAAAGCAACGTCGTGAAAAAGCTGAGGCATTAGCCGACCTTGGTGTTAACCTCTATAGTAACGGGTTTAAACCGGACAACCGGATCAAGGAACTCATCCCAAAGGGTGAGCATCTGGCCGCCGAAACTCAAGATGAAACCAACTACACATACTCCGTTGCAGGCCGCATTATGTCCATGCGTAAATTCGGTAAAGCAGCTTTTTTCCATCTTGTGGACAGTTCCGGGCGCATTCAGGTCTATATAAAGAAGGATGCCTTAGGGGACGAAGTCTTTGCTACTTTTAAAAAGTGGGATATTGGCGATATTGTAGGTATTGAGGGGAAACTCTTCAAAACCAAAATGGGTGAACTCTCTGTCCTTGCCGATAAACTTGTTATGATCTCTAAATCTCTACGCCCCCTCCCGGAGAAATTTCACGGTCTTACCGATGTGGAAACACGATACCGACAACGCTATGTTGATCTGATCGTCACCCCTCAAAGTCGTGTAACATTTAAAAAACGAGTGGAAATAGTCCGCTTGATTCGCGAGTTTCTTTCAAACCGCGGCTTTATGGAAGTTGAAACACCCATGATGCATCCTGTTCCTGGTGGTGCAACCGCAAAACCGTTTGCAACCCACCATAACGCTCTTGATATGGAACTATTCCTTCGTATTGCACCGGAACTTTACCTGAAGCGGCTTCTCGTCGGCGGTTTTGAACGTGTCTTTGAAATCAATCGAAATTTTAGAAATGAAGGTTTGTCCACCAGACATAATCCCGAATTCACCATGCTCGAGTTTTATCAAGCCTACGCCACTTACCATGACCTGATGGAACTCACCGAGGAGATGATCTCCTGGCTCTGTGATGAAGTCAATGACACCATGGAAATTGAGTATCAAGGAACCAAAGTGAACCTTGCTCCTCCCTGGAAACGTATGACTATGGACGAGGCACTAATCGAAGTTGCTGGTCTTGATGCTGCTGATCTTGCGGATGATCAGAAAGTGCTCGCTCTTGCCAAAGAAAAAGGGATTCAACTCGAGGAACAGGCCGGCCCCGGAAAAGCAAAAACCGAGCTTTTTGAACTCCTTGTTGAAGAAAAGCTGATCGATCCGACATTTATCACAGCTTACCCAACCGAAGTGTCGCCACTGGCCAGAAGGAACGAAGATAATCCTGATGTTACCGATCGCTTTGAACTCTTTGTAACCGGCCGTGAACTGGCCAATGCCTTCAGTGAACTGAACGATCCCGTCGATCAGCGGCAGCGTTTTCAGAAGCAGATCGATGAAAAAGGGAATGACGACGAAGTCCACTCGGAACTTGATGAGGATTTTGTACGTGCCCTGGAATATGGCATGCCTTCAGCTGCTGGTGAAGGTATCGGCATTGACAGATTAGTTATGCTACTCACAGATTCACCATCAATCCGTGACGTTATCCTTTTTCCACATCTAAAACCAGAAGTACAGAAACAGCAAAAAAAGAAAAAGAAGAAAAAAAGTGTTTGAATGGTTCATAAGCCTTCGCTACCTGCGAGCACAACATAAGCAGAAATTCATCTCGCTTATCTCGCTTATATCCGTTGCCGGCATTACCATGGGTGTTATGGCACTCATTGTTGTGCTGGCAGTCTACTCCGGCTTTACAAATGGTCTGCGCGATCAGATTCTTGGTATTAACTCCCATATTATTATTCAGCGACTCGGTGGGGTTATCCCGAACTATGAGCTGGTACGTGACAGGATTGTCACCGTAGACGATGTTACCGGAGCCACACCCTATCTCTATACCCAGACATTGCTTTCAGGCCCACAGGGTGGAACCGGTGTGGTCCTTCGTGGAATTGATCCTGCAACGGCAAGAGGAGTTATCGCACTTCCTGAGCAGATGGTGGAAGGTACCATCGAAGATCTGATACAGGACAAAGATGCGAGGATGCCCGGAATTATACTTGGTATCGCCATGGCCGCAGACCTTCACGTATCGGTTGGTGGAAAAGTTCGGCTTATCTCTCCATCGGGGCCTCTCACACCGATGGGAATAATCCCCAAGATCAAAACCTGCCGGATAACTGGTATTTTTGAATCCGGTATGTATGAGTATGACTCATCGATTGCCTATATGCATATCCCCGCTGTTCAGGAATTTCTGGAAAGCGGTGATATTGTCCACGGAATTGAAGTCACTGTAAAGGAAAAAGAATTAAACCGGGCTGATCTGGTGGGTATGAAAATAGCCGATATGCTGGGAAAACCATTTATTGCCAGAGACTGGATGTCCATGAACCGCAATCTTTTTGCAGCCTTTAAGCTTGAAAAAATTGGCATGTTTATCTGCGTTGCCCTGATTATTCTGGTGGCAGCACTGAATGTTGTTTCAGCACTCATTATGGTTGTTATGGAAAAAGAAAAAGATATCGCCATCTTGAAGTCCATGGGAACGACATCCAAGACCATCATGAAAATTTTCTTTTATCAGGGACTGGTTATCGGAGTAGTCGGAACTTTTCTAGGAGTACTCGGAGGACTCGGGCTCTGTGAAATCCTATCCCGCTACCAGTTTATTGAACTGCCGTCAAATGTGTATCCCATGAATACCCTGCCAATCAAAGTGTTGCCAATGGATGTCACAATCATCGCTATTTCAGCTCTTGTTATCACCCTGTCAGCCACCATTTACCCATCCTGGAAGGCATCAAGAGTGAAACCTGCCGAGGTTTTGTCATGATTCAAAAACAACTTTTTGCCGGAAAAAATCTCTGCAAAAGTTTTCATAGCGGAACTGAAAAGATCCAGATACTAAAGAACCTTGAATTCAGCATTGATACAGGTGAGATGATCGCCATTGTCGGTGCATCTGGGTCCGGCAAAACAACTTTACTTCAGATACTAGGAACACTGGATAGCCCCGACAGCGGAAATATATTCTTTAAAGGTAAAAACCTCACAAAGATGAGTGACAATGCACTCTCCGGTTTTCGCAATAAATCCGTAGGCTTTATTTTTCAGTTTCATCACCTTCTACCGGAATTCACTGCGCTTGAGAATGTTATGATGCCAGGTCTAATAGCTGGCAAAACAAAAAACGAAATGGAAGGTCCGGCAAAAAAACTTCTGACACAGGTCGAACTCGACCACAGAACCAGCCACCGGGTTAACGAACTCTCGGGTGGCGAACAACAGCGTACAGCGCTCGCCCGCGCCCTTATTATGAAACCATCTCTGCTGCTAGCCGATGAGCCAACAGGGAACCTGGATACTCGTTCCGGTAATCTGGTCTTTAATCTGATTCAATCATTATGCAGAGATTTGCAGCTTGCAACCATTATGGTTACGCACAACAAAGAACTTGCTGCACAAATGGATTCTATTTATCTTCTAAAAAACAATATCCTTTCCAAGCAAACGACGCCCTGACCCAAAAAAACAAAAGGTAAGATTGTTCTTCTCTGAGCGATTCAGAATCTTGAAAATCAGCAATTACTACTTTGCTTCAAGCCCTCTCTGGTAAGCAAGCATAATCTTTATCTGTCCGTAGGAGTAGGCATTACCAAGTTCGGTCTTAATTCCTTTCAGCGTTTTTTCTTCAGCTCCCGCTATCCCTTCTGCAATTTCTTTCTGCAGCTCAACAGCCAGCACCCTCTCTATGGCAAGTTCTCCAGATTCTATAAAGGAACACAGGTGACTTTCTATAGTGCTCTGCACAAGCCCGCGTTCTTTGGCAATTGCCTCAACAGTCTGCCCTTCAAGAAAGAGAGCAAGGCTTGTGTCTTTGGTGCTTCCATGCTCTTGAACTCTCTTTTTGGGTTTATCAGAATGTTCAGAAGCGACTTTAAGAAGGGGTAAAGAAACAACCTCAATCCCTTCTTTTTTACGATAAGCACGTACATGCTCCACAATCTCTTTGCCGTAATTTTCAATGGTCTTTTTACCAACACCGGAGATCGCCTGAAGTTCTTTTAAATTGTCCGGTAAACAGACCACAATCTGGATCAACACCCGCTGATACAACACCTGAAATCTTGCCACATCAAGTTCAGTTGCTTTAGCAGTACGCCAATCCCTCAGAGTATTAAAGAGTTCAGGATGGTCAATATCCGATTCAGAATATTCAGGCGCCTGCTGTTTTTTTATCTTCGAAGGTTGAAAATCGACTTCAGCTTCCGATACGGCCCGAAGGTAGCTGGAAGGTGAAAATCCATTTTGACAGGATTGTATTCCGGCCGATTTTATTCCAATCTCTTTTCTACAGTTATTCAGGACACTGTTAATTTTTTTCCGAAGTTCCTTGTTATCCGTCTCGAATTGTAGCGTTTGCACGGAATCATCAAATAGTGCAGAAAACTTCTCTTGAAACCAGCTCGATGCCTTACTGACCCGCTCAAGCGTATGTTCATCACTTTCCGGTAGATTGTTCTCCTGAAAAATTGTCCACAATTGATTCTTAAAGTTTTCACTCACTCCGAAGATGAACTCCCCGGCCTGCTGGTCGACGCTTGCCATATCCTCTGCCCCGGAAACCTGGACCACACTGCCATTACGAACCAGAAGGTGTGTAAGATAGCCGAGCCGTTTGGCCAATAAACTAAAATCAAAACATTCATAAAGAAGTTTCTGTTGATAGCTTATCTTGGCCCCATGAAGCATTTCTTCGGTGGGCTGCTTATTACGACCATCTTCATCAAAACGTAACACAGCATGGTCTGTTGCCACACCCCTTGTGCTGATTGGGGAGCTAAGCACCAGGCCTTCAAGGGTTTTACAACGACTAAGTGCCACATAGACCTGACCGTGAGCAAACGCTGCCCGAGCATCAATTATCGCCCGCTCAAAAGTTAAGCCCTGGCTCTTATGAATGGTGATAGCCCAGGCAAGCTTTAGAGGGTACTGCTTAAAACTACCAACTACCTCCTCTTCAATCTCTTTATTGGCCTCATTAATCGTATACTTAATATTTTCCCAGCTGATCTGTTCCACTTCAAGTTCTTCACTATCTCCGGGACACAATACAAAAATCGTTTTGCCGATAATAGCGGTAACTGTTCCGATTTTTCCGTTATAGTATTCCTTTTCAGAAGAAGGGTCATTGCGGACAAACATGACCTGGGCGCCCTTTTTCAGGGTCAACTGCAAAAGCGTTGGGAATATCTGTTCAGGAAATTCACCGTCAATTCCAGCTTTAAAGATATATTTCTCAGCATCAATCCCTTGTAATCTCTTCTGATTGATTGAATCTGCACTCTCGTTATGGGTAGTGAGTGTTATGTAGCCCTCATCCTCACCCGGTATAAAATCATCAATAACGCGCTCGTTGAGCACTTCACTACCGACTGCATCAAGGTTGTTGTCCCGGACCCCATTTAAAAGACGAATAAAATTCTCGTCGGATTGACGGTATATATGCTTGAGCTCAATATTCAGCAGTTCCGTTTGCAGAAGTGCCTTGCTTGAAAAGAAATATACCGACTCATAATGTTTCCTGAGAAGATTCCACTCGTGCTGTTTGGCCACCGGTGATAACTGGTGCAAATCACCGATCATCAGTAACTGCACTCCGCCAAAGGGCTCATTGCTATACCGGTGACGACGCAGTGTGGCATCCACGGCATCCAACAGATCTGCTCGAACCATGCTGATTTCGTCTATTACCAATAAATCAAGACTTTGAATAATCTTCTTTTTTTCTTTGGAGAAACGAAACTGACGCTGACTATTGCGTTCGTATGCATCACTCCCTGGTAGATAGGGACCAAAGGGAAGCTGGAAAAAAGAGTGCAAGGTAACTCCGCCGGCATTCATCGCAGCTACTCCGGTGGGAGCTGTGATAATCATCCTTTTAGGAGTCTCTTCCTGAAGCCCGTGCAGAAAGGTTGTTTTTCCGGTTCCTGCTTTTCCAGTCAGGAAAATATTGGTTCCCGTAAACTGAACAAAATCATTAGCTAGCTGTAATTCTTTGTTTTCAAGGGACATATTTCTTCAACTATCTCTAGTAAGTCTTTTATAATTTTACAGAACGTAATCCAGCCTGAATGATTTCCGACAGAGACGTGGATATTATACACTTCCTTGACATGGAATCATTGGAATGTTTGCTCACACGTCACAAAAATACCGGGACGAATGTCTCCGTTCCGGTATGACTGATTCAATAACAAAACCAGTTGACGCTGAAGTATTGTTGAGTCTGGTACGGAAATGAGTGCCCTAGAAGGCTGCCCGACCATAGTCACTAATCACTTAATACTGAGATAACTCTTTAATATTTTCGCCAGTAAGGGAGCAATAGAATACACTTCGAGTAAATCATCACTCACTCTTCCAGGAAAACTATCAGAACCAATCACCTTACTGATGGAACTCTCAAGAAAACGCTGTCTGGCATCTCCTGCCATAACAAGATGGGTCGCAAGTACCGCTATTCCCGATGCTCCCGCATCCATACAACGTTCTGCAGTCTGAATAATTGAACCACCGGTACGGATCATATCATCACATATCACCGCAGTTTTACCTTCCACCACACTTGAGACCTGACTGACGATGGTTTTATCTGTATCATAACGATCTTTGTCAGCCGCGGTGTGCGAGCACTTAAGCAGGCTGGCCAGTTTAGCTACCTGTTTTGAAAAACCATAATCGGGAGAAACCAGCACAAATTCCCCAAGATCCATTTGCTTCAGGTGCTCCACCACAAGCTCCCCGGTCCAGATATGTTTTGTTGAAATATTTCCTCCATGAGCATGCAGTACAGCCTCAGAATGAAGATCAACAAAGGCAACAAAATCAGGATGGGCCCGGAAAATCTGCCGGGTTCTGGTTACCCCTTTTGGGATCTCAAAGGAACCACGCTTGGCGCGCTCCATTGTTGAATACCCGAGATAGGGCACTACCACATTAATACTTGCCGCGTTGAAATAGCGTCCGCCCTGAATAAGATCCATCAGCTCCTGATGGGATGCTTCAGTGTGGGTACTGGCAATAATGATCAATGCTTTTCCGGCAATATCCTCAGGAAAGGCATGATAATTTTCACCATCGGCAAACAGCCTCCGCTCCATACTGGTGAACTCAAGGCCTAAAGCATCGGCAACTTTTACTCCTATATCGGTGGAAGCCTGATTGGCGACCACTACATACTCAGAACTGTTTCTCATCATAATGCCGAAACGATTGCATCGCCCATGGCAACGGTACTCACTGTCTTGGCAGGATCTATTGCAATATCAGCCGTATGAACACCCTTTTCAAGAGTTGCTTCAACCGCCTTCTCAATAGCATCCGCTTCCGCATCAAGGCCAAAACTATAACGCAGCATCATCGATGCTGACAGGATCTCAGCAATGGGATTAGCAATACCCTTACCCGCAATATCAGGAGCAGAGCCGCCAGCTGGTTCAAATAAGCCAAACTTTTCTTTATTCAGACTCGCAGAGGCAAGCAGTCCCATGGAGCCTGTTAGCATGGCAGATTCATCGGAAATAATATCACCAAACATATTTCCACAGAGCATCACGTCAAACTGGTGCGGATCACGTACCAGCTGCATGGTCGCATTATCCACATAGAGATGATCAAGCTCAACATCGGGATAATCTTTCGCAACTTCTATCACCACCTCGCGCCAAAGCACCATGGTAGTAAGAACGTTTGCCTTATCAATCGAGGTCACCTTCTTACCACGAAGTCTTGCTGCATCAAATGCCATACGGGCAATACGATCTATTTCAGAACGTTTGTAGGCCATGGTATCATAGGCCCGTTCATCGGCTCCTTCTCCCTCACGGCCTTTTGGAGTTCCAAAATATATACCGGAGGTAAGTTCGCGAACACAGAGTATATCAAAACCATCCTTAATAATATCGGCTCGTAGAGGACAGGCGGCGGTAAGGGACTTAAAAACACGTGCTGGGCGCAGGTTACAAAAAAGATCAAAATGTTTACGAAGCGGAAGAAGCGCTGCGCGTTCAGGCTGCTGTTCGGGAGGGAGGCTTTCCCATTTAGGCCCACCAACAGAACCAAAAAGAATTGCGTCACTATCCTCACATAATGTAAGAGTGGAAGCAGGCAGCGCTTCACCATGATTATCGATTGCTATTCCGCCGACATCTGCGTATTCATAACTCAATTTAAAATCAAATTTTTTCTGAACCGCATCAAGTACTTTGATGGCTTCCGCCATAACTTCTGGACCAATACCATCACCGGCAAGGATTGCTATTTTCTTCATGTAATCACCATATTTTGCTTATAGGCTTACAGCCCGTATTATTTCTGGAGAAAGAACATTCTTCTGATCGCCAAGTTTTAGCAAATCCTTGGACATTTGACCAGCGTAAAAAAGAAGCACTGCTATTTGACTCTTCAGCCCATCTTTTGATAAGCTAAAAGGAGTTCTCTGATAAACAGAACAATCGTGACACCAAACCAGAACACAACTTCAAACACGCATCATCCAGGTGGAAAATTGATTTTGTATAAGTCACTTATCTTTTTTATCATTTTCTTTTCTCTCTCTCCTGCAATGGCCAGTGAATCCTCGCTGACCCTGGGAATATTTCCAAGACGCAATGCCGAACTGACCTATACATTATTCACTCCGTTAGCTGACCACCTCGGTTCCGAACTTGGTATTAGAGTCACCCTTGATATCAGCAAAAATTTTGAAACATTCTGGCAAAAACTGACCTCCGGACAATTTGACCTAATCCATTGTAATCAATACCACTACCTGACAGCTCATAGAGATTATAATTTTGAAGTAACAGGAACCAACGTAGAATTTGGGAAAACAACCATTGCCGGATCAATTATCGTACGAAAAGATTCAGGATTCACAACTGTAAAGGACCTCAAAGGAAAAAAAATTGTTTTTGGCGGCAGCACAAATGCCATGCAAAGTTATATCATGGCCACTCATCTGTTACGCCAGGCAGGTCTAGCCGCAGGAGATTACAGGGAAGAATTTGCCATTAATCCTCCCAATGCTGCAATGGCTGTTTACTATCATCAAGCCGATGCCGCCGGATCCGGTAGTATGACCGTGAATATGTCAGTAGTAAAAAATCGTATTGACACCTCACAGCTCAAATTTCTGGCAATGAGCCAGCAATTACCTCAGCTCCCCTGGGCACTATCCAGGTCTCTTTCCCCTGAACTCCGCACTCGAATTCACGAAATTTTAACAACTATGGATCAATGTGAAAGAGGGGTGACAGCATTAAATGCTGCCTCTCTTGATAAAATCATTCCTGCAAATGACAGAGATTTTGATCCATTTCGTATCATTACCAAGGAAATTAAAGGACAGCAGTTTTGATCAAAAGAGACGCAGAAAATCATAATGGCAACCTAGCTATTCGCCATTCTCTTGGAGCACGATTTTCCCTTCATATCTTTATTGTTTTAATCATAGTCAATTTTTTCAGTATGTTATACGTATACAAAACTGAACAAAATAATAATCAACAGGACCTTCGGGATCAGGCTGGGGTTATCGGCAGCTATATCGCCTCATCGGTATCCCAGTACCTTCTGAACTATGACTTTATCTCACTCGATGCAGCCTTAAACGAAACAATGAAGTTACCAGGTCTCCACTACGCTGCAATCCTGGCTCAAAATGAAGTATATATCGCAGCCAAAGTTTCACCTTCCTGCCTTAACAAGCACCAAAACAATCAATCCCCGGATATCAACATTGATTACCAGCTCAAAATGGTCAGCCTTTTACGGAAAGACACTAGAGAACATATTGACATTTCAACCCCCATTATTTTTGGAGACGACTATCTCGGAAGAGTAGTCGTTGGCCTCTCCCTCGATTTTAGCAAGAAAAAAACAAAGGATTTCTTAGCAATTCTTCTGGTAGTTAATGGAATAGTGGCACTCTTTTTAGCTGCCGGAATCTACTTCTTTTTCTGGAAAAAAACCCTGCAACCAATTTACCACCTTATTGATGGAGCGAATCGGGTGGCCAATGGAAATTATAATGAGCCCATAATCCTTGCTGGAACCGATGAAATAGGCAGGCTGACAGAGTCCTTCAATACCATGATGACGGCACGCAAGCAGGCTGAAGAAGAAATACAAAAAAACCGTAAGGACTGGGAAAGACTTTTCAATACTGTCAATGACGTGGTAACCATACAGGACAGCAATATGCGTATTCTTCAGGCCAATGCTGCTGCAGGAAAATTACTAGGAAGAAATCCAGCCGACCTGATTGGAAAACACTGCTATGAAATCTTCCGAAATAATACTAAAGAAGCCTGCCCTGGATGTCCCAATGTCTCGTGTCTAAAAGATCACCAGCACCATCATGCCGAAATAGAATATCCTGATCTGCAAAAGACCTTTCATGTTTCCGCTTTTCCCATTTATGATGATGATCAAGGATGGGTCGGTATTGCTCATTTTGCAAGAGATATTACAAATCAGAAAAAACTTGAAGCCCAGTATCGACAAGCCCAGAAGATGGAAGCCATAGGCACACTTGCCGGAGGCATTGCCCACGACTTCAACAATATACTCACTCCCATCTTTGGTTACTCACAGCTTATTAAACTCGACGCCACACCTGATAGTGCACTGGAGAAAAATATCAATCAAGTACTGCATTCCTCCAAGCTTGCACAACAGCTGGTAAAACAGATCCTCACATTCAGTCGGGAACGCCAGCACCTGATGTCCGAAGTAAAACTCCAGCCCATCATCAAAGAATCCATGAAACTGTTGCGTGCCTCCATTCCAACAACCATCGAATTCAAATCGGCACTCGATGCAGATTGTGGCTATGTTCTGGCCGACCCAACTCAGATCCACCAGATCATCATGAACATCTCCACCAACGCTTACCATGCCATGGAAACATCCGGAGGAGTTCTTGCAATTACCCTAAAACGAACAACTCTTGATTTACTCACCGCCTCTTTCAAGGGAGGACTCGTCCCCGGCAACTATGTAATGCTGCAGATAAGTGATACAGGCTGCGGCATGAATGCGGCTACAAAAGAAAGGATTTTCGAACCCTTCTACACTACGAAGACAGAAGGAAAAGGTACGGGAATGGGCCTGTCAGTGGTTCACGGAATTGTTCAGGAATGTGATGGAACAATTATTATTTACAGTGAACCCGGAAAGGGAAGTACGTTCAATGTATACTTTCCGGAAATTTCGCAAGCTTCTGGATCAGATATTGACGAGCAACATGTCGCTACGGACCACAGCCTGCCGCATGGCAGCGAACATATTATGGTGGTGGATGATGAGAGACCTATTATTAATCTAGAACAACGAATACTGGAAAAATTCGGTTACAAGGTATCACCGTTCACCGAAAGCGATCAGGCCCTGAAAGCATTCCAGAAAAATCCGGACACATTTGATCTGGTTATTACCGATATGACCATGCCAAAACTCACCGGCCTACAGCTTGCTGAAGAGTTGGTGGCAATACGTCCAGACATACCAGTACTTCTCTGCACAGGACACAGCCGTATCAGTTTGAAAGAACTACAAGACTGTCCGGCAATAAACAGTTATCTCCCAAAACCGATCAACCTTCGCGAGCTGGCCGAAGCTGTCCGCAAAGCTCTGGAAACGGTGAAAGGCAAATGAATTATTTATTAAAAAAAATCCTTCTGTGCTTTCTGGTTCCCCTGTGTCTTCTCATATTCGTGGAAAACTCCTGTGCCGAAATCAAAATCGGAGTTCTTGCCAAACGAGGTGCTACCCGGGCCTTGGCACAGTGGAAACAAACCGGTACCTACCTGACTAAAATGCTGGAAGAAGAGGTTGTTATTATACCGATCACTTTCAACTCAATTGAACCCATGGTCAAAGCAGGTCGCATAGATTTTCTTCTGGCTAACTCCGCTTTTTTCGTTGAGATGCAAAAAAAGTATCATATCCGAGCCATAGCGACCATGGTAAATTCATTCAACGATATCCCCCTGGATCGATTTGGCGGGGTACTCTTTTCTAAAAAAGACAGCGGTATCCGTACACTTAAGGATATTCGAGGAAAACGATATGTATCGGTAAAATTTTCTTCATTTGGCGGTGGACAAATGGCATGGAGACTCCTGCTGAACAACCATATTGATCCGAAAAAAGAGACCGCCTCTTTCAGGGAAGCGGGGACCCATGATCTTGTAGTACGTGCAATACAGAGCGGGCTAGCCGATGTTGGAACGGTACGAACCGATACCCTTGAACGGATGGACAACGAGGGAAAGATTGATATAAATGAATTCCATATTATTCATGCCATAGAGGACGATTTCCCCTTTGTGCACAGCACCAGACTCTACCCAGAATGGCCCATGGCTGCCATGGCCCAGACACCTGAAAAAATCGCGACAAAAATTGCAGCAGCTTTACAAAAAATCAAGCCAGACTCGCTGGCAGCTCAGGCGGCCCATGTCACAGGATGGAAGAAACCAGCAGATTATAGCAGTGTCCTGGAATGTTTAGAGACAATCAAACACACAGGTTTTGCTCCCTGAGTCCCTCTTTTCCATTTCTAGATTTTTCTAAAAACTTGAATTCTCAGGCATAAAAACCAGAAGAGTACGATTTACCTGAGACAGAGGGAGATTGTATTCGACTTGAGAGTGGAGTGCCAACCTTGCAGGTGCTGCACTTTTCTGCCATTCTGCCACCTCTTCCTTCCATTTCGGCCCTTTCATACAAATCACTTTCACCCCGGGCTTCACAAAGCGGCTACTCATCTCCAGAAACAGTTTCACTTCACTTACTGCCCTGCTGGTAATATGAGTAAAACCTTCCACATCTGACAATATTTCCTCATCCTCAACTCGGCAATCAAGAATTGAAATATTGGTAAGCTGCAGTGTTCTGGAAATATGCGAGAGAAAGGCAACCCTTTTTTTCCGGGGTTCAACAAGAGTCACTTGCAGTTCTGGTTTTGCAGCCTTACAGACAAGTCCTGGAAAACCAGCTCCAGTACCGATATCAAGAAGATGTGGGGTTTTGCCATCAAGAAGCGGCAACAGAGTAAGAGAATCGAGAAAATGTTTCTCAAGAATTTCAGAGTCCGTTGCCTTTTTGGCGATAAGATTTATCCGTCTACTCCAATGCTTCAACTCTTTGAAATAGACCAAAAGCCTGCCTATGGCACCCTCATCAAGCTCGGGTATACCTATTGTCTGACAGCCTGCACGCAATCCTTCAATAAAATCAAAATTCTCTTTCACTGCCTACCTGTCTTTGAGACGCTCTGTAACGGATGCTGCATGAGCAGTCAATCCTTCAAGGCCAGCAAGTAATCGTATATGATCACCATCTTCCTTTAAGGCTTGTTCGGAATAACTGATAATGGAACTCTTCTTCAGGAAGGTTTCAACCCCGAGTGCCGAAGAAAATTTCGCTGTTCCCATGGTAGGCAGTACGTGATTCGGTCCGGCAATATAGTCTCCAGCAGCCTCCGGGGTATTGTGTCCCAAAAATATTGCTCCAGCATGACGGATCTGCGGCAACACTCCCCATGGATCTACCACCATTAACTCAAGATGCTCAATGGCAATATCATTGGCAATACTGATTGCCTCTTCCAGATCATCTGCAATAAGAATCACGCCGCGATCAGTAAGAGACTGGGTAGCAATTTCTGCACGGCTGAGACCTGCAAGCTGACGATCCAGTTCAACAAGGATCTCGGCGGCCAACTGCTCTTGGGTGGTAACAACGATGGCAAGTGCCATGGGATCATGTTCTGCCTGTGCCAGCATATCGGCAGCGACATGAGCAGCCTTTGCGCTTTTATCGGCCACAATCAAAACCTCGGAAGGCCCTGCAATCATATCTATACGGAGCATTCCTGAAACCTGGGATTTGGCCTCTGTCACAAACTGGTTACCCGGGCCCACAATAACATCCACCGCAGGGATGGTCTCTGTACCAAAGGCTAGAGCAGCAATCCCCCAGGCTGAACCCGCCTTAAATATATCGACAATACCAATTTCCTGAGCCGCGACCAGAAGATGAGGGCTGACCTTTCCTTCCTTATTTGGCGGAGTAAGCATTACCCGTTGATTCACTCCGGCAATGCCTGCGGGGATTCCATTCATAAGGACAGAAGAGACGAGGGGAGTTGATCCTCCCTGCCCTCCTGGAACATATAGTCCTGCCGAATCGACTGGACGAACCATGCGCCCCACAATGGTTCCATTGTCACGGGTCTGCATCCAGGAATCTTCCATTTCCCGTTCGTGAAACACCTGGATTCGTTCGATGGCTTTTGTCAATGTTGCAAGAAAGTCTTTATCAACCAGCAGGTACGCTTCTTTCAGTTCCTCGGTTGAAACTCGTATATTTTCAACCTGAAGATTCGGAGCATCAAACTTTCTGGTATATTCGAGAAGTGCTTCATCCCCCCTGTTTTTTACCTGGGAAAGAATATCGGCCACAATATCCCGACAACTACTATCTGCCGGCTGGAAGCGAGAAAGGAGGGATTGAAAACACTTTTCACCTTCCATACTTTTGGTTGTTAATGGTTTTATCAGCATAATATTTATGAATGTTTTTTATTTTTGTCCCCAGTGAATTCCAATAGTTCCCATCATGAATTTCTTATAATCCACATCTAAAAAGCCGGCCTCTCTAAAAATAGCTGCCAGTTCCTCTGCCTTATGAAACCCCATGGTCGATCCAGTGAGATAACTGTATGCCGCTTCATCACTTGCAATAAATCGACCAAGTAAAGGAATGCCAAAACGAAAATAGAAACGAATAAAAGGGTAGATAAAGTTTTTTTCGGGCGGTGTAGTATCGAGACAGACAACCCTACCGCCGGGTTTCAACACCCGGTGTATCTCTCGTAACACAACAAAACTGTCATCCACATTTCGCAGTAGATAACCAAAAGTCACAGATTCAAAACTGTTATCTTTATAGGGAAGATTATTGGCATCACTGGCCTGCCAGTCAATGGCCTGATCTGAAAATCTTTTTTTGGCCTCACTGAGCATATTAAGTGAAAAATCAGCGCCTACATGGTGTCCTTTTGGATATTGTTTCTCCATAAGAGCTGCAATATCCCCGGTTCCCGTGGCAAGATCAAGGACCAGGCCCGAGCCTGGATCACCTGCTTTTTTCACGACAAACCGTCTCCATCCCTGATCCTGTCCCATGGTCATAACCCGATTCATCAGGTCATAGCTTGGAGCAATATCATCAAACATCTTTTGTACGCCTGGACCTTTACCCACGTCTTCTACCTGCATCTCTAAATGAACCTTCTGTTAGCATGGTGCAAATCCCGGAGTTCTCGGAAAAGGAATCACCTCGCGGATATTACTCATCCCCGTAGCAAACTGCACAAGCCTCTCAAAACCTAGGCCAAATCCAGCATGTGGCACTGTACCATAACGCCTGAGATCAAGATACCAATCGTACTCTTTTGTATCAATCCCAGCCTCTACCATTCGCCTGGTGAGCACATCCAGTCGCTCTTCCCGCTGTGAGCCGCCAACAATCTCTCCAATTCCGGGAACCAGAATATCCATGGCTGCCACGGTTTTCCCATCATCACTGAGCCGCATATAAAAGGGTTTTATGCTGGCCGGATAATCTGTCACAATCACCGGACATTTATAAACTTTTTCCGTAAGATAGCGTTCATGCTCAGATTGCAGATCGGTCCCCCACTGAACGGGATACTCAAAATCCGCAACCGTGCTGAGTTCTGCAACAGCTGCTGTGTAGGTGATATGAACAAAATCCTTCTCTACAACATTCTGTAACTTCTGCACCAACCCCTTCTCAATAAACGAATTAAAGAGAGCCAGGTCCTCGGAACAGTTTTCCAGTATATCCCGTAAAACATATTTAAGCAGATCCGTTGCAAGCTCCATATTACATGCAAGATCACAAAAAGCCATCTCGGGCTCCAGCATCCAGAATTCTGCAAGATGACGACTGGTATTGGAATTTTCTGCCCTGAACGTAGGACCAAAGGTGTAGACCTGGCCAAGAGCCAAAGCGTACACTTCAGCCTGTAGCTGGCCACTCACGGTAAGTCCTGCCTGAGAGCCGAAAAATGGTTTGTCATTTTTTTCTCCCGTGGCCTGAACCTGAAACATTTCACCGGCACCTTCACAGTCACTGGTAGTAATAACAGGTGTATGGACCTGAACAAAGTCCCGTTCCTGAAAAAACATGTTTACTGCAAAAGAGAGCCTGGAACGGACTCTGGTTACGGCACCAAGTGCATTTGTGCGAGGTCTCAGATGACTAATAGTCCGCAGAAACTCCAGCGAATGACGTTTTTTCTGTAAAGGATAGGTCTCGGGATCTGCCCAGCCCAGCACCTGTATGGAATCTGCATGCAGCTCCACATCCTGCCCTTTGGCAGGAGATTCTTTTACTGTACCGATAACAATAACACTGCAGCCAGCACTGAGGTTTGTTATTTCCTGATCATAATTATCCAGTCCCTTATCCCCAATAATCTGAAGATTAGCAAGACAGGAACCATCGTTCACTTCCAGAAATGAAAAAGCTCCGGTATCACGCCTGGTACGTATCCAGCCTCGCACCGTTACCAGATTACCAGTTTCTTTGGTGGTAAGTATTGTATTTATTCTTTTTAGCATTCTTTTATTTTCCATTATAATGAAACAGGACGAGTTCACCATCACCGGATAACACTTCCGGTTCAGTATTACTTATTCCAGCAAGGTGAGCACCTACAACCGAGCACTTTACCGTGAGAAGAAAAAATATTTCAGCTTCTACCTCGGAAAGCGTTTCAAAATTCCCCTGCCCTTTTGAAATAATAAGATCAGCATCGTTAAAAGCCTGAATCAATTCTGCAGAACAGCTCTTAAGTGGCGTTCCAGGACAACTGGTTCCATTTTCAATAACGTTGGCAATTCTATCCATCCCGCAGGCTTTTGCATCGGCAAGCAGTGCATCATTTATAATAGCACTGCTTTTTACAACGACGGTTACATCGAGCCCCATGGCAACAAGTTCATTAACCACCAGAGAATCATACACGATTTCACCGGAGTTATCAGCCAGATAAAGCACCCTGGAATTTTCAGCGAGTCCTCGTACCTTTTGCAAAAAACGTAGACAATGATCCACGGCAAAGGGTGCCTTTTGGCAACGTTCCATAACAGCGTCCACATCAAAACTATGCATGGCACCATAGTCGATAATATTACCACCAATTGCAAAACGTAAAGCAGTAACGAGCGGATCTCTGGAAGCAGCAATCAGTTTTTGACACTCGGGCAAAAGAGAAAGTGCCTGCTTATTGGACTCCCTTTTAATCTCAAGATAGGGATCTGCACAACCGGTAATATCTGCAATGACACGGTAAACCGGAACTGAGTTTTCAGGAGGGGTTTGTTCCATATCCATTTTTGCAATAAGCTCTGCCACCTGTTGCAGGGCAGTTAATTGCAGACGTGTATCGGCGGTGGACACCCGCGCGACCTGTAGGGTCTGACGCAAGTAACAGGCCAAACATTCAAAAGCAGTTTTCACAGCATATATCCTTCACGTACATTTTTCATGGATGCAAAGAGCGATGCCTTCGCCTCCGGAATCTGTTTATAGATATTCTCCAGAATTTTCTGGATTTCTTCCCGTCTGGTATCACCAGCAAGAGGACACAAATTACTCACAGCAGTCAATCCGACATCTTTCGCAATTGTTACCACCTCTCGCTTTTCAACATAGGCAAGGGGACGAATAACGGAAAGCCTTCCCTCAAACAGTTTCTGTCTGGGTACCATGGTTGAGATATTGCCACTGTAAAACATATTTAAAAAGAGAGTTTCGATTAAATCATCCTTATGGTGCCCAAAGGCAATCTTATTACATTTAAAACGACTGGCAAGATCAAACAGCTG
This sequence comes from uncultured Desulfocapsa sp., assembly GCA_964621915.1. Lineage (GTDB taxonomy): Bacteria > Desulfobacterota > Desulfobulbia > Desulfobulbales > Desulfocapsaceae > Desulfocapsa. The sequence continues at coordinate 22,785 of CAZUPS010000002.1, read as the reverse complement.
CTTACGACGTAATTTCGAACAGCTGAAGCAGGTTCGTAAATCGTCGGTTAATGGCAAACTTTTTTCAATATGCAAATCCGCTCCAATTATCTGCATCTGCTGCGCAAGGGATTGTAACGGACTCACTTCTTTCATAGTTGCTTCCCAGATATCCATATCAATATGAACAGGGAACAACGTGTAGGTAACGGGAGCTTTTTTCTGCCAGTACTGCAGCAACCAGAGCAGAACCAGACTGTCTACCCCACCGGATACTGCGACCAGCACGTGATCGCCATCATCCAACATGGCATAATCACACATGGCCTGACCAATGCGTTTGTTTGTGTGAGCTGATAACATAGTGATCTTTTCAATACTCCAAACCTAGGTAATGGCATTATAAGAGATTCCATCTACCAACAACCTAGCACGTGTTTCAATAAAAAAAACAGTAGAAATAAAGTAATTATTCTGCGAGTACCTGATAATTGGAAAAACACTGAACCGTAACTGAATAGTTACGAAATAAAAAAGGCTGTAAAATCTCCCAACACTGAGACTTTACAGCCAGACAACAACTGGAGAAACAGCCTACATATCAGATATTAAATTTCTCCACCCGACCAGAAAGGACAGAAGCTAATTCACTTAATTCACTTGCTTTGCTTGAGAGATCACCCGTTGCAGTATTAATACCGTCAATATCTTGATTTACAGAAGTAAGATCAGATGAAATTTCCTGCGACACCATCGAACTCTGAGCAACATTTTCGGTAATCTCCATAATGCCTGCAGAAGCCTGGTCTACATTTTCAGAAATACCCTCAGCGGTATGAGCCTGTTCCTCAAGAGCACCTGCAACGCTCCCTACCAATCCGTCCACGGTATGAATAATATCCGCAATGGAGTTGATATCCTTTACAGTATGATGGGTGGAATTTTGAATAGACTCAATTTTTGAACGAATATCGAGCGTTGCCTCTGCTGTTTGTTTGGCAAGGTCTTTAATTTCATTTGCAACAACCGCAAATCCCTTACCAGCCTCACCAGCTCGCGCTGCCTCAATAGTGGCATTTAAGGCAAGAAGATTAGTCTGTTCTGAAATTTCAGTTATTGATTCAGTCACTTTGCTAATTTCAGTGGCCGCAACTCCTAACTCATCAACTCGATTTGATGCAGACTCGGACTGGACAACAGCCTCGGTCGTTTTTCTTCGTACGGCCTCAGTTTCACTAGTTACATCTTTAATAGTATCAGTCATGGTGGAAACGGTTTCTGCAATAATTGAAACATTAGTAGAAGTCTCCTCCACTGCCGCCGCCACAGAATTCATATTAACACTCATCTCTTCCGTCGCTGCTGCCACAGAATTTGCTCGTTCTGAACTGTTGGAACAATCATCGGAAACGCCCTGGGATATTCCTAACACACTATCCGAAGTCTGATCCAAACTACTGGCACCATCTCTGATTTCAGACATCACCCCCTGCAGATCACTCGCCATGGTATCCAGACTCGTTCCCATTTCACCGAGTTCATCACTACCGGATATTTCTGAGCGTGCCCGCAGATCTCCCTGACCAAAGCGCTTACAAAATAATTTCATCTGTGCAATACGACCGGAGATACCGTTTATTACCAGTACTGCCCAGGCCATAAAAGCCATAGCTAGAACAATAAGAACAATCTGGGTGGTCAAAAGTCTGTTGACCGACGCCTCAGCTTTTTCTTGCATCATAACAACTGCTTCGTTGCTTATTTTAAGAAGATTAAGATTTTCCTTATGCAATATTTGCAGCTCTTTTTCAGTATACTGGCCACTCAAAACTCTTTCGAGAACATCGCGAACAGATGTCCATTTATCTGCTACAGCATTTAACTTTTCAAGAATTTTGCCTTCTGCAGCCGGGCACTTTCGATATTGAGTATCTGCTAAATTCAAACCCAGTGGCGCATCTCCTGAAACCCTGAGAGCATTCAAGGTCATATCAAAAATTTTCATGGTGGAGCGGGCACTATCAATGGCAGCCTGGTCCATTTTTCCCGTCGTGGCCTTAATAAACATAGCATGATGCATTTCCTTAAACATCTTCTGAGTCAACATTCTTTGACGGCCAGCAAGGTTGATTAGAAGCCCATCATCGGCCTGATTCTGGGTATTTACATATGTTGCCAGAAACATAACAACAATGATGCCAACAAAAACACCAGCAATACTACGTAGTTTAAATTTAATACTCACCTAGATCTCCCAAAGAAAAAAATCTTTCCGTTTCAACCCACTATTACACTGCAGGCAAAACACAACGACATACCAAGAATTATGCCTTTTATGAGTAATCCTATGTGCTGAGATTTTTTTAATCAAGGAATAATTTCAGGCTTTACATTGTATTATTTGAAAAAAAAAGCCCCGTTCTTCATTTCTGAGAAGAACGGGGCTAACTTTGTAAAACTATATAAAAATTAACTCACCAACGAAAGGTGGTGCATCTATCTATTCATCATCAGCCTGCTGAAAGTAAGGAAACTCCTGCAAACGGCTTACCAAGCCATCACGACTCAACTCCTGCACAGAAAGCCACTTAAAACCACGACTCTGAGCTTTGTTAAATGAGAAGATATCATCAAACAATGCCTTCTGGCTTTCATCATAGGACGCCGTCCACAGAACAAGGCCACTTTCGACACCAAACAATTCCATGGAAAATGCAGCTGCTGCAGGAACCTCAGCTGACATGGTACTTCCGACACGTCCACGATATTTACTAAGAGTCGTCTCAAGAACCACACCACACCCGGTAGCCTGGCCAATATCACGTATCTGCTGCAATCTTCCTCCCCAGGGATCCCCAAGGATTGCATCGAGCTGGTTTTCTGTAACTATTTTAAACTCAGGTCGGGCTCCGAGTTCATCCACCATTACCGAATCAAGGTAGGCTGCACCACCAGCAAGATTCTTTTTCGCGGCAGCAGTAAGTGTATCACTGGATGTAACAGGAACCACTATTGGTAACACTGCGGCACAACTCACTTCGGGAAAGGGGCCAATTTTCCGTGTATCCTCATCACTGATAGTGGTGCAAGCAGACAAAGCAAAAAACACAAAACATATAATCGAGAAACTTTTAATCACAGGAATCCTCATTATTACACTTAGAAATTTGATTACACACACCCGGTGAATAACTGCCACCGACCTGCCACTCAGAACTCATAAGACTATCCTACTTAAAGTACACCTTTGGACGATAAAGTTCCAGTAAGTGTGTCAAGTTTTGCGCTGGCCTGAGACATCGCCCTGGCAAGTGCCTTAAATACAGCTTCTATTATATGATGGCTATTGCATCCATGAATCAGATCTATATGGAGTGTCACCCCGGCATGTTGAGCAAAAGCCCTCATAAACTCCTTAGCCAGTGCAGTATCAAAGGTTCCAAGTTTCTGATCCGGAACGGGAGCATTATAGTGAACAAAAGGACGATTTGAGATGTCAACAACTACACGGACAAGAGTTTCATCCATTGGAAGGTAAGCACTGCCATATCGGGCAATACCGCTCTTATCCCCTAAAGCCTTGGAAAATGCCTGGCCAAGGCAAATACCGATATCCTCCACGGTGTGATGATCATCAATCTCTGTATCGCCAACAGCCGCCACCGTTAAATCAAAAAAGCCATGAACTCCAAAGAGTGTCAGCATATGATCTAAAAAGGGAACACCGCTTTTAATATCAGTTTCTCCACTACCATCAACAAGCACTTTTAAATCAATATCAGTTTCTTTTGTCCGCCGTTGAATTGCTCCCTCTCTCTTTTTTTCTCCACCCATAGGTGACCTCATCTAATAGTAAAAGTTTCAAATTAGTTAATTAAGATAATATTATAGCATACTTTCTGCCACCAAGCACTTCTCTTTTTCTATTATCCTCCATGATTTTTTTATAACTTTCAGCAATTTTAACGTTTTTTATATTGACAAGACACACAGATTAAGAGTAATTTGAATCCCGTTTTGTCATACACAAATGAGCGGGAATAACTCAGTGGTAGAGTGCAACCTTGCCAAGGTTGACGTCGCGAGTTCGAATCTCGTTTCCCGCTCCATTTTTAAAAGTTCAAAAGGTTCGACATTGGTCGAACCTTTTTTTATTATTATTTGCATTATCCCCTAGAGGACAAAAGAAGAACATGAAAACCTACCTTACTCCGGTCAATGAGATCGAAAAACAATGGCACCATGTAAATGCCGAAGGTAAGATTCTTGGCCGTCTGGCAACAGAAATCGCAGACCGGTTGCGTGGAAAGCATAAACCAACCTTCTCTACCTTTATTGATAATGGGGATTTCGTAGTTGTAACAAATGCTGACAAGATTCGCCTTACCGGTAGAAAATGGGATCAGAAAACGTACTACCACCACACCGGATATATCGGCAGCATGAAAGAAATTACTGCAAAAGAGCTTCTGGTTAAACACCCTACCGACATTCTGATGAAAGCAGTAAGAGGTATGCTTCCAAAAAACAAACTGGGCCGTCAGCAATTGAAAAAGTTAAAGCTGTTTGCTGGACCCGAGCATACACACGCAGCACAAACGCCTGTCGACTTAGACATATAAAAAAAGAATTACGGAGATATTAGATCATGGCTCAAGATCGTTTTTACGCCACCGGCAAAAGAAAAAGTGCTATTGCAAAAGTATGGCTCACTCCCGGTACCGGAAAAATTTTAGTCAATAAGATGACACCTGAAGATTATTTTGGTGGAACTTTTAAGATTCACAAAATTGACAAACCCTTCAAACTTACTGATACTTTTGAGAGCTATGATGTTATGGCAACTCTTCTCGGTGGCGGAAAATCTGCCCAGGTAGATGCGCTGACCCATGGGATTTCCCGCGCACTTCTTGAGGTTGATTCTGAAAACAGAGGTACCCTGAAGAAATCAGGGCTCCTTACCCGTGACCCTCGTATGAAAGAGCGTAAAAAATACGGTCAGAAAGGCGCTCGCGCTAAGTTTCAGTTCTCAAAACGTTAATCCGTTTTACTTACTTTTTGTTTCACTCTCCATTATTCGGGAAGCAAAACAGAAAGTATATGTAACTGGCAGTTTTATGAAGGGAATAACAGATATCTGTTATTCCCTTTTTTTATTCATTTTTTTATTAGGAAAGCCCCATGCAACGCGTTGCCATTATTGGAGCCTCAGGCTATACCGGAGTGGAACTTGCTCGTATTCTCTGTAATCATCCCGAATTTGAGCTGACTGCGGCAACATCACGTCAGTATGCAGGTAAACCCCTTTCTGAGGTATTCCCCAACCTTCTTGGCAAGACTGATCTGATTTGTGAAAACCTTTCCATAGATGAGTTATGTAATCGTGCCGATCTCTTTTTTGCAGCAGTCCCTCATAAGACTGCTATGGACCTTGTCCCTCAGCTCTTACAGGAAGGCAAAAAAGTTGTCGATCTGTCTGCGGACTATCGTTTGCGTGATGTTTCCACATACGAAGAATGGTATCAGGAACATTCTTCTCCTGAGTTTATCGCAGAAGCCGCATACGGATTACCTGAGCTCTATCGTGATCAAATCAAAAAAGCTCGCCTTGTAGCCAATCCTGGATGCTACCCGACTTCTATCATACTCGGCCTTGCCCCATTATTACGCGATGGGCTTATTGACCCTACAACCATTATTGCCGATTCAAAATCGGGAACAACTGGAGCCGGACGTTCCGCAAGTGTAGGCACACTATTCTGTGAAGTGCATGATGGATTCAAAGCCTATAAGGTTGGCGGAACCCATCGTCACCTTCCGGAAATTGAGCAGGAATTGAGTGTCCTCAACAAGGATGATGTAACAATTTCGTTTACTCCCCACCTCCTTCCTATTTCACGGGGAATCCTCAGTACTACCTACGCAAATCTCACATCTGACATATCCGAAGACGAACTGCGAAAATTATATCTGAGCACGTATAAAAATGAACCTTTCGTTCGTATTGTACCAGAGGGAACATTCCCAGCCACTCAACATGTAAGAGGATCAAACTTTTGCGATATCGGCTTTGCCATCGACAAACGAGCCAACCGAATAATCGTTATTTCGGCAATTGATAATATTGTGAAAGGTGCAGCAGGACAGGCGGTACATAATATGAACCTGATGTGCGGAATTAATGAAACAACCGGACTTGAAGGAGCACCCTTCTTTCCCTGATTCATTTCATGCCTAATCTCAAGTTAACCATAGCCTTTGACGGAACACACTTCAGTGGCTGGCAAAAACAGTTAAATGCTCCCACAATTCAAGGGGACCTTGAAAAAGTTCTTAGAAGAATCACTAACGCCCCGGTGACCCTCCATGGAGCTGGCAGAACCGATGCTGGTGTTCACGCACTTGCTATGGTTGCCAGCTTTGAAACCGACTCTCACATTTCCCTGGCTGATTTATTAAGAGGCGCTAATGCCACCCTGCCCTCAGCCATTCGTATTCTCAAGATAGAAAATGCTGCTCCCGATTTTCACGCCCGCTTTTCAACGACTTCCAAGACCTATATTTACACCATTGAGACCGGAAAAATCCAATCACCGATTACTCGATTATATCGAGTCCATATTCCACAAAAATTATCAACAGATGCAATGCAACAATGCCTCAGGATAATCTCCGGAACACATGATTTCGCAAGCTTTGAAGCATCGGGATCACGGGATAAAAGCATCACCACTGGACGTGGCAGTGTTCGTACTATACAGAAAGCTATATTACAGACAAGTGACAGCAATGAGTTACAATTCGTTTTTAGCGGAGACGGGTTTCTACGTCATATGGTACGTAATCTTGTTGGCTCAATACTGGAAGTAGGAAAAGGAAGAAAAACGATTGAAGAGTTTAAAACAATTCTTGCATCTAAGGATCGTTCAATAGCACCCGCAACAGCACCTGCCCACGGCCTACTATTAAAAAAAGTGCATTATAAAAAGGTAACCATCAAAACATAAATGCTTTCAGGTGCTGCAGGTTTGCTCGATTGCTTCTAACCGCCATAGCTTTTCTATGCGGTTAGAGGCAATCGTGAGCAAAAATGCTGTGCCTGAGAGTATTTATGACTTCATAGCAGCAGCTACGGCTTTACAAACATAGGATATATTTTGGGTTGTTAGTCCTGCTAAATTAATCCTTCCGCCGCCTACTACATAAATATTATTATTCTTTCTCAAACTGCTTACAACATCATCGGACCAACCACTAAAAGAAAACATCCCACGCTGGCGTTCAATAAAAGAAAAATCCCCATCAACACCCTGAGCAGCAAGGCCTGAAACCAGAGATTTACGCATATTAACAATGCGATCACGCATTCCAGCAAGCTCTTCCAGCCACATTTTATGCAACTCAGGAGTATCCAGTATCATGGTTGCGATCAGACCACCATGGGCAGGAGGATTGGAATAGTTGGTACGGATAACAGTTTTTAGATGACTCATGGCCACACTGGCCTCATCTGCTGCTGGAGTCACCACGGTAATGGCTCCGGTTCGTTCATTATACAGGCCAAAGTTTTTGGAAAAAGAGCTGGCGACCAGAAAATCTATTCCTACCGCAGCAAACTGCTCTACAGCAAAACGATCTTCATCCACACCATCGCCAAACCCTTGATAGGCAAAATCAAGAAAAGGTACCCAACCATTTTTACTAGCAAGTGCTGCCACCTGCTGCCACTGCTCCTCATTCAAGTCTACTCCACTTGGATTATGGCAACATGCATGAAGGACCACAACATCGGCCGCAGGCACATCTGCAAGATCACTCATCATCTTGTCAAAATCGAGTCCCCGACTCTCGGTATCGTAATATCCGTATTGACTGATACCAAAGCCCGCTGCACCAAAAATACCATTGTGATTGGCCCAGGTAGGTGAACTCACCCATACCTTAGCATCGGGTGTAAATTTGTGGAGAAGATCTGCACCGACTCTCAGGGCACCGGTTCCACCTGGTGCATGGATCGTTACAGCCCGCTTTGACGAAATCACCTCATTGTCAGCACCGAATATCAAACGCTGAACGGAAGCTGAATATGCAGGATCCCCTGAAATGGGAAGATAACTCTTGCTAGCTTGCGTCTCATACAACACTTTTTCAGCAGTCTTCACGCAACGCAACACCGGTGTGTTTCCCGATTCGTCTTTATATACACCAACACCAAGATTAACTTTCTGCGGATTTTGATCCTTCTTAAACTCTTCGGTAAGACCTAAGATTGAATCAGGGGGGGCAGGCTGTATCGATTTCCACATACCATTTGTCCTTATATATAAAAGTGGATAGTTCGTGCCTGCCTGGAAATGGAGCATTTATGGACAGACACTAGTTAAAAAAAATCAGCTTCAGATTCTTTGATAACGCGTCCTAGCCATTGTGCAAGCTTTTTCTAACAAGCCACCTGAATATCACTTTTTTTGAACAGACTGTTTTGCAAGTAACGACTGCAACTTCCAAGGTGAAGAAAGACATGCCCGGGATTGAGAACAGGTGGACATAATATCGCAAAAGGCAAGAAATTCAGCCAGAGAATCATTCATTTTTAAATTCTTACGGGATATGACATGTAACTTACGCTCCATATCCACCCCATCAAACTGCAGCGTCTTCAACCAACCGTGTTCCACTTCACGACAGACAGTAAGGGAAGAAAGGCAGCCAAGCCCAACTCCTGATTCAACAGCCTTCTTTATGGATTCAGGATGACCCATCTCCATGATGACATTAATCTGATCCAGATATTTTTTCATTTTATCCCGGAAGATGGCAACGGTTCCAGATCCTTCTTCACGCATAATCCAACGGGTATTAGTAAAATCTTTCTCAACATCAAAGAGACTTTTATGTGAAAGTGGATCGGTTGGACCAGCGATAACCACGAGTTCATCTTTAAACCAGAGGCGCTTGACGGTATCCGGATTATTTATCTGTCCTTCTACAAAACCGACCTCAACTTTGCCATCAAGCACCAGACTTTCGGCATAACGGGTATGATGAACAAGCATATTAATGTGCACCTGCGGATGCATTCGTTTAAATGCACCGATAAGGTAGGGAAGGATGTAATCACCAATAGTCGTTGAGGCCACGACATTAATTTGCCCGCTCAGGGTATCGTTTTTCTCCGACATGATATTTTCTACATTCCCAACCTGGCAAAGTATTTCTTTGGAAAGCGGCAAAAGGTATCGACCACGTTCGTTCAGAAGAAGACTCCTGCCATGCCGATCAAACAAAGATCCACCAAGCTGATTCTCCAGTTCAGCAAGTGCCATACTGACAGCAGATTGGGTCACAAACAGCTTTTTACTTGCTTTTGTCACCTGGGCAGTCTCTGCAACAGCTATAAATATTTCTAATTGTCTCAAGGTGATAGACATAATAAAAGCCTCTGTTCAAATTTGTTTATGATTCATATCTGTTTTTTTAATTAGGGATTTCTCACCTTATCATTTATATACTTTTTCTCAAACCTTTTCCTGTCAAACTTCGAAATAGAAATTAGAGTAAATCCTTAGTGAATGAAGCGCCACTCACTAAAAACGAATGAATGATCATTCACTTTTAAGTTGACAAGTAGAGCTTAATTCATTACTTAGCGTCTGTGTATATATCAGAAAGTCATCCGACTCATTCAACTTTAAGGAGCCTTTAGATGGAGCTTCAATTTTCTGATTTTCTCTTCCGTGATAATATTTTATGGATCACGGCCTTTGCCCTTGGGGGCTTTGCCTTTGCCCTTGGACCAATTGTCATTGTGTACCTCCTGATGCCTCGGGGTACCCGACAGTTCAATCGTAAGAATAGCCAGGCCATTGAATGTGGAATGGAGCCAATCGGTGATTCTTGGATTCGATACGGGTCTGTGTTTTTTCTCTACGCATTAATTTTTCTCGCATTTGATGTGGATGTACTTTTTCTCTTTCCCGTAGCTCTTGCTTATAACAGTCAAGAACTTCTGGATATGGGCATTGTCTACCGGGATTTCGTTGAAGTTGTTATTTTTGTTGGAATCTTATCACTCGCAATCGTATACGCATGGATCAAGGGAGTCTTCAAGTGGGAACGCAGAACGTACCTTCGCCGTTAGAACCAATTCCGTCATCAGTTGTTCAGTTTGCCGTTGCCGACAAACTCATCAATATTGGCCGGGTCAACTCATTCTGGCCCCTCACCTTTGGTATCGCCTGTTGCGCCATCGAAATGATGGCCACCGGTTGTGCCAGGTTTGATATGTCACGTTTTGGAGCTGAAGTTTTTCGCCCATCTCCCAGACAGTCCGATGTAATGATCGTTGCCGGAACCGTCACTAAAAAGATGATGCCTGGTATTAAGGTCCTTTACGACCAGATGCCTGAACCCAAATGGGTAATTGCCCTTGGGAACTGTGCCATTTCAGGTGGACCGTTTGCCTTTGAGGGTCAATACTCTATTGTACTTGGTGCTGACACCTTCCTTCCTGTCGATATTTACATCCCCGGTTGTCCACCACGGCCCGAGGCGCTTCTCGAGGGAATCCTCAAACTGGAAAATAAGGTCTCTGGCTGGAATCGCTGGAAAGATCCTGAAGAAAAGGCTTGAAGAGGAATATGACAATGACAAACGACACAGTAAAACAAGCCCTGCGAGATCTCTTCCCGGATCCAGAACCGATTGTTGAAGAGCCTGTTGTGGAAGAAGCCGCTGAAGGCGAAGAAAAGAAAAAACCGGCCAAGAAAAAGGAAGTGCCACGGGTCAATGGTGTTATCGAACGTGATCATGCAGAGCATGGTTATGATATTGATGTACAGCTTGATCCTGGTGAATTGCTTGCCGCTGTAATGATTATTGATAAAGCCGGATTCTTTCTTGAAAGTATCACCGGAGTGGACTGGATCAAAGAAGATCAGCTAGAATCTGTTTATGATTTTTCCCGTTACGACTTTGATACCTGCCGTGTGGTGATTCGCACCCGGACTCCACGTTCTGAACCAAAAATCCCTACCATCTCTAAGATTTATCCAGGAGCTGGCTGGCATGAACGTGAAACCCATGATTTTTTTGGTATCAAGTTTGACGGGCATCCACACCTCATCCCTCTGCTCCTTCCAGAAGACGCAGACTTTCATCCCCTCTTAAAGGATTTTAAACCATGAGTGGACCAATTCAGATCCGATCGGACGAAACCTTTACCCTGAACGTTGGGCCGCAGCATCCTGCAACCCATGGTGTTCTTCGAGTAAAGATGCAAATGGATGGTGAGTATATTGTTAAAGCTGAAACAGTGCTTGGCTATATTCATCGTATGCATGAGCTGATGGGTGAAAACAGAACATACCCACAGGTTCTCCCTAACTTGAGTCGTCTCGATTATCTCGGAGCTCTCGGGTACACCCACGGTCATGTACTGGCTGTGGAACGTGCTGCCGGAATTGAAGTTCCCGAGCGTGCAGAGTATATCAGGGCAATCACCGTAGAGCTAAACAGAATTTCATCGCATCTCTTCTGGTTTGGCGCCTTTGTTATGGATCTTGGAGGTTTTACACCTCTTATGTATGCCATCGAGGATCGTGAGTATATCCTTGATATGCTGGAAGCTGTCACCGGATCCCGCCTCACCTATTGTTACTACCGCTTCGGTGGACTGTACAACGATGTGGACGATGATTTTATTGCAGCAGCCAGAGCATTTATTCCTCGCATGCGTAAACAGCTAAAGAAATATGACGCACTGGTAACCGGAAACATCATCTTCAAAAAGCGCCTGGAAGGCATTGGCCCTATTTCGGCTGAAATGTGTCGTAAATACGGAGCAACCGGGCCTGTCGCCCGTGGAGCAGGAATCGACTTTGATGTTCGCAAAAACGAACCCTACTCAGTCTATTCCGAATTTGATTTTGACATACCAGTTTATCATGAGTGTGATTCTCTTGCTCGGTACAAGGTTCGCATGGATGAGATGGAGCAGTCACTGCGCATCATTGAACAGGGGCTTGATAAATTACCTGACGGTCCAATCATGCCCAAGAAAAAACCAAAACTGATCAAGCCTCCAAAAGGTGATTACTACCAGGCTGTGGAAACAGCACGGGGAAGTTTTGGAATCAGAATTGTTAGTGATGGCACTAAAAACGCCTATCGCTTCAAACTTCGCTCTCCGACGTATTCAAACATGTCTCTCTTTGATGAAGCATGTGAGGGCATGATGATAATGGACGCGCTCGCCATGATGGGAAGCTTAGACTTAGTTATACCTGAGATAGACAGGTAAGGGAGAAGTCAGATGAGTTTAACAATATTAAATGCTGTAGTTGCGGTGGTTATTGCCATCGCCTTTGCCGCACTCAACGCTGCCTATCTGGTTTGGGCAGAGCGTCGGGGGGCAGGCCGTATTCAGCGCCGCCCCGGCCCGAACGTTAATGGTCCGCTAGGCCTCCTTCAGCCTCCTGCAGATGGTATCAAACTGATGACCAAGCAGTTGATGATTCCAGGTGGAGCTGACAAGGCACTCTTTATGGTTGCGCCCGTTCTTGCAATGGCTCCTGCCATCACAAGTTTTGTGACCGTACCGTTCAGTGACACCATCGTTGCTCACTCCATGAATATTGGAGTGCTAATGATCTTTGCCTTTGCCTCTCTTGGCGCTTTGGCTATCTTGTTTGCTGGTTGGGGATCACGTAACAAATATGGTGTTATGGCTTCGGTTCGTGCCGTATCACAGAACATTTCTTATGAAATTCCAATGCTTATCACAGTTATTACCATTGTGATGATGACCGGGACTATGAATTTGAAAGAAATTGTTGCTGCGCAATCTGGTGGAATCTGGAACTGGCATATCGTGCCATCGCTTTCAAGTCCCCTTATGCCCATCTCCTTTCTAATCTTCTTTATCTGTTCACTTGCTGAGACCAACCGGGCTCCATTCGACCTTGGTGAGGCTGAAAGTGAGCTCGTAGCGGGATTTCATACTGAATACGGAAGTATGGGCTTTGGCCTCTTCTTTATGGGTGAGTATGCAAATATCGTGATTGGTGCCTCCCTTATTACCATTCTTTTTCTTGGTGGCTGGGATTGTCCTCTTGGACTCTTTCCTGGTGTCTGGTGGTTCCTTCTTAAAATCTATCTCCTTATCTTCTCCTTTATCTGGATCAGATGGACGTTCCCTAGAACTACAATCTATGGACTGCTCAATTTGAGCTGGAAGATATTGATTCCGATCTCACTGTTTAACCTGCTGCTCACAGCAGGATTACTGAAGGTATTTTAATATGGGTGCCTATTTTAGCGATATATTCCTAGGACTCTGGTCCCTTTGTATAGGGCTTGGTATTACGTTCAAGGAATTCTTTAAACCTGTGGTTACTGTCCCCTACCCGTACAAGACCATCAAGATGAGCGAGCGGTATCGCGGTCATATTGAGTTGATTGAGAACGAGGAAGGAAAGCCTAAATGTGTCGCCTGTGGAATGTGCCAGCGTGCGTGTCCTTCAGGGTGCATCAGCCTTGCTTCAAAATCCGTTGAGTATGAGGCTGAAGTAAAGGGTGAGATGAAGACCAAAAAGAAAAAGGTACTCACCAAGTACGACCTCAACTTCACCACCTGCTCTTTGTGCGGACAGTGCGTTGAATCCTGTGGCTTTGGTGCCATCACTTTTTCCAAAGACTATAATCTTGCTTCAAGCCGTAAGGAAGATTTCCATTTCGACCTTCTTAATAGACTGAAGGAGAGAAACTCATGAACCCAACTGAATGGTCCTGGATGCCCGGCTTTCTTACTGCAGAAGGACTTGCAGGATATGCCGATGCAGCTGCCGGAATTGTCTTTCTGATAATGCTTGCGACCACCATAATCGGTGGAATCATCGCCTGTAATGCAGAACGACTTGTTCGCGCAGTGGCTGGTCTGGCTCTCTGCTTTATCGGAGTAGCCGCTATCTACTACTACCTGAACTCTCCCTTTCTAGCCATGATGCAGATGCTTATCTACATCGGCGCAGTATGTATCACCATTGCCTTTGCCATCATGCTTGCATCCCCTGAAGATAACAAAAAGCAGGGTCCAGCAGGTGTATTGAGCGGACCTCTTGGTTTAATCACCGCTGGTCTTGTAACATTTGGCATGATTGGTCTCGCAGTGAATACATCGTTTACCGTTCTACCCAAGGAAAATATGGGGAGCATTAAGCTGATGGGTGCTGAACTGCTCACCACCTATTCCATGGTCTTTGAACTGGTCTCCATTGTCCTACTCATCGCCATCATCGGATCGCTTGTCATTGCACGTCACGGAAGGAGCAAATAAATGTCGATTCTTGACCTTCACAACAGCCTGAACACATACCTTATCCTTGGAGCAGTGCTCTTTGGAATGGGTATATACGGACTCGTTACCAGAAGAACTCTTATTGGAATGCTGATAGCTTCAGAACTAGTGCTTGCTGCAGCTTCCATAAACTTCATGGCCTTTAACAGATTCACTGCTCCTGACCCCACCGTGGGACAGATTTTTACCCTGTTTATCATGGCCATTGCTGCTGCTGAAGCTGCCATTGGCCTCAGTATTACCATTGCAGTATATCGAAATTACAAATCAGTCGACACCGAAGATCTCGTCGACCTTAACGGTTAGGAAAGAGGAACCTCTGTCATGGAAATACAAACGGTCAGTTCCGTAAAACTTCTCCTCGCACTTCTTGTTCCACTGGTTGGCACCCTCGGTGTCCTCTTCGTGGGAAAAAACGAGAATATACGTGAGGGTGTCTCATCAGCAGCGTCGGTTATCCTGCTGTTGCTTGTTGCCTCAATGATCCCGGCAGTACTCGATGGCAAAATCCTTGTCTATCATATGTTCACAGTATTACCTGGATTAACGGTGACACTTCGAGCAGATGGGATGTCAATGATCTTCGCACTTGTTGCATCGTCATTGTGGACCATTGCTGTCTACTATTCACTTGGCTACATGCGGGCCCATCAGGAACATGCTCAGACACGCTTTAATGCCTGTTTTGCACTTGCCATATTCGGTGCCATTGGTGTTGCATTCTCCGATAACCTTTTCACCATGTATCTTTTCTACGAGGTTGTTTCAGTCTGCACCTATCCTCTTGTTGCCCACGCACAGGACAAAAAGGGATATGCTGGTGCTCAAAAATATATCGTCTACTTAACAACCACGGCAAAGCTCTTCCTGTTGCCTGCTCTTATTCTGATATATGTACTCACTGGAACACTTGATTTCCCAACCAATATTTCAGATGGTCTCTTTAGTGATGGTCTCTCTTCAGGCAACATCCAGAACTGGATGGTGATCATGCTTTATATTTTCTGTCTCTTCGGGTTTGCCAAGAATGGTGTTATGCCATTTCATCACTGGCTCCCAGGTGCCATGGTTGCTCCGACTCCGGTCTCAGCACTTCTCCATGCAGTGGCAGTTGTTAAGGTTGGTGTATTCTGTACTACCCGTACCATGCTCTATGTTTTCGGTACGGATACAATGCATGCCTTGAACCTCGGTATTCCAACCGCCTACTTTGTAGGATTCACGGTACTTGCTGCCTCTATTCTTGCACTTTCAAAGGACAACCTGAAAGAACGGCTGGCCTATTCAACCATATCTCAACTTTCCTATATTATCCTTGGTGTGGCATTACTCACTCCATCTGGAATTGATGGTGGTCTGATCCATATCGTGAACCACGCCTTTTCAAAGATCACACTCTTCTTCTGTGCTGGAGCAATTATGATTGCAGCTCACAAGAAAGATCTTTCTGAGATGGGAGGACTTGGCAAGACCATGCCGATAACCTTCGCCTGCTTTTTCATAGCATCACTCTCAATGATCGGTGCTCCACCAGTTGCAGGATTTGTAACAAAATGGAACCTGCTCGTTGGCTCGATAGAAGCAAATCAGATGGGGATACTCCTTATTCTAATCGCATCTACCATGCTCAACGTTGCGTATTTTGCTCCAGTCACCTACAAGGCATTCTTTGGTAAACGCCCTGAAGGTGAAACATATCAAGGCATCAAGGAAGCACCACTATCCATGCTGATCCCCATTGTGATTGCATGTACGATATCAGTGCTCCTTGGTATCTTTCCTAATTACATGATGAAATTTGTACAGGCGGTGACAGGATGATTATTGATCTGATTGACTACCTTCGGGACCGGTTACAAATAGTAACCTACTGCTGCTATGGGGCCATGGTCTTCATAGTGATCTGGAGTATGTCCGTTGACACCAGTCACGCACATACCTGGGCTGAGAAAATGATACCAGGTTTCTGGTCACTCTTTGGACTTTGCAGTTGTGCCATCGTCATTATGGTTGCCAGATGGTATGGCAAAAGCGGGATCCAGGCCCGGGAGGATTATTATGACAATTAGTTTTATACACCCGGCACTCATTATGATAGTGGGAGCATGTTTGCTTCCACTGGTGAGAGGACCGTTCCGTAAACCATACATGTTTCTGGTCCCCCTGCTGACATTTATTGATGTCATCTATCTAAGCCAGAATGCTGGTACCTATGGAGTGTTCCAGTTTATGAACTGGGAACTCACATTCGGTCGTGTTGATCGGCTTTCCATGATCTTCGGATTTATCATGTCGCTGATGGCCATAATAGGTACCATCTACGGCATGCACGAAGAAGATGAGTGGCAGCATATAGCCGCCTGGTTCTATGTTGCAGGCTCACTTGGTGCCATTTATGCCGCTGATTACATCACTCTCTTTCTCTTCTGGGAAATGATGGCTTTTGCCTCAACATTCCTGATCTGGGCACGAAAAGATGAGGAGGCACTCGCCGCTGGATACAGGTATATTCTAGTCCATACATTTGGTGGAGTAATTCTTCTCATTGGATTTGTTCTCCGCTACCAGGCGACTGGAGATCTCAGTTTTGACCAATTGAATGTAACTTCACCCGAACTCTACACCTGGCTGATTATGGCTGGCCTTATGCTGAATGCTGCAGTTCCACCATTGCATTCCTGGCTGCCAGATGCCTATTCAAAGGCAACCGCTATTGGTGCAGTCTTCATGTGTGCCTTTACGACCAAAACAGCAGTGTACACATTAATCCGTAGTTGTTCCGGCTTTGAGGTACTGATCTATCTTGGTGTCATCATGGCCATCTACGGCATTATCTATGCGATCATGGAAAACGATGTACGCAAACTCCTCGGTTGGGAGATTGTATCACAAGTTGGATATATGGTAGCCGGTGTTGGTATCGGTACCACTCTTGCCATCAATGGTGCCTGTGCTCACGCTTTTGCCCATATTCTCTATAAGGGACTGCTCTTTATGGCAGCTGGTGCAATTCTTACCACAACTGGAAGACAGAAACTCACTCAGCTTGGCGGGCTCTATAAAAAGATGCCTGCAACCATGGTCTTTATGCTCATTGGTGGACTGGCGGTTTCAGGACTACCACTGATGTCAGGATTTATCTCAAAATCCATGATCATTACTGCAGCTTTTGAATCCCACATCCTCTGGGCAGGATTTGCGCTCACCTTAGTCTCTGCAGGCACATTTTTGGCTGCAGGCCTACGGCTTCCATACCTTATATTCTTTGGAGACAACAACTGTTCTGAAGAAACCTGGGAGAAAGCGCAGGATCCCAGCTGGAATATGCAGCTTGCCATGGCTATTGGCGGATTTCTCTGCATCTTCCTTGGTGTCTACACACCATTTCTTTACAATATGCTTCCAAATACAGAGGTCGTCTTTCATCCCTACAATGCCTACCATCTCAGTGAGACTATACAAATTATGGCCTTCACAGCCTTTGGATTCTTTATGCTTCGCAAATACGTGATGCCAAAGAATACCATCAGCCTGGATATGGACTGGTTCTATCGCATGTTTGGACGTGCATTCCTCTGGACTGTTGTTAATCCTCTCCAATGGTTTGATAATGCGGTTGGTAGATTCTACAAATCAGTCGGAATCAATTGTCTTATGGTAACATCAGCCTTCTGGTCCTGGTTTGACTGGAATGGCATTGATGGAGTTGTCGATGGTACCGCCCGTTGTGTTCGAGCTATTGGTCGCAGGGTGACCATTGTTATGCAACGTGGAGAGATCCAACAGACAATTTATTACACAGTATCCTTTGCAGCCGTTCTTCTGGTAGCCTACGTGTGGCTATAACGATTTGAACATACTTTTAAATTAGTAATAAAATAATAAACTGATATCGAGGAACACTGGAAATGGATCAACTACTAATCAATCCAGATTATCCACACATACTGAGCACGCTGATTTTCCTGCCCCTTGCAGGTGCTATACTGCTGCTCTTTGTACGGAATGAATACTTTGCACGATACTGGGCACTTGGAATCACCATGCTCACAGCAATCCTTTCCATTCCCTTGGTTAAAGCGTTTGACATGACCACCAGCAAGTTTCAATTTGTTGAACAGGTCAGCTGGATTAAATCATTAAACATTCAGTATGTAATTGGAATTGACGGAATTTCCATTCTGCTCGTCATGCTGACTACCTTTATTATGCCACTCTGTGTGCTCGCTTCCTGGAGCTATATTAAAACAAGAGTCCAGGCATTTATGGTCTGTCTACTGATCATGGAATGCGCCATGCTTGGTGTGTTTATGGCACTTGACTTTGTTCTGTTCTATATCCTCTGGGAAGCTATGCTTATCCCCATGTATATGCTTATTGCCATCTGGGGTGGCCCACGAAAAATCTACGCATCTGTTAAGTTCTTTCTCTATACGCTTGCAGGCTCTGTCATGCTGCTTGTTGCTATCATCTGGCTCTACATCAACAACGACTACAGCTTCTTTATTCCGGATATGATGTGGCAGAACTACTCAAGTACCGCGCAGATCTTCCTGTTCCTGGCATTCTTTCTGGCCTTTGCCATCAAAGTTCCCATGTTTCCTTTCCATACATGGCTACCAGCCGCTCATGTTGAAGCGCCAACTGCCGGTTCTGTAATACTTGCATCTGTGCTCCTGAAGATGGGAACTTATGGTTTTCTTCGCTTTGCGATTCCCATTACTCCGGAAGCTACGATGACGTTGGCTCCTGCCATACTCTGGCTCTCCATTGCAGGTATTATCTACGGTGGTTTCACAGCTCTTGCCCAAAGCGATATGAAAAAGCTGATCGCCTATTCATCTGTTGGTCATATGGGTTTCGTAACACTTGGTATTTTTGTACTGAATACCGCAGGTGTTGAAGGAGCAATCCTGCAGATGATTAACCATGGTATCACCACCGGTGCACTCTTTCTCTGTATCGGAATGATCTATGAACGTACCCACTCAAGGGAACTTCGGGATGCAACAGGTGTTGGCAAGCACATGCCTATTTATGTGACCTTTCTCACCTTCTTCTCATTATCATCATTTGGCTTTCCAGGAACGAACAGTTTCGTTGGTGAATTTCTAATTCTTGCCGGAACATTTGAACATTCAATCTGGCTTGCCATGGCTGCAATCCCCGGTGCTGTACTTGCCGCGGCCTATATGCTTCGCATGCTGCAGAAGATCGTCTGGGGTGGTACTGACAATCCTGACCAGTCATGGATCAAAGATCTTAATATTCGTGAGATCGTAACGCTTGCCCCCTTCCTCTTCTTTGTTTTCTGGATTGGACTCGGAGCACAGCCATTTATCGATCTTATTCATGTTAGTGTTGAGAACCTGCTGAACAACTATCATGGCTTTCACAGCCAGGTAGCAGCAGTAACAAACTTAATTATACAGTAACAGCGTTCTTTATTAACGTTTCGCAAAAGGTATAAAAATGCAATTTCTCCCTGAGTTAACACTGTTGGGTGCAGGCCTTATCATCTTTATAGTAAGCCTTGGCAAAGCCAGTGGTGATACTACAAGAAATATCGCCATTGGGCTCGGTGCTGCCATCTTTGGAGCAACCCTTCTCAGCTACTCTCAAACCGGCAAACTCTTTTTCAACGCATATCAGGTTGATCTGTTCTCACAGGTCTTTAAAACCCTGATCGCTGGTGCCATGCTGATAGTTCTTCTCTTTGGCAACAAACTTAAGGCGATCCCGCAAAAGGTTCATCCTGAATATTATCTATTTATGTTCATGAGTTCTTTAGGGCTTATGATGCTGGTTTCAAGTGTAGAGTTACTTGCCATATTTGTTTCTTTGGAACTCTCCTCATTTGCCGTATACATCATGGTTCCTATGCGTGATGACGAAGGAAAATTCAGATTCCAGATGGAAGCCGGTATTAAATATCTGCTCTTTGGTGTAACAGCCACTGGCTTTATGCTCTTTGGTATGAGTTATATGTATGGACTGACCGGCTCAACAGAGCTCTCAGTTGTCATTACAAAACTATCCACCATGTGGGACAATCCAGCCGCTGTTATCGCTATGATGATGGTACTTGCCGGATTCTTCTATAAACTTGCAATCTTTCCCTTTCACTTCTGGGTACCGGATGTATATGAGGGAGCATCAAATGAAACCACGGCATTTATTGCATCTGTTCCAAAGCTTGCTGCAGTTGCCATGCTTATTCGTCTTGTCAGCCTAATTAGCGGTGATGGTCAGGTAATCGTTAATGTTCTTATTGTATGTGCTGTCGCATCCATGTTCTATGGCAACCTTTCAGCGCTTGTCCAAAAAGATGTCAAACGGATGCTAGGATTTTCCGGTATTGCCCATGCAGGTTTTGTACTTCTTGGAATACTTACCTTTCAAATCACCGGCTTCGCCAATGCGATGTATTATATCATCGGATATGTACTTATGAATCTGGCTTGCTTTCTGGTTATCTGCACCGTTTCCAAGAATGGCGAAAATGTGATGATAGAAGACCTGTCCGGGTTGCACAAACGCTCTCCAATCATGGCCTTCACCCTAGCTGTCGGTCTTTTTGCTCTTGCAGGAATCCCACCCTTTGTTGGCTTTATGGGTAAATTCATGTTACTCGCCGGTGCATTAAAAGAAGGCTATATGCTGGTTGTTATCCTTGCTGCAATCAATACGGCTATTGCAATTTATTATTATCTGTCTGTAATCCGTGTAACCTACGCAAGCGATCCAGAAGACCGCGCTCTGGTCAATCCTTCAATGTTGACTAATGCAACTTCTGTGTTCCTTCTTGCTATGATTGTAGTCATGGGCGTGATACCACAACGCTTTGTTGATTATGCCACTAACGTTGTCCAGACTATTATGTAACAAAGTGAGTGTTAAAACGTTGCTACAAAAAGCCCTGTGATGTCATCACAGGGCTTTTTGTGTTTTCTATTACCAGCCCAAATACCATAAAAATTATTCCTCTTTCTCTTTTTGTTTATAGGTTTGTGCTAAATCGTGTATAATTTTGATGAAATAGAATTTTTTTGTTAGTCTGTTTTAATAGTAATTCATTTTCACATTGTATCGAATTCTTCTTCAGGTTCCATTGCCTTATCCCTACTTGGCATTACAGTATCTGAAGCATATATTCATTTTTTGTCCTATCTAGAACTTTTCGGAGGAAGTTTTCATGAAGAATCAGGAACTGCGTTCATCCCTTATTAAATCAGGTATTATTTTAGTACTCTGTGTTTTCTTTATCTATTCATTTGCATCAGGTGATTCTGGCGGTGTGACAGGCACTATAGGTTCTCTTTTTTCAGGATTCTTATTTCTGGTAGGTCTATTCATCGCTGTTGTCGTGAGTGTGGCGTTAATGTTTGGAATCTATTTTGGAATCCTCTATATGTATGATCAACAAACTTGTACTAATACATATGGTGAATTCAAGGAAAAGCTCTCTTCTCTTTCTCAGTCACTCTGTGGGACCTGTGGAGATAAATGTTCAGCGTCCGCAGTTCCTCCTCAAGCAATCAACGATGACGATTTAACTCCTATTAGAGATAATCAGAATAGACTTGATAGCCAACTCACAGCCCTGCAAAGCAACGTTGCTTCTTTAGAAAGTATGTTAAGCAAGGTCTCTGTATCTGCAACTGCAGCCGCTGACAACCTCTCTACTCTTGATGAGAAGTCTAAAAGTCTTGAAGAGGCTATGGAAGGCAAGGCAGCAACCGATGCCATTGAAGACGCCACCAAAAAGCTTAGTAGTGAGATTTCTGCTGTACAGGGTTCTTTAAAACCTCTTACTGATAAACTTTCCGAGCTTGAGGCCAGCCTCTCTTCACTTGACGATGACTCCGACAATGACATACAGCAAACCGTTGATACTGCTATTAAGGCTATCAAGGAAGAGCTAGGGAGTATGAATAGTGCAATAGAGAGCCTCACCAGCAACGCTACCGCTGAACCGCAAGCTACAGAGCAACACGCAAGCGATAGCGAGGAACATCGGATCCTGTCGTACTTCAGTAGCGAGGCAGATAAGAAGAAATTTATCTCTCTTGTTGTTGAGGCAATCGGTAAAGAGATGACTTATGCGCAGGTTGGAGAATTTCTGAATGATTCTCTATCAACTGAAGCCGCTGAGGTGATAGCTGATCACCCATCACTCACTAAGGATTTTATACGACTCAACAGGCAAAAAGATTAATTTATCATTCTTTGCATTGAATTTACCCCTAAAGCGTTATGAGAATTCTTTCTCGTAACGCTTTTTTTTGATTTAAGCCGGGCGATAAGTGGAATGATTTAACGGCCTCCACTCAGTTTTCCATGTTTCTCTACTTTTAAATAGTCACTAAAACAGCACGCTAGCATATCGGAAAGAATAAGATTTCAAAAACTACAACAAAAAGCATTGACAGTGTCATCGTGATTGAGTA
>CAZUPS010000001.1:74096-203878 GCA_964621915.1 uncultured Desulfocapsa sp. | reverse complement strand
CTGAAAATAATGGCCCTTCATGAAACGAAGTACGCTTTAGTCGGATGAACCGGAAAAGTTGATAGTCTGGACGCTGCTGTACAGGCCTCTGACCAACTGGTTTCCTGGGAAAAAAACCAGGTGAGTCAGAATATTGCAGCAAGAGAGTATGATTTAAAAGTTTCCCGTCTTGATCTTGAACGTCTTGTGAAGGGGGATGGGCCTTTGCAGCTTGCACAGTATATGGAAGAAATGGGCAAGGCAAAGGTTGAGTATGATCGCTATTCATCTTTTTATAAAGAGCTTGAAAAACTTGAGCAGGAAGGCTTTAGCAATCCTGCCGAGCTTGAACGTGCCAGGGAAAATGCAGGAACCTATGGTGAAAAATATAAGGCTGCAGAACGACGTTTTGCGAGCTACAGGGATTATGTGCTACCATCCACTGAAGAATCAGCTAAGGCCAAGGTCGAAAATAGCATTCTTATTCTTTCGCAGAGTAAAAAAGCAGCGGTATATAAGACAGCAAATGCGATTGCTGACCTTAATCAGATTCAGGCCAAGCTGACAACAGCCCGGGAATCTCTTGCTCTTTCAAAAGCCGAGCTTGGGAATACCAGACTTACAGCACCTTTTTCTGGAATCGCTATTCTGTATGAGGCCTTCAGAGATGGTCAGAAGCGTAAGCCACGGGAAGGGGATACCGTTCTTATGCATCAATCTATTTTGTATCTCCCAGATATTACAAGTCTTATAGTGAGAACTAAGGTGCGTGAAGTGGATCTCCATAAGGTTGAGCTGGGACAGCAGGCAACGGTTTCCATTGATGCTTATCCGAGTCTCAAGTTTCAGGCTGATGTACAATTTGTCGGTGCGCTGGCCACTGGAAATGCACCTGGAAGCAGCGGTGGCAAGTATTTTCAGGTAATGCTTGCTATTACCGGCCAGGATCTGCGACTAAGGCCTGGTATGACGGCTCGGGTGTTGATCCAGGCAGCAACTGTCGAAAATGTACTCTTTCTTCCGGTCCAGGCTGTTTTTAATGATCAGAATGGAGAACCTTTTTGTTTTCGGATAACGGCTTTTGGAAGGAAGCCGGAAAAAGTTTATCTGAAACTCGGACGGGAGAATGAGATGCAGGTCGAAATACTCTCCGGATTAAAACAAGGTGAGCGGGTAAGTCTTATATCTTATTAATACTGCCTCAACAATAGCAACAAAGCTGTGTCTATGTATCCCAATCCCATTGCCAGATTAAACGCTGTCTCAAAAACCTATCTCCGTGAAGATGGAAATATCAAAGTTCTGCGTAAAATTAATTTTTTAGTGTATCCCAGTGACTTTGTAGCAATAACCGGGGCTTCTGGTTCCGGAAAGTCCACTTTGCTGCATATTTGCGGATGTCTTGACAGGCCAACTAAGGGAGAATATCTACTCGATGATAAGGATGTTAGCCGTCTGTCGGACAGCCAACTAGCTGGCCTTCGACAACATTATGTTGGTTTTGTTTTTCAGGATTTCAATCTGCTTCCCTATGCAACTGTCTATGAGAATGCTGCGTTACCCTTCCTCTATTCACAGCTTTCTCCAGATCAATGGAAACCGTTGGTTTTGCAAGCCATAGATGATGTTGGTTTAACACATCGCCTCACCCACAGGCCGTCAGCCCTTTCAGGCGGTGAACGACAGCGTGTTGCCATTGCAAGAGCTGTTGTGTGTAACCCAAAACTTATTTTGGCAGACGAACCCACCGGAAATCTTGATTCTGCTACCAGTCGTGAGATCCTGGCTCTTTTTTCACGGCTTCATGCTAATGGGGCAACCATTATTCTCGTTACCCATGACCAGGAAGTAGCAGATACTGCAACACGACGGATGACGATGCGGGACGGGCAGCTCGGTGAGATGTGATGAGGTCTATTTTTAACAGAGAATATTTAAGCGGATTGTTTAGTATTGCATCGGGGTCATTGCTGCGCCATCGCCTGCGTTCCTGTCTGAGTATTCTTGGCATCATTTGTGGTGTGGCAGCAGTTTTTGCAACTCTTTCCATCGGGGAGGGCGCAAAACGGGAGGTGCTTGCCGGGATTCGTCAGCTCGGGCTTGATAATATAATCGTTCGCCGTATTCAGATACCTGAAAAAGTAGATTCAATGACAGGAATCACAGCATCGGATGGCTTACAAATTGATGATGTTGCTCTTTTGCAAGCTGCATCTCCTGCTATCTTGAATATTGCATGGCTAAAAGAGCTTCAACTTGATGTTTCCGGAATAAGCAGGGATCTTACTCCCCAAGTAGTTGCCTGCTCCGGTTCATATTTGTCGATTCAGGGGCTTGAAGTTCACCTCGGTCGGACGATACTGGTACGAGATGAGAAACTGAAAAAAATGATCTGTCTGCTTGGGGATGGAATCGCTAAGGGACTTGGTTCCCGTGGTAATGTTGGTGAATATTTGCGGATAGGAGATCAGCTTTTTCTAATAGCAGGGGGCGTCAAAAGTAATTCTGTAGGAAATGAATCGAAAAAAAAAGGTGCCGTTCTCGCCCGCGAAATCGATCAGATGATTTTTCTGCCCTTTGGAACGCATCACTACCTTGAAGGAAAGGGTGGTCGGGGAAGTAATAGGGCACTTGATGAGATAATTGTGAAAGTACGCTCCGAGCAAGAAGCTGAGAAAATAGTTCCTCTTATTCAGAGAACTCTAGAGCTTTCCCACAACACTGTTCGCGATTACCAGTTGATTGTACCCTGGCAACTGATGCACCAGGCCAAAAAGACCCAAAAAGTTTTTAATCTGGTGCTCACTGCTATTGGTGGCATTTCTCTTGTTGTAGGAGGTATTGGGATTATGAATGTTCTTTTGGCTACTATCGCTGAACGTACCCGAGAAATTGGTATTCGTCGTGCTGTTGGGGCAACGCGACAGGATATTGTCGCTCAGTTTATGGCCGAGGCACTCCTTCTTACAAGCGCAGGAGGGATAGCAGGTATTGTTGCCGGTTTTGCCTGTTCGCTAATTATTGCACGGTTTGCGGGATGGAGTGTGGCGGTGAGTCCACTAACCATTATACTTCCATTACTCACCTCGGTGCTCGTTGGTGTCTGCTCTGGTGTTTATCCTGCCATTCAAGCGGGACGAATGGATCCGGTTCAGGCCCTCCGCTCAGCCTGATGCTCCCTTTTCCAGGTGTTGTTTTTCCCCAAATTAGGTATGATGGCGTCGTAAAAACTCTTCATCTCCTTCGTTGCTGTCAATTTTCTATCATTACGACGTACTCCAGTACGCCGAAATGGTAGAAAATTGACGCGCCTCGAATATGAAGTTTTTCGAAGTCTTCGCTTATCTATTTAGCTATCAAGAATCTGATGTTTTTGTTAGCTTGTCAGCTATCTAATGTCTTCATTATTTGCAGGCATTTTGAAAATTATATTTTTATGAACGAACAAGGAGTATGAAATTGGATCTTTCATTAGTCATTCCGATATATAACGAAGAAGAAAATATTCCTCTTCTCTATGCAGAGATAAAAGAGGTTCTGGACGCAACCAGCTATCAATATGAAATGATCTTTATTGATGACGGCTCCAGTGATACTTCCGTGGCAGTTCTTGAACAGTTGAGCCAGGAGGATAAGAAGGTTTTGATTGTTGCTCTAAGGCGAAATTTTGGTCAGACTGCTGCAATGTCTGCCGGATTTGATCATGCAAGCGGTGATATTATCATTACCATTGATGGTGATTTACAGAATGATCCCCATGATATTCCTGACATGGTTGCAAAGCTTAATGACGGCTACGATGTGGTTACCGGGTGGCGCCATGACCGTCAGGACCCTTTTATTTCCCGGAAATTACCATCAATGATGGCCAATCGATTGATCTCCTGGATTACGGGTGTCAGTCTTCATGATTATGGCTGTACGCTTAAGGCCTTTCGTCGTGAGGTAACTGAAAATATACAGCTTTATGGTGAAATGCACCGTTTTATTCCTGCCATTGCCAGTGGTATGGGGATCTCTTTTACTGAAGTGAAGGTGAATCATCGGGCTCGTCGATTTGGTACATCGAAGTATGGGATTTCCCGTACCATTCGTGTCGTGCTTGATCTGATGACTGTTAAATTTTTATTAAGTTATGCCACGCGTCCCCTCCATGTTTTTGGAACAGTGGGCGTCTTGTCAGCAGGACTCGGTTTTCTGATAGCATTTATTATGACTTTACAGCGTTTTTTTACAGGCGATGGACTTTCAGACAGGCCACTTCTGTTACTTGCCGTATTGCTGATATTTATGGGTGTCCAGTTTATCACCATGGGACTTCTTGCTGAACTTGTGGTGCGTACCTATCACGAGTCGCAGAAAAAACCGATCTATTTTGTGCGCAGGCTTATAGGGAAATTTACCGAGAAGGCAGAATAGCCCAGATTACTCCTTATGCGGATAGACATAGTTATTCCAAATTTCAACGGAAAGGTTTTTCTTCCTGGTTGCCTCGATTCCCTGCGCCGGCAGAGCTATCAAGATTTTAACGTTATTGTAGTTGATAATGGTTCAAGTGATGGCTCACTCGAATTGCTTGCTCAGAAATACCCTGAGGTAAAAGTCATTGCCTGGGCGGAAAACCGGGGCTTTAGTGCGGCAGTTAACGGAGGTATTGCAGCAGGCTCTGCTCCTCTTGTTTTTTTATTAAATAACGATACGGAACTTGATACACGGTGTCTCGACCAGCTTGTGTGTGCTGTGCGGGAAAAGACCGGATTCGATTTTTTTGCAGCAAAGATGCTCAACTATAATGATCGTACTGTTCTTGATGGGGCAGGTGATGCCTTTATGCGCGGTGGAGTAGGCTATAAAATCGGAACTATGGAAGCTGACAGCGATCATTACAGCTCTCCCAGGCAGGTCTTTGGAGCCTGTGCCGGAGCGGCCCTGTATCGGAGAGATTTTTTTAAAGAACAAGGTGTCTTTGATGAGGATTTTTTTGCCTACCTTGAAGATGTTGATCTCAACCTTCGGGCGAACAGTCGCGGGAAGAAATGCTGGTACGTTCCTGAAGCCCTGGTGTACCATATCGGCAGTGCTACAACGGGATCAAAAATTAACGCATTTACAGTAAGCCTCTCCACCAGAAATAACTTCTGCATACTGGTAAAGAATTATCCATTGTCACTGTTATTACGATTTGCACCGGTGATCTGTGTCTATCAATTTTTCTGGTTTTGCTTTGTTGTAAAAAAGTTACAAATTTTTGCTTATCTCAAAGGTATTGTGAAGTTTCTGGCGATCTTTCCTGTGATGCTAGCTAAACGCAGACAGAATCTTGAGCTTGCAACTCTTGATGCATCTGAGCTTGCGGTCCTAATGAGCAATGCTGAGAGAGAAGTTATCAACTCCATTATACGAAGACGAGAAGAAAGTGGAAAAGGGAATTCGCTCTTTTCTCTTTATAAACGTCTCTTTCTCTGAGTTTTTGTCTCTATGTTGCCTAAAGTGGCTGCCATTGTTGTTTCTCATAATTCCGAGTCAACTCTTGAACGTTGCGTCCAGGCGTTGGAAAACCAGGAGTGTCGTCTTGAACAAATCATTCTGGTTGACAGTGGTTCTTCTGATACAGAGTACGTAGAAGCGTTTCAGCAAAGAGAATCTCTGCAGCTTCTATTGACCGGGAACATCGGGTTCTCAAGAGCTAATAATCTTGGATATGATTTGCTTTCTAAGGATATTGATTTTGTTATCTTTGTAAATCCTGATCTCTTTTTGCCTCCTGATGCTATCACAATTGCTTTACGGGTTTGTGCAGGTGATGTACGTATTGCAATGCTGTCCGGGAAGTTGCTTGGTTACGACCTCTCACAGGACAAACCCAGTGGCAGAATTGATTCCACCGGTATTGTACGAAAATGGTATGGACGCTGGGTTGATCGTGGACAGGGAGAAGTTGACAACGGCCAATATGAAAAGCCCGAAGAGATGACAGCTCTTTGCGGGGCCCTGTTATTTTGCAGAATGACAGCTCTACGGGCGCTGGCTGCTCCGGTCTTTGATCCCGACTTTTTCCTCTATAAGGAGGATATTGAACTTTCTCTTCGTTTGAGAAAACGAGGCTGGAAACTTCTCTATACTCCAGTACTTACTGCATTGCATTGTCGTGGCTGGCAGGGGGAACGAAGAAAGATGTCAATAGAGCTACGTAAAATGGCATCTAAGAGTGAACTGTTGCTGTACCGAAAACATCCTTCTCCATATATACTGTTTGCGTTTTTCAAATATATTCTGGTAACAGTTTTTCGATTTTAAAAAAGGTCAGACAAAACGTGTCCACTCGTGCTGCCACCATATCTGTTATTATTCCCACCCTGAACGGCGGAGAACTTTTTCGCGACCTGCTCCAAAAACTTTCCTCTCAAAGTGTTTCTATTGATGAACTGCTGGTTATCGATTCCAGTTCCGATGATACGACCTGTCTGGTTGCAGAAGAGTTTGGGGCGACGGTTCTTTCCATTGCAAGGGATGAGTTTGATCACGGTGGGACCAGGAGTAAGGCGGCCAGGCTGGCAAAAGGTGAACTACTTCTCTTTTTAACCCAGGATGCGGTACCGGCTGATAACAATCTCATCCATAATTTAACAGAGCCATTACTTACGGATACCTCCATTGCTATAAGCTATGGACGACAGCTTCCAAATTCCAATGCATCTCTTGCAGCAACAGCACTCCGCAACTTTAATTACCCGGACAAATCGGTTGTTCGTCAATTTTCAGATAAAGAGAAACTTGGTTTAAAAACGGCCTTTGTTTCAAATTCATGTGCTGCCTATCGTAAATCTTCCCTTGAGGCAGTTGGCTATTTTCCTGATAGTCTTATTTTTGGAGAAGATACCTGTACTGCTGGGAAAATATTACAGAAGAATCAAAAAATTGCCTATGTAGCAGAGGCGGCAGTATATCATTCACATAATTATACTCTTGCTCAGGATTTTCGACGCTCCTTTGATATTGGCGTTCTTCACAGGACTGAACAGTGGCTTCCTGAAACCTACGGACGTGCAGAAGGAGAAGGGATCAGGTATATTAAATATGAGCTCTCCTTGATTATGGCACAGAGAAAGAGATATCTGTTACCTATGTTTTTTTGTCGAAATATCACGAAATTTATTGGCTATACACTAGGGAACAAGTATGATGTCCTGCCTCGATGGCTGGTCCCACGGCTCAGTATGAATAGAAATTGGTGGGCCACACTGTAACTCGTAATAATCACAAGTGATTACAGGTTGTATACGTAAATTATGAATATGCTTTCAACAAATCTCAGGGAACAGAGTTCCATTATGGCCAGGCTGCTGCATGTCGTTGACTGCATTGTTGTCATTGTCTATATGTGGCTGCTGCTGTTTTGGTACAGAGTACCCTGGACTCCCCACTATACGCGATTTGCAATTATCACCACCGTTCTCTGTCTTATTACCTTTCAGTCTTTTCAGCTTTATCGTTCCTGGCGTGGTTGGAAATTTTTTCAGGAGTTTCTTGTAATTCTCCGAGCCTGGGGGACAGTGATTGGGCTTATCCTCTTTTATTTCTTCGTTTTTAAAATTTCACACGCCTATTCAAGAGTTGTTTTTCTGATCTGGTCCCTTTCCACGCCTCTGCTTCTCTTTGCACTGCATGTTACTGCCAGGAAAATGTTGCACCACTTTAGATCTCAGGGAAAGAATGTACGGCATGCTATAGTCGCTGGTGCCGGGGATCTTGGAGTCTCTCTTGCCAAGGAACTTGCATCAATTCCATGGGCTGGGATTGATGTTATAGGGTTTTTTGACGATAAAGTGGAAGAGAGTGAACAGCTCAAGGATATGGGGAAAACGATTATAGGTGATATCGCAACGCTTCCTGAATATCTGGAAAGTAACGATATTGATTATGTGTATATCGCTCTTCCCATGCGTGCTGAAAAGAAAATATTTAAGATTCTCCGCGAATGCCGTTCACTCGGAGCTCGTATATACCTGGTTCCCGATCTGTACGTATATGGCCTCCATCATGCGGAAATGCAGTCTCTTGGAAATCTTCTTGTTTTGAACTTTAATCCTAATACCGAATGGAAACGCAGCTTTGATGTTATCTTTTCCGGGATTGTGCTTAGCTGTCTTGCCCCGTTGCTTTTTTGTATCGCATGGCTTGTAAAGTTTCAGGATGGTGGCCCGGTGTTCTATAAGCATCGCAGAATCACCTCGGCAGGCAAGGAATTTGATTGTATCAAGTTTCGCTCAATGGTTGAGAATGCTGACATGAAACTGGAACAGATGCTGCGAGACGATCCAAAACTGCGTAAAGAATGGGATTCGAGTTTTAAACTTCAAAACGATCCACGGATCACAAAACTTGGTAAATTCCTTCGGAAAACCAGTCTTGATGAACTGCCTCAGTTTTTTAATGTATTAAAAGGTGAGATGAGTGTCGTCGGGGCACGCCCCATAGTCGACAAAGAGCTTACGGATTTTTATAAGGATAGTGCCGGTCGCTACTGTTCGATGAAACCTGGAATCACAGGTCCGTGGCAGGTTGAACGGCGTTCCGACAGCAGCAGTTACGATGAACGTGTGGGAATGGATGACTGGTATATCCTGAACTACTCGTTGTGGACAGATATTAAGATAATCTTTAAGACCATCAAACGTGTTTTTGATGGTCGCGGGGCGGTCTGAGATTTTTCTTTTCTACCCTGTAATTGCCTGCATCAACTCATGTGGTGCACTTCCTGCTGCCTGATCAATTGTTGACAGTGGGATTTCCTGGCGTTCAGCCTTTCGAATTGCGTCTGAATTTGGGAAAAATGCGATGGGGCGTGCTGCAAGACCATCTTCCAGAAATATCTTGTCTTCTTCATCTGTTACCAGATTGCCCACAAAACTAATTTTTGGGATCTTTACATCTTCTGCAAGCTTTTTCACCTTCAGTGCGGTGCGGATGGAAGATTTTGAAGGAATAACTACGATCAGCAGATGATCGATTCCGGCAATGGTTCCACGCCCAAGGTGTTCAACTCCAGCTTCCATATCGAGTAGTACAACCTGATCCTTTGAGAGGAGCAGTTTTGTCAACATTCGTCGGAGCACATTGCTTTCAGGACAGGCACAGCCTTTATCTCCTGTCTGAATGGCACCAAGTACCATCAGTTTCATTCCATTATGCTTCACCATAAAGTCAACGAGCATGTCATTTACTTCAGGGTTCATGTTATACATGGGGGAGCCTTCGGTTTTTCCGGAGCGCTCAACGAGAAGTTTCGTCATCTCAGCTATAGGTCTGATTTCTTCAGGGTGTTCAACACCTAGTGTTTCAGCCATATGAGGACTTGGGTCTGCATCGATCACCAGAACATCTTTTCCGTTCTGTTTAAATTCTTCGGCCAGTAATGCCATGATGGTGGTTTTTCCGACACCACCTTTACCGCTGATTGCAATTTTCATAGTTGCTTTTCCTCTGTTGCTTTCCGCTTTTTCTTGCATGCTTATCCAGAATGGTTATATCTTACAGGATATTGTAGTTTTGCGTAAACAAAAATTGGAGTTTTATAATGGAACATGTAAGTAATCAGATAAGCCTTAGCCAGGCAAAGCAGGAAGCTTCTACAATTTTTCTGGCAAAGGTATTTAACTGGATGGCAATTGGTCTTGGTCTGACCGGGGTTGTGGCCTGGTATATGGCGTTTAGTGGTATGGCAGCACAACTTGCTGGTAGCTCGCTTTTTATGGTTTTGATCATTGCTGAACTTGGACTCGTTTTTTATCTTTCGGCTCGTATCAATAAAATACAGGCAGGAACGGCGACTGGATTATTTCTTGGCTATGCAGGACTGAATGGTGTGACTTTGTCCATGGTCTTTCTTGCCTATACAGGCTCTTCTATTGCGGCAACATTTTTTATTACCGCAGGAATGTTCGGTTCCATGGCTGTATACGGGCTGGTAACAAAGCGTGATCTTTCCGGAATGGGCTCATTTCTTTTTATGGGCCTTATCGGAATTATTATTGCCTCGGTGGTTAATATTTTTCTGAAGAGTTCTTCGCTGTATTGGGCTATCTCTCTTATCGGTGTTTTCGTTTTTGTAGGTCTTACCGCCTATGATGTTCAAAAGATAAAGAATATGGGTGAGCAGGGTATTATGGAACAGGGTGAAGATGCCATCCAGAAGGGAGCCATAATGGGTGCCCTTGCACTGTATCTTGATTTTATCAATCTGTTCCTTATGCTTCTTCGTTTCTTTGGGGGCAGTAGAGATTAGGGACCGTTTAAGGTGTGATTCTATGGAAAAGCATGTTCTGCCTTGGGTGGAGCATGCTTTTTCTTTTTTAAGATGTAGGTAGAGAAAAAAAATATGTATAACGGATTTTCTGGAAAGAAAATAGTTGTTGGCGTGACCGGGTCCATCGCAGCATTTAAAGTTGCCGGATGGGTGAGCGCGCTTGCCAAAGATGGCGCCGATGTAACAGTGGTAATGACCCCGTCAGCCTGTCGTTTTGTTACACCTCTTACCTATGCTGCTCTTTCCGGAAATCCGGTTTTAACTGATATGTTTGCGCCTGAAGAGGCACATACAATGTCTCATATCCAGCTTGGCCAGGAAGCCGACCTTGTATTGATAGCTCCCGCCACTGCAAATACCATTGCAAAACTCGCTTATGGTCTGGCAGATGATCTCTTGTCAACCTCAGTACTTGCTGCGGTTTGCCCCGTTTTGATTGCTCCTGCTATGAATAGCCAGATGCTTGTTAATCCTGCTACTCAGCGAAATATTGAAACATTGAAAACCCTGGGACATGGAATAATTGAACCTGAGACCGGGAAAATGGCCTGTAAAACTGATGGCCCAGGTCGTCTCCCCGAATTTGAGAATGTGCGGGAACAGCTGCTTGCAGCACTAACGGGACAGGATTTACAAGGTGAGAGAGTTCTGGTTACTGCAGGTCCTACGCGTGAGGCTCTTGATCCTGCTAGATTCTTAAGTAATCGCTCAAGCGGAAAAATGGGATATGCCATTGCCCGGGCTGCAAAAAGACGCGGGGCTGAAGTTTTGTTGGTCAGTGGTCCAACGTCGCTTGCCATCCCCTATGGTGTTCAACGTATAGATATACAAACAGCAGCAGAGATGAATAATGTGGTGATGGAGGCGTGTTCCAATAGCTCCGTTATTATCAAATCAGCTGCCGTGAGCGATTTTTGCCCTGAAACCGTTGAAGTTGACAAGGTGAAAAAGAATAAGGCCCAGCTGGTTTTAAAGCTTAAACAAACCCCGGATATTCTAGAACAGTTAGGACAGAATAAAGAAAAAAAGGGCTACTTGCTGGTGGGTTTTGCCGCTGAGAGCCGTGACCATCGGTTGGCAGGTGAGAAAAAACTCGAAAAGAAAAATCTCGATCTGATTGCAATCAACGATATAAGCGGGCAAAATACCGGGTTTGAAACAGATACCAATCAGGTCACTTTGCTCGACAGGAGCGGCTTTACCGATCTTCCCCTAACCAGTAAAGAAGGAACTGCCGACCTGATTCTTGATAGGGTTGTCACTCTGATGAGCACTAAAAAACATTAACAATCACGTAACTATTCAGCTGCCCCCCATCTTCGCCAATTATCAGGTATGCGCTGAATAATTATACAATCACCTCTAACTACCATCTACGACAATGTCCCCAAGAGAACGATCCATCCTGATAGTGGCCTGTTTTGGCCATTTTGTCAGTCATTTCAATATGCTTGTTTTTCCGGCAGTGCTGCTGCCGCTTGCAGCGCAGTTCGGTATGGAAATGGGCCCGACCCTTGCCCTTTCTTTTTGGATGTATCTTCTCTTTGGAGTCACTGCTCTGCCTTGGGGACTCCTAGCCGATCGGTTTGGTTCACGACCTCTGCTGCTTCTTTTTCACCTGGGGGCCGGCGTCTGTGGCTTTCTTGCAGCAATGAATATATCCAATCCATTTGTATTTAGTCTTTGTCTAGCTGGTATTGGCCTTTTCTCAGGTATTTACCATCCCGTGGGACTTGGCTGGATTGCGAAAGAATTTAAAAATACCAGTCAGGGAATGGCCTACAACGGTATGTTTGGAAATCTCGGCCTTGCCACCGCTCCAATACTTGCTGGAACTGTGAATTATTTCTGGGGAGTTGAAGCTGTTTATGGGGCGCTGGGATTTGTTAATATAAGTGGCCTGATTCTTCTCTATTTTGTTCGTAATGGCCATGCAGTAAAACCGGAAGAGACTGCGGTCAAGCCACAAATTCAGGGAGCCATGAAACCCTTTCTAGTTCTTTTAGTGGCCATGATGCTGGGTGGTGTCGTTTATCGTGCCACAACTGTTACCCTGCCAGCATATTTTGAGTTGCAGAATCAGGGGCTTTATCAGTCATTTTTGGCAGTTTTTAGCCAGTTTGGGTCACCAAATGTTTTTGCGACTCTGGTGACCTCTTTCATTTATCTGGTTGGAATGGCAGGTCAGTATTATGGCGGTAGGGTGGGGCAGTCGGTTGATCTTGGTAAGGGCTATCTTATTTTTCACCTGATTACCATTCCGGCAGTTATTGCCATGGCTGTGACCTCCAATATGCCACTTATTATCTTTGCCATGATTCATTCTTTCTTTCTGCTTGGGATGCAGCCGCTGGAAAATACTCTGGTGGCCAGACTTAGCCCGCCTCAGCTTCATAGTTCTGCTTTTGGCCTGAAGTTTATTTTGACCTTTGGGGTTGGGGCACTCAGTGTGAGTATGGTGAGTGGAATTAAGGAGAGTTTTGGCTTAAGCGCCGTTTATATCGCTCTGGCCTTGGTTTCTACAGTTCTGGTCTGTGTGATTTTACTACTTAATTACTATCGGAAACAGATAGTGGTAGTATCACACTCCTCAAAATAGTTCTTTCAGCTGTATTTATACCAGTTTCTTCTGTAGTGAGAAAGGAATGAGTCTACCTCGTAGGCTCATTCCTTTTTGTCGTCTTTCTCAATGGTTATTCGTTGAGGAGAATGGAGAAGCTTTGAGCCTTACTTTTACTGGTAATGTTACCATCACTATCTAAGCCAAGAACCAGCCATTTAAATCCCTTTTCAGATTGAAAATGCTTCTCGATTACTTTTGCAGGTAATTGATAGATTTTTTTCTGGGTGTAGGCTGAAAACATGGGCTCATCACTATCCGACGCTGCATCAAAAAAGGAGATCAGGTAGTTTGTAGCTCCTTCCTGCTGGCGCCAGGAAAACTGGAATTCGGAGAGTTGTATTTGCTCCTTATCAATTGGAGTCAAGAGAACAACAAACGATCGTCGACTCTTTTTATTCTCAACAACATCATAGAAGGCAATCGGAAACTGAATATTTTGATTGGGGCTGCTGATAACAAATCGAAGGCGATGACTCCCTTCTGCGTATGTTGGTAGTGGTGGAACAGATGGTGTCTCAAGGATTATGGATTTACCAAAACGGATATGTTTTTGAACACGCTGCAGGATACGGCCATCTACTTCCCAAAAGCCCTTTAAAAGTCCGGTCCCTGCATATTGGATCTGTACAGAAGCACTGATATCCTTTGAGCTTCTGGAAACAAGCTTTCTGGGTCGATTGTTGTCAAAGTAGACTCGCATTCTAGTGATTTTCAGATCACCGCTTCTGGAGCCTAGGATAAAATATGTGGAGGCTTTACCAGTCATACTTGGTGAGGTAAACGTTCTGCTGTAGCTAATCTTGTTGGTACGCATCTGCTCAGCCCGTCGGATTACCGATGGCGGTACAATAACCGATTCAATTGACCTGGCTTTCCCGTTTCTAACGCTTAACGTCTGGCTCCTGTTAATGGAGCCGGTAAGAGCACCGCCAACGAAAAATTGGCCACGGGATGATCTTAGAGTATCCTGTACTGCTGTCCCATCATATTCCCAGGTTATTTTTTGCGGAACATTTCCCTGCTTACTGGCATTTTGTTTGGTTGGAGTGACGCTGATTTCTGCCTCACCGCTGCCGACGATCATCTCATACTGTTGTGTAAGTACTTTTCCCCTGGAATCACCAAATTTGATGGTGAATCGATACCGGCCAAGACGAGTGGGAATACCGCTAAGTATTCCTGAGCGGTTCAGGGTGAGGCCGGGAGGAAAACTTCCACTCTGGAGTCTGTAAGAATAGGGAGGAGTTCCATTCCCAAGGGTAAAACGAACCTTATATTCTTCGGCCACAGTAGCGTCTTCAAGTTCTGCTGGGGTAAGTGTCATCTCTGTGACTATTGGGGCAATCGTTGTTTTTATAGAGATGCTCTTTGTCACCGTTGGAGGATTCACTGGAGGAGATGTGATTATGGTCCATCCTCCTTGGAGTGTATACGTTCCATCCTGTGCATAGGTGTGTATGCTGGTCCAGCTTTGTTTTTTTCCTGGAGTAATGGAAAAAGTAGGTGAATTTACGGTTGAACGGCCATCACCGAAATTAACAGTGAAATTGCCCATACACGCCGACATCTGTTGACAATCGGCTATCATAACGACGGTGGCTTTATTTCCGTTGGCGGTTGGATACATCTCAATTGCATGACAAAGAGATGTGATTCCAAGAACAACAAACACTGTAATAAGGTGAATAAGTTTTCTTTTCAGCATAACGTTCTCTTAGTATGAATAGGGAAGGGTGGAAGATAAAATCAGGGTGACTATTTCTTCACCACGTGAGGTATCGGCAATAACATCTTTCTGAAATTCCTGTGTATATTCCAGTGCAAGTGCTGGGAACAGGAGGCCCCAAAGTTCCTGGAAACGGTAGGTAGCCCTGGCGTAACCCTGAGATGTGTTGCTGTCCATAGTGTCATCATCGGTTGTGCTTGTATCGTAGGTTCCACCAAGTTCACAGATAAGTTGTTCTGAGAAAAAGAGGGATTGCAAATCCAGAGTCAGGGTATGGGTGTTGGTTCGAACTGAAGATTGCACATCAAGGCTTGAGTTATAGGACCAGGAGGGCATTATAGTAAATCGTTCGTTACTGTATCCGGGAGAGAAAAAGAGGGTAGTGAGCTCATTGTCAAAATCGTCGTTTCCACGGTCATTTTCCAATGAAAAAGAAGCACTTATATCACCCATCCATGGCCCGTCCTGGTATCCAAGCCTTAGCATGGTTGTGTCAATGTCCACAGCAGTTTCGTCCACCTCTAGAGGTTCATCGGCACTGCGTTGGTTGCCTCTTTCATAGCTTATGCTCATGGGGAAGCGCATCCATCCCAAATAACTATATTCAAACCCGCCACCAAGAGAAATTATTCGCTGATACGTTGTATTGTTGTCCACATTATCCCAGTACTGATTTGCAAAAAGAGTGAAATCATGGTCGTCGGTGGAAAGGCCACCAAAAAAAGAGTAGCCTGCCCGGTCACTGCTTAATCCCTGATTACCAACGACCTCATATTCAGGACCAGTGTATTCATAGGTTAATTCATAGTTATATATTGATTTCAGGCCGCCGATACGAATACGGTAGGCCTTGTCCAGCTTTGGATCGTCGTCCACATCTCCTGTGGCTTCGGTAGTATCCCATAGGTCGTAGCCAAAGTCTGAACCGGTGATTTTGGCTTCATCAAACTCAATTTCAGTCAACAGCTGGCCGGAAAAGAAATCGGTGCTGAATACAATTCCTGCAACATCTCCTTTGCGGGTACTGTCTTCAGACCAGGTGCCAAGGGAATCCCCCTCTTCTCCACCGTTGGCATAAATAGCTTTAAGTGACATCCGCTTTTCAAAAAAGTCCATTTGTGCAGAGAGTCCCAAAATGTGATCGTTGCTGTTAAAGCGTAAACCAACGCCACTTATGTTATTGTACTGTTCTTCAGCAAGCACACCAAAGCCGGTTACAGTCAGATTGCCAATGTTGACCTTAGCCTTTAAACCACGTCTATAGAGGCTGTCTATGGTGTTTGTGGATTCTTCGATACCGGTATCCCCAAGACCAATTTCCATTTGAAGCAGTTCGCTACTGTAGGTGGTTGAAAGCAGAAAATCGATAACACTTAAACCACTTTTTTCAGGTTCAAACATATCTGCTCGCTGATCAAAATATCTGATATTGCCAGTTAAAGCAGTTGCCCAGTTCCCTTCACGAATAACGGATTCACTGGAGAGGTATGCATCAATTGAACTATGGGAAAAATCATCAACAGCCTCTTCCTCGGCAAGAGCCGTGGTGTCATCGATTATCCATTCATCCTCGATTGGTTCTTCAATGACTTCTTCTTTAGATGAGGTGTGGTGCCCGAGTACTCCTCGGTAGATAAGAGAGAGCTCATTATTGGAGTATACTTCATTGAATGATTTGCTGTGCCGGGTAGAAAAAAAGAATTCCTGTTCAACGGGATAACCATCACCATCAACGGTTGCAATATAGAGAATATGTTCTCCGGCAGGCAACACCATCACAGGCTGAAAGGAGAGGGCATTGCCCTCTCGGATGATCAAACCACTGACATCCGTATCATCGAGAAGAACCAGCATCTCCCCTTGACCAAGGGGGATATTGCTTTGCAGGGAAAAAGAAGGTTTTTTGCTTATTGATGTTTCGTTCTCTGCCGGACTGTTGAGAGTAAATTGAGGGGGAGGCTCAGTTGCAAAGACGGTACAGGGGGGACTCAGGAAAAGAAAACATGCCGCAATAGATATGGAGAGAGGCGAAAGTGAAAGGGCAAATACATTTTTCATGGAACAATCCTGTGTAGAAAAAATTTGATTATCACTAAGTCCTGACAAAATTACTTTTCGTGCACGATGACGAGAGGTCTGTTGTTTTTGAATAAACTGGTATTTCTTTTACAGCAAGCAGTTCAATGCTAAACCATTAAAGGGTTTGAGGAAAATCATAACAAACACCTATAATATATCAAATATTATGAAAAAATCAAATAAGTATTATGCCCAGTCCTGGCTAAATTTAGAATCCAATTAAAGAGTAGCAATGTTTGCTGTTGTTGAGGGAAGATACTGCTAGATGATGAGATGTAGTATCGACTGTGGGACCTGATATTGTTTGGTTGTTTTTATGGTGACCCTATTTAGTCTCCTCAAAATGCCTCACAGATACGACGGGATATGTGCAGCAACGATCCATAACTTCAATCAGGAATACTGCAGTTTTGAAGGAACCTGAAATTTCTTACAATACAGTTTTTGATACTAAAAAAGGAACTTTAAGCCCGCAAAACATCTACTTTATGACATGAAATGCATAGTATAAAGACGTTTGTTTTGGTCCGACCCCGTTTTACTTTGTTGCAGTATCTTGTTCGAAAAATAATTTTAAGCATTCTATTTCCTTAATATAGGGTGTATAATAAGAAGAGGATCATCTAGAGAGGAGATCATTTAACAGAGGAGAAAGCAGATGAAGATAACAAATTTGTTATACACTGTTCTTATCTCAACCGTTCTCATTTTTTTCCCATCTCTTTCATTGTCCCAAGCGCGTCTTACAGCTGCTCCTGTCCGTGGGGCGACCATTTCTTCTGATGGGTTCTGCTGCTCCAATGGTCAGGTTATATCCTCCAGTCAGGCTCAATGTAAAAAGAGAGGCCAATATTACCAAACTAAAGCCGAGGCTCTTAGACACTGCAGGCCGAATAAGATTTTCTGCTGTAGCAACGGTAAGGTGAGTGAAATAAGTCCTGAGCAGTGCAAGAAAAACAAGGGGCGAGCCTATAGTACAGAGGGTGAAGCAAAAAAAAAATGTAAACCGAAAGCCATTTACTGCTGTCTAAAGGGAGAAATATCAAGAATGTTCCCTGAAGACTGTAAAAAGAGAAGGGGAATAGCTTACGCGACAAGTTCTGAAGCAAAAGCAAAATGTAAAACTAAAACTAAACCTAAAGTCATTTACTGCTGTCTGAAGGGAAAAATATCAAGAATGTTCCCTGAAGACTGTAAGAAGAGTCGGGGGATAGCTTATGCGACAAGTTCTGAAGCAAAAAGAAAATGTAAACCCGAAAATGTCTACTGCTGTGTGAAGGGAAAAATCAAAAAAGTGTCCCCTGGAGATTGCAAAAAGAACAGAGGAGTAATCTACAAGACAGCTACTGAAGCGAAGAGGAAATGTAAGCCTGAGACAGTCTATTGCTGCCTGAAGGGGAGTATTAAAAAAACATCCTCTACTGAATGTAAACTGAAAAAGGGTACACGATACAAAACCGAGAGAGAAGCCAGGAAGAATTGTGGATGGTGCTGTGCTGAGAGTAAGGTCTTCCCCACAACACCTGGTGTTTGCAAGAGAAAAAGAGGAAATTATTTTATCTCAAAGATTCAAGCTGATCATCAATGTAAAGAGCAACCACAATGCTGTGTAGAAGGTAAATTGGTTCTCTATTCACAACTTGAATGCAAAAGAAAAAAAGGAATATATTATCCATCTTATATAAAGGCAAAGAGGCAGTGCCAAGTTGTTGTCGAGAATTTGCGGCCGGATGTTCTTCCGCAACCTACTATTCCTGGAGTAATTGAACCACTCAAGCCGAATTCAATTCCAGACTTGCTCATACTCCGAGGTGGTAAAGCTGTAGTTGCGGCAAACGAACTCACTGGACCTTCTTTAGGTGTTGATGTCGGAACTCTTACGGTTTTAGTTGATAGTTCAACACCGGTTAGTTCACCAATTCCAGGAAATACAAGTGGTGTTCTATACACTGTTTGGAGATTTGAAGCTTCTGATGATGAGCCAATTAATGTCGAAGGGCTTACAGTGAGAAGAGTTGGATTGGGTCTTCCTGAAGATTTTGATGAACTAAGACTTTATGTTGACGGTGTTCAACAAGGTTCAAACAAAAGTATTAACAGCGCTACAAATTCAGCTGGTTTCTCTTTGGCTGGTGCGCCAATACAAGTTCCTGCTGGAGGTAACGTTCTAGTTAGAGTTGTTGGTGGTATGGATGCGAACGAAAATGCTGAAAACGCTCTGTGTGTTAATTCGTCTGAAGATGTAATCGCTGTTGGTACACTTTCCGGTAAGAATGTATCTGTGGCTGGAAGTTTCGCTGCTTGCGGTGCATATATGTATACTTCTTCCAGACTACCAGATGACGATTCGCAACCGTCCGATCACTTGCGACCAACCATTTCTGACCCTGATTACTTACGTCCTCGCTTTCCGTCTTCGTCCACGCCCGTACCACCCTCTCCAGGCCTCCCTCCCCCCCCACCGGAACCAGATACCTTTCTATTACATCCCATAGAAGCGATCCCTTTTTTCAATTCAAAGGGCTATGATTCATTCCAGGTTAATTCCGTACAGTTTGCCACAGTCACTGACCCGGTTACGAATCAGACTCATTTAGCAGCAGCGATTATTTTTAATAAAAATGTCGATCTTGCCACAGTCCATGAAAATAATAATATCAGATTACTTAAGCAGGATGAAGAAACCACTTTCTGGTCTGATGTTTCGACCCAAAATAATGTACTAAGGATAGGACCTAATTTTATTACCTGGTTATCCGGTGCGCAACTTACAAACGGCAAGTATAAAATGCACCTCAGAGGCACTATTGAAAGTGAGAATGGTGCCTTTCTTGACTGCGATGGTGATGGAGTGGGTGAAGGAGGTGCATTGCCCGCCTATGATTCTCAAATTTACCAGGTGAATGGGTTGCTCCAGATAGACCTAAAGCCCAACGAGGTACGTGATAGGTTGCTCGATATCTTAACAGTCTCGGACACCAAAAGTACACCTAGCCCTGCACAGGGAGACGTTTTGGCCGAAAGGAGACAAGTCGTCCTGCAGCCGTCAGCAACAGGTAACATCCGGGAAAAAATCGTAAAGGACTTAAACTTTTTGAAACCGCAGCCTTCTGAATTTCAGCCGGTGGATTTAACAACGCTGATAGAGGTAACTGAACCTTCGGCAGGAGATTTTTTTTCTGCAGGCGAGCAGCATGAGATTATTTTTGTGGTCAAAGAAAATCTGACCACAAATTGCGGACAAATTGTTCTCTACCAGAACGGTGTTCAGGTTCATGTTATCAATCAACAGTTTAATATACGCACGACGCCGGGCCAGGGAGGGTATCACTGGAATGTACCATTACACCTGGCAGGGGGCTATCAGGTAGTTGTGAGGACCTGTGACAATTCTGATGCAGGATTGGGTAGTCCATTTTTAATTACCAGCTATGCGTCTGATCTTAGCGTTGGGAGTTTAAGTATCACGCCTAGTCCGGCTGATACCAATGATACCATCCGTTTGCGGGCAACTGTCACTAATATAGGACGTACTACGGCTGACAACAGCAGGGCAACGCTAACTGTTCGTGATCCAGATGGGGGAGAGCACGATTTTACTATTTCAATCCCGACACTTGGCTTTGGAAGCCACCACTATATCCAAAAAGAGTTCAGGGTCAACAGAGCTGGAACATATGAAATAACAGTGAACGCCAGAGTGACTCTAACTACAGTACTCGAGACAAACCTGGCTAACAACGAAGTCTCACAGAGTTATACGATTGCCGGTGTTCCTGACCTTGTCGTCTGCTGCGATCTTTTTCAAATGGCTACCACCATGCATTATGGTGGCCCTTATGGAATGGTTTACAACCATGGTGATGGACCGTCTGGAGCAACCAGTGTGAATATCAGGGTTGAAGGCAAGGGCACGGTAACAAAAAGTATTCCTGCGCTGGATCCTAATCGCTACCATGATGTCGGGGCTGCCGACTGGTTGTGGGCACTTGGGAATAAGTGGTTGGATTTTCATATTGAAGTAGATCCGAATGATGCCGTGACCGAACGTAGCGAAGAGAACAATCGGCGTGACGGAAGTTTTTATATTTATCAACACACCTTCGGTGGCGGTTATTATGTACTAGACATGGATACCATGTATGGTTGCTCAGGTAATGGTATTCGCGTATCAGACCAGCCGTATGTCGTTATCGGTGAGTGAAGTACTGATACAAAACTCTTAATTTATAGATCTTTCTTAGCCTGCTTTTCTCTCGTTTCGAAAGACATCGTGGGCAGGTGGCTATTGTTACTTCCGTTTCGCCCAGGAGTCACGTAACCCAACGGTTCGATTAAAGATAATCCTGGCCGGTTGTGAGTCCTTGGAATCGACACAAAAGTAGCCCTGTCTTTCAAACTGAACACATGTTCCGGGTGCGGCATCTTTGAGTGTTGGTTCAACAAGACAGTTTATCAGAGTTGTGAGGGAATCGGGATTCAGGTGGTCTTTGAAATTCACATCTTTGTCTGAATCGGGGTTTTCAACATTGAAAAGTCTATCGTAAAGACGT
This sequence comes from uncultured Desulfocapsa sp., assembly GCA_964621915.1. Lineage (GTDB taxonomy): Bacteria > Desulfobacterota > Desulfobulbia > Desulfobulbales > Desulfocapsaceae > Desulfocapsa. Next base: position 182,612 of record CAZUPS010000001.1, on the reverse strand, counting down.
ACATCACATTGCAGCGCCTGCTCTGCAGAAACCCAATGGATTGTACCCTTTACCTTGCGGCCATCCGGGGCATTGCCGCCACGGGATTCAGGGTCGTAGGTACAGTGGAGTTCAAGAACCTCTCCCGTGGTATCATCTTTCACCACAGCGTCACAGGTAACTAAATAGGCATAGCGCAAGCGAACTTCACGGCCAATATCAAGGCGGAAAAACTTTTTTGGCGCATTTTCCAGAAAGTCGCTGCGTTCTATATAGAGTTCTCTTGAGAATGGAAGAGGACGGGTACCCATCTCAGGGTTCTGAGGATGATTTTTTCCTTCAACATTCTCTACCTTGTCCTCGGGGTAGTTGGTAATGATCACTTTGAGCGGATCTAGTACTCCCATTACTCGAGGCGCGATACGGTTCAGATCACTACGGACAGCATTTTCCAAAACAGCCATATCAATCCAACTCTCTCTCTTTCCAACCCCAATCTCTGCACAAAAGGCGCGGATCGATTCCGGAGTGTAGCCACGTCGTCTGAGACCCGAAATGGTGAGCATCCGAGGGTCATCCCATCCAGTTACATGGTCTTCATTGACGAGTTGCATCAGCTTACGTTTTGACATCACGGTATAACTGAGATTCAGGCGGGCAAACTCAATCTGTTGAGGGTGGGCTGGGGTTTCAAGGGTGTCGAGTACCCAGTCATAGAGAGGGCGGTGATCTTCAAATTCAAGAGTACATAGTGAATGGGTGATCTCCTCGGTGGAATCAGAGAGACAGTGGGTGTAGTCATACATGGGGTAGATACACCATGTGTCACCGGTTCTGTGGTGGGTGATATTCATTATTCTATAGAGTATTGGGTCGCGCATATTCAGGTTTGGTGATGTCATATCTATCCTGGCGCGCAGCACATGACTACCCTCTTCAAACTCCCCATTCTTCATTTTGTCAAAGAGCTCAAGATTCTCATCAACCGTTTGATTCCGAGAGGGACTCTCCTTACCTGGTTCTGTCAGGGTCCCGCGATATTCACGCATTTCGGTAGCATTGAGACAGCAGACATACGCTTTTTCTCTCTTGATGAGATCGATAGCAAAAGCATAGAGTTTATCAAAATAATCCGAGGCGAAGAAAAGGTCTTCACCCCAGTCAAATCCAAGCCACTCCACATCTTTTTTGATGGAGGCAACATAGGCACTTTCTTCTTTACTTGGATTGGTGTCATCAAAACGAAGGTGGCAACGGCCATTGAATTCATTGGCTATACCGAAGTTCAAACAGATTGATTTTGCGTGGCCAATATGTAGAAATCCATTTGGTTCGGGGGGAAAACGGGTAACAGGTGTTACATGTTTTCCGTTTCTCAGGTCCTCGGTGACAATTTGTCTGATAAAATCCAGTGGTTTTGTCTCGCTTTCATCTTTTGTGTTGCTGCTGTTCATGCTATTTCTCAAGTATTTGATTCGTAGAGTTTTGCCACATTGGATAAACGCTTACTAACACGTTTCTGGCCGATGGTAATGAGGATATCAAACATGGAAGGACCGGCAAGCTGGCCGGTAACGACTGTTCGCATTCCATTTATAATGATTCCGGGTTTGATGTCGAGTTCCGTTGCAAGATCACGTGCCGTTTGTTCAGCGGTTTCAAGATTGAAATCATCGAGTGCTGCGTAGCGTTCAGCAAGCATGGGCAACCATTCTTTCAGGCCTTCATGTTTCAGGACGTTTTTCTTCAATGGTTTTGCTGCCACCGGGAATTCATCTGAAAAATATGCCCGGCCAAGGTCTGCAAAGTCAGTGAGGGTGTGAAATCTGTCCCGGATAAGATCCAGTGTCTTGAGAAACCACTCTTTTTTGTCAGATTCATAGGCGTTATCCCAAAGATCTTCTTTCTCAAGGAATGGTTTAACCATCTCGGCGATTTCTCCGATTGGCATGGTGCGCAGATAGTGCTCATTGATGGCTATTGCCTTCGGGTCGGTAAAGAACTTAGCATCTCCTTTTCGATGGTTAAAGATCGAGTTGGATTTATTGATCCGTTCCAGCGTAAAGGCTTCAATCATCTCTTCTTTTGAAAAGATCTCGGTGTCATCTCCTGACGACCAGCCAAGCAGTACCAGAAAGTTTGATAATGCCCATGGAATAAAGCCATGCTTTTCATAAAACTGAACTGCTACAATTTCTCCATGACTCCGCTTGGAAATCTTTGCTTTTTTAAGATCGAGCGTGAGCGGCATATGGGCAAAAATAGGAATTGGAGCATCGAGTGCCTCGTAAAGCAGCACCTGACGCAGGGTGTTGGTCATATGGTCCTGGCCGCGAACGATATGGGAAATTCTGTCACGAATATCATCCACAACATTACAGAGCAGATAGAGCGGTTTGCCTGTAGAGCGCACTATAACAAAATCTTCTATTTCACTGTAATGTGATTTGATTTCTCCAAGGACCTTATCTTCATAACTTAAAATACCATCGCGTTTAGGAACTTTAAACCGAACAACAAAGGGGATATTGGCTGCTTCTTTTTCGGCCAGTTCCTCCGTACTTAAATTTCTACAGGTTCCATCGTACCCATAGGCAGTTTTATTTGTTTGTGCCGCCTGACGTTTTACATCAAGCTCTTCCTTGGTGCAAAAACATTTGTAGGCTTTTCCTTCGCTCAGGAGTCTTTTTGCAGAGGCCACATGGTCTGCATCGAAATCGGTCTGGAAATAGGGACCTTCGTCCCAATCAATGCCAAGCCACTTCATGCCGTCAATAATTCCCTGGATGGATTCCTGAGTGGATCGCTCGGCATCTGTATCTTCAATACGAAGAATCAGCTTGCCACCAGTTTTCTTAGCATATAGCCAGTTGTAAAGCGCAGTTCTGGCGCCACCTATATGGAGATACCCTGTGGGGCTTGGGGGAAAACGTAACCGTGTTTCAGTCATTGGAAAACCTTATTTATATTTGTGAAGAGTGGGGCTGTTTAATCGAGACATTCATAATATGCCTGATGTATATCGTTTTCAATCAGTTTGTTCAATAGCTATTGACTGGGAAAATGCGATTTGGTATCTGAGATTCCTGGAAAAGCTGGAATATTTTTAGTTGTTCTCTTGGCTGGAACTCGTTATAGTTCTCTCTTTTTAGCTACGTTTATGTCGATGCGTTGTCGCTGTCATAAGTAGTAAACATTATTACAAACAGACTATCAAACAACATAATAGAGAATTTCAGGATCGAGGGAAGGAGTGACGATGAAAGTATTAATTAGTGACAGTATGTCTCCATTGGGAGAACAAATTCTTACAGATGCAGGACTTGACGTTGATGTAAACACCGGACTTACACCGGAAGAGTTGAAAAATATAATTGGTGAGTATGATGGCCTTGTTGTGCGAAGTACCACGAGGGCAACCGCTGAGATAATCGATGCTGCTGAAAATTTAAAAGTTATTGGTCGCGCTGGTATCGGGCTTGATAATGTTGATATTCCTGCAGCAAGCCAAAAAGGTATCGTGGTTATGAATGCGCCCGATGGCAACGCAACCACCGCTGCTGAGCATGCCATTGGTATGATGATGTCCCTTTCCCGTAATATCCCCCAGGCAACTGCTTCCATGAAAGAAGGTAAGTGGGAGAAAAAGAGTTTTATGGGGCGTGAGCTCACCGGGAAAACCTTCGGTATCTTCGGGATTGGGCGTATTGGAGCGATTGCTGCCAATCGTGCTCAGGGACTGAAGATGAAGGTTATTGCCTATGATCCCCATATGCCAAAAGAGATGGTGGATAGACTCGGCGTGGAACTGGTGAGTGTTGAGGAGCTAGCCAAGCGTGCTGACTATATCACCGTCCACGTTCCATTAACCAAGGAGACTGCAAATGCCCTCTCCACTGATTTTTTCACTAATATGAAAAAAGACGCCATGTTTATAGATTGTGCTCGTGGCGGTGTTTGCGATGAGGAAGCTCTGTATAAGGCTCTTGTTGATGGTGAGATTGCAGGTGCTGCTCTTGATGTTTTTGCCCAGGAGCCAACCACCAAAGAAAATTGTCCATTACTTGGTTTGAAAAATTTTATCTGTACTCCTCATCTTGGTGCCTCAACCACCGAAGCTCAGGAAAATGTTGCCACGGCCATAGCTGCTCAGGTAGCAGAATATTTGAACAAAGGTGTGGTTACCAATGCTGTAAACGTACCATCTGTCAGTGATGATGTGCTCGCCCAGGTTGGGCCTTATATAAATCTCGGTGAAATGCTCGGTTCCCTTCATATGCAGATCGCAAAAGGGGGCGTTGAAGAGGTATCAATTGAATATTCTGGAGAGCTTGCAGAGCTTAACACCAGTCCTATTACCGTTGCATTTTTAAAGGGTCTTTTTACTCCGATTCTTAAAGATGCGGTAAATTATGTGAATGCACCTGTTATAGCAAAAGATCGTGGCATCCGCGTGGTGGAATCCAAGAGCGACAGATCAAATGATTTTGTGAATGTTCTTCGTATTAAAGTTGTTACCAATGAAGGGGCAAATGAGCTTGTTGGAACCGTTTTTGGAAAGAATGAAGCACGCCTGGTTCGTCTCAATACTTTCCGTCTTGAGGCAGAAGCTTCAGGTCCAATGCTGCTGGTGTACAATAACGATGTTCCCGGTGTGATTGGAGCACTTGGCTCGGTACTTGGTAGTAATGGGGTGAATATCTCTCGTATGACCGTTGGTCGTGAAGATGCATCAAGCCAGAATATTATTCTCTGTAGTACCGACGCTGTAATATCAAAAGAACTGCTGGAAGAGGTGAAGCAGCTCGAAAACATTGATGACGCTCTAGCACTTGAGCTTGTGTAATACTGCCGTATATGTTTGAAAAAAAGCCGGATTTTCTTTAATCAATTCCGGCTTTTTTATTGTTAACTACTGTAACGTTCTTTTAAGGTGATTGTATGACTTCTGAATATGAGCAGGGCTGCCCCTGTGGTGATGGAAAAGTACCAGATCAGGACGGACAATGTGTGATGCCTGAGGTGACCTTTCTGGCTTTTATCATGTCCCTGAATACTTCAGCTCTGTTTCACCTTGGTGAGATTGCAGATCCAGAAACTGGAGAAAAGCTCATTGATTTTTCTCTGGCTCGTCACGCGATTGATACCCTGGTCTTGCTGCAGGAGAAGACTAAGGGGAATTTGGACGATGATGAAAAGGACATGTTGAAAAATGTTCTTTATGATGTGAAAATTCGTTTTGTTCAGGCTGTGAAAGGTAACGCTTCTTCCAAGTAACATGTTGTAACCAAATTAAAAATGGAAGAGAGTATTGACCAGATTCGTATTCAGGCTCCTGCAAAGGTGAACCTGACTTTGCGTATTCTTGGAAAACGAAAAGATGGATACCATGATCTTGATTCTGTTATGCAGAAGCTGGACCTTGTCGACAATATAACTCTTTCTCGCAGCAAGCATCCCGGTATTCAACTTTCCTGTCCCAGGTCCGATATACCTGAGAACGGTTCTAATCTGGTATGGAAGGCTGCTGCCGCTTTTTTGAAGCAGGCAGGGCTTGAAAAACAGTGGGGGGTATCCATTGTTCTAGAAAAAAACATTCCGGTAGCAGCAGGACTTGGGGGCGGTAGTAGTGATGCCGGTTGTGTGCTCACTGCAATGAATTCGTTTTTTAATGCAGAACTTTCCGAAGAAGTGTTGCTTCATTTGGGGAAAAGACTCGGAGCAGATGTTCCTTTTTTTGTGACGCCATATTCAGCAGTGCATGCGACGGGAATAGGTGAGCTGATGAACCCCACGAAATCACTGGAAAAATGTTCACTACTGCTGGTTAACCCAGGATTTTCTGTATCCACAGCTTGGGTGTATGAAAATTATTCGTTGACAAGGACTGTTAAAGATTCTAGACTGTCTGATTCTCGTAAATTCGATAGACACGATGGAATGAATTCTCTGTTACATAATGATCTAGAAGCTGTAACTGTTGAGCGATATCCGGTGCTTGAGACTATTAAAAATGTTATCCTTGATATGGGAGCCTCTGGGGCCCTTATGTCAGGAAGTGGCCCGACTGTTTTTGGGATTTTCCCGGATGAGTTTGGTTGTGAAAGTACTAAGTTGCGCAATTGTGCAGAAAAGTTAAGAGAACAATACGGGACAGGGGTATTTATTACTCGTCCTTTTTAAAAGTATGTTTTCACGAAGTATAGTTTGACAGGTTGTCGTTGGTTTCAGGTGCTGCAGATTCGCATATTCTCTTTTTTCAGTAATAGTTGGCTATACTGGAAAAAGAGAATATGCGAATATGCAATGTCTGAGAGCAATTACAAATGGGGCGTAGCCAAGCGGTTAAGGCACCAGGTTTTGATCCTGGCATGCGGAGGTTCGAATCCTCCCGCCCCAGCCAATTATCGTGCAAGGACATTCAAATTTAGTTTTTCAAGACTTATTGCATAATTTACTATTGCGACAAGCCTTGAAAAACTAAATTTGAACGCACTGCCCAATAATTATAATTGTTAACTTTTGTTAAAGAAAACGAAAACCATTTTAAACCATCGTACTGAGACAAGAAATATGCCAAACATTATCAAGGTTTTTTCTGGAAATGCTAATCCTGTGATGGCGAAAGAAATTACTGACTATCTGAATATTCCGCTTTCGGAAGCTGAAGTAAAACAGTTCAGTGATGGTGAAATTTTTGTTGAAATAAAAGAAAATGTACGTGGTGCTGATGTATTTATTATCCAGCCGACCTGTACACCGGTAAATGATAACCTGATGGAACTGGTTATTATGGTCGATGCTCTGCGACGTGCTTCTGCAAGGAGAATTACTGCAGTGGTCCCCTATTACGGGTATGCTAGGCAGGATCGAAAGGTTGCTCCCCGTGTACCAATTTCAGCAAAGGTTGTTGCTGAAATGTTTATGGCTGTTGGAGTTCGCCGGGTCTTGAGTATGGATCTTCATGCAGGACAGATTCAGGGGTTCTTTAATATCCCCGTTGATCATCTCTATGCAGCTCCTGTAATTCTTGAATACATCAAGGATAAGTTTTCCAATGTGGTTATGGTCTCCCCCGATGCTGGTGGTGTGGAAAGAACCCGTGCCTTTGCAAAACGCCTTGATGCCGGTCTTGCTATTATTGATAAGCGTCGTGATCGTCCCAATGAGTGTCAGGCAATGCATGTTATTGGTGATGTCGAAGGTAAAACAGCCATTATGCTTGACGATATGGTTGATACTGCTGGAACGCTTTGCAATGGTGCCGCAACACTTATTGAGCATGGAGCAAAAGAAGTCCATGCCTGCTGTTCGCATCCAGTGCTTTCAGGGCCAGCTGTAGAACGGTTGACAAATTCCGTTATCAGCTCGCTTGTTGTAACGAATTCTATTCCTTTGCGTGGTGACGCACTGAAATGTGACAAAATTAAAGTATTGTCTGTGTCCAAACTTCTGGCTCAGGCCATCGATTGTATTCATACTGAAGGTTCTATTAGTTCTTTATTTGTATAAAATAAATAAATTTTGAAATAGTGAAAAAAAACCTGACAGTCCAATATAAACGGCGAAGTCAGGGGTAAGGAGAAATATATGCTTCAAGTAGACATGACTGCTTCAAAAAGAGAGAGTTTCGGAAAATGTGCCATGCGTCGCCTGCGTGTGAGTGGTAATACACCAGCGGTACTGTATGGAAATAACAAAGAGTCCGTTGCTCTGCAGCTCGAAACAACTCCTTTTCTGAAGACTTTGTTTCAGATCAGTCGTAAGAATGCGGTTGTGAATCTTGCAATTAATGGTGATGATACTCGTCAGGTAATGATGCGAGAGCTTCAGACTGATCCAGTTAATGACAGCCTGATTCATGCTGATTTTTTTGAAATCAGCTTGGATACTCCAAGACGTTTTAGCGTTAAGATTGCATTTACAGGTACGGCAAAAGGTTTAGATCTTGGTGGTGCACTTAATGTTCATAGTTCTTCAGTTGTGCTTGAAGGACTTCCACTCGATATTCCTGATTCATTAACTGTTGAAATTTCTGATCTTGATATTGGTGATTCTGTTAAGTTTTCCGATATTAGTTTGCCAGAGAATTTGAAAATGATAAGCAAGGCATCTGATATTTGTTTAGAGATTATCACCCAGCTTGCTGAGCTTGAAGAAGAAGCAGTAGAAGAGTAGATTATAGTAATATAAGAGTTCTGTCATAGCAGGAATAATATACTTTTTGTTTTCCGCCCCATTTTTGGGCAGGGATTAATAAAGAGTGTTTGCATGTATCCGGAGGAAACCTTGGTTGAGGTTTTCTCCGTTTTTTTTTAGAATTCTTCCAGGTCAATTTGTAAGGGATGAATAATGGTCGAAGAAACGTACCTGATCGTTGGCCTTGGGAACCCCGGTTCCAAGTATGAAGATACAAGGCACAATGTCGGTTTTACTCTTGTTGATGCTCTTGCTCGCAGTGAAAAAGTAAATCTTGATTCCCAAAAATGGGAAGCCTGTTACTGTCGTACCTCACTGTGGGGTGCGCGGGTGTTCTTTGTTGAACCGCAGACTTTTATGAACCTTTCGGGAAAAGCCATAACTAGATTTATGGACTATTTTAAGGTCGATACTGCTCATCTTCTTGTTATTCATGATGATATAGATATGCATCCTGGACGAATCAAGCTTGTTTCAGGCGGTGGACCAGGTGGCCATAATGGCATTCGCTCTCTTATTCAGTGCCTTGGAAGCCGTGACTTTTTTCGACTTAAATATGGTGTTGGAAGACCAGGGCAGAATGGGGTTCATGCTGATATTCCTGTAGAACGCTATGTTCTTGCCTCTTTTCCAGAGGAAGAACAGGTCTTACTCCAAAAACGGACTGTTTCCATAATTGAAGGTGTTCGGGCCTTTGTCCAATCTGGTAGTCAGAAGGCTATGAACATCCTGAATGTGGTGAAGTAGGGAGCTATGCTTTTGTATAAGTAGTGGTTTTTTGAAGCGTATTTTTGAAAAGTGTGGTATAATCAGTATTGGTTATTAATATATTCGAATCCGTTGGCAGGTTATGCAGCCGGTTTACTCTCGTAGCTTGGCATTTTCAGTATTAAGAAAGACTCTGTTACTGAACACTCTCAGTTCCTGAAAGTGTATGCCTCAATCCCGATGTTCTCCAGGAGGATACTTTGTTTGTTCAAGGTGATATGGCCGTTTATCCGGCCCATGGTGTAGGTGTTATAGAAGCTATTGAAAGTCAAACTGTTGCTGGCATTGATCAGGCTTTTTATATTATGAAGATTCTCGATAATAATATGAAAATTATGATCCCAACGGCCAGCAGTGATAATGTTGGTCTTCGTGCTATTATCAGCAAAAAAGAAGTAGAAGCGGTGCTTGAAATTTTGCGTGATCGCGACACCGAAATAGGTGCTCAGACATGGAATCGACGTTACAGAGATTACATGGAAAAAATAAAAACTGGTTCCATCCATGAAGTCGCTGTGGTTTTGCGTGATTTGTATATTCTCAGCGTTGATAAAGACCTCTCCTATGGGGAGCGAAAGATGATGGATACTGCCAAAAATCTTCTTGTTACGGAAATTTCGCTTGCTCGTAAAGTTGATGAGTCCAAGATTGAAAAGATGATTGAAGATATGTTTAATTAAATTCATTTACAATCCTTAGCCCATTGTAATTCCTTTATACATGGCATCATGTCATGACAACTCCTCTTATCGATAATCTAATTCCTGTGGATTCTGCTGAAACACTTGAGCTTCAGGTACCAGCAGGACTTGCAGGAAGTCGGTTCGATCATTTCCTTGTCCAGACGGTTCCTGAAACTTCCAGAAGTATACTTGTGCAATCTATTCGACTTGGATTGCTCCTTGTTGATGGCAAGAAAAAAAAGAGCAGCTACCGTTTAAAAGTCGGTGAGCAGGTACGCGGTACTCTTTTCCAGGTAGCTCCCCTTACCCTGATTGCTCAGGACGTTCCTTTTGATATTTTATTTGAAGATGATTCCTTACTGATTGTTTCCAAACCACCTGGGATTGTAGTTCATCCTGCAAATGGAAATCCTGACGGAACTCTGGTGAATGGTTTGCTTTATCATTGTAAAGGGATTTCAAAAGTAGGGGATAGTGTGCGACCGGGTATTGTTCATCGCCTCGATAAGGATACTTCCGGTATTATGGTGGTTGCCAAAACCGCCAGATGTCACAGTCTTCTCGTTGACGCCTTTAAAGAAAGACAGGTTGATAAGGAATACCTAGCCCTTGTTTATGGTTTTATGGGGCAGAAGAGTGGCCGAATTGTTGCTCCCATTGGCAGACATACTGGTAATCGTCAAAAAATGGCCGTTTGCGAAGAGGGCAGAGGCCGTTACGCTGCAAGTAGCTGGGAGGTTATCGAAGAATATAGTGAAGGATGCAGTCTGCTTCGGGTTAAAATTGAAACAGGACGCACCCATCAAATACGAGTACATCTGGCATCTCTTGGTTTTCCAGTGGCTGGTGATACCCTTTACGGGAGGGCCAGGAACACAAGAATTTATTCAAGGCAAATGCTTCATGCATATAGTCTGCGACTGCTTCATCCCATAACTGAAGAAGAACTATCTTTTTCTGCTCCTCTCTGGCAGGATTTCCAGGAAATACTTGATCAGCTGCGCCTCGATGAGGGCGAAGTGAAACAAAAGTCTTCGTGAATATTGCAGTAACAGGTGGCATTGGTTCAGGGAAAAGTACAGTTGCCCAAACATTGACCAAAGAGATTGGTGCGATGAGTGCCAGTGCTGACATTCTTTGTCGAGAGCTCCTTAAGGTCGGCAATGGTGGCTATTTGCAGCTGAAAAAACAGTTTCCTGCTGAGTTTTTTTTGTCCGACGGCTCAATAAACCGTCCGCTTCTTCGCAAAGAAATTTTTTCTAATAGTGCTCAGAGAGCTGTTCTTGATGGAATCCTGCACCCACTCGTTCGTTTAGAATTAAGAAACCAAGCTATAACGGCTGCAAGTAAAGCACTGGATTTCGTTGCTGAAGTACCTCTTCTTTATGAAAAGGGATGGCAGGACGATTTTGATTGTACACTCGTTGTCTTTGCAGAGAATGATCTTTGTGTTTCCAGAGTTGTCGAGCGGGATTTCGTCTCTAAGGAAGATGCAATTGAAGCAATATCCACTCAAATGTCTCTTCTTGAAAAATGTGAGTACGGCGACTGGGTTATCGATAACTCAAAAACATTTGATATAACTTTTGTAAGGTTGGGAGATTTTATTGTGGAACTCTCTAAGAACAGCCTTTTTCATGGAAAACTTCAAGAAAGATGAAAAAGGCTTGACAGCTATTTCCCGAAACCTTACTATAGCTTCTATCGAACGGTAATCCTTCCTGAGACTCTGATCAAAAAGAGAATGCAGTAAATCATAGATAAAATCACTTCAGTTCAAATAAACTGATTTACAATACAAAAAAATTGCACAACGTGTTGATTGTACAATTTATGGCTATTCAATCTTTTCCTTATAATCCTATCTATCAATATCACATTCTTTATCATTTAAAATGTCCTGCAAAGCTCATATCGTTTTATTTTGTTATCAAATAGTTCGTGAGCGAATGTATTGTTGCTGGTTGAAATAGCGAATTGATTATAATTCTATAACATTAGAAACAATTTCTGTTTACTGAAACAGAAATTATATCGTATACAGTTACTAACTTCCCTGCCAAACAGCCCCTATATTGGAGAATCCGAGTAATGAATCTGGCTGACTTAAAACTTAAGAAAATTGTAGACCTTGTTAAGCTTGGGCGTAAGCTCAAGGTTGAAGGTGTGAATACTCTGCGTAAGCAGGAGCTGATCTTTGCCATTTTACAGGCACAGGCAGATAAAGACGGAAAAATGCGAGGAAGTGGTGTCCTGGAGATCCTTCCCGATGGTTTTGGTTTTCTAAGGGCTCCTGACTATAATTATCTCCCAGGTCCGGATGATATCTACGTCTCTCCATCTCAAATACGCCGTCTCGGACTCCGTACCGGTGACACCATTGAAGGGCTTGTAAGGGCTCCTAAGGATGGTGAGCGGTATTTTGCACTTCTTAAAGTGGAAGCGATTAACTTTGATTCTCCGGAGGCTGCTAAGAAAAAGACATTATTTGGAAACCTTACTCCACTCCATCCCGATGAAAAATTTAATCTTGAAGCGGAATCAGACAATTATTCCATGCGTCTAATGGAAATGATGTGTCCTGTTGGTAAAGGACAACGTGGTTTGATTGTTGCCCCACCAAGAACAGGAAAAACTGTTCTTATTCAGAAGCTTGCAAATTCCATTGCCAGAAATCATAAGGAAGTCTATCTTATTGTTTTGCTGATTGATGAGCGCCCTGAGGAAGTTACGGAAATGAAACGCACGGTGGTGACAGCTGAGGTTGTCAGTTCCACATTTGATGAACCGCCACAGCGTCATATTCAGGTAGCCGAGATGGTAATCGAAAAGGCAAAGCGTCTTGTTGAGCATAAGAAAGACGTGGTTATTCTACTCGATAGTATCACTCGTCTGGCACGAGCATACAATACTGTTACCCCGTCCAGTGGTAAGATTTTATCCGGTGGTGTGGAGGCAAATGCACTGCATAGGCCAAAGCGTTTTTTCGGAGCTGCCAGAAATATTGAAGAAGGTGGTAGTTTGACCATAATAGCCTCAGCCCTTATTGATACCGGTAGTCGTATGGATGAAGTTATTTTTGAAGAGTTTAAGGGAACCGGTAATATGGAAGTTGTTCTTGATCGGAAGATGTCTGACAGGCGGATTTACCCTGCTATTGATGTCAAGAGATCTGGAACCAGAAAGGAAGATTTACTGTTAGAGCCTGTAACTCTGAATCGTGTCTGGATATTGAGGAAACTCCTCGCTTCTATGAACCCGGCCAGTGGTATGGAATTTTTGCTTGATAAATTGAAGCAGCATGAAACTAATGAGGACTTTATTAATTCCATGAACAGTTGATTAAAACCGATATCTGATTCTTATCAAAGCTCAGTTGGCAAAATCCAGTTTGGCTACGTTTGAGTGGTGATCATGAGTCGATATGGATCATTTTTTTGTGTCATCATCTGTTTTTGGTTGAAATTATTACTCGGTTTTATTACTATTCTATTCTTTTTTTAATTTTGAAAAACAAACGTGTACCGAAAGGTCACTTCTATTTTAAGGAACATTAATTATGCGAAGCGATATACATCCTGAATATCATCAAGTTACAGTTAACTGTGGTTGTGGTAATGAGATTGAGATTGGATCTGTAGAGTCAGAAATGACCGTTGAGATCTGTTCTGCCTGCCATCCTTTTTTCACAGGAAAACAAAAACTGATTGATACTGCTGGTCGGATTGAGAAGTTTAAGAAACGTTATGCCAAACATTTCGAAGAAAAAAAATAATTTTCACAGGTTGGTAGTCGGTCCTGGTCATTTGTTTGCACAGTGTTGCATTGCACCACTGAACACACAAGCGATAGGCCTATGCTCCTAAGTTGTAAAAATTAGTTTCTTTTTTTGTTGATCCACAGCCTGCAAGTCAGGTTGTGGATTTTTTCTGTTTTATACAGTCTCGTCATTTTCTCTTTGGGTATTTCTTCATGATTGATAAATTTACTGACCTTGATGAAAAGATATCTCACCTCGAAGGACGACTCTCTGATCCCTCACTTATTTCCGATCAGAAGGCGTATCAGAAGGTTGCTCAGGAACATTCTCATCTCACAAAGCTTAAGACCTTATATGATGAGCTTGATGATGTGGTGGGTGATATTGCAGATAATCGTGAGCTGATTCAGGAGGGGGATGATGATCCCGAACTGCTGGAGCTTGCCCGTGAAGAGATAGAAGAGCTTCTGGTTCAGGAGAAAACTCTTGAACAGGATATTATGCTTCTGCTTCTGCCAAAGGATCCAAACGATGAGCGGAATACCTTTCTTGAGATACGCGCAGGAGCAGGTGGTGACGAAGCAGCACTCTTTGTGGCTGATCTTTTCCGCATGTATTCCCGCTATGCTGAATCCATGGGCTGGAAAGTTGAAATTATGAGCTCCAATCCCCTTGGAATAGGTGGCTTTAAAGAGATTATTGCATTAATTACCGGCGATGCTGTCTTTTCCAGGCTCAAGTATGAGAGTGGAGTACACCGGGTTCAGCGAGTTCCTGAGACTGAAACTCAAGGGAGAATTCACACTTCGGCTGTAACCGTTGCAATTCTTCCTGAGGCAGATGAAGTCGAGTTAAATATTAATCCCAGTGAATTGAAGTTTGATGTGTATCGAGCCTCCGGGCCTGGTGGTCAGTCAGTGAATACCACTGATTCAGCAGTCCGTATAACCCATCTTCCAACAGGCCTGGTTGTCACCTGTCAGGATGAAAAATCGCAGCATAAAAATAAAGCAAAAGCTCTGACGGTTTTACGTGCTCGTCTTCTTGATAAACTGGAACAGGAACATCATGATAAAATTTCTGAAGCCAGGAGAAGTCAGGTAGGAACCGGGGATCGAAGTGAACGTATTCGTACCTATAACTTTCCACAGGGGAGACTGACTGATCACAGGATCAATCTGACTCTTTATAAACTTGATGCTATAATAGCAGGTAAGTTGGAAGAAGTTCTTACACCGCTTATCACCCATGACCAGGCAGAAAAGCTTAAGCAGATTCAATAGCGGTGGTTTTATGCTGTTGATTTTCTGCTGTACGCTTTCTTCTCAAAAGGACTTCCATGCAGATTCATGAAGTTCTTGAGAAAGCAAGCGCGCTCCTTGCCGGATGTAGCATAGATACCCCTCAACTCGATGCTGGCCTGCTCCTTGGGCATTGTCTGCAGAAATCACCAACTGCTCTGTATTTAATGGCTCGTGATGAACTTGATTCTTCTATTGAAGAACAGTTTTTCAGCCTGTTGCATCGTCGAGGCCAAAGGGAACCACTTGCCTATATTCTTGGCGTTCAGGAGTTTTGGTCACTGGATTTTCTAGTGACTCCCGACGTCCTTATTCCACGGCCGGAAACAGAATTATTAATTGAAGAGGGAATAACCGCCTGGAGAGAGAGTCCAGGTTTCAGGGGTGCTATACTTGATTTATGCACTGGTAGCGGGGTAATTGCAATTGTACTTGCAAAAGAACTGCAGCAGCCTGTGATTGCAGTTGATCTTTCAATAGATGCTCTTCAAGTGGCCAGGAAAAATGCTGAGCTTCATGGCGTTTCCCATCTGGTATCCTTTATTCAGAGTGATCTGCTCTCTGCCCTCTCTTGTAGACCTTATTTTTCACTGGTCCTTTCTAATCCTCCTTACGTGAGTATCCAGGAGTTAACGGCAGGATTGCAGCCCGAAGTTGACCAGTATGAACCTCATCTTGCGCTTGATGGTGGCGATAGGGGGATGGCGATACTACGGAAAATTCATGATCAGTTGCCGCAGCGACTTTTTCCAGGCGCAAACCTGTTGATGGAGATTGGAGCTGATCAAGGCGACGAGCTTCTTGCGATGTTTGCTGCAAAAGAGGGGAGTCCTGAATTCTTTACAGAATTTAGAGTAAAAAAAGATTATGGTCATCATGATAGAATTTTTCACGCGAAAGTAAACGCTGCCTAAAATGGAGTACTGCTAATCAGTTACCATGCAGTGTTTTTGTCAATTATTGGATCTTAGTAGAATAGTTACCAGGTGATATAAAAATGGAAAAACTCGTAATTGAAGGTGCAAGGCGCCTCCATGGTAAGGTGAACATCAGTGGCGCAAAAAATGCGGCATTACCATTAATTGCTGCGACTCTTTTGGCACCGGGAATTCATATTCTTCATAATGTACCTGATCTGCGAGATACCAGAACTATTCTTCGACTTCTTGAGTCTCTTGGGCTTACTTGGGAACGGGATGGCTCAACTCTTCGAATTGATGGTACCGGATTACGTTTTTCTGAGGCTTCCTATGAACTTGTGAAAACCATGAGAGCATCGGTGCTGGTTCTTGGCCCCTTAATCGCAAGACTTGGAGAGGCAAAGGTCTCTCTTCCCGGTGGTTGTGCCATTGGAGCACGCCCCATTAATTTCCATCTTATGGGGCTCGAGCATCTGGGAGTCACCTGTGATCTCGAACATGGATATGTGGATGCTCGTATTGACGGAAGATTGCAGGGAGCAACGGTTTACTTTGATATTCCCTCGGTTGGTGGTACTGAAAATTTGCTTATGGCTGCAGCACTAGCTAATGGAACCACCGTTATTAAAAATGCGGCACGGGAACCTGAAATTGGCAACCTTGTTGACATGCTTAATGCCATGGGAGCAAATATTGAAGGCAGGGATAGTGAACGATTAACAATCCACGGTGTTGAAAAATTAACTGCTGCCGAAAGTACAATTATTCCAGATAGGATAGAGACTGGCACCTATGCAATAGCTATTGCTGCCGCTGGCGGGGAGGCAATAATTAACAATTGTGATCCTTCTCACCTTCCATCTCTTGTTGAGAAATTACGCTTTGCCGGTGTTGAAGTTGAAGTGGGTACGGATTCTCTTCGCATAGCCTGCGATAATAACGTTATTATTCAACCCGTAAATATTACCACCATGCCATACCCGGGGTATCCGACTGATCTTCAGGCGCAGTTTATGGCCTTAATGGCGTGTAGTAACGGGCTCAGTGTAGTCCATGAGACTATTTTTGAAAATCGATTTATGCATGTTGCTGAACTGCAGCGAATGGGAGCTGATATTGGGATAGATGGACGCATTGCTATGGTGAAGGGATTGGGCGAGACACCTCTTACAGGGGCACAGGTAATGGCTACGGATCTTCGTGCCAGTTCCTCACTGGTTATTGCTGGACTAGCTGCAATGGGTCGTACAGAGATTTCAAGGATTTATCATCTGGAACGCGGCTATGAGGATATGGTTGGGAAGCTTACAGGGCTTGGTGCAAAGGTTTGGAAGGAAAACGAGTAATCTTAAGAGGGAAGTGGGAAGCTTGTTGTAAATTTTGCTCCACCCAGGGAAGACTTGCCAACTTCGATGCTCCCCTTATGTTCGTCCATCATCTGCTTGACAATAGCAAGACCTAAACCTGTACCATCGATTCGTCTGGTATAAAAGGGTTCAAATATTTTTTCTTCTTTTCCGGGTGTTATGCCTGGCCCGTTATCCTCCACTGTTATTTGAATTATATCATCATCATTTCCCTTGATTTCAATGGCCTTGATGCGTATTTTTTCATCTCCAAGTGGCGTGAAGGCCAGTGCGTTCTGGAGGAGATGATTCAGAATAGTAAATAGCTGGTACTGGTCAGCCCAGATATCAACTACCGTATCAATTTGTATGTCCAGCAGACAATCTTCGGGCCATGAGGAAGCCATCCCGGCTACTTCAAGCACTTCATCAAGGCAGCGTTTTAATGAAAACCAATCATTCTCTGCATTTTCAGGCCTGGCAAATTTTAAGAAATCTGAAACTGTATTTGAGAGACGATTGGATTCCCTTAATATGATTGTAATTAACTCTGAATTTGCTTTGTTTTGCGGAGAGTGCATCAGACCCAGTTCATTGGCGAGTACTTGAGCTGAGCCGGAAATTGCTGTGAGTGGGTTTCTGAAATCATGGGCAATTCCGGCACTTATCCTGCCAATTGCTGCAAGTTTTTCAGCTTGTTGCATCTGTTTTTCAAGACGTTCCACTTCACTTATATCCTGGATGGTAATAACTCTACAGTTTTCACAAACCTCTTCGGTAGATTTTTTGAGTGAGCCATGTTCCTGGAGTTGCTTGTACTGCAATCTTGCGTAGGAATATCCAATACGGGTCTGTTCCCCGTCTTTACGTGTTAGTTCGGCAGAGTGGCGTGACTCCTGGTTTATAAATCGAACATTTGGAAAAAATTTATGGAACTTCTGATTGAGAAGTTCGCTGAGAGAATATCCGATAATATGGGCTGCTGCATTATTGACAGATGTGATACGGTTCTGGTCATCCGTTGTGATAATGCCGGTATTGATATCATCAAATATTTGTTTGTAAAGAAGGCTTAGCCTGCCAAAATCGCGGACCGAATCAGAAAGTGCATCTTCAGTTTTACGAAGTCTTCCGGCGAAGAGGCTGCTAAGTGTTGCTGCCAGAAAGAATGTGAGTCCGTAAACGGCAAAAAGGTTGAGAGTGGCAAGCCCGTCTCGTTCATTATTATACAGAGGAACGTGCAGAACTTCCGGGAAAATAGAATAATATTCAAGAGCAAGTACAAAGGCAAACTGTAATGTTGCAGCTCCTGCTGCAATAAGGCCGCCCAGTCGTGGTAAAATCAGTCCCCCTGCAATGATGGGGAAAAAATAAATAGGTGAGAATATTGAGTGTGAGGCTCCGGTATAGTAGAGCAATACTGAAATAATAAAGGTATCAAGAAGGATCTGCTTGATTCCAAAACGTCTTGGGTCAACATTTGTTTTGAGAAGGAGCAGGCTCGAAGCTATGGCCGTTGCATAGACAAGCAGGATAAAAACGAATAGCAGAGGGGGAGGAAGAACGATTACATTAAACTGACCGGATTGCAGGTATGCACTTACTCCAAGAAGAAGAGTATAGAGAACAACCCGAAGGAAAAGCATCCAGAGAAGTTGATTGACAAGTAATCTATGGACAGTTCCCTGATGGGTTAACGATTCTCCTTCAAGGGGCATTGCTGTCATGTAATCTTATCCTATGGTATATTTTTTGACTTTATAGCGTAATGATCTGAAACTGATCCGCAGTAATTCCGCCGCTTTCATTTTGGAATTTCCACTTTGTTCAAGAGCAGCTGTAAGAAAACGTTTTTCAGTTTCAGCCATTACCTCTTCAAGACCGCGGCTGAAAAGCTCTTCCTTATCTGCAACCACTTGAAACGGAGATGGAACATGGTTGCGTTCTTTTTGACTGGAAAAACGAAAGCTGGAAAGGGTTAAGCTCTCAGGAAGGATAATATTTGATGATTCAAGAGCAACCCCGCGTTCAATAATGTTCTCTAGCTCTCGAACATTCCCTGGGAAATCATATTTCATGAGGACTTCCATGGCATAGGAGGAGATTTCCTGGATTTCCTTACCAAACAACTCCGAGTATTTTTTCAGAAAAAAGTCAACCAGAAGTGGCACATCACCTTTTCGTTCGCGGAGGGGGGCACCCTGAGTGGAACAACTGCTAGTCTGTAGAAGAGATCTTCCCGGAAGCGTCCGGCCATAATTTCTTCTTCAAGAATTTTGTTCGTTGCTGCAATAATCCGAACATTGACATTCTGTATCTGAATACTGCCAACCGGTTTGATTTCCCGTTCCTGGAGAACACGCAACAGCTTTGTCTGGATGATGGGTGTAAGTTCTCCAATTTCATCAAGAAATGCTGTCCCATTATCGGCAAGTTGAAATAATCCTTTTTTGTCACCGATTGCACCGGTAAATGAGCCCTTTACATGACCAAAGAGCTCACTTTCCATCAATTCCTCAGGAATAGCGCTACAGGTTATGGGAATAAATTCCTGGTCAGCAACCTTTGAGTGCCGGTGGATTGCCTGGGCCACAAGTTCTTTCCCCGTACCTGATTCTCCATAGATAAGTACATTGGCAGGAGTGATTGCAATTCGCTGGATCATTTCAAAAATCTTGATCATTTCACGACTTTCACCAATAATTTCAGGGAATTCTGCTGAAATGGATTTGGCTTCAGCGTTCTGCTTTTCCTTTGAGGTTGCAGAGCAGATAACAGATTTGATTTCATCAACATTAAAGGGCTTGCTGATATAGTCAAACGCTCCATTTTTCATGGCAAAAACGGCATCGTCAGGGGATGCAAATGCGGTGATTATAACAACTGGAAGTGCGGGGTGTTTTTCTTTTATCGAGTTTAAAAGCTCAAGACCATTCATACCATCCATACGAATATCTGTAATAACAAGGTCGAATGACTGTTCTTGGATATATTCGAGTGCCTGGTGACCACTGGGAGCAGTTTTTACTTCATATCCTTCTTTAACCAGAAGGATTTTGAGGAAGTCACGCATACTGCGTTCGTCATCAACGACAAGAATGGAGGTCATAGGCTGTTTGGTGGCGGATGGAAATTATTTTGTTTGTTATCTGGTTACTCTCTATAACCTACCGCATTAACCAGAACTTATCCAATCCTTATATTTCAGGAAATATAAAACCTTCTATTAGCAACTCTTTGTCACTTTTTTTGAGATGCTTAATGACATATTCTCTGGAAGATGCAAGGGAACGTGTAGATTGTTGTTCGTAGTAAGTAAGGGAGACAGGTCGCCGCCCACGAGTGTACTTAGCACCTTTAGGAGAGTGATTGTGTTCATGCAGGCGTTGCTCAAGGTTGGTTGTAATGCCGGTGTAGAGTGAATTGTCTCTGCAGCGCAGTATATAAACAAACCAGAGTGAAGGTTTTTCAGACAGCAATAGGTGCTCCAGTAAAAATAAAAAAGGCCCATGGTACCTGCTAAGAGATACCACGAGCCTTTAAGGAACTGAACTGATTTTAGAAAGAAACCGTTATTTCTTATGGGTTGCTCTCATAGTTCTGGCAAGTTCTTTTACTTCACCAAGATCTTCAGTCATCATGTTCCAACCATACCAGTAGGCATAGTCAGGGTTTACGTGAAAGAATGCCTGGTAAGCGCGCATACGATGTTTCATATACATACGTACCAGAATTTGGTCAATGTAGGAAAGCTTGTCGTGTTCTTCGTCCCAGTTAGCGCCATTAGTATGCATCATGGTGAGCAGGAAGGGATAGTTGTGAGGATAGCTGGCTGGCTTTTCAATAATGCCGTCTTTGTAAAGAGCTGCAACCGTTGTGATAGCTTCAGCCATCAGACGATCAGCTTTTCCAAGAATAGCATCACCCATATCCAGTTGCTCTTTGGCGTAGTTTCTGGAGTGACATTGGGTACAGGTATCAAGCATTTTGTTACGCTGTTTGTCCCAGGAGGCCTGGTCAAGACGAGCCATGTCAACTGCTTTGACAGCGTCGAGGATAGGGGTTGGGGTGCCGGTTTCAGGGTCAAGCACACCAAGTGCCATCAGGATGGTTACACGATCAGCAGCTTCCTGTTTGTCCTCTGGAAGAGGCAGACGCACGCCAAGGAATCCCCAGGCTGTGTGATTTTCGTGAGTTCCGTCAGGAAGGTGACAGGTTTGGCAGGTAGGTGCTGCTGCACCCTCTGGAAGATCGCCAGCCTGTTTTGCAAAATAGCGTACACCATGCTTGGAGCTTGACCACATTTCCCATTGGGGATGGTCATAACCCATATGACATGTTTGACATGCGCGTGGGTTGTTTGCTTCTTTTTTGGAGAATGCATGACGAGTATGACACTCGTCACAGGAGTTAACCTGATATCGATATCCAGCCTCTGCCTGAGCTTTTGCCTCAGCTTCAGTTCTGATACCCATGTTGTGACAACCGCCGCAACCGCGTCCACCTTCAATCAATTCGTCAGGAGCTAGATGGGTTGCAGGGATGGCGTTGAGTACGGCCCAGCCAAAGTTATGCTTCCCTTTTTTGAAGGACTCGAATTGCTCTTCATGACATTCTGCACAGACAGCTTCATTTGGCAGTTTTGCCAGTTTGAAATCTTCTGCAGTGGAGTGTGCTTCGCCGTGACAGGTTGAACAGGTAACATCATTCTTTGAATGTTCTGATGCTTTCCAGTCCTGGACCATACCAGGAGAAACTTTTGTATGACAGTCAACACATTTGTCTGAAGCCCCGGCAACTCCCGCCGTGGTCAACAGAACAAAGGCACCTGCTGCCAGTACTGTTTTTAATTGAATCATTTTCCCTCCCAAGGGTAAAATGGTTAATGAAAATTTTCCATCGCCCTTCGATGGAAGATAATAAATATTGAATTTTATAGTATATTTTGAAGTGAATCATAATTCATTGACATAAGTCAATTAGTAAATGGTAGGATGTAGAAAATTGAACATGTTCACCTGTTTATAGGCTGTGTCGCAATGCACTTTTTACTCGATTTAATTGCGCTCTTCTCTTGTCAGAAAGGTGGAATTACTGTATTAAGAGGCAGGTAAAATGTAATGAATTTAAGGAGAGTACCATGAGTGCAAAAATAGGGGATGAGGAGACAAAGGTGATTGGTGATGAACAATCATTTGAGTCACAGGCTCTGACAGATCATCTGCGTGAACTTCGTTCCTGCCTTATTAAATCATTGCTTGTAATTATTGCCGGGTTTGCAGCCTCCTATGCCTTTATAAAACCCATTGGAACCTGGTTCTTTAAACCTCTTATAGATGTACTTCCTGACAACAGTTCTTTGATTTTTACTTCGTACCAGGAAGGGTTTTTTTTTATCTAAAGCTCGCGCTTGTTTGCGGTTTACTTTTTGCTACTCCCGTTATTTTTTATCAAATATGGCGTTTTGTTGCGCCAGGCCTATACAAACATGAAAAAAGGGTAATTGTTCCATTTACTTTTCTTTCCACTATCTGTTTTCTTGGTGGTGCTGCCTTTGGCTATTTTGTTGTTTTTCCGCCTGCCTTTAAATTTCTTGTTGGCTATTCCAACGAGTATCTTACCTCAATGCCTGCAGTAAGTGAGTATTTTTCTCTCGCATTACGTCTTCTTATTGCATTTGGTGTTATTTTTGAAATGCCAATCATGATGGTGTTTCTCGCTAAAATGGGTGTTGTGACGGTTCCTTTTTTAAATAAAAATCGTAAGTACGCAATTCTTATAAACTTTATTATTGCAGCAATCCTTACTCCCACCCCCGACGTAGTAAACCAGATGATGATGGGGATACCGTTGCTGATACTGTACGAAATAAGTGTTGTGGCGGTTTACTTTTTTGGAAAGAAAACATTCATTGGCTTTAAAGAAGATGGCACAGAGGGAAGTGATACCGAGTTACTCGAAAATAAAGAATAACACTTTCCGTCACTTCTGGATTTTCAGCCTCTGATTTGGTATAAGGAGTGATTGACAAACAGTTATAACGAATACTCGAAATACGGAGATTATTATGAGCTACAGTGCTGAATATGACAAGCTTCTTGAGATCGGTCGTCCGCCCAATATCAAAAAACTTTTTCCTCACTCCCGTGCCCTTCTTGTGAGCGGAAAGGTTATCGATCGTGCCTTGATTGCAAAGGGCGGTGCAATGACCATGGCGGCAAACGCGCGGTCGACTTTTGTCGTTCGTGGTGCGCTCCAGGCTGCACAGCGTGCTAACAGTGCTATTATAATTGAAATTGCACGCTCTGAAGGCGGAACAAATGCCTATTGCCCTGTGAGTCTCTGGAATATGGCAACGGTGGTGGACAGTATATGTAATGAGCTTGGTCTTACCATACCGGTTGCAATCCATGCGGATCATTTTGGTATAAAGCAGGAGAGTGATATGGATCTGGCCAAGGTGGAAATTCCAACCATTTTTGATGCCGGAATTACCTCCATTGCAGTTGATGCATCTCATATGATGGATGATAAAAATCTGCTTGCCAATATTGAAATTAACGATTGTATTCCTGATTGGGCAGGTCTTGAGACAGAAGTCGGAGAGATCAAGGGAACTCTTGGTCTCTCGACAGTTGATGATGCTTCTTTTCTTATTAAAGGGCTGAATGCCCATGATATCTGTCCCGACTGGATTGCCCTGAATAATGGAAGTATTCATGGGCTCGAGGCATCGGGACAGGGGATCCAGATTGAGCTTACTGGAGAAATCCATAAAGCTCTTGCCCCTTATGGAACATCCGGGGCTCAACATGGAACATCTGGCAACAGCTCTGACCGACTGCGCGCCATATGCAAAGGAACAGCCACAACCAAGGCTAATGTCGCAACAGCCCTGCAAATGGTTTCCTGGGGACTTGAGGTAAATGACGATGGCAATGCTATTAGTGATGCCAATGGTAAATTTATCAAGGTGAAAGGAGAAGGCGTTGGTGAAGAGATGTGGGAGAAGATGGTTGAATACGCCGATGACAAGGGATGGAAAGGAGGAGATTATAAGAAGTTAAATCTTCCCTTCGAAAACAGCCTGTGTGGTCAGGCAAAAGAAATTCGTGACAGGATGTGTAAGCGTGTTGAAGACTTTGTTTACAATATGCTTGTGAATGTTTTCTCTGCAGACGGAACTGCTGATCTGGCAAAGAAGGCAATACTTGACGCTGGCTCCCATAACCTTGGCCCAAAGGTGGAACGGATAGAAGATCCAGCAGATTGGACAACAGAAAAAATTATTGCACGGGCTGCAGAGCTTGATACAGATAAAGGACCGGAAGGGGATTTTGATGACTGATGGAAAGAAACAACTGCCAATGAAAAAAATACTAGTGACTGGAACGGCTGGATTTATCGGTTCTTTTCTGGCTCGTAAGCTCCGGGAATCAGGGTGTGAAGTTATTGGTATTGATACAATAACTGATTATTATGATGTGACTCTTAAAAAGGATCGTCTGGCAAAAATTGCGGCTGGAGGTGGTTTTCAAAATTTGGAAGTCGATCTTTCTGATCGTGGCGCCATGGAGAAACTGTTTACAGATCACAGTTTTGATGCGGTGGTAAACCTTGCTGCACAGCCGGGGGTTCGCTACTCCCTTATTAATCCTGCATCTTATATTGATACCAATATAGTCGGTTTTGCCAATCTTCTTGAAGGCTGTCGTCATTCAGGAGTTAAACATTTTGTCTATGCGTCTTCGAGTTCAGTATATGGTGCAAACACCCATCAGCCATATTCCGAACACAACAATGTCAATCATCCTGTCTCACTCTATGCCGCGTCAAAAAAATCCAATGAATTAATGGCTCATTCTTACAGCCATCTTTTTGGGCTTCCCTGCACCGGACTCAGGTTTTTTACGGTTTATGGTCCCTGGGGACGGCCCGATATGGCTCCCATGCTTTTTGCCAAGGCAATTCTTGCTGGAGAACCGATCAACGTCTTTAATAATGGTCATATGGAACGTGATTTTACCTTTGTTGACGATATTGTTGAGGGTGTTGCCCGTGTGGTGCAAAAACCTGCTGAGCCTGATTATGAGTGGAATAGTGAGAGTCCCGATCCTGCAACGTCCTATTGCCCTTATCGGGTCTATAATATCGGAAATAATAAGAAGGAGCGTCTGCTCTATTTTATTCAGCTTCTGGAGGAAAATTTAGGTAAGAAAGCCGATAAGAACTTTCTTCCTATGCAGCCGGGAGATGTTCAGGCAACGTACGCCAATGTGGATGATCTGATTAGAGATTTTGATTACAAACCGGACACCCCGTTAGATGTTGGAGTGAAGCGGTTTGTAGACTGGTATCTGGAATATTATAAATAGTATTCGCAATAGATTCTGCAGGGGCTTGGCCTCTGCAGAATCGTATTAACCCTTCATCAATTCCATTGCAGCATTGATAATTGAAGGAGAATCAAGTTTCGAATTTTTCCACAGTGTTTTTTGGGGGCCATGCTCAATAAAGTGATCCGGATAGCCCAGCAGATGGGTTTTTACCGTAAAGAGTCTGTTTTTTGAGAGGAGCTCGAGTACAAGGCTTCCAAAACCGCCATGTTCAGCATTGTCTTCAACAGTTAACACCCTGCCTGTCTTCTCCGCCCATTCACATATCAGATCACTATCCAGTGGCTTAATAAAACGAGGATTTATAACAGCGGCATTGATGCCAAGTTTTTCTAATCCTTCAGCTGCTTCCATGGCAGGATAAACTCTGTTTCCGATTGGCAGCAGAAGGATATCCCTTCCCTCACGCAGGAGTTCTCCTTTGCCAATCTCAAGAGTTGTGAAATCTGAATCAAGCGCTACGTCTTCTCCACTGCCTCGCGGATATCTGATCGCTGCAGGGCCTGGGAGAGTAGTTGCGGTGTGGATCATATGCTGCAACTCATTCTCATCCTTTGGTGCCATATACGTAAGATTTGGGATAAAGCGGAGGAAAGAAATATCAAAAACACCATGATGGGTAGGGCCATCATCGCCTACCACGCCGCCACGGTCAATAGCCAGGGTTACAGGAAGAGCTGGAATACAGACATCGTGGATAATCTGGTCGAGTGCTCTCTGGAAAAAGGATGAGTAGATTGCTACAAAGGGTCGCATACCTTCGGCAGCCAGACCTGCGGCAAAGGTCACTCCATGCTGTTCGGCTATGCCAACATCAAAAAAACGGTCGGGGAACTGTTTAGAAAACTTTGTGAGCCCTGTCCCAGCGGGCATTGCAGCAGATATTGCAATTACTTTGGGGTTGTCTTTGGCAATTGTGCAAAGGGTGTTTCCAAAAACTTCAGTGTAGCTGATTGATCCGCTGGATGGATTAGGAACACCAGTGGCGATATCAAAGGGACCAAGACCATGGTAATTGCCGGGGTTCTCTTCAGCATGTTTATAGCCTTTTCCTTTTTGGGTAATTACATGAACAAGAACCGGCCCATCGACGTTGTCTCTAATATTCTCTAAGGTTGGAATAAGATCTTCTAGTTCATGACCGGAGATGGGGCCGATATAATAAAATTTCAGGGCCTCAAAAAGCATTGCCGGGGTAAAGAAACTCTTAATGTTCTCTTCACTCTTTTTCAAAACATTTAGAAAACGATCACCAACCCCGCTGAGTTCCTTGAGACGGGTGGAGATATGTTTGCGGAGTCGTCTGACAGTCTTGCTTGTGAGCTGTCTGGAGAGAAAACTTGACATGGCGCCAACGTTTTCAGAGATGGACATCTCATTATCATTTAAAATTACAATAAGGTCCTTGTCCAGATGGCCTGCCTGATTGAGTGCTTCAAAGGCAATTCCGGCAGTCATGGAACCGTCACCTATAATGGCAACAACTTTATTCTTGTCTGTTTTAAGATCTTTGGCACAGGCCATTCCAAGGGCAGCAGAAATTGAGGTAGAAGAATGGCCCGTTTCAAAGGCATCAAACTCACTTTCTTTAAATTTTGGAAAACCGCTTAACCCTTTATACTGACGAAGACTTGCAAACTTATCCTGTCTTCCGGTGAGGAGTTTATGGGCATAAACCTGATGACCCACATCCCAGACAAGCTTGTCATCGGGGGTGTTGAAAACATAGTGGAGGGCAAGGGTGAGTTCCACCACACCAAGGCTTGGTGCCAGGTGGCCTCCTGTTTTTGAAACAGTGTTAATAATAGTTTCGCGTAGGTCTTCGGCTATTGTGTCAAGCTCCGGAATAGTCAGATTCCGTAGGTCAGCAGGAGACTGGATATCAGCCAGCCTGATATTTTTAGACTCTATGTTTTCTGTTGTCGTTAACATATAGGGTATCCTGAGTGGTCACTAAAATTAGTGGGACCGGGTATAAATATAATCAGCCAGTAGTCGTAACGGTTGGGCATTGTCATCAAACTCTGCAAGACTTTCTTTTGCATCTTCAACTGCATTTTGGGCACGTATTCGTGTCTCTTCAATACCAAAGTAAGCAGGATAGGTGGCTTTGCCAAGTTCTGCGTCACTTCCTGCTGCTTTTCCAAGTTGTTCTGTGGTGGCTGTAGCGTTGAGCAGGTCATCAACAATTTGAAAGGCCAGGCCTATCTGTTGTCCATATTGCTCTAAAGCATTACGTTGATTTTCGTCTGCTCCTGCTGCGATTGCACCTGAAATCACCGATGCTGTAATTAATGCACCTGTCTTGCTCTTGTGAATTGTCTGCAGTGTTTCAAAGGGAAACTGGGTGTTTTCACTTGCAATGTCCAGAGCCTGACCGCCTACCATTCCGTAGGATCCGGCAGCACGTGCAATACAGTGGCTGATGGCAAGCCTCTTTTCAGGAGCAAGGTTTCCATACTCGGGATTGCAGAGCAGATCGAAGGCCCAGGTAAGAAGTCCATCTCCTGCCAGGATTGCTCCAGCTTCACCGTAAAGGATGTGATTTGTTGCTTTTCCACGACGCAGATCATCATCGTCCATGGCAGGAAGGTCGTCATGGATCAGAGAATAGGTATGGATGCATTCAAGGGCGCAGGCAACGGGTAAGATATCCTGGTCATCAATATCTGTTGCACCGATTGCACGGGCAGCGGCAAGGCAGAGAATGGGCCGTACCCTTTTTCCACCGGCAAGCAACGAGTAGCGCATTGCCTCGAAATGCTTTTTAAAATCACCAGTGGCTGCAGGGACAAAGTCGTCAAAGGCAGTTTCAACCAAAAGCCTCTGATCGTTAAGGTAGCTCTTGATCTCCATTATCCAACTCGTCAAAGGGTTCTTTGGTGAGTCCGCCCTGTTTTTCAAGGAGTAACTCTACTTTTGCTTTTGCTTCGGTTAGGGTTGTATTGCAATACTCAACCAGACCAATTCCTTCATCGAATTTTTTCAGGCTCTTTTCGAGGCTAAGATCACCATTCTCTAATTCATCGGTGAGCTGTTCGAGTTTTGCCAGTGCATTTTCAAATGTACGTTTAGCCATATGTAATAATCTGAGTGAAGATGCTGAATTACTTTTCTTGTAACTATTCACTAGCACCTCAACTACGTCCTTTTTTTGCCTTCTCGAGTAACACAAGTATACTTCGAAGGCAAAAAATGAACGGATTTGAGGCACTATTGAACAGTTACGGCTCAGTGCTAAGGGTAAATTGCCACCCTCACTGAATAGTTACCTTTTCTTTCCCTATAAAGACCATTATATATATTCACAGACGAAGGAGAAGTCGAGAAGAAAGTATTTTAATTAGATCCCCTGAAAATGAGTGAAATAGATCCCTATAGAGATGCCTTTTTAACCTGGCTTGAGGTGGAAAAGGGCTATTCGAGCCATACTGTCTCCGGTTATGGCCGTGATCTCTCCGAATTCGCAGGAACCCTTGATAACGATCTACGAGTAGTGGACATAGAGTCCTTCCATATTCGGAGATTTGTGGTAAGCCTGCATGGCCATAATGGTGCGGCAACGGTGTCCAGAAAACTTTCTGCATTACGAACGTTTTTTAAATTTTTGCTGCGTGAAAAGAGTATAAAAAATGATCCTCTAGCTACGATTGCAGGGCCTAAGACGGGAAAGTACTTACCTGTTTTTCTAACCGTGGATGAAGTTTTTTTGCTTTTGGAGACTCCTGGAAAGAAAGATCGCTATATGCTTCGCGATCGTGCAATTCTTGAACTTCTATATTCCACAGGGATGCGTGTTGCTGAATTGGTTTCAAGAGACCTTTTGAACCTTGATTTTGCAACTGAAATGCTTAGGGTGAGGGGCAAAGGAAATAAGGAACGACTGGTTCCCGTTGGAAGGCCTGCTCTTGAAGCCGTTAAAGCATGGACTGCTTTGCGGGATCAGCTGATAGCAGGTCGTGCAAAAAGAGGACGGCCTGTGGAAAAAGAGGCTCTGTTTCTTAATGGTCGCGGTAGTCGTTTAACAACAAGAAGCGTTGAACGGCTGGTGAAATCTTACGGTGAACGTGCGGGGATTCCTCAGATAGTGACACCCCATGCCCTGCGTCATTCCTTTGCCACCCATTTACTTGAGATGGGTGCAGATTTACGTTCTGTTCAGGAACTTTTAGGGCATGCGAGTCTGTCAACCACGCAGCGCTATACGCACCTGACTCTGGATCATTTAACTGAAGTATATGATAAAGCCCATCCCCATGCAAAATAGAGGGAGGGAATATTCTCTTCTAAATAACCTCTTTAACAATAATTGATACTATGAAAATACGTTCAACAACGATACTGGCAGTTCGCCATAATGGTCAGGTGGCTGTGGCCGGTGATGGTCAGGTCTCCTTAGGAAACACCGTGATGAAGCATCATGCGAAAAAGGTGAGACGCCTCTATCACGGAAAGGTTATTACTGGATTTGCTGGTGCCACAGCAGATGCCTTTACTCTCTTTGATCTGCTCGAACAGAAACTTGATCAGTATAAAGGGAATCTTATGCGTGCGGCAGTAGAGCTTGCTAAAGAGTGGCGCACCGATAAAATGCTGCGCAGGCTCGAGGCCATGCTGGTTGCTGTGGATCAGGAATATTCTCTGTTGCTCAGCGGGACTGGCGATGTTATCGAGGCGGATAATGGGGTACTGGCAATTGGTTCCGGAGGACCTTATGCACAGGCAGCGGCTCTTGCACTAATTGATAACTCAGAACTGAATGCTGAGGAAATTTGTCGTGCTTCCATGACTATTGCTGCAGATATCTGCGTCTTTACCAATCACTCCATAGTAGTTGAAACAATAGAAGAATAAATACATGATACCTACACAATCATTGACTCCAAAAGATATTGTTGTTGAATTAGATAAGTATATTGTCGGTCAGGCTGATGCCAAACGTTCCGTTGCCATTGCCCTCAGAAATCGCTGGCGTAGACGGCAGGTTCCCTCACCATTGCGCGAAGAGATTGCACCCAAAAATATTATTATGATAGGCCCCACTGGTGTCGGGAAAACAGAGATTGCAAGACGCCTGGCAACTTTGGCCCAGTCCCCATTTTTTAAGGTTGAGGCCTCAAAATTTACCGAGGTTGGCTACGTTGGACGCGATGTTGAATCCATGATTCGGGATCTCGTCGAAATAGCAATCACCATGGTGAAAAAAGAGGAGCGTGAGAGGCTCCAGGGACTGGCTGAAGCGAATGCCGAGGAACAGATTCTGGATGTTCTTCTTCCTCCGGTGAACGCGCCTTCTCAAATGCAGGCGGGCCCGGAAGGCATGCACTCTTTTACACCAGATACGACTGTTCAGAATATGGATAATCTTCCGGAACAGAAAAGGGAAGATGATTCCACCCGTGAAAAATTCAGGGACATGCTACGTCAGGGAAAACTCGACGATCGTGAAGTGGAGCTTGATCTTCCAGAATCTCGTTCTACGCCCATGGTTGAAATTATGACTACCTCTGGGATGGAAGATATGCAGTCCAATCTTCAAGATGCATTTAGCAAGATCTTTCCTAAAAAGAAAAAGAAGCGTAAGGTGAAAATTCCGGATGCCCTCAAAGGACTAACCCAGGAGGAGATGGAGCGACTTATCGATATGGATAAGGTGACCGAAGAGGCCCTTAAACGCACCGAAGAGTCCGGTATTATCTTTCTTGATGAGATTGACAAGGTCGCCTCCAGGAGTTCAGGTGGCCATGGTCCTGAGGTCTCACGGGAAGGGGTTCAGCGTGATCTTTTGCCCATCGTGGAAGGGTCCACTGTTACCACTAAATATGGAATGGTAAAAAGCGATCATATTCTTTTCATTGCAAGTGGTGCATTTCATCTTTGTAAACCATCGGATCTTATCCCGGAACTTCAGGGACGATTTCCTATTCGAGTTGAGCTCACCCCTCTTGGGAAAGATGAATTTGTACGGATTTTAACGGAACCTGAGAGTGCTCTGGTAAAACAGTATATTGCTATGATGGCAACGGAGGGAGTGGAGCTTGTTTTTGAAGCTGATGCTATTGATGAGCTGGCTGGTATTGCCGTTGAGGTTAATGAAAAGACAGAGGAAATCGGAGCTAGGCGTCTTTATACCGTTATGGAAAGGGTACTTGATGAACTCTCCTATGACGCCAGTGAACGGGGGGAATCACGATTTGTGGTAACTGCTGCTTACGTTAAGAAACAGCTTCAGGATGTGGTCGAGGACAGAGATCTCTCTCGGTTTATCTTGTAATTTTGCGAAAAATGACAAGCTCGTAAAAAAATCAAATTCGAGATGGCTAAGAAAAAAACTCCATATGCGAGGCGCGTAAATTTTATATTATTTTGGCGTACTAAAGTACGTCGTAATGATAGAAAATTTGCAGCAACGAAGCAGATGGAGGGTTTTTACGACGCCATCAAAAATAAGGAATTAAGATATGCGTTATATAGACCCGGACTTAAAATATTGTCCCCAGTGTGATGAAGAGTATCGAGAAGAAATAGTCAGTTGTGCGTCCTGCAGTGTTGAGCTTATGACAGGCAGTGAAAGGCTTTCAATGGAGGAGGCTGTTAAGACAAAGCTTGCAGGAAGATCCATGGAGATTTCAACCGATGATGAAATTGCAAG
Source organism: uncultured Desulfocapsa sp. (assembly GCA_964621915.1). Lineage (GTDB taxonomy): Bacteria > Desulfobacterota > Desulfobulbia > Desulfobulbales > Desulfocapsaceae > Desulfocapsa. Next base: position 150,608 of record CAZUPS010000001.1, on the reverse strand, counting down.
TATCAGAAAGGGACCTTTAGCTGAAATGAAGCAACTCAAGGGATTGCTAGCTGCAGAAAATATTCCATCACTTGTTATTGGCGAGGATGGGAACTGCGGAAAAGGCTGTTGTGGAACTGACTTTTATTTACAAATTAAGATTACGGATGGAGAAGATGCAACTGAGGTTTTGGCACGAGAATTTAAGCGAACCACATCCCTTGAATCCCATGATTTAAGCAATGCTCATGCAGTATATGATACGGGTGTTGCAAAGTCGAACTGTCCTGCCTGTGGCACCAGTTTTTCAACCAGTGAGTCAACCTGTCCGGATTGCGGACTTTGCTTTTAGAGTCTTGTTCTAAAGGGGTGCTACACCGACTCTCCCCTGGGAAGCAGTACAGGCTCGTTGTTTCGAAATATTGCAACCCGGTTACGGCCCATATGTTTAGCGTGGTATAGGGCAGTATCTGCTATATTTATTAAATCATTCGTGTTTTTAGTAACAAGTGAAGAGAGAGTGGAAACACCAAGGCTGATGGTAACAAGGATAACTTTATCTTTGTAGTAGCAGGTCTGTTGTTCTACGATCAGCCGCAATCGTTCTGCAACAAGTCCTGCTTTATGCAGATTGGCCATGGGGAGGATAACTAGAAATTCTTCACCACCATATCGACAAATAACCTCTTCATTGCGTAGATTGAGTGCAATGATAGAGGCCACATTTTTAAGAATCATATCTCCAGCTTCGTGCCCATGGGTGTCGTTGACCGATTTGAATTTATCGATATCGATCATAATGGCACTCAGATCCCTTTGATGCCGAAGAGCTGTTGAAAACTCTTCATCCAGGCGAACCATCCCAAAACGTCTATTTAATATATGGGTAAGTGAATCGTAGGATGCCATCTCCTGAATTTTTTTGTGGAGAAGGGCGTTCTGCAGGTAGGGGGCCATGTAACTAGCGTAGGTTTCAAGGATTTCCCTCTGCATCGATTCGGGTTCAGTACCTGTTCCACAGGAGGCAATAATTAAACCAACTGTACTTTTGTCAGCAATCAAGGGAATAATACGGATGAATTTGGGCCTTAGGGTCCCGAGTGGTGTGGAGGTTGCGATCCAGTCGAAACTGCTTGAATTGGTGTCGATGGTATGAATCTTTCCCGAGTTAATGGTGTCGGTGACAATCCCTTGCCATGTTTCCAGTTTTTTGGGCAAGCTGTCACCCGTATCGACATCATGACTTGCAAGTAAAATCATCTCCTCATCAATCTTTCCATAAAGAACTCCAGAAGTGATACAGGTAGTCTCGATAAAGTAGTCAAGGATAGTCTGAGTGGTAGAGTCGAGGTCAATATTTGTGGAAAGATTCGAGATGAACCCCCTGAAATTTGCTTCATGGGAGAGTCTTTGCTCCACTGTACTGCTCATGGTATTGAATGCCTGGGTGACTTCACCGATCATATCGTCACTTTTAACTTCAATCTGGTAGGTTACTAATTGTTGCCGTTTGCTGAGCATGGCGGTGCGGATCTGTCTGTTTACCTGATTCATTCCAGTGACCAGGAAACGGAGTTGCTTGGATACAACGAGTGAAAAAAGAATATAGTTTGCGATTCCAACGGTGATGCCAGCAGTTACACACATCAATGTGAAACTTAAGGAGATGGCACGTGGATCACTGAAGTAAACTTTAACAATCGGTGGGAATGCCATTCCCATAACGATTCCAAAAGTGATCATGCATATAAAAAGTATCCGAAAGACATTCTTTAATTTGGCCGTTGGGCAACAGTCTTCGTTTTCCTGGGACACGATTGGCAGTTCATCTGGTAGAGGTCGGTCATAAGGTTACGAAGCTTTTGCTTGTCCCCAGCGCTTTCGTTTGTGACTTATAAGTGTCTTCCTTTTATAGGAAAGAGCTTTGTAGCCTAAAATGGTCTCTGTTTCGTCAGTGAATTCACGGCATGGGCGGACGGTCAGATCTTTAAGAATTTCGATATCAACTTCTCCCTGGCCGGGGAAATGCATGGTAAGGAGTAGGGGACAGTTTCCATGATAGCGATAGAGAACCTGTTTTAGAGACTCGAGACGTTTTCTGCTGATTTTTTCGCTGTCGAGCAGGATTTTAATCGATTCGGTATGGGTTTCTCTGGCTTTTGGGAGTAATTCAAGGGTTTCAGCGATAATCTTGGGGCCACGTTCATCATTTTGAACAGTTCCTTGAACAATAATGGTTTCAGAGGAGCTCAGCAGGGAGTAACACTCTGCAAAGGTATTTGGAAAGACAATGACTTCCACGGCACCGAGGAGATCCTCAACGGTGATAAAGGCCATGGGATCACCCTTTTTACTCTTGAGCTGCTTACAGCTTCGGATCAGTCCACCAATTCGTACCGGTTGCTCTTCACCGTATTCTTCAAGACCTGCAATGTCGGTATCGGTGATAGTTTTTATTGCTTCCAAATCCTGATCGAGTGGATGTCCTGTTATATAGAATCCCACTGTTTCCTTCTCTTTGGTGAGTCGTTCACGTTCCTCCCATTCTGGAATGTCTGGTAGGATTATTCCGCTCTTGTCAGTGGTATCTGTTGCCGGAGAGAGTCCAAAGAGGGACATTTGGCCACTCTGCTTATCACGCTGCACAGCTTTTGCCTTGTCCATGGCCTGGTCGACTACAGCCATGAGTTGAGAACGCCTGCATCCAACAGAATCAAAGGAACCGGACTTGATCAGACTCTCAATAACCCGTGAGTTAACTTTTCGTGAATCAACCCGGTTGCAAAAATCTTCCAAAGATTTGTACTTTCCGCTCTCTTCCCGTTCTTCAATAATAGACTGCAGTGCAGATTTACCCACATTTTTGACAGCAGCAAGACCAAAGCGCACTCTGTCATCGTGTACAGAGAAATCGACAAGCGATTCGTTAATGTCTGGCGGTCGGACTTCGATGGCATGTTCCCTGCATTCATTAATATAGAGAACCACCTTGTCGGTATTATTCATGTCGCAGGAAAGAAGTGCGGCCATAAACTGAGATGGATAATGGGCCTTGAGGTAGGCTGTCTGATAGGAGATAAGGGCATAGGCAGCAGAGTGGGATTTGTTAAAGCCGTAACCTGCAAATTTTGCCATCAGATCAAAGACATATTCAGCCTTTTTTTGATCGACTTCAAGTTTTTTGGCCCCGGCCATAAACTTAATCTTTTCCTCATCCATAACCTCGACGATCTTCTTACCCATGGCACGACGTAGAATATCTGCATCACCCAGGTTGTAATCAGCAAGGATATTAGCGATCTTCATTACCTGCTCCTGATAGACAATTACGCCATAGGTCTCTTCAAGAACGGGTTTAAGCTGAGGGAGGGGATAGTTGGCAGTTGCCCGACCATGTTTTGTTTCAACAAAATCATCAACCATACCGGAATCAAGCGGGCCTGGTCGGTAGAGGGCAACAAGGGCAATCAGGTCACTGAACTGTTCAGGAGCCATTTTAACAAGTAACTCTCGCATTCCTGAGCTCTCAAGCTGGAAGACACCAAGAGCATCACCTGAGCAGAGCAATTCAAAGGTCTTGATATCATCCATGGGGAGTGCATCTATATCAAGTTCAATTCCAATATCAGATTTGATATGTTTTAAGGCATAATCGATGACGGTGAGTGTTTTGAGACCAAGAAAATCAAATTTGATTAGCCCCGTCATCTCAGTATGTTTCATATCATACTGAGTCAGGGTCTCTCCCTCTTTTCCCTTGCAGGTGGGAAGGTACTCAACCATGGGTTTTGGTGAGACGACAACACCAGCTGCATGGGTTGAGGTGTGCCTGGCAAGTCCTTCAAGGGTTTGGGCAACTTTTATCAGTTCAGCAATGCGCGGGTCTTTATTTGCGGCATCCGCTATCCGTGGCTCTTCGTCAATGGCCTTGTCAATGGTCATTTTCAGGGCATCGGGAACGAGTTTAGCAATTCTATCCACTTCACTGAAAGGGATATCAAGTGCCCTTCCAACATCGCGGATAACACCCTTTGCCTTCATGGAGCCAAAGGTGATAATCTGGGCAACATGGGGAGCACCGCCATATTTCTGGCGAACATAATCGATTACTTCACCACGCCTATCCTGACAAAAATCAATATCAAAGTCAGGCATACTGACTCGTTCGGGGTTCAGGAATCTTTCAAAAATAAGACCGTAGGGTATGGGGTCAATATTGGTGATACGCATTGCATAGGCTGCAAGGCTTCCGGCACCAGATCCACGTCCTGGGCCAACAGGGATATCATGATCAATGGCCCAATTGATAAAGTCTGCCACGATAAGGAAATATCCGGGAAACCCCATGGAGTTAATGATCCCAATTTCGTATTCCAGACGTGCTTTGTATTGTTCTTCCACTTCCTTGCTGAATGTTCCGGCTTCCCGCATGGCAACAAATCGTTCTTTAAGGCCATTCCAGCATGCGTTAATAAACATTGTTTCAAGGGTTTCACCCTCGGGAACGGGGAATTCGGGGAAATGGTATCCTTCAAGGTCAATCTCAAGGTTGCAGCGGTCAGCTACTTCAATGGTGTTTGCAACAGCTTCAGGATAGTCTCTGAAACTCTCCTTCATTTCTTCGGGTGTTTTTAGATAAAAGGTATCCGATGAAAACTTGAAGTGTTTTGGATCATTAATTGTTTTGCCCGTCTGGATACAGAGCAGGACTTCATGGGCATGAGCGTCTTCCTGATTGAGATAGTGACAGTCATTGGTGGCAACGAGCTTAATGTTCAGTTCTTTGGCAATGGTCACCAGACCTTTATTCGCAGTTTTTTGCTCGGGAATGGAATTCTGCTGAATTTCCAAATAAAATCTGTCGCCGAAAATATCCTGAAACATTTTGGCTTTTTTTCTGGCAGCACTGAGTCCTTTATGCACCACAAGCCACGGCACCTCACCGTGGAGACAGGCGCTGAGACAGATCAAGCCTTCATTGTGTGACTCAAGGACTTCCATATCGATCCTGGGTCTTGAGTAAAAACCTTCAAACTGGGCAATCCCGGAAAGTTTCATCAGGTTTTGATAGCCCTTATAGTTCATGGCAAGCAAAACAATATGATAGGCTTTGGTAGGAGCGGAAGCGTTGCGTTCTGTCCGATGACCAGGAGCAATATAAAATTCACAGCCAACAATAGGTTTGATCCCTTTGTCTCTGGCTTTTAGGTAGAATTCGAGTGCTCCATACATGGCTCCATGATCCGTCATGGCAACGGATCCCATGCCATACTCCTTACATTTTGCAAGGAGATCCGGGAGGCGGATTGCTCCGTCAAGAAGGCTGTATTGAGTATGAACGTGAAGGTGGGCGAAACCGGCAGACATATCTATTTGAGTCCCTTTATACCTTCCTGAAGGGTGTTGTCAAAAATGCAGCCTTCGATAGTTGCACCGGTGAAATCAGCTCGAATAAGATTAGATCCGGTAAAATCGGCACCTGAGAGATCGGCACCCCGAAGATTCGCACCCGGTAAGTTTGCACTGAGCAGTGTTGCCCCGGAGAGGTCCACATCCTCAAGATTAGCACGGCGCATATTGGCACGACTCAGATCGGCTCCTTTGAGATTCGCACCCTTGAGATTTGCACCGACAAGGTAAGCTTTGCGCAGATCAGCATCTGCAAAGTTACAGTTAGGACAGTCCTGAGCCATGGATTTCACGGTATGCTTGACCTCCTCCTGAGAGGCGGCGCTTGAGCCACTGCTTGTGGCAACGGGGACGGGAGCTGCTGCAGGAGTTGATTTGCTGACAACGGGCTCTGAAGAAGAGGGCGACGTACTTTTTCCCTGGCTCATGCTGCTGCGGACATAGACCGTTTCTTTATCTTTTTTTGTTTTAATTTTTAAGTGTTTTGAATTTCCACTTGATGCTTTGGCTGTGTAGGCAAGGGAACCGTTGCTGGTGAAAAAGAGATACTGGTTGTTTTTTGAATCGTTGAGTGCAGAATAGCAATTAACATCACCGAAGTACCAGACAGTAAATTTCATACAGAGTTTGCCATCACTCTTGATATCCCAGCTTCCGTAGTCAAGGTTGTTATTAAAAACCGAGCTTGCTGATAATGAACCATCTTCACTAAAATAGACATGGGCGTCAAAATCAGACGAAATAAAGCGGAGTGTATTTTGGGTGGTTAAATCAAATATTTCCTGACTTGTTAGTGGGGTCGCTCCCTGTTGTTCTGCTTTGTTGGCAGTGGAGGGAGCGCAGCTTGAAAGGATTAGAATGGTAAAAATATAGAACAGTCTGGGGTAGTGGCGAGTCAAAATCGTTCTCCTGTGGAATGTAGCTTGAGCAATAAATCAAAAGTAGAGTGTAAAACATACCATACTACTTCTTACATTGCACATTGAAAGGAGGATATGATTTCGCCTCTTTTAGGAAAAAGAGAGGTACCGGCTATTCTGCTGTTATGTTGAAACGTTCCTTAAGTTTTTGATATGAGACAAGAGTTTCCTGACGTTCTGATGGGGTTAGGAAGGACTCGAGTTTAGTTTTGAGAATAGTAGGGTTTAATTCTGAATCGATAGCAATGACACCTTCCATAATTATTTTTTGCAGTAACAACTCCTGATTGGTTCGTTCCCGCAGGAAAGATGCAAAGGGAAGAAAAAAGAAATTAGCAAAGATAATTCCGTAGAGGGTTGATGTGAGAGCAATGGGGACAGCTCTCAAGATAACAGATGTATCGCCTATGCCACCAAGCATTGAGATAAGTCCCACCACACTTCCGGTGATTCCGAAGGCGGGAAAGAAATCAGCAATCGTACGAAGGACTCGTTCCGAGTCCTCACGGCGCATCTTGAAAAAGTAGATTTCCGTATTGAGAATGTCACGTATCTGCTCTCCCTTGTATCCATCAACCAGACAGCCAAGAGCTCGTCTCAAAAAGAGAATGGAGGTTTCATTTTCCTCTTCCTGAAGGGAAAGGATTCCTTGAATTCGCGATTTAATAGAGAGGTCGATCAGAATATGGACAATCTCTGTTTCTTTTTTGATCTGTTTGCCATAGTTGGCTCTTAAAACCTTTGAAACGATTAAGAGTTGCTCTGTTTTAAAGCTGAGAAACGCTGCACCTGCTGTTCCGCCAAATACAATTAAGAGACCAGGGATGTTGAAATAGAGACTGATATTTCCATTAATCAAAAAACCAAAACAGAAAATGCAGGTACAAAAAAAGAGTCCGATAAAGTTTCTATTTTTCATGGGAGATATTTTTATAAAAGATTATTTGGAGTGGCTTTTATTGCCGGAGCTAAACGCTTGGAAATGATAATTTCAACACGTCTGTTTGTGGCCCGATTTTCCACATTGTTATTTGGTCTTCGTGGACGTTGAGAACCATACCCGGAAACAATAAACTGCGCCGGATTCATTCCCATCTCATTGATCAAAAATCTGGCCACACTGCTTGCCCGGACAACGGATAGTTCCCAGTTGGAAGCAAAACGGGATGAATGCATGGGCAGGTTGTCAGTGTGGCCTATAACATTGATCATATAGGGGGAATTTCTAATAACCGCGGTAAGTTTTTTCAGGGATTTTCTGGCGCTGCCTGAAAGGTCTGCTTGTCCCGTAAAAAAAAGAAGATCACCGGTGAGGATGATCCGCATGGTGGTATCTGGAACCAGATCTATTGAGGCAAATTTATCAAGCTTGTCGTTGCTGAGTGTCTGCTGACTGAGATCATACATCTCGCTGAAAGAGGTTTGTTGCTGAACCACCAATTCCGGTTGGTCGGGATCAAGTAACGGTGCTGGTTCTAGAATGTCTTGTTGCTGAGCAGGAGACGCTGGTGTTGTCTTTTGAGTTGCATCTGCTTCAGTAATCTCTGTTTTGCCTGGTACCGTTTCCAGCGATGGTTCTACGTAGACAGTATTTTTATCAAAAATAGCATCAATATCGATGTCGTCGATCATAACCTTTTCGATTTTCTTAACAGTTCCGGAATTGATAAGTGGTGCAGGCTTGCCTAAAGGAACGATTGGAACAATCAAATCACCATCACCGAGAATGTCGAGGGCTTCGGTAGTACTGCCGCCTAGTATTTCAGGAGTATTGCTCACCAGAAATTCTTCATGAGAGGCCTGGTAGACAAACATGGTAAGAAACAGAATAAACATGGTCATCATTAAATCTGACCAGGCAACAGACCAGTGGACGGGGCTCGGAACGCGGGAGCGAGAGAAGGAATCTTCGATAACAAAACTATTGACCGAAAAACTATTGCCAAGAGGGGAGGGGGCTGAATAAATGTTTGGAGGTACAGGCTCTGCTGATACAGAGACGTCTGGTAAAGAAGAGGCTGTTGAGGGATCTTGCTGCTGGCTCATGTATAGTGTTTAAAGTATGTTTTGATAAAATAATTAAGAGTTTTTTTTCTATTGTCTATTGAATATATCGGCAGAAAGGGTGAAAATCAAAAGGAATTTTTGAATTGATGGTTATTTAAGGTGTTTGCTAAAGTCTGGTAGAATATTTTCTGGTGTGTGTCAGAATTAAAAAGAGCCATTAGAGCTTGATGATAAAATAGGTGTTGACCAGTTGGAATATGAAGGTTGAGTTTCACAATTGTATCATTGACTTATAAAGCTGATAGGTGGCTGTTTGTTCATTTATAATGGAATACATTTGTAAGAAAAAATTATTTCTTATTCTGATCTAACTCGGAAAACTTGCCGAATGGTTTGAGATCTCCCTTGTGTATCTGTTGCAGGAGTTGCTCCGGGCTGTCGATAAATTGCTGCACATCTTTACGGAGAACAAAGAATTCATCATTAAAACCTGATATAAGGTTACGGTGTTCCCATCTTGAAATGTAATACTCTATAATTTCAGGGAGTTTAGAGTAGATCGTCTGCTCCGGCCATGGGTCAATAAATGATGAATTTATGAGTTTTGTATTGTCGAGTGTCTGGGTTTCATAAAATTGGCTTAAAAACATGAGCTCTGCCGGCATTTTAGAATAGATCCCAATATGTAATAATCCCTTTAAAAGTTTTTGTAGAACCTTTGATCCAAATTTTGCCACCGGGAGTGGTAAAAAGATATTTCGTGGTTTTTTGAGACCAAGTAAACTCTTTATTGTTTGAATGAGGTGTACAAGTTCAACGGGCTCTGAATCAACAAAATTATAGGATTCCCCAGAGAATTCCTCTCGGTTGTTAAGAACATGATGAATGAAAAGAGGAACTTTTTTTGAATTGGAATAGGAATGTTTAACTCCCTTTGCTGTAAGGAAGAGTGGCATTACCTGATCAGCTATTGAGTGAAGAAGGCGGTGGAAGCCTTGGGTTTTGTGATCATGTTTTCCATAGACGATTGCAAGTCTGACAGCTGTGAAATCAAGTCCCTCATGCTGGTGCATGTGTTGCAAGGTCATTTCACTCATGAGTTTTGATTTTGCGTAATTTGAGAGATCTGCGTCAAGATTGAGTCGTTGTTCTTCTGTAATGCGTTTTCCCGAGGGAAAAACAGCGGCTGAACTAACGTAAATATATGGAATGTTAAGTTTGAGGGCTACCGTTGCGAGGTTGATACAACCAAGATAGTTTATGGTGTAGGTAAGTTGTGGATCGGAGTCGATTGCAGCAATTGCCGAATTTATGATAAAATCGGGTTTCCATTGTCTGGCGTACCGTTCTATCTCGTCAACACTAGCAAGGCTCATCGCTTTTGAGTTAGGGGAAAGAATCTCAATCTCATCCTGGCAGCGTTTATTGAAATAGTGCACCATGGCACCACCAATGAGTCCGGTCCCTCCAACGATAATACCGCGTCTTTTTTTCGATAGCAGTGTCATAAAGCGTAGTGTATATGAGTAATTTGTAATAAATTCATTTGGGAATGATTTATGGGTTGTTCCCCAGAGTATTCTTTTTTATATCAAATACCAATTGTCAAAGACAAGCCTACTCCATAAAGGAAAAACAATGAAAAATATAATGTACTTTGTATTGCTGTTCCTGCTTTTTGGTACAACGGGTTCTGCCATGGATATGCCGACACAGACAAGCGGTTGCCATTGTTTTAAAGATAGAGTGTATGACCCTGAACATAAATTTTCAGCCGACAAGTATTTGCTCACAACCAGTTTCAACTCTTTTATTGCAGCGAACTTCCATATCTCGAAAAGTCAAATTGTAATGATGAAAATGAAGGGAGCGGTCGATCCCGATGACCTTCTTATAGGCCTGTTTGTAGCACGTGCAGGAGGGGTTGAGCTGAATAATTTATTGGCTGTTCTTGACAATGGCGGTAGTTGGAATCAGATACTTGCCTCTGAAAGTATTGTGGGGAATAAGGAGAATGAAAAAGCCTTGAATGCTCTACGGGAAGCAGTTGCTGGTAACGGTGATGCCACCGAGGTTGTGACCGATCTGCTGGTTAAGGAGTTTTTTGGAATATCAGATCATGATATTGCTGTGTTACGGAAAGAGGGGGCCAGTGGTCGTGAAGTGACCCTTGTCTTTCTTCTGGAACGGTATGGTAAGCGAGAAGCTACTGCCGTCGATATTCTGACAATGCACACCAGAAAGAAAAAAAGCTGGGGGGAGATTGCTGACTATTTTGGGTTGACCGCAAAAGGCACCGGGAAGCTCCTTTCAGGTCCTGCCTGAGTTGTTAGATCAGGTCTAACAGTTTCGTTCTTTGCAGATATTCGAGCGCTTGCCACATATCATCTTCACTGTGAGGTTCAAGGGTTATCAGTGGATGCAGCTTGTGTGCGGCAAGGAATTGAAAAAGGGATTCAAAATCAAAGGCGCCGAGCCCCAATCCAAGGTGTTGATCACTTTCTCCGTTGTTGTCATGCAGGTGAAGTTGGCCAAGCCATGGAGAGAGTCTGGGAAGCCAGTCCTGCCATGGTGTCTTGGCAAAACTCATAAGATGGCCAACATCCAGGCAAAATCGTGCGTTTCCCGGATCTAATTTTGTGAAGATTGTTTCATGTGCCCAGGGGGTCGTTTCATAAGTGTTCTCAAGCATAAGGATACAACCCTGAGCCATTGCCATTTTCATGATTTCCTGCCAGGTTTCACAGGCAACCTTGAGCCATTGTTCTTTTTTGTAGCCCTGTTTGTTTTCTTCGAAATTTAAATGGCAGACCATGGACTTTGGTTGAAATAGAGCGATCAGTTCTGCAGCTTTCTTTAACTTATTGCGGCTGACATCAAGGACTTTTGGATCAAGGGCTCCCGGAGCAAGATCAAAAAATGGCGCATGCAGGGTGCAGGAGAGGTCGTGTTTCTTTAGTATGGAGGCAACTTTCTGAAATTCATCCATTGACTCTTCATAGAGACAAAGCCCTTCCAGGCCGATTTCCGGTTGAATGGAGTGGTGCAAAAATAGATCGAGATAAGAATCTTTTAGTTCGTACCATGGCGCATTCACAAAGCAGCGAGAGGTGATGTCTTTGTATTTTGACACCATTTTAGCGTTCCCCCAGGTATTTAACCATTTGACTCATGCTAAGCTTGATGCTTGATGGTCCGGAGCGAATAAAGAATTCTTCCTGTTTGCCCATGGAAAGAAACACTGGTCTGCGAACTCGTTCACATTCAACAATAAGGATAGAATTGTTTTTGAGTTGAACAATTTTTAAATGAATAAACCGGGTAAATTCGGCGCCAATATGAGTGTTAAGCATATTCTTGAAGTGGAGTCGGCACTTGTCTTCATTTGCAAAATCATCAGCTTCCGTCCCCAAAATTTCTCCGGAATCGGCAACGCCAATAAGGAGAATTCCACCATCACTGTTCATAAAGGCGGCAACCGTTTTTAACCATGCAATCTCTATTTCTTTTCCTGTCTTTCCGGTTTTGAGATTGGTCCGCATGGTTGATTTGAATTCAAGGGTAGTGGATTCGCCTGCTTGAATAAGGGCTGCAACCTCGGTTTCATATCCTTCGCTCTGTATTTGTTGCTGAGGAAGATCTTTAAGCTGGTGGCTATATTTACGGACGAGGAAGACGGTCATAAAAATACCGAAAAGCAATATAGAGCCAACTATTAACCCAAAGCGCAGCCATTGCTGATACAGATCTGAAAAAATATCGTCTTCAGGAATCAACACTGCAACCCATACATCATTATTTGATTCGTGCAGTTGGTTCAATCCAAGCCACCAGGTTTTCCCATCATTTTTAATGGAAAATACCTGGGAGGAATAAGTATTGTTTGCTTTGATTTTTGCAGCTACTTTCGCTAATAGTTTATCGGAGGACTTGTTGGCCTGGATAGTGTTCATTAGATTGCTATTGTGGGAATTATTACTAATATCTGTAAGGATGGTGCCGCTTTTTTCGAAGAGCAGGATACGGCTGTCCGGAGTGACTTGAAGCTCCTCAATAAAGAGCATAAGGCTTTGTACCGTGAAAGAAACGGCGGAGACATGGTTGCTGTCTTCAGTATTGCGTTTGTTCCAGCGTAAACTGACGGTAATAACGACTTCTCCCGTACTTGGCTGGAGATAGGGTTCCGTCATAAAAAATGGGGCAGTAGAAGGGTTAAGCATGGCACCGCGAAACCAGTTTGCCGTGGCCATTGAATAGTAGCTTTCAGTTAGTATTTCTATATCTTCAAATGTTTCATTAATCCATTTGGCGCTGGTGGATTCTGTTTTGTTGAAATCGTGGAGGAACCATTCATTATTGAGATGGGAGAGTTGGATATTATTCTCTTCAGTATCTGCAATTGATATGGAGTGAATGGTTGGCTGGATTTCCATAAGGGCTTGAAACTGGGTAGCAATAAGTTTGTTATCATCGCTAATTTTAAGCAATCCGGCCTCTCCCCATTTACCAAGAATTTTTAGAACGTTGCTGAGTGGGTCTGCAAAGGACTGAAAATGTGTAGAAACCTGAATATTTGCTTTGGCAATAATAGCAGTTGAGATATCACGCTGGGTCTTTATCCCCTGGATAAGTACAATGGCAAGAATGGCCCCTGAAGTGACAAAGAGAATGATCAATATATCACGAAGAAGACGTCTTTTGATATTTCGGGGACATCCTTTCGCCAGATCAACAAGAGTTGCGAGTAACGACATAACAGAGATAGAGCCTATTCGGGGTTAGTGGTGGAAAGACGCAGGGCAATGTAGCCGGCAATTCCGGCAATCAGAGATGCTGCCAGTATTCCAATTTTTGCATTCAATAGATACTGTGGGTTCTCAAATGCTAAGCCGCCAATAAAAATGGACATGGTAAAACCAATTCCTGCAAGAAGACTTACGCTTGCAATTTGTGGCATGGTCACTTCATGAGGCAGGCGACTTAAGCCGGTTTTAATAACTAGCCATGAGAAGAAGAAAATTCCACTGATTTTTCCGATCAGAAGCCCTGCCATAACACCAATTGTTACAGGATCAGAAAAAGTCTCCCCAAGTGTTGATATATCAATGGGTATTCCGGCATTAGCAAGGGCAAAAATAGGGATAATAAGAAAAGAGACCCAGATGTGCAGATTGTGTTCCATTCGTTGCAGCGGACTTTCCATGCAGTGCACAAAGTTTTCCATGGACTGGAGGATTTTTTGTTGCTCACCGTTTTGCATAATGTGTTTATGGTCTTCCTGAACGGTTTCAAACTTATTTGTTAAATGTCGCATTCGTCTTACAAATGGTGTGCTGTGACAGAGTGAGTTTGCAGGGACCGTGAGCGCCGTGATGACTCCTGCAAGGGTAGCATGTATCCCAGATTCAAGCATTCCAAGCCACAGCAGTACTCCAAAAATAACATAGGGTAACGGACGCCGGATGCCGGCAATATTGGACAGAACCAGCATAATAAATGCGATACCGGCAAAGAGAAGTGCATAGAGGTTGATCTGGTCGGTATAGAATGCTGCAATGACAAGGACTGCGCCAAGGTCATCAACAATAGCAAGTGCCAGCAGGAACCCAACTAAAGGTTTGGGAATACGAGAACCAAGCAGGGCAAGGACTCCCATGGCAAAGGCAATGTCAGTTGCCATGGGAACGCCCCAGCCGGATATGGCATCGGTGCCACTATTTATGGCGACATAAATAAGTGCCGGAACGACCATTCCGCCAATGGCGGCAGCAATTGGCAGCATGGCTTGTTTACGATCAGCAAGTTCACCCACCAGAATTTCACGTTTTATTTCGAGCCCTACCATAAAGAAAAAGAGGGCCATCAGTCCATCATTAATCCAGTGTTGCAGAGAATGGCTGACGGAGAAAAAGCCGCTGCCTATGGTGTATTTATGGTGCAGTACCGAATCGTAAATCGGATAAAGTGCCGAGTTGGCAAGGAACAGTGCCATGATGGTACAGGCCATAAGAAGTAAGCCGGAAGAGGCTTCCTTGTGAACAAAATCTTCAAAGGGAGTAAGGGCCTGTTTGAAGCTTCGCTGGAGAGAGTTTCCGCCGAGACGTTTTGACAGACAGTTGGGTGCTTCCTCTTCGCCTGGGAATTGCTGGTTGTTTTCGATCATGGTGCTTTAGTACCGCTAAGAGTTTGTGAATTTGTGACAAAGGAAATACCCTGCTGCATTTTTGTTCCTATCATCACACCTTCAATAATGGGCTCGGTTATACCCTTTTCACTGCTCCAGCTTGCTATGAATTTAGCTCCTGATCCACCAAGAGTATCGGATTCAGGGACGATATAGCGAGTGGAGGCAAGGGGAGCGATTGTAATCGGTTTTTCAAGGTAATGGGAGAGTAATTTTCCGTTGGAATCGTAATAGTCCACCCTTTGAAGGGTGAAGGGATTCTCGATGTCAGTATTTCTGATACTAATAATTGCCGTGAGTTGAAAAGGTTTGTCTTTAAATCTGGAATCGGCATAGATGTGTGAATAAACTGGAATATAAACAGTTTGGCCAAGCCAGCGCTGCACAGTTAGGGCATAACTGTTTTGAGGCAGGGCTGTAAGGACCATAAAAAGGGTGATAAGAAAAGAATAACAGAATATTTTTTTTTTATTCATTTCGGTGTCTCTATGCTTTTGTGAGTATTTTAAGCCTGTCGGCAATCTCATTTGAAAGCTTTGAGAGGCCAATGCTGAGTGCCTTTGACAGGGCTACAAATGCATTATTTTCAGGTGTTGTGTGAAGAGTTGACGTTTTTTGATAGAGAATATTCTTTCCATCTTCTGAGATGACTTTCCAGTACGCTGTTATTAGGGCATTGCCATCACTGTCTTTTTCAAAATGGGTGAAATTTATGGCCAGTTGCAGATGTTCGGTTTTTTCAGAAATGGGGAAGGTATGGATTTTTTCAGTCTTAAGAGTATGTCGCAGGTTGGAAATAATGACCGTGGTAAGCATGTCCTTAAGATTTCCTGCCCACCTGTGCTGTTCTTCAATAGTCACCGAGTAGCGTGAGTTTTGAGTGATCAGTTGTCCCTGATTAAGAAAGGAGGCTACATCCACTGGCCCTACAGCAATCGTTGGCAAAGAGCTGTTGCTGGAAGTTACTGGTAGTTCTGAGTCTCCCAGAGTGTAGTAGTAGACAGGAATTGGTTGTTTTATGCAGCTGTTTACCAGAAGCAGGAGTAGTCCCGAAAGAATAAAAGCTCTAATGGTTTTATAGTTTGTCATAACTCTGTGAAACTCCAATTCTCTAGTAGGATTAGAGGAAAAAAATCGGATAAACTCCTATAAGGATATCACCCGATTCCTTCCACTTGCCTTTGCACTATATAATGCTTCGTCTGCCCTGCCAATCAGTTGTTCCACAGTGTTTTTTGACTTGTATTCGGTGACCCCTATACTGACAGTTACAGTAAGCATTTGTTTTTGATAAGATAGGGGGTTATTCATAATAGCTAAACGAAGTTCTTCTGCCATGTTGGATGCTGTTTTAATCGAACACCTTTTGAGTAATATCAGGAATTCTTCTCCACCCCACCTGCAGATAATATCTGTTTCCCGCAACCGGGATTTAAGCAGGCTGGCCAGGTGTTCAAGTACGGCATCTCCCGCTAAATGGCCATAAGTGTCGTTAATCTGTTTAAAATGATCGATATCGAGCAGCAGCAGAGATACTCCGTCCGGGTTGCGAAGTTGATCAAGAAGCAATGGTGCAAATAATAGTTCTAGTGCCTGGCGATTATAGAGACCCGTCAACTTATCTGTTGTGGCCATAGCTTCGATCTCTTTCTGGTAGGAGGAGATCGTTCGATTTACAATATAGAGGATGATGGCAGTAATGACTGTACAGAACAGCAAATTAATCAGAAGCGTTTTGAGTAGCTTTGTTGTTCCTTGCAATTCACTTTGGATAACCACCAGGTACCAGTCAAACTCTTTTATATAGCGGGTGTTTAAGCATGTTGGATGGCCATTTAGTCGATACTCCAAGGCCATGGTATCAGTGTTGGTTACCTGAGATAGAAAGTCATCACTTTGTATAAGTGTTTTCAATTGTAGCGGCAGATGTTTGTTGGATTTATTACTGAGTTTAACAGTCCCTTTGGGGTCGATAAAAAGTATATCACGATTATATGTCTGCTGGTATTGGTTGATAAGTTTCTGGACGGAATCCACCGTTAGACCAACTCCCGTCACTCCGATAAACTTTTTGTTATAGTCATAGACACGATAATTGACAAATACGGTCAGGGCATCATAGTTTGCCTGGTCGATGTCCACATTGATTTCAAAGTCCTCTCGCATTTTTCGTACTCGAAAATACCAGGCATCTCTTTCCTCTTCCGGCAGTACCTGTTTGACAAGGCCATCGGGATGATAGTAATTCCTGGTTAGGTCTGAGACGAAAAAAGATGTGATCGTATTGTAATTTTCCTGGATTTCTTTGAGAAAACGTATGATTGCATCCTGATTGTCTTCTTTGTTAATTACCCAGTCACGTAGAAAGGTGTCCGAAGCCATAAGGGAAGAGATGAAAATTGGACGCAGAAGATCACGTTGAATCTCTGAATAAATTGTATCACTGGTGAGCGGTAATTCGCTGTGTGTGACTTGGTACCTAAGAGAGGCAATAGAAATAAAATAACTTGTAAGACTGGTAAGTAAGAAACCAACTACCAGTAAAATACTTAAAAATGAGATCAATCGTTTTTTCTGTTTGAACATGGAGCAGTATCCATTTTGTTTTAATGCCACTTTCTTAACTCTATGTATCGAAATGAACCTATTTATTATGTTCAGCTTTACCCGGGTTTTGCAAACCAAAAATCAATGCATCAGGATTGCGGTGAACAAATTCGCTGAGTTTTTCAATGGATATGGCTGTGTTTTTAAGTTGTAGCATGGCCTGAGAAAATTGATAGTAAAGGGGAGAATTTGGACGTATGGTCTTTTCAGCCTGGCTGAGGAGGGTGTCAACTTGTGCAAGTGTTGAATCCATATGTGCCAGGGCAACGCTGAGTTCGCTGGTAAGAGGAGGAATTTGTTTTTCCAATGAAATAGCAATAGCATCTGCGTGGGTTGAAAAACTTTTAAACTGCTCAAAGCTGTCGTCTATTTTCTCAAGGATGGGAGGAACGCCAGAGTCTACTTTTAGAAGAATTGAGTTTAAATTTGTGGTGGCGAGGAGAAGATTATCAATAAACTCCTGAATGTTTTTTTCTTCTAATGTTTTTGATAACCCGGAAGAAAGTTTTTCAAGGGATGTGAGCGTGTTCAGAAATTTGTGGTAGAGCTCATTGAGGTTTACCTCTTTCATCATTTTGGAAAATTGCTGCATTTCGGATGGCAGGGTGGGGATTTCAAAATATTCTCCAGTCTTGTCACGATAGATTGCAGTGGTGTTTTCATAGAATGCAAGATCCATATAGCGTTTTCCGGTAACCATACTTTTAAGCTTTAATTTTGCTCGTAGTCCCTGGTCACACATGGATTCTAAAAAGATGTCGATATCATCATCAGCTTTTGCCTTAGGGCCATTTATAATTAAGGAAGAGCCACCATTCAGTGCTATAAGAACGGGTATATTGATTCCCTGGCTTTTCTTTTCATTGGCCTGAATATGGATTTTGATTTCCTTGACTTTACCAATGGTAACTCCGCGATAGGTTACATCTGATCCGACATTCAGTCCGTCGAGTGACCCCTCGAAATAGGTAATAATAAGATTCTCTTTTGCAAAAAATTTATTACCTCCAAAAATGACGATAGCTGTCATAAAAAGGATAAGGGAGAGGATAACAAAGACACCTATCAATACTGGTTGGATTTTCTTGTTTGGCATAATTGTATTTGGTTAAGGTTGCTCAGTAGGAGATAAACTGCGGCTCAGGAATTGTTTTACCTTAAGATTATCACTTTCTTTGGCAAGTATTTTGGGATTACCGGTGGCGAGCATTGTTCGCGTTTCTGTATCGAGAAAAACTGAATCATCTGCAAGGGCAAAAATTGATGGTAATTCATGGGTTACGATAACAATGGTGGCTCCCATACTGTCGCGCAGCTCTAGAATAAGATCATCCAACATTCTGGAACTGATTGGGTCCAGTCCAGCAGAAGGTTCATCAAAAAAAACTATTTCCGGATCGAGTGCAATGGCTCGTGCCAGTCCTGCACGTTTTCGCATTCCTCCACTAATGGCCGATGGAGGATATTTACTAAAGCCCTTTAAACCAACCAGGGCAAGTTTAAGTTCTACAATCTCAGCGATAAGCTTAGGGGACAGACTGGTAAATTGCTGCAGAGGAAGAGCAATGTTTTCACCAATGGTCATGGAACTCCAGAGAGCTCCCGATTGATAAAGCACGCCACATTTTTGCATTCGCTGTACCCGGGATTTCTTACTACTTTGCCAGAAATTTTTATCGGAGAAGTAAATATCTCCTGCCGCAGGACGCTTAAGGCCAGTGAGATGTCTGAGTAGAGTGGATTTTCCACAGCCTGACTCTCCCATAATAGCAAAGATAGAGCCTTTTTTCACACTGAACGTCAAATTTTTCTGCAGGATGAAATCGCCATAGGCCATGGTGAGGTTCTGTACATCTATCAGAGGGGTAATGTTTGTCATAGTGGTTTAGATACCAAGAACATTAAAGAAAAAGGTAAATACCGCATCGGTGATCACAATAAAAACGATGGCTGTTACAACGGCAGAAGTTGTGGCTTTTCCCACAGCGTCAGCACTGCGACCGCAATGCATTCCTTTGATACAGCCGCAAAAAGCAACCAGATACCCAAACACTACGGATTTGATCATTCCTACAAGAAAATGTTTTAGATGAATGGCTTTTATCGTCTGTTCATAATAGAGGATCGGGCTGATATCGAGAGAGAAGACACCAATAAAGAATCCTCCAATAATACCTATGAAATCTGCACAAATTGCAAGAAGAGGCATCATAATTATAAGGGCTGTCAGGCGAGGCAGCACCAGAAAATCAAGGGGGTTGATCCCCATGGTCTGCAACGCATCAATCTCCTCGTTAACCTGCATGGTTCCGAGTTGGGCAGCGTAGGAGGCACCTGTACGCCCGGCCATAATGATGGCTGCCATCATTGGTCCCATTTCACGAGTCATGGTAAGACCTACAAGGTTTGCAACATAGATATCAGCACCAAACATCCGTAACTGCACAGAACCAATAAAAGCCAGAGTAAATCCGACCAGAAAAGAAATAAGCGCCACTATCGGGAGTGCCTGGGGGCCGCAGTCGTAGAGGAAGTAGATAAAATCTTTTTTGAGGTAGCGGGCACGTCCTGTGAAAAAACGAATATATAACAGAAGAATGTCACCGGTAAAGGCCAGCATATCAATGGCCTGTTGGTAAAATCCGATTGTATGGTTGCCGATTTCTTCAAGTACGCCAGGGGGGCAGAACGTTCTGTCTGGCGGGGCAAATGTCTTCTTTTGAGTGAGGCGCAGAAGCTTACGGACTCCAGAGGGGAGTCCTTTAAGATCTACTTCTATAGAGTGTTTATCGGCAATTTCTGTAATACGGGAGAGTTTAACAAGGAGCCTGCTATCCCATTCAATCAGGTGCTCGCTATTAAAGATAAGGCGTTTTGTTTGAGGAGAAAACAGCTTAGTGAGATCCGGAAAACCACAGGGGGTAACATGAATAGTCCAGGAGCCTAGGAATGTGAGACAGACAGTCTCATTGTCATGGCTTGCCTGTAATTCACAGTCTGGATTCATGGAATAGAGTTTTGGGGGAGCTGTTTTAGTCTGATGAACGCATAAATCGAAAGTGCAGCAGACAGATGGCGCCTATAAGAAAAAGTATAGCAGCAAAGTACCATGGAAAATAGGAGATGGATAGTCTGAAAGCACTATTTTCAATAAGCGTAGTGTTCAATGTTTGTGATGTTCCCTGTACGGTATCACGCAGATTTCCAATAAGCGAAGCGTATAAGATTCCTACAATGCCATATGCCATATTAAAGGCAAGACCCTTGTAGCTGAGAATGGTTGCCCGTTGCTGTGGTTCAGCAATTTTGTTGAGGTAGTGACTGGTGAAAAATGAAGTGAGCATCATGGTAACAAATACAAGTGCCATGGGAAGTATACCGAATATCGGTAGAAAAAGAGTCAGGCCCCATAGCGAAAGAAAAGAAAGGGCAATGACGCAGAGCAGGTTATGAATTGGCCTGAGATGTTCCACCATTGCTCTGGCTATACGCGGAACAATAAGACCAAGCATTGCAATGGCTGCACCAATCACCCCGAAACTTGCCTCTGGTAGATTGATGACTCTGTAATATTGACTTGTCATAGTAACAAGCATGCGAAGGACATGATCAACACTCATTCCAAAAAGAATTACGGCGAGAGCCATGGGCGTTTGCAGAATCCAACCACCGGCCATAATAGTAAGTCTGCTGACATGTTTAATTTTTTTCAGGAGGCTGGATGAATCTATCTCGTGGGTATTTGAAATAACAGGATCCTTCATACCAAGGGTAGTTATAAGCGACAGAACACCAAGTACAAGGGTGAGATAAATGGGAAAGCGCATGGTGACCTGTTGATCAAGTACTATCTGCAGGCCCAGCCAGTCTAATGCACTATTTACACTTGTATGGGAATAGACCAAGGCACCGACGGTCATGGTGATAATATAGAAAAAATTTCTGACCCGCATCTGGATATCAAGCACCTTTGGCCAGTCTTCCGGGTCTCCATTGGCTACAAGAGTGTCATAGGCCATAGCTTCATCGGCACCACTGGCAAGGGCTTCAGCAAGGCCGCTTAGGATGCGGTTCAACAGGAATGCACCAAAGATCAGCTGACTGTTCCCTAAGGGGACAAAGGCGAGCAGTAGCATTTCAATTATCGTCAGGATGCTTGTGGTGACCAGTAGGCTTTTTCGGCCGATAAGATCAGCGAGTGCACCCGATGGAACCTCGGCAAGAACTATGGTAAATGCCCATACCGTGTTCAGTAATGCGAATTGTTCAATGCTGAGCCCGTAATCAAGAAATAAAATTGTAAAAACGGGATAGTAGAAGCGTACATTGAAAAAGGCACGAAAGGCAATAAATCGCCTGATATTAGAATGTGCGAATGGGGAGTCTGGAGAAAATTTCATGTTTCATAATGGAGTAGCATGTAACTCTTTGTCAAGTGTTTTCAGCTTATGATGGAGAGAGAAGTACCTGTTGCAGAACATATTTAGTATAGAATGACTCTCTTTGATTTGCTAAGGACAACATATATCATTTCCTGCAACACATCTGTTGCATATACACCACATTCTGAAGCAAAATACCACAGACATGATTTTTGCGACATTTGTGAAAATCAAGTGTGACCGGATAATGGGAAATGGGTGTGTTGTAAAAGGTCTATTATAACAGGATATTATATTGGATGATAACCGTGATTTTTAGCATGGGGAAACTGGCATCCTTCATGCTATATAAAAGACAGAAATTATCAGAAAAAAGAAACCTATTTAAAAATTTGGAGGACGTCATGACTGAAAATACACAAACCACAACACGGAAGAATGCAAATGTTGGTACTGAGACTTCAGATTTTGCTCTTGGCGTCGGAATGGCTTTGGCTGCAATGATAGGAATCTGGGGAATGGTGTGTCTGGTAAGTGCATTTATGACAGTTGGTCCTCTGGATCTTGTGAAGGGATATTTTACAGCACTGTTTGGATAGAAAAGAAAATTTACATATATTTCAAAAAAGGAGAACATCATGGCCGCAACTCAATCAAAAACAGCAGGAAGAATTATTTTAGCAGTAGGTTTGGTAATGTGTCTCTGGGTGGGGGCTGCTTTTGTAAGTGCGCTTTCACAGGTTGGTTGGTCTGTTAGTACATTGGCTGGACAATATATGGTAGCAATCGGTATGGTTAAACCCCTTCACACTCTCGTTGATTATTATACTCATATTAAAGGAATTGAGTATTTACTTTGTGTTGCTTTCTTCGTTGCCTTTCCAGTATTCTTTAAGTATGTAAACAAAGCTCCTAAAACTGTGACAGTTAGTAAGTAGCAAAGAGTATATTTTAAAACAGGCGTTTTGCCTTACCCCTCACCTGCTGGAGTGAACGTTTCGGCAGGCAGGGGTATTGTTATTGGTATGGAGATCTTGTGAAGGATAGAAATGAACGGGTCAACTGCATGGGAAGGGGTGTCTTTGTGTTGCTGGCCATTGGTACTCTGCCAATTTTGTTTATGAACCCTGGGCAGTATCTTTTTGGTCTTGTAGTTTGTGGCGGCCTGGCCTTTGGGCTAGCTCATGCTTTGGTTTAGCTCTGAGATGAGTCAGCCGATCTCGGCTTGCAGGGTATGTTGCCTGTCGGGGAAGATTTCCCGGGCGTCGTCGCGGGCATTTGCAGTTTCAACACAGAGCATGGTTGTGTAAGCGTCGTCTGTCATATCTGCCATTTGTATTGATTTGTCCTTCCATGGATTCCAGATAACGGCGGAAGAGGAGCCAGTTGCTGAAACCGTGAGGGTTCTGTTCTTATCTTGAAGTATTAAAGGATTGTCTGTTCCCTGGTATATCCGGTCTACCTCCCTGTCAATACGTAAAACTTCGGCCTGCTTTTTATACTCTTCTGTCAGGTTATCCCAGTATTCCAGATTATTTAATCCCTGAATTGATATGTTTTTGATGTCCGAGACGCTGAAATAACTATGCAGGGCTGAACTGATTGTAAATGGTCTGGTGTCACAGTTGCTGGTGGTGAGAGCAATGCGGAGTGATGAACCAATAGTGATACGCAACTGAAGTTTACAGTGATATGGCCAGAGTCCTGTGGTTGTGGCCGAACTCTTAAGCTGGAGAACCAGTTCACTGTTGTATTGATCAGGTTCATTACCCTGAAGGAACGTAAACTCAGAAGTTCGTGCGAAACCGTGTTGTGGCAGACTTGCTTCCTGGCTGTTTTTACCAAACCAGGGCCAGCAGATAGGGATACCACCACGGATCGCCTTTCCATTTTCAAAATGACTTTTAGGGCTCACCCATAATAACGGTTTCTGGCCGTGCAGCTGAAAGTGAAAAAGGTGTCCCCCCTGAAGTGCAACTTTTGCCGTTGCATTTTTGTTCTTTATTTTAATATAGTTAAAGCCATTGGGTAATTTTTGTTGTTGAATCATTTCCCTATCCAGCGACCTGGCCAGTGCTTCGATAGCTTCCCCAGTCGCCGGTCAGATATTCTGTTGATAAATAAAGATCTTTTGCAACAGCCGTTGAAATATATAATGGCGCTGAAATACTGAGAAGTAACAGCTTGTTAAACGTCCTGCTTTTCATTGTTGTCCTTGCTCAGGCGATGGCCTGTTTTGCAATATTAGTTATATGTCCCCAGTTGCCCTGTTCCATGGCTTTTGTTGGCGCAAGCCATGATCCTCCGACACAGGCAACATTTTTCAGGGAAAGGTATTCTTTAAAATTTTCCGGGGAGATGCCGCCGGTGGGGCAGAAGGTTGCCTGGGGAAAAGGCCCGCCAATGGATTTGATCATTTGAATACCCCCAGCAGCCGCAGCAGGAAAAAATTTAAATTCAGTCAACCCATATTCCATTCCAAACATGAGCTCGGAAGCGGTTGATATTCCGGGAATCAATGCAATTGGTCCATTAATTGCAGCTGTAAGAAGGGCAGGAGTAAGGCCGGGACTGATAGCAAAAACACCTCCGGCTTCAGCTACGGCATCTAGATCTTTTTGAGTTGCCACGGTTCCTGCACCGACTATTGCATCCGGTACCTCTTCACTGATCATTTTTATTGCTTCAATGGCGACGGGGGTTCTGAGGGTGACTTCCAGGACTTTGATACCGCCAGCAACGAGTGCTTTGGCGAGTGGTACTGCGTGATCAATATTCTTGATTACAATAACGGGAACGACGGGACCGCTTTTGAGGACTTCAAGAGCTGTAATTTTCCAATTGTTTGTCTGTGTCATAATGGTATCGAGGGCTAGTTTGATTTTTGTATAGTTATAGGGATTCTAAGTTTCTTCAGTGTAGGTGAAGATTGAACTTGCTCCCTCTTCTGCTCCTAGGAGATCCTTTCGCAGTGGTGCAAAGATCTGCCTGCCCAAACCATGCCGGCTGGAATCGAGATTGTAGGAACAAGGAGAGCGTTTGTTCAGTTCCTGTTCATCGACCTTCAGTTCTAATATACTGTTATGGGCATCCATCAGGATCATATCTCCGTCCTGCACTTTGTTCAGGAGGCCGCCTGTCTGCGCTTCCGGTGTACAGTGGATGGCAAAAGGTACTTTTCCGGAGGCACCGGAGAGCCTGCCATCGGTCACAAGGCCGACCTGGTGGCCACGATCCATAGTGATGGAAAGGTGAGTAATTAGTTTGTGGAGCTCAGGCATGCCATTGGCGCGGGGGCCTTGAAAACGAACTACAGCAACCATGTCTCTGTTTAATTTATCCGCTTTAAACGCATCTTCAAGTTCCTGCTGGCTGTTAAAAACCATAGCAGGAGCTTCAACGAATGTTTTCTCACCATTGGCAAGAGCCGAGATCTTCATAATAGCACGTCCAAGATTGCCAGAGAGTACCTTGATACCTCCGATGTTTTCAAAAGGAGTGGTTACAGTTGCTATGATAGAGCTGTCTGCTGCCTTATCGGGTCCCTGTTCCCAGCTAAGGTCTGTATCATTAAGAACAGGTGCTTTTGTATAACGCTCAAAACCATTCCCTGCTACGGTTTGTACATCTTCGTGGATAAGTCCGCCTTTCAGGAGTTCCTTGATCAGAAGGGCCATTCCTCCGGCTTGTTGGAAGGAGTTGATGTCTCCTGCACCATTTGGATAGATACGAACAAGAAGGGGGGTGATATCTGAAATCTCAGCAAAATCATTCCAGTCGATGCGAATTCCTGCAGCTCTAGCTATGGCGACAAGGTGCATGGTCTCATTAGTTGAGCCGCCAGTTGCCATAAGACCAACAATTGCGTTAACGATGGATTTTTCACTGATTACATGGGCAAGTGGAGTGTAATTGTCTCCCAGATGAGTCATGGAGGTAATCTGTTTGGCAGCAGACCTGGTGAGTGCATCACGCATTTTTGTTCCCGCATTGACAAAGGAACTTCCCGGTAGATGCATGCCCAGCATTTCAGCCATTAGTTGATTGGAGTTTGCTGTGCCATAAAAGGTACAGGTTCCGGGGCTGTGATAGGCTTTCAGCTCAGAGGCGAGTAGTTCGTCGTGGCCGATTTCACCCTTGGCGAAGGCTTCTCGGACCTTATTCTTATCCTTGTTGGCTATACCGGACGTCATGGGGCCTGCCGGAACAAGAATCATGGGAAGGTGGCCAAACTGGAGTCCGCCCATCAGGAGACCGGGAAGAATCTTATCGCACACCCCAAGAAGTATTGCCCCATCAAAGACATTATGGGAAAGGCCAATAACCGTAGACATGGCAATAACGTCTCTACTGACAAGACTCATATCCATACCGGGCTCTCCCTGGGTTACGCCATCGCACATTGCGGGCACACCACCTGCAAATTGTGCACTCCCACCTGATTCAGCAACGGATTGCTTAATGATAGCAGGGTACTTTTCATATGGTTGATGGGCGGAAACCATATCGTTATAGGCTGAAATAATGGCAATATTGGGAATAGAGTCATCGAGAAGCGTAGTCCTGCATGTTCCGACGCAGCCAGCAAGATCATGAGCGAGATTGGAGCAGGGGAGTTTGTTGCGAAATACTCCATCGCCCTTTGCTTCTTCTATTCGTTGCAGATAGTTCTCACGATGCTGTTTACTCCGTTCTATAATGCGGTCGGTGATCTTTTGTATTCCTTTTAGCATGATATCTCCGTTATGGTGCCCAGTATATGTTGAAATTTATATGGTTTTCTTGTTGCTGCTGAAGGATAAAACGAATGGGCATTTCTTCAGCAGGTCCGTTTGTCTGGGCGCTTGTAAAGACATCCTTTTTGTTTTGTCCTGTGATATGGAGAAAGATATTTTTGGCTTTTAAAATTGCAGGGAGTGTCAGGGTCATTCGTTCGTGTGGCGCGGTCACCGGGGCAATACCCATACAGATAGCATTTGATTTCATATCAGTTGTCTGAGAAAGCTTTTCGGCTCCGGGAAAAAGGGATGCCGTATGACCGTCATTTCCCATACCGAGAATCAATACATCAAAAGGATGATGCATGGTATTGATGGCAGCTGTACATTCAAGCTCTCCATGGGAAGCCGTTTGTGCAGAATTTTTCATTCCAGTAAAATTTGCGGCAGCTGCATTGTTTTGAAGCAGGTGGCTACGTACCAGATGTTCGTTGGAGTCGGGATCAGTTGGCGCGACCCAGCGTTCATCGACAAGGCCTATATCAACCTTACTCCATTGCAGATCGCTCACTGACAAAGCTTTGAAAAGCTGAATGGGAGTGGAGCCCCCGGATACCATAAGGCTGGCTCTGCCATTTTTTGCAATGCTCTCGTGAAGCAGGGAGATGATTGTTGTGGAGAGTGTACTAGTCAGAATGTCTTGACCAGCAAAGGTGTGAAAGTGGTTGGGACTAGTCATGGTTGTTTCCTGCAAGTGTCATAATGGCTTCACCGTATGCTTTCTTTAAGTTGTTGAGATATACCGGGTCGATGGCTCCCTTCCAGGTCTTGATCTTAAAAAATCGCTTAGGGATAGTTATGGCATCCGGAGAAAATCCCGAAGCAACTCGAGTTTGCCATCTGAGTTTCTGGATATGTTTGCCAAGAGGATCAATATTTGTGGCAAGCTCTGGGTATCCTACGGAACTGAGACAATCGCCAAGCAGTTCATTGGTATAGACTCCTCTTGCAAAGAGGCAGGAGACCATGGATGTCATAAAGGCACGCCCTGCTTCGTCATTGATCAGAAAATCGGTTACTCCGCCGATATCTTGATCGGAGTGTTTCTGGTCATAGGAATACCCGCCACTATCAAGATGGGAATGTCTGAAACCAAGGGATTGCGCGGCAAAGAAGACTTCACCCGTAGCATATCCAGCCATCTCCTGGCCGAGTACACAGGCAAAGTCCTTGCCCCCATACTCCTCTGCAGCTTTCAGGCTTCCCTGGCCAAGCAGTCTGTAAAAATCGTTGCTGCAGCCACCGAGCATTTCAGTGGCCTGTTGATAGCTATCGCTATCACCAAAGGTGAGTGTAACCACCGTTTCCTTTGCGGAGATCAAACCTTTTTCAGTAGCCTCGGTGGCCCAGGCGAGAGCTACGCCACCTGACATAGCATCAAGGCCTGCCTTTTCCATTTCATCGAGAATATTTAAAACAGAAGTGGTATCGGTGACGCCAAGCATGGTTCCCAGTGAAAAAATCATCTCATAATCATAGGCGACCTGTTTAAAGGTATATCGATGGTTTTCGGTGAACATCTCACGGATATAGGCTACATGAATACAACCGACGGGGCATCCCGAACAGGCGGAATTACGAAGCAGGGTATCGGTTGCAAAGCGTTCTCCATTGATTTGATCGATGGCAGGATCACTTGTTGCCTGAAGGTTTCGCCATGGGAGTGACTTAATATCATTCAGGCCCTGCAGGTTTGCAGGAGTACCAAGGTTATGATATTTTTTCATCATATCGGTGGCGGTGACCTGTTTGTAGACTTCTGCAAAAAGTTTGTTGTACTGTTTGTTGTCAGGCATGGTGAAGATTGCATCGCCATGAATGATAATTCCCTTAAGGTTTTTTGCACCAAGGGCCGCGCCACCACCAAGTCTGCCAAAATGGCGGTAGGTATCGACATTAATACAGGACATGGCAGCGCCATTTTCTCCTGCCGGTCCAATACGGAGAATGGTACGATGTCCGGATCCTTTCGACATTCCGCGCAAAAGCTTACCGGTTTCGTCCACATCCATGCCTCTCATAAAGTCTATATCTTTAATGTCGAGTGACCTGGAACTGACGCTCAGACAGCAGAGTCTTTCTGATTTTCCAACAACAACAAGTGCGTCAAGATTTGAAAAACACAAGGAGAGGGCAGAGCGTCCACCGGCATGACTTTCAGTATACTGGTTATGGTAGGGGGATTTGAAACTGCAGACCGTCTTACTCATTAGCGGAAAATATCCGGTGAGTGGTCCGATGGCAAAAATAACAGGCTGTGCGGGGTCATCCCAGGATTGTTCCGGCAGACCATATTTTTGAAAGAGGAGGGCAGCAAGGCCGCTGCCTCCAACTTCGGTATTACGGCCGTCAAGATGAACAATTTGTCCTTTTCCGGAGGAAAGATTGACGACAAGAATTCTAAAATGATCCCGAATCATGCTGTCACCTCCTTGCGTGAATCTTTATCCATGGGGATATCCTCCAGCTCAAGACAGTTGTGAGGACAAAAGTCCACACAACGTCCGCAATGGATACAGACATAGACTGCCCCGCTAAAATCCTGGGAAATAGCATCAATGGGACAGGCTGCAACACAGTCTCCACAAGTAATGCAGAGTTTCTTTTTTACAATAACACCACCACCTTTCCGATGGGAAAAAGCACCGGTGGGGCAGGCATCGGCGCAGGGGGCAGGATCACATGCCAGGCAGTGGTTTGCCTTAAAACCGGTGGTAAGACCACCCGATGATTTTATGCGGATTCCTGCGGTATCCCAGGAAATCTGTTTATGAACAAGCCTTGCACAGGCAAGGGAACAGGAGTGGCATCCGATGCAGCGGTCAATTTTGGGGGCAGTGAGCTTTTTCATATTCTATAGAGTCCCGGTTATTATTTGACGACAGATTTTTCAGGAGAAAAGAGGACACCATCTTCAGGGAGCGTTTGCCATTTTAATTCAACGGGAAAGGGTTTTACATCCCATATTTTCTTCGCATAATCGGAAATGGATCTGTCTGAAGAAAATTTACCCATTCGGCATGCATTAATAATTGACATCTTGGTCCATTGTTTTTTATCAAGAAACATTTCTGACACTCTGTCCTGACAATCGATATATGCCTGATAATCAGCAAACAGCATATACTGATCGTCGTAGAGCAGAGAGTCCACAATGGGTTTGAAAAGATCTCGGTTGCCGTGGGAGAAATGTCCAGTTCCGATAAGGTCTACTGCTTTGCGCAGGTTATCATTACCGTAATAGTAGTCCAGGGGGTGATAATTGTTTGCTTGGCGTTCCATAACTTCTTCTACGGTTAGGCCAAAGAGAAAGAAGTTTTCAGCCCCTACTTCTTCACGGATTTCAACGTTTGCACCATCGAGAGTACCTATGGTGAGAGCACCATTCATGGAGAACTTCATATTACCGGTACCAGAGGCCTCTTTGCCGGCAAGAGATATCTGTTCAGAGAGATCGGTCATCGGGTAGACTGAATGGCCTATTTTGACGTTATAGTTAGGAATAAAAAACACTTTGAGGCGATTTTTGACATCAGGGTCATTATTTACAACTTTGGCAACAGCGGTGATAAGTTTGATCATTCGCTTGGCCATGAAATAACCAGGAGCTGCTTTTCCACCAAAAACGAAGAGACGGGGAGTGATGTCTGCATCGGGATTTTCCTTTATTCTGTTATAAAGGGTCACAATATGAAGAATATTTAAATGTTGGCGTTTATATTCGTGGATACGTTTTACCTGGACATCAAACATGGAACTTGGGTCAACAATGATATTTTGCTGCTGTTTGATAACGGCTGCAAAATCCTCTTTGTTTTTTTCTTTTACATCGGCCCAGGCCTCCTGAAAGGAAGCGTCATCTGCGTGATGGGCAAGACCGCGTAGCTCATTGAGATTGGTAAGCCATTTTTCTCCAATGGCATCGGTGATCAGGCTGGTCAGACGTGGATTGCTTACGGCAATCCAGCGTCTTGGAGTGACCCCGTTTGTTACATTGCGGATCTTGCCAGGGTACATACTGTTCCAGTCGGCCAGGGTGTGTTTCCGTAATAGATCGGTGTGCATGGCGGCCACACCGTTGATGGCCTTGGAACCGATACAGGCAAGGTTTGCCATACGGATATATTTTGGTTCAGATTCGTCGATAATAGACATTCGATTGATGCGTGCTTCATCACCAGGGTATTTCATTCGAACCTGGTCTAGAAAGCGACTGTTGATTTCGTACACTATTTGGAGGTGTCTTGGGAGCAACTCGCTAAAGAGTGTAAGTTCCCATTTTTCCATGGCTTCCGGCAGAAGTGTATGGTTGGTATAGCACAGAGTCTGGCGGGTGATTTCCCAAGCTTGATCCCAGTCGTAAAGATGTTCGTCTACCAATAACCGCATAAGTTCAGGAACAGCAACGGAGGGATGGGTATCATTCAGCTGGGCAGCATAGCTGTCGTGAAAATTATCGAGTGTTTTATGGGTGAAAAGGTGGGTTCGGATCATATCCTGAAGAGAGCAGGAAACGAAGAAGAATTGCTGTTCGAGCCGCAGCTGTTTTCCTCGAAATTGTTCATCATTTGGATAGAGGACTTTAGTTATAGTCTCTGCTGTGATCTTATCTTCCACCGCACCGTAGTAATCCCCAGTATTAAATTCTTCGAAATCAAAGGAGGCGTTAGCCTCGGCACTCCAGAGTCTCAGAAGGTTGACGTTGTTTACCTTGTAGCCAGGGATGGGGGTGTCATAGGGAACTCCGGTGATAACTCGTGCTGGTCTCCAGCGCATTCTGCGGGTACCGTCTTCCCCATGGTACACTTCTGTCTGGCCACCAAAGCCTACGCTGCATACCAAATCGGGCTTTTTGATTTCCCAGGGATTACCGGAATGAAGCCAGCGGTCGCTGATTTCTTTCTGCCAGCCATTTACTATTTCCTGATCAAACATGCCATATTCGTAGCGAATCCCGTATCCGATTGCGGGAATCTGTAATGAGGCTAAGGAGTCAAGGTAACAGGCAGCAAGCCTTCCCAACCCACCATTACCAAGTCCCGGTTCTTCCTCATGATCGATAATTTTTTTCAGGTCAAGCCCACTTTCCTGTGCTGCCTGATTAAATTCATCGTAGAGTCCAAGGTTAACCAGATTATTATGAAGATGGGGGCCCATCAGGAATTCGGCAGAGAGGTAGCAGACGATTTTTGAGTTTTTATCGAGAAGTGCCTCTGCTGAGTTTATAAAGAGGTGCTGCATTTTATCACGTAGGGTATGTGAAACGGCAAGATAATAATCATTAAGACTGGCACGACGGACGGTGACACCCTGTTTGTAGAATATATTGTAGGCAAAGGCGCGTTTGAGTTGTTGAATATATTCCTTTTTGGTATCGATGCTTTTTTTTGCAGGACTCATGATAAGGCTCCGTTTGAGAAAGATCAGGTAACAGTAAGAAAAATCGACTATTATTACCGTCTCATTATTGTGAGTGGAAAATTTAATTAATTAGTTTGATTGTATGCTTTGTCCTGAAGTTTGCAATGGAAAAAGATCTAAAAGTGATTCAGGGAAAGAAAAAATAGCCAAACATTTATCATTCTTATATGTATCTCAACCAACTCTAATTAAAAATAAAGAAAATAGGTGTGGAATTATTTTAAAAATAAATGGACTGGTAAGGTGGGTGGGAAAGTTTCTCTACTGCTAGACACAGTAGAGAAATTTATGGGTTGGTGGAGTGAGAGGAGTCGTAGGGGGGCAATGTAAGTTATTAGTTTTCTGCCTTTGCCTTGTCCTCTTCTGCCTGTTGGAGCATGGCAGCGGCGGCACCAGCTTCAAGAATTCTTTTTTGTTCTTCTGTAAGGGGAGCCTGAGTCTGTTCCGGGAGTTCGACAATTACCTTGCGATGGGCATAGTGAATACCTTTTGCAGCAAGAGCCTCTGAAATTCGGCGGTAGGCCTCTCGTTTGATAACAAATTGTGCTCCCGGTTGCGTCTTGAATTTTACCCGGATAACCATAACAGAACCTGTGATATCGCGGACTCCTGCAGATTTTACCGGTTGGATAAAGTCATCCTTAAAATCATCTTCTTTAAGCATGGACTGACCAACTTTTTTAATGACTTTTCTGATCTGGTCGACGTTGGCATCATATGGAAACTCAAGGTTGAATTTCTCAATAATACCGCCACGCATAAAGTTGGTAATGGAACCAAGTTCACTGTGCGGTACAATCTGAAGCATCCCCCGGTGATGACGCAGCATAACGTTCCTGAGACTAATTGATTCCACAGCACCGGATACGGATCCTGCCTGGATATATTCTCCAACCCGAAAGGCATCATCAAGTAGGTAAAAGAAACCGGAAAAGACATCGCTTACCATTTTTTGGGCACCAAAACCAATGGCGAGACCAACAACTCCGGCCCCGGCCAGAAGTGGCCCGATATCCACACCAAGAGAGGAGAGGATAACCATGGCTACCATCACCAAGAGCGTGGAGGCAATGAATTTACGAAGCATGGGAAGCAGGGTGAAGCTTCTTCCTTTGGTGGCGGCAGCACCCCATTCGTCATCATTTTCCTCATTTTCTTTTTCTTTGGGTGTGTCTTCAAGAATTTTTTTCTCAATATAACTTGAGGAAAATTTCCATATTGTTAACCCAAGAGCAAGTGCGATAAGTGATTCAAAGACTGCATTGGTAATAGCGGTTGCAAAGGGAATATACACATTCCAGAGACTGAGCGCCCATACAACCAATGTAGCGAGTATGGAAAGACTCATCATCCGTGAAGCTGTGACATAGAGTTTTTGTTCACGAATTTTAGCCTCGGTAAGTCTCACTTGCATTTCTTCATCGGCGGCTGCCTCGTCGTCGGGATTGTAAATTCGCAGGGTATTGATGGACAGCCGGACAACCCATTGGCCTAAGCCATTAAAGAGAACAAAGAGTGGCAGGAGCAGCAGGCTCAGAAGAAAGGCAGAATTATTGCGGTGAACCCCTGCGAGCTGATCTCCCATCATAATAATCCATACAATGAGAAAATAGAGAATAGTGGGGACATGCCAAAACTGAGCAAATTGTTCAACAATCCAGTTCCGAGTATGATTTATTTCACTTTTTTCAAGGATACGATTTTTGACGTAGTGACGACTACGCATAATCATGGTCACGATTGTGAGGATAAGAAAAGTGGCTGCAATTATTGCCGTTGTACTGGTAGATGCTGAATTAAGCCTCAGTTCACTTAGCAGGGCAATAAACATTACGGCTGTAAATATATAGGAGCAGAGGAAAAGGGTGGCTCTGTGGACTGTTACAGAAACGGTGTCATCGAGTGGCAGGACACGAAGGGCTGAAGAATTCGGTGAACAGAAAATTGTTGAGACCTGGGAAAGTAATCGAAAGAAAAGAATAACAAAAAGAAGGGCGAGAAAAACATAGCGTACTGGAGAATGGTCGCTACCTGGGATCATTAAAAAGAAAATAAAGGAAGAGATAGAAAAAACCACAATATGAATCAAGGCAGGAATGGCAAGCATCATACCAGCAATCAATCGCATGGGGCCATCGAGATCAGGAATAGCTTTTTCCTTAAATTGTCTTCTGAAATTTGCGGTGAAGCGGCGGACAAAAAACTCAGTCCCCCATGCTGCTCCAAATACTATAAGAAGCATCCCCAGAGTAAATATGAAATTTCCCATACTCCCATTGCCGACAGTTCTGGCAGCAGCCAAGTAATCGTCTGGGAACCGAGTGATAAGGGAAAGAAAACCGCTTGATTCTTCTTTTTTGTTTTCGGCATCGTCTAAAAGGTGGAGCCATTTTGAAGTCTTTTTTATGAGGCCACCAGATTTTTTTGCAGCGGGAGAAGTAGCAAGTTTACTGCTCAGTTCTGATATCAGCAGACTGCGAACCTGTTCGTCACTCATCTTGGCTAGGGTAGAATCGATCTGATCCGCTGCTACCCCGTCAAGGATCTTGGTTTCGGCTGCTAGTGGTGCGCCAGTATTCGCAAGCGTAGGAGAACCTATGGCAAAAGTGATGGATAGCAGGCCAAGCAAGAAAAATATGGAAAGACGTTTCATAGTAATGGAATTCATAAGGAGTTATTTGTCTTTTGGTGGAAAAAATCGTTCACTGCTGCTTTGAATAACTTTATAGAACACGGGAACAAAGAGTACTGCCAGAAGTGTTGCGGCAATCATTCCACCAAAAACAGCAGTGCCAAGAGCCTGACGTGAAGCGCCTCCAGCTCCATTGGCTATGACCAATGGGTAGACACCTAAAATAAAGGCAAATGATGTCATAAGAATGGGGCGAAAACGAAGCCTTGCCGCATCGAGTGCCGCATCAGCAATGGACATGCCTTTTTTCTCACGGGCCTCAACGGCAAATTCAACAATGAGAATAGCATTTTTACAGGCAAGGGCAATAAGCAGCACAATACCAATCTGGGTGTAGACATTGTTGTCCATATGGCGGATCATTAGAGCAACCACTGTTCCAAACAGTGCGAGCGGTACAGCGAGAATAACACCTATTGAGATGGACCAGCTTTCATATTGGGCGCAAAGTACCAGATAGACAAGAACGATACAGATGGCAAAAATAGGGCCAGGGTTTCCTGCATTTTTTTCCTGATAGGACATACCTGTCCATTCTGACCCCATTGAATTGGGCAAAACACTTGCTGCCACCTGCTCCATGGCATTCATTGCCTGACCGGAGCTGAAACCGGGAGCACCTGCTCCTGTAATGGTTGCAGTAGGGTACATATTATAACGAGTGATTATAGCCGGGCCAAAGATTTCTTCAACGGACAGAAGAGTTCCCAGGGGCACCATTTGTCCATCGTTGGACCTGACCTGGAGTTTAGCAATATCCTCCACATTGGACCTGGCGTCGTTTTTTGCCTGGATATTGACCTGAAATGTACGATTAAACTTATTGAAATCATTTACGTAGGAAGCCCCTAAAAAGGCCTGCATGGAGCCGAATATTTCAGAAAGCTCAATATTCATGGTCTTGGCTTTGGTACGATCTATATCTGCAAAGAGTTGAGGAACATTGGCACGAAAGGTAGTATAGGCAGAAGCAATAGCGGGATCTTTTGTTCCTTCGGCGGAGAGGTCATTTGTTATTTCCTGCAGAGCTGGTAAACCGATCCCTGCCATATCTTCCACCTGCAGCTGAAAACCACCTGCATTTCCAATTCCTGAGATAGGTGGAGGAGGGAATTGCAGAATCATCGCTTCCTGTATCTGGCTTCCTGCTTTGGTCATCTCCATTAGAATATGTTTGAGGTTATGTCCCTTAGGAATTCGTTCGGAAAAGTCTTTAAAAACAACCCATAGAGCTGCTGCGTTTGACATTCCTGCACCGTCAAGAAGTGAGTACCCCGCAACGGAAATAACATCTTTTACGCCATCCATTTCAGATAGTAAAGTTTCGAGTTCTTTGACGACTTCCTGAGTGCGTTCAAGGGAAGCGGCATCTGGTAATTGTACGGCGTACATGGCGTATCCCTGATCTTCTGTGGGGACAAAGCCACTGGGAAGCCCGGTGAATCCTGTCCATGCAGCAGCAGAAATACCTGCAAACAAAATCATGGTGATAAAAGAACGACGTACCATAAGGTGGACAATGGCTTCATAGCCATTTCGTGATTTATCAAACATGGCATCAAACCAGCGGAAAAAGATCATTTTTTTCTTTGGAGTGGGCCGTAGTATAAGGGCACAAAGAGCAGGGCTGAGCGTGAGCGCATTTATTGATGAAAAGAAAGTGGATGCGGCAATGGTAAGGGCAAACTGCCTGTAAAGTTCGCCGGTAATACCGCCAAGAAAAGCGGTGGGGATGAAAACGGCCAGAAGCACAAGGGTTGTTGCAACGATGGGTCCGGTTACTTCTTCCATGGCTGCAAGAGCACCTTCCCTGGCACTCATCTTATGCTCATCGATATTACGCATGGTGTTTTCTACCACGACAATGGCATCATCTACTACAATACCGATGGCCAGGACAATACCGAACAGAGTCACCATATTGATTGAAAAACCAATCAACCCCATCGCGGCAAAGGTTCCTATCAAAGAGACTGGTATGGTAACTATGGGTATCAGCGTTGCCCTCCAGTCTTGAAGGAAAACAAAAATAACGATTAAAACGAGAATAACAGCAATCCACAGAGTTTCTTCCACCTCAGCAATTGCTTCTTCAACGAATAGGGTGGTATCAAAGGGGATCTGGTATTCAAGATCAGGTGGAAATGATTTTTCCAGTTCCTCCATCTTGAGAGCGATCTGTTTTTTGAGCTCAATGGCATTGGCCCCAGGCAATTGATAGATCATCATCATTGCGTTTTCATGACCATTTAGCTGGGTATCGTAACTGTAATCCTTTGATTTCATTTCAATGCTGGCAATATCCTTAACTCGGGTAATTTTACCGCCAGGTGCTTGTTTAACAATGATATTTCCAAATTCTTCAGGTGTACTCAAGCGTCCAAGGGTATTAACGGTGTACTGAAAGGCCTGACCGGATGGGGCGGGAGGTGCACCAATCTGACCTGCTGCCACCTGGACATTCTGTTCACGCAGGGCGGCTGCAACATCGCTGGTGGTCATATCTCTAGAGCGTAATAAATCGGGATCAAGCCAGATACGCATGGAGTAATCGCCAGCGCCAAAGGCACCCACATCACCGACCCCTTCAATTCTTGAAATTTCATCTTTTAAACGAAGGGTTATATAGTTACTGAGATAGTATTTGTCATAGGTTTTATTCGGTGAGGTAATTGTCACCATCAGGACAATGGAGTTTGATCGTTTTTTTGTGGTAACACCGATGTTTTTTACTTCCTGGGGGAGAGAGGCCATGGCAATGGCAACACGGTTTTGAACCAGTACAGCAGCCATATCGGCATCGGTTCCGGTTTCAAACGAAACGGTAAGATTATATGTTCCGGAATTGGTCGAGGTGCTAGACATATAGATCATGCCCTCCACACCGTTTACCTGCTGTTCGATTGGGGAGGCAACGGTATCTGCTATAACCTGGGCATTGGCACCGGGATAAGCAGTTGAAACCTGAACCGTGGGAGGGGCAAGTTCCGGATACTGGGCGATGGGAAGTCCAATAAGGGTAACAGCACCAGCCAGTACAATGATAAGTGCAATAACTGATGCAAATATAGGACGGTTAATAAAAAAACGACTCATAAGATATATCTCTTAGGATAGTATTGATTGTCGGAGCTTCGGGTGATTCTTCACTGGTTGTTTGTAAGCGGTAAAGCGAATGAATCGAATTTAATCATTAGCGGTTTTTGCTGTCACTTTTGCACCAGGTCGAGCCCGCTGTATGCCATTGGTAACGATTCGATCATCCTTATTTATCCCTTTGAGTATCACACGAAGCCCCTTAACAAGAGCTCCAATTTCGACGGGTTTGTACTCAACGGTTCCGTCATCGGTGACACTCAACAGGTAACGTCCGCGCTGATCTGCAGAGAGGGCGCTTTCCGGTACCAGCAGGGCATCTTTGTCAATGTGAGTGGGAATACGAATTTTGGCAAAGAGGCCGGGTAGGATAAAGAGGTCTTTATTATCAAATTTTGCACGTACCGTAATAGTACCAGTTGAGAGATCAACCTGATTAGAGATGTAATCGCCAACTCCCTGAAAGGGGTAGTCAGAACTTCCCTGAAGTGCAAGTTCCATTGGGAAAGGTTCTTTATCTTGAGACATTTCAGTTATTCCCTGTTCCTTAAAATAACGTTTCAAGGACAGCAGAGAGCGTTCATTCATATTGAAATAGACATAAATGGGATCGTAATTCACAAGGGTTGCAAGTAGGGTTTTATCACCACCTGCGCCGACAAGGTTACCATTATCGACAAGATTTCTGCTAATACGGCCATCCACCGGGGCATGAATTGTTGTGTAGGAGAGTTGCAGTTGTGCTGAAGTCAGTTGAGCTTCCGCTTCAAGGACCTGAGCCTGAGTTATACTGAGTTGGGCCTCTGCTTCAAGAACGGCAAGTTCACTCACAGCTTTTTCTTTATAGGCACTTTCTTTGCGCTTTAGGGTCGCTTCTGCAAGTTTACGTTGGGCCTGTCTGGTTTTAAGATCTGCATTTGTTTTGGCAACATCTGCTTCAAAAGGCTTTGGGTCAATATTGAAAAGAAGATCACCTTTTTTTACCAGAGCCCCGGGTTCAAAGGAAAAGCTTTCAAGATACCCTTCTACACGGGCTTTGAAATCTATCTCTTTTCCGGCTTCGGTATACCCTGTGTGATAACTGTAATTGGTGACATCCTGTACAGTGGGTACTGCCACGGTAACTTCAGGAGGTTTTTGGGGAGGTGCTGCCTGCTGGTCTTTTTCTTTACAGCCACTGAAAATCAGGGTTGTAAGGCATGCTGTTAGAAGCAGGGAAACAGAGATTCTATTTTTCATAATATTGTATTGGGTAATGGGCTATTGGTGTGAGGGATTATTGTCGTTCTCAGGCTGAGTGGTCCAACCACCGGCAAGGGCTTTGTAAAGATTGACCAGTTGAATGGAGGCATCTCCAGTTGCTGCATCCAGATTACTTTCTGCGTTGAGTAGGGAGCGTTGGGCATCGAGTACATCCTGGAATGGGGTGAGGCCGTCTTTATAAAGTTTTGTCGACATATCTACAGTTTCTATAGATGCCTCTACTGAATGTTTCAGGGCCTTAAGGCGCAGGCGCTGTTCATGGTATCCGCTTAAACTATCTTCAACTTCTTTAATGGCGTTGAGCATGGTTATTTCATAAACGTACAGGGCCTGTTCGGTTTTGGCATCCTGGACGACTATATTTTGACGAATACGACTCATGTCAAATATATTCCAGCTAAGTGATGGTCCAATACCGTAGGTTTTACTGGTGGAATTAAAGAAATCTCCGGTGCTTAGTGAGGCAAGTCCCAGGGTGCCAAGAAGCGAAAAACTGGGATAGAGGTCTGCGGTTGCAACTCCTATCCGGGCAGTCTGGGCGGCAAGCTTACGTTCGGCCTGCTTAACATCTGGTCTTTGCCGGATACGTTCAGCAGGTATCCCAATAGTCAGTTCCTGGGATGGAATTGGTACAGGTTGAATGACGCTTAATTCCTGCCGAAGGATATCGGACGGTTCTCTCGTGAGAACACTGAGTGCGGTGACATTTAGCATCAGGTTCATCCGTAACAGGGGCAGCTCCGCTTCAGTGGTTGCTAGCTCACGTGTGGCTTGGGCAACATCAAGGTACGTTGCAATACCATTTTTGTAGCGGATTTCTGTAAGATTGAGCATGCCTTGCTGGGATGCGATATTCTTTTTCGTTGTTTCCAGTTGTGCCTGAAGAGAGCGCATTGCAAGATAATTTGTTGCGATTTCAGCTCTAATACTGATTAAAACATTATTATGATCTTCCCATGAGGCTTCGTACTCAGCAGTGGCTGCATCAATGGAACGTCTGATTTTTCCAAAGAGATCAATTTCCCAGCTGGCATCTGCTGAAAGAGAATATTTTGTCTGATCACTAGTGGCTACGGGGTTTATACTTTCACTCTCTTTGCCCCAGGCAATAGCACCGTTTGCATCGACCGTCGGATAGAGGCTTGAGTCTTCAATACCGAGTATTGCACGGGCTTCCTTTACACGTGCAAGAGCCATTTTTATATCAAAATTATTTTGTTCCCCACGTTGTATCAGAGAACTGAGAAGAGGGTCGTTAAAAATATCCCACCAGTGACTGAGGTCTGTCTGTTCGAAGCGAACCTCGGGGTAAATAATAGTGCTGATCTGGATGGAGGCAGCACTGTCAGGTGTTTGGTAATCTGGGCCAACCATACAGCCTGGCAGGCAGAATGTCAGAGCAATGAGGCCGTAGAAAGCTGATCGTCCATAGAGGCTTCCCGAGTGTTGCGAATGTGGGGTCATGGGGATTGATTGGCAGATGTTGAGTGTTTATAGAAGGTGGAAAAATTCACTACCCTGATTAAAATTTAGTAGGTGACCTTTTTTGTTTGTAGTTTTGTTTCCGTGGCAATTACTTTACGAAGTTCCTCAGCCTGAGGATTGGTGGTTACTTTCCGTATAATAATATCAGCTGGAGACACGCTTTGTTTGTAATAGGCAGCGTTCCATTTATCTCTTGGTTTTACAATTGCACCTTCAATGGAAATCCCCATAAAAACACCTTTTGATCTGGCAAAGGCCAAAATGTCTGCAGTGGCAGCTTTTGCACCTATTCCCATCGGGCCAGCAGCGACGGTTGCATCGGCTCCAAGTTTAAAAGATGTGGTGAGCATGGAGTCCATACCCTTGTCAGTCATAATCATCAGGACAATTTCAGAGGCTTCACCACCAACTTGCAGACCAAAGGAGACAGATCCCATGGAGTAAAAAACAGGATAGCTCCAGATATTGGTCTTCATGTCACGCGACAGGAGTGCTCCTGATCCTCCGGAACCACCTAGAAAAAATCCAGCTTTTAACATCTGGGGAACAATAAAAACTGCTTTTGCATACTGAACATTATTTTGATACCAGGTCATGTCCGGGTCTTGTCCAAAGCTCTTAAGGAGTACTGTGCTTTTGTCGACCAGGGCCTTAGTATCGGTATAATCGTCGGCTGTTGCGCTACTGATGTGAAATGCTTGAAATAAAAAGAGGGTACAGAATCCAACTGTTAAAAGTATTTTGTGTATCATGGTGGCTCCAATTGAAGGAAAAGAAAAGATGTGGTGCTATGAATCAGGATATTGTCGAATTGGAAAAATATCGTCAAATAAAACCTAAACCATTATAGTGAATTATGTGTCACATTGTCAAACTATTAACCCGCTATCAATTATTAAAACTATTGTATTGAAAAAGGAAACCTTTAATATGGAACCATTAAAAGAAAGAGTCCTCGCAGGGATCTATAAAGAGTTTGAGAAGTGGGTGGACGAAGATCTTGCCTGCAAAAAAGGGTGCTCTTCCTGCTGTACCCAAAATGTTGTGATCACTGCTGTTGAAGGAGAGCTGATTCATCGATATATTCGTGAGCAGGGTAGGCAGGAATGGTTCGCTGCAAAATTTCAGAAAAAGGCGAAAACACGACGACCGGAAATCACAACAAACGGATTTGCTGCCAGTTGTCTTGAGGGGAAGGATATAGAGCCAGATTCCTACGGAAGTCATGAGGCGTGCCCTTTCTTAGAGGATAACTGTTGTACAATTTATGAGGTACGGCCATTCTCCTGTCGCTGTTTTGTCTCTACTAAACAGTGCTCCCCTGGGACCACCGCACTTATCGGGGAGACATATCTTTCAGCATCTACCGCTGTTATGCAGATTATTGAACATCTTGGCCAGGGTGAATTCTTGGGGAATATGCTTGATGTGTTGCTGGCGCTCTGCGGAATTCCTGAGAATCGGAAATATTTTGAACTGCTTCCGGCGTCCATGTCTGATCAGGGACTTGCCAATGTGGTGAAGGCATTGCCACTACCTGGATTTCTTCTTCTTGAAGAGGAGATGGAAAAAATAAGTCCATTGCTTGAGGCAATCTTTCAACATCGCCTGGATGATGGAAGGACAATTGAAGATATATTGAATAACCGATGATTGGTCAAAGAAAGTCAGTAGTGTCCAGTTAGGAGATTGAATTAACTCACAATTTAAGCTGGACAATGCTGATAGAAAAAAAGAAAAGACAAAAAAAGCCCTCTTTGGTTAAAGAGGGCTTTTTCTGCTTTAGAGAAAGGGTACAACTCAGGAGTGGTACTTTGTTTTACTTCTTTATCATTGGATCGCCATCGTAGCCGAGTTCTTTCCAATTCATACGCTTGCCGCTCTTATGGCAATCAAGACATTTGAGCGCCTTTTCCTTAGGATCAACCTGGTGATTAATAGGCCAGTATGATGAGGTTGGGGCAAAATCAAATGTTCCGCTATACTCAAGGCCATTGGCTTTCATTCCAGCAATAGCAGCTTTATTCCAGTCAAATTGCTTCCAGAATGCATCTGGATCACCTTTTGGTCCCCAGACCTTGGGAGTGATAAGGTAACTGAACTTTTTGTCATAGATCTGTTTACCAGTGTGAACCTTGAATGGCATAATTTTGGCGTCTGGATCATTTCTGTCGCCAAGAGGCCCATCGAGGACGGTTACTTTGCTTGGATCGATTTTATCACCAATCATATATGCGGTGGTGGTTCCGTTAAACCAGGCGTAAGTGGGAACAACATTGCTTTCGTATGTGAATAAGCCTTTCTTGTAGATATAAACAGCATGGCCATGCTCTTTAATAACCTTTTTCTCTTGGGCTTTCACTTTGTCGGTCTCGGCTTTTGACCAGTCCCAACTCATTTTTGTACCATCAGCTTTGGCGTAATGGGCGATATGACAGGTCTGACAGGCAATCTTTTTGGCATGATCATTGTACTTTGATGCTGTTGGGAAGTAACGATGTGGGTTCTCACTATGACAATCGGCACAATCAATTGTTTTGCTTGGGCTTGGTGAAACGAGAAGTGACTGTCCCGGGATATCATGGGCATCTGTTTTATGACACTGCTGGCAAGTGAAATTCAGGCCTTTGGAGTCCATATGCACATCCAACTCTTTTGTCGGGTTACGCATTGAACTACTCATGTCGCCAGGTTTCACATTATTTCCACCACCACCATAGGCATGGCAGTTAATGCAATTGTCTCTGGTCGGCATACCTGCACTCTGGGCAACCTTTACAAGATCAACCGGCTTTTTGTCCATACTTGCTGTTCCCGTAAAACCAGCTGGCATTCCTGCACCAGCTCCAGGCTTCTTGTAGGTACCAGTGGTATCGTGGCAGACCAGACAATCAACTCGAGACTCATCGGTGAAGTCAAAGCTGTCATCTGCCCAGCCATAGCCAACGTGACAACTGGTGCAGCGAGGTTCGTTGGAGCCAACGGATACGCAAAAGTTGTTGATGGCATTTTTTTTACCACGCATTACATCCCCTTTTCCAGGAACATGCTGCATTTTTTCCCAGGTCCAGTGTGTGGTTGCCATAACTTCTTTTGCGGCATCCTCATGGCATTCAAGACACGTTTCTGTTACTTCCATAGG
The DNA here is from genome assembly GCA_964621915.1 of uncultured Desulfocapsa sp. GTDB lineage: Bacteria > Desulfobacterota > Desulfobulbia > Desulfobulbales > Desulfocapsaceae > Desulfocapsa. The sequence continues at coordinate 107,243 of CAZUPS010000001.1, read as the reverse complement.
GGTGGCAAATGGACCTTCAATTTCAGCATGGTCATTGGCAAACCCTTGAGTACTTCCAATGAGTGCTCCAAGAGCAGCCATTGAGATGATCGATACTTTCTTCATTTTCTTCTCCTTCCTTAAGTGTAAAAAGTAGTAAAATATATCATGCAGAACGGTTTTTTGTTATTCTCTCCTCTAACGGATAAATGCCCAGCCAGACTAGGGATGCAATGTAACTTGACCGTTGGCTCACCTGCAAAACTTGCTCAATGATATTGCAAGAAATATGCCTAATGTTAAGAGGCTGTTTTCCCTATTGGAAAATAAGTGGTGTTAACATGACGATGCTTAACGTTAACGCTATAGTGTTAATCGAATGTTAACGCTTTGGGCTACAGATGTGTTGTGGATAGGGTGAATAGAAAGGTTTTTAGCCCTGAACGTCCCCTTGACTTATGGAAAGCACAGGATTTGTATGAGGACATGAAAATGAAAAAAATGGAAAATAAAAAGCTAGAACTTCTGGCACCGGCGGGATCATTGCAAGCTTTTTTTGCTGCTATTGAATGCGGCGCTGATGCAGTTTTTTGCGGTTTACAGGCTTTTTCAGCAAGAGCAAAAGCCAAAAATTTTACGATGGATGAATTGATCCGCCTGGTTGGGTATAGCCATAAACTGAATAAAAAGATTTATGTGGCGATGAATACTCTTGTTAAGGAGGATGAGTTGCCGGAACTGATTGATATGCTGTCTGAACTAGAGCAACAAGCCATTGATGGGTTGATTGTCCAGGATTTTGGATTGTATCGAATGGTACGGAGATATTTTCCGGGAATTCCACTTCATGCGTCGACTCAGATGGTTATTCATAATCTCGCAGGTGTCAAAATGCTTGAGACGATGGGATTTGAACGGGTGGTCTTGGCCCGTGAAATGAGCCTTGCCGAGATTGGGTATATTTCAGCTCAGACTACCATTGAAATTGAACATTTTATTCATGGTGCACTGTGTTATTCGATGTCCGGGCACTGTCTTTTCTCCTCCTATATAGATGGCAGAAGTGGTAATCGTGGACGTTGTATTCAACCATGCAGAAGACGTTATCATCATGCAAACGATTCAGGATTTTATTTTTCTACCAGCGATTTTTCTGCAATTGAAATGATTCCAAAACTTGCGGAAGCTGGTGTGATGAGTCTGAAAATTGAAGGTCGTATGAAGAGTCCTGAGTATGTTGCCGCCGTTGTCTCTGCCTACAGGACGGTGATTGATGCACAGCCAGGACAGGGCAAAAATGCGATTCAAAAAGCAAAAGAACAACTGGAAGCGGCAATGGGGAGGAAGAGCAGCCAGGGGTTTCTCCTGGGTTCCGATGGCGCTGGAATTGTTCTTTCCGAGCGAAAAGGTGGAATAGGTCGGCTTGTTGGTAAAGTTGAGCGATTTAAGGGCAGCAGTATCACATTCCAGACGAATGGTCGCATTCATGTCGGTGACAGGTTGAGAGTTCAACCAGGCGATGACAGGGCAGGGCAAGGGTTTACCATAAGAAAACTGTATGTAGGCAAGCGATTTTGCAAGGTCGCTGCGAAGGGTGATTTTATCTCCATTCCTTTGCCAGCTAATACCGGAAAAAGAAAGGTCCAAACAGGAGATCATGTCTTTCTGCTTGCAAGTGGTCAGAACAGTGTGAAAAGTGAAGAGGCATGTTTACGACTGCTGAAAACAGCACCTTCTGCTGGAAATAAAGTGGATCTTACTATTAGTTGTGATGGCGTGCAGTCAACGCTGGTCATTCAATCCAGAGTTGATGTCAGCAAATTAGAAAAAACCTATGATGTTAAGATGATACCAGCAAAAACATCACCCTTAACAAAAGAAACTCTGGAGAAAGTCTTTTCACACACCGGATACCCCGAGCTTGTTTTAGGGGAGCTTACAAGCAATGATCTCCCACCGGTAGTGATCAGGCCAAGTCGTATGAAGGCGATTCGGCGCGATTTTTATGCAGACCTTCGGGATGTAACAGTAAAGGCACGGAAAAAAGCGAGCGAGTTGCGATTGCAGAAAATTAAGGATGAAGTCTGCAACAACAATACTAATCAGGTGGTCTCATCCGAGAGTCAGCTCTATATAGTTACAGATCAGCAGGGTGATCTTGGCGCAATAAAGGATAATGGTGATTTTATATTTATCTTTTCCCTGACCAGTAAACTCCTTGAAGAGGCAATTTCTCTGCAGCTTGGAGAGGATATAAATCGCAAACGATTGTTTTGGGATTTGCCATCAGTTATTTTTGATGAAAATTTTTCAAATCTTCAAAGCCTGGTTGAGCAAGCGGTAAATGCCGGATTTTTTGGCTTTCGCTTCAATAATCCAGCCCATTTTGAAATTCTCAAATCGGTAGAGAATTGTCGCCTTATAAGTGGTTCATGGATGTACTCGCTTAACTCACAGGCTGTGAATTTTTTGCAGGACTATGGTGTTCAACATTGTTGCCTTTCCATTGAAGACGATAAAAAGAACTATCAGCAATTGCTGGCAGGAGAGAACAGAGATAAACTGCTTGTAACTGTTTTTAGTCCTCTTGAATTGTTCACTTCACGTATCCCTCCTACGGTTGCTAGCGATAGATTTTCTTTGGAGAATGATAAGGGAGACCAGTTTCAGGTGATGGTGGATCAGGGGCTGACAATCACCAAGGCACAGGAGAATTTTTCATTGTTAGGAAGGGTGCGAGAACTCAAAAAGATGGGATGTAGCAATTTTGTTATTGATTTTCGTGGTACAGGAATGTCGACTGGTTTTGGGCAGGAGATTCTTACTGCTTTTTCCGACGACGTCGTTGTTCCAGGAACAATCTCATTAAACTACGAACGAGGCCTGAGCTGATATGGCTTACCACCAGAAAGCCGGATATTTACGCCCCTTTGGAATATTGTTTACGATAAGTGCAACAATAAGAAGAATGACAGCACCACGGCCAACGGGTACCAGGGCATAAAGGTATCCGATGTCGTGTAGTTGCGGGCTGCCAATAACAGCAATAAGAGCTGTGGCGCCACCGGGTGGGTGCAGGGTTTTTGTTAAATGCATCACTGCAATGGCAGAGGCCACAGCTAATGCGGCTGCCAGCCAGAGTTGTGTCGGAAGTAATTGGTAACAAAATACACCCACCAAGGCGGACAGTATGTGTCCTCCTATAAGGTTTCTTGGTTGGGCGAGAGGGCTTTCAATGGCCGCGTAAACGAGTACTGCTGATGCTCCAAAACTTCCTATAATCATATTGATATCTGCTGTAGTAAGTAGTTTATCAAAGAGACTGAAATGGAGTCCTGCAATTCCGGTAAAGGCACCAATAAAGGACCAGAAAATATTAGACAGAGAGGTGCGTTTGGGAGATTTACCGCCGCCGGCCATTTTACGGAAATAAGCATTCATAATTAGTGTGATTCCGTGGAATTTTTAGAATTATCCAGGTAGGTGGAGAGGGAGATAAATGCATCTTCCAGGTTGTTGTACTCTAGTATCTGAAAAAATGGATTTCCTCCGATCATAGCAGAGAGGCGGGTGTCATGTCGTCTGCAAAAGAGACATAAACAAGGGATTTTTAACTGTTCTGCCGCAGCAAGTTCGTAGCCCACCCCAAGGGAGGGAGTCGATACTTCAGCTATTAGCAGATCAGCTTGGTGCAGCCACTGCATATCACGGCTGTAAATATCTTTTTCCGTGAGAGAAATTTCTTTCTGAAGGAGCGTTTCATTGCCAACGTGTTCTGTAAGTACTGTTCCGTAGGAGTGAAGAAAATGGATGAGGCTGGCGTAAGTTTCAGCATCATCACGACCTCCGCGAATAGCACCTGCAAAGTAAATCTTCATTGAGGGAAAATGTTATTCCCCCTGCTTCATTTCAGCAAGAAATTGCTTTCTCCAGCCATTTTTTTGTCTGGAAGAAGTTGGCGATAAGTCTTTGATACATCGGATCAATTCATTTTTGTTACCAATAAGAGCCGGATCAATTCCATTTACATCACTTTTCAAAATAATGTAATCCTGCAGAGCGGTGAGTTCTTTCTTTTCCTGTGGTTTTAATTTTGTGTGTCGTAAAAGTGGCGGACATTCAGTCGAAGGTCGTTTTAGCCCTTTGCTGACTAAATTAATAAGGGTGTCTCCGTAAGCTGCGACACTTCTTGGGGAGATTTCGCCACATTTTTCTATTGATTCGTGATGGGTTAGAGTCTCTTTTGCTATGGTAAGAAGGACCTGATCTTTTATGATGTGACCACGTGGACGATTCTTTTTTCTTGCCTCTTCTTCTCGCCAGGATGCGAGTTCCTGCAGTATTGCAAGGGCGTTGGCGTTAAGGCTGCCGGCACCTTTGATTTTTGTGTAGCGTTCTTTGTCTGTAATTCCAATGTAGTTGGAAGGTGTGTCAAAGCGCTGTAGTTCTTCTTCCAGCCATTGCAGAGTTTCTGGAAGAATCCTGGTCAGAAGGAGTACACGGACGGCGCGGAGATAGCGGACATCGTCTAGGGCATAGTCCGTCTGTCTAGGGTCCAGTGGGCGTTTGAGCCAATTGGTTCGTGTTTCGGTTTTCTCAAGTTTGATATCGAGCAGCAGTTCAATCAGGGCAGCCAGGGAAAGAGTGGAGGTGAGTCCACTGAAGCCGGCAGCAAGTCTGGTGTCGAAGATATTCTGGGGATCACTTCCTGTTGCAGCACGCAGGATTGAAAGATCTTGAGGAGCATCATGAAATATTTTGACAACTGACTTGTCAGCGAGTAATTCTCCTAGTGGAGAAAGGTCGTCTAAGGCGCAGGGATCGATAAGGAAACATTCTTCATTGGAAAGAGCCAGTTGAATGAGTCCTAGTTTGGGATAAAAGGTTCGTTCCCATACAAATTCCGTGTCGAGTGCCACTGCATCTGTCCGATGCGCTCGTTCCATAAGGGCTTTAAGGTCTTCTGTCGTTGTAATCATTTGATTTTGTCATGTAAGAAAGATGTTTATTGCAACCTAGTAGATGTAGTAGCAACTAGCCATATAGACCAAGAAAACACAAGGATTAAACGGTTATTTTGATTTTTTATATACTAAAACGAATCGCTCTGATGATTCCGACCTTGTTCGGGGTGATGCTGCTTACTTTTGTTGTTACGCAGTTTGTCCCCGGAGGGCCCGTTGAGCAACTACTTGCTGAGATGGAAGGGCTTGGGAAGGGCGGAGAGGTGGCAGGGAGTACTTCTTTTTATCGGGGGGATTCAGGGCTCGATGAGACCCGGGTGGCACAGCTCAAAGAGCTTTATGGATTTGACCAGCCACCCCTGACCAGGTTTTTGAAAATGATGAAAAACTATCTGGTCTTTGATTTTGGTGACTCCTATTATTATCATCAGTCCGTTGTCGATCTTGTGATTTCCAAAATGCCAGTGTCCATGTCGCTCGGTTTATGGAGTTTTCTTATCGTTTATGGAGTCTGCATACCGCTTGGGATCAGTAAGGCGGTTCATGATGGGTCACGTTTTGACATCTTGAGTTCCACCGCCATTTTGATCGGGTATGCGATACCCGGTTTTGTTCTTGCTATCGTGTTGATCGTTCTTTTTGGTGGTGGGTCGTTCTGGAATATTTTCCCGCTGCGTGGAATTGTCTCAGATGGCTGGTCCGAAATGACAATGATAAAAAAAATCCTTGATTACCTCTGGCATATGGTGCTTCCAATCACTTCCGGAGCCGTTGGCAGTCTTGCTGTCATGACCATGCTTACAAAAAATTCGTTTCTTGAAGAGATTCGGAAGCAATATGTATTAACGGCTCGTGCCAAGGGCTTAAGTGAGCAGCAGGTTCTGTACAAGCATGTGTTCAGAAATGGTATTATACCGATTATTACAGGATTTCCGGGATATTTTATTGCTGCGTTCTTCACCGGAAGTCTTCTTATAGAAACAATCTTTTCACTCGATGGCATGGGGCTTCTTGCCTATCAATCGGTGTTGAATCGCGATTACCCGGTTGTACTTGGAACGCTCTACTTTTTTACTATTATCGGCCTCTTTTCCCGATTACTTTCGGATTTAAGTTACGTCGTAGTTGACCCAAGGATTAGTTTTGACAGCGCCGATTGAACAGCAGGAAACTCAGGAGTCCGTTAGCCTTTCAAAAAGAAGGTGGATAAGGTTTTGCCGAAACAGGAGAGGTTTCTACAGTCTTCTTATTTTTTCATTCTTTTTTGTGACAAGTCTGTTTGCAGAAGCTATCTCCAACGATATCCCTCTTTTTGTGCATTATGAGGGAGGGAACTACTTTCCATTGCTGGTGGAGTATCCGGAGACAACCTTTGGTGGAGATTTTGAGACAGAAACGGATTATCTCGACCCATATATTCTGGAGAAACTGACAAGCGATGGAAATAGTGTGTATTTTCCCTTAAATAACCATAGCTACCAGTCAATTAATTTTAATATTGATGGACCTGTTCCTTCTTCGCCAACACGCGAAAATATTCTTGGCACCGATGATCGTGGCAGAGATGTCTTCGCCCGCCTTCTTTATGGCTTTCGACTGAGCATTTTGTTCGGTTTTGCGCTCACCGCTGTTGGAACTGTGGTGGGCATTATTACCGGTGCTATTCAGGGATTTTTTGGAGGAAGGGTAGATTTGTTTTTTCAGAGGTTTATTGAGATATGGGGAGCGATGCCCGAGCTGTATCTTCTGATTATTTTTGCATCAATTTTTAAGCCAAGTATAGCCCTGCTTCTTGTTCTTCTTTCGCTCTTCAGCTGGATGGGGCTTTCGGATTATGTTCGTGCAGAGTTCCTCAAAGGGAGAAACATGGAATATGTGAAGGCTGCAAGGGCTCTTGGTGTTTCCGATGTGACTATCATGTATCGCCATCTCCTTCCAAATGGAATGACTCCGGTTATTACATTTCTGCCGTTCAGAATGTCTGCTTCAATTCTTGCTCTTACAAGTCTTGATTTTCTGGGGCTTGGTGTTCCTCCATCGACGCCTTCACTAGGGGAGCTTTTGGCACAGGGTAAGGCCAATATTGATGCCTGGTGGCTCTCTTTATCCACCTTTTTTGTTCTTGTTGGTACCTTGATTCTTCTTATTTTTATAGGCGAAGCATTACGAGAGACCTTCGATCCAAGAAAAAATTAATTATTTTGTTTTATTGTAATTCCGCCCAAGGGGGCGGAGGCTCTAAATTTTTACGGGTTCAGAGGGCAGATACTCTAATCGGAATTGTTCTCAAGCATTGACATTCTACGTTTCTAATTTTATCATAAAAACTGTTATGATAAATGACCTGTTGGTCGTATTCCAGTAATTGAAAATTAATATAAAATAAAACCCATGCAGCAAAATACCATAATCCGGCTTGGAAGTGTCGGTCTCTCTACGGTTACAGATCTTGGCCGGATGGGGCTATATTTGCTGCAAATGATTCAGGGCTGCTTCAGGAGGCCTTTTCGTTTTTCCGAATTTATGCGCCAGTTGAATTTTATTGGTGTGGGCTCTCTTGTTGTTATCTTCTTTACTGCTGCCTCCACCGGGATGGTATTAGGGTTACAGGGGTATTATTCTCTGCATAAATTTGGCGCCGAGGGAATGCTTGGCTCAGCTGTTTCTCTTACTCTTATTATGGAGCTTGGCCCTGTACTTACGGCCCTTATGGTCGCAGGGCGTGCCGGGTCTGCCATGTGTGCAGAGCTAGGAATTATGCGCATTTCAGAACAGGTTGATGCGCTCGATTGTATGGCAATTGATCCCTTTCGTTATTTTATTTCTCCTAAACTTCTTGCTGCCCTTATCTCTGTTCCTCTGTTGACGGCCCTGTTTGATGTGGTTGGTATTGCTGGTGGTTATGTGGCTGGTGTCCATTTAATGGGTGTTAATCCAGGGAGTTATTTTGATGGCATGCAATCGAGTGTGACTAATCACGATATTATACTTGGTACGGTCAAGTCATTTGTTTTTGCGGTACTTATTGTCTGGATCTGTACTGGACGCGGATTTTTTGTGCATCAGATCAGGGGGGCCGGCTTTGGTGCTCGCAGTGTCTCTAAGGTTACAACGCAGGCTGTTGTGCTTTCGTCGATATCTGTTCTTATTTTTGATTACCTACTAACGGCTATTCTGATATGAATGGAATTGGAATAGAATTTAAGGAAGTTGAGAAAGGTTTTGTTCGGGATGACGGCAGCAGGCAGGTGATTCTTGACCAGGTAAACTTTTCCATCCCCGCTGGTAAAACAACAGTTATTGCAGGCGGCAGCGGCCAGGGGAAGAGTGTGACTCTAAAACTTATCCTTGGCCTTATGCAGGCAGATAGTGGCAAGATATTGGTGGGGGGGGATGATGTCACCGGGTTACGAGGGAATAAGCTTAAAGAGCTACGAACCAGATTCGGTGTCCTTTTTCAGGGTGCTGCTCTTTTTGATTCAATGACTGTTTTTGAGAATGTTGCACTGCCTTTGCGGGAGAGAACAAAGAAAACTGAAAAAGATATTAAAGATCAGGTTCTTGCAAGCCTTGAACAGTTGGAATTGTTCGGTCATGAAAATAAATTTCCAGCCCAGCTCAGTGGTGGCATGAAGAAAAGAGCAGGACTCGCGAGGGCATTGCAACTGAAACCTGAGATCATGCTCTTTGATGAACCTACTACGGGCCTTGATCCGGTTATGACTCAGGAAATATATCAGTTATTTGCTCAAACCCAAAAACAAGTTGGGTATACTTCTATTATTGTCAGCCATGATATACCAAAGGTTTTTAATCTGGCTGATCAGGTGATTGTCCTGAATGATGGGATGATGGATGTGTTTCCATCACCTGAAGCGATACAGTGGTCTGATAAATCCCATATCAGGAAATTTGTAAAAACCACAATGGGTGAAATTTATCAAAGTCATTTGGTGGAATAATGAAAAACGGCGTGGAATTAATAGTAGGTCTTTTTATGATTGCAGGCTTTGCAGCCTTTGGCTACCTAGCATTGCAGTTAGGAGAAGTTTCTTTATTCAGTGAGAGTAAGAATTATACGGTTGTTGCTCAATTTGATAATATTGCAGGTGTGAAAAAAGGTGCTTCAGTTCAGGTTTCGGGTGTGGTGGTTGGCCAGGTCGCAAAGATCTGGCTTGATGAAGATGCGGTTGCCAATGTTGCTCTGCAACTAAGTAAAGACCTAGAACTTTCAACTGATTCCATGGCTTCTGTAAAATCACAGGGCCTGATTGGGGATAAGTTTATTGCATTGAGTCCAGGTGGAGATGAGGAGTTTTTTAAAAACGGTGAGATTATTACTGATACGGAGTCTTCGGTTGATATCGAATCTCTTATCAGTAAATTTGCCTTCGGTGATGTAAAATAGAATTTCTGTTGAGTGTGTTATAAAAATGCGACGATTTACCTACTCTTTCATACTTTTTGCTCTTTTGTTTGTGTTGTGCGGCCCTATAGGCTGTGCCCAGAAGAGCAACTCTGCTCCTGTTCAGAATGTGGAAGTGGAAAAAGATATGGAGCCGGTGGATGCACTTGATGAACTTCTGGACGATGACTTTTTTGATGATGAATCGGTTTCTGAGGAAGTTTATTATGATCCTTTGGAACCTATGAACAGGGTGTTTTTTGAAGTTAATGATAAACTATACTATTGGGTCCTGAATCCGCTTAATGCCGGTTATAGTGCTGTTCTTCCCTGGGATGTCCGTTTTTCCATAGGGAATTTCGTAAATAATCTTGCCGTTCCCATTCGCCTGGTAAACAATCTCCTTCAGTTGAAATTAAAAGATGCGGGAATTGAATTATCCCGGTTTTTGATTAATTCAACACTGGGTGTTTATGGATTTGGTGATCCTGCATTTCTTGAATTTGGCCTTGAACCAAAACCTGAGGACTTCGGGCAAACTCTTGGCTATTGGGGAATTGGTGAGGGACTGTATCTCTGCCTTCCGGTAGTCGGCCCGTCGAATGTTCGGGATCTCGTTGGGTTTACTGCAGATGTTTACACCCATCCTATGGTCTACTATGTTAAAGAATTTTCCGTGAGTGCCAGCTATTATGTGGTGAGCAGGGTGAATTTGCTTTCTTTGAATCCAGACGTGTATGAAGATTTAAAAAAATATTCCTTGGATCCTTACGTTTCCATGCGTCAGGTCTATCTTGAATATCGTAGAAAAAGAATTAATGATAATACCATGCAGCTAAGAAGTGACAATGAATTATGATTTTGTTTCAGGGTGAATAGATATGAATACGTTAAAAAAAGGGTTGTTGTTACTGACTGTTTTTTTTCTTTTTTATGGTGGGACGCTTGCTGCATCGTCTGGGCCTTCAGAGGTTTTGAAGCCAACTTTAGAGGGGATGATAGATGCTATTCGTGACCCTGCTCTTGCTGGTTCTGATCACAAGGAAGCAAGGCGTCAAAAGGTTATGACAATTGCAGCCCGCGGCTTTGATTTTACTGAAATGTCAAAACGAGCACTTGGTAAAACCTGGAGGAAATTAAACCAGGATCAACGACATCATTTTGAATCACTTTTCACTAAACTTCTGGAAAACGCTTATATTGGAAAACTTGAGGGCTATTCCGGTCAGAAAATTATTTATAAAGATGAGCGGATAAAAGGGAAGAAAGCAGCTGTCGCAACCGTAGTTGAGAGTACTGATACTGCACCATTCACGGTAAGTTATGTTATGCTGAATAACGGTGGTAATTGGCAGGTATATGACCTTAATATTGAGGGCGTAAGTTTTCTTAGAAATTACAGGGAACAGTTTAAATCAATTCTTAGGAAAGATAAATTTGCAGGGCTTGTGAAAGTACTTGAGGAAAAGAATGCTACTTTTGAAACTGAGAGTAGTCAGTAATGGATGATTTTCTGACCCATTTCGATTTTTCAGACGAATGTTCATCCGGTGATTTATCCTCATTATTTAGTGAGAAGAAAATTGAAGCTGGCGGGATACTGTTTGATTATAATGATCCAGCAGATACGTTATATTTCTTGAAAGATGGCCACCTTGCCATTTATAAGAAAACAGGGTTTTTAGATAAAATGCAGGTTGTCGCATTGCTGGATCCGGGTACCATTGTTGGGGAAGGGGCAATCCTGCAACAACATGTACGCAATACTCGAGTAACAGCGATCAGGGACAGTAAGCTTTTTGGGCTTACAAAAGAAAATTTTGAGAAGTTTAAAAAAAAGTTTCCAGTAACTACACATCAAATAGTTGAGTATCTGTTTACCATCGCCAGTCTACGTCTGGAAAAGACTTCTGAGCGTCTAGCTCGTATTCTCTAATTTCTAATAATTAATTTGTGTTAATTCCTTTTATTTTACTATCATTTCAATAGATGAAATTTTTTTCTGGCCAAACTGACAAAAATTGGGTATTTTCGTCAGTTTTGTTTGCTTACCTGATCTTGTAAGTTTTGGAGGAACTATGCAAATCCTACTTGCCGATAGTGATGCAAAGAAAAACAGTATCGTTACTACAGAGTTAATTCAGATTTCTGATACTGCTTTTGTGCTGAATGCTGAAATTGACGGAACATTTCGCATTACCCGGAAGGAAGAAAACGTTTATACTCTTGACGGAAGCATGACAGCGGTAGTAACTACAGCGTGTGATCGTTGTGGCATTCCGGTTGTACTTAATGTTGATCAGAGTTATTTCTATCAACTACGAGTTGAAGAACAACCGCAAATGAACTCGGAGCATCACTGCAGTGACGACGATTACGATGTGCTGTATCTTTCAGATTCTGTTATTGAGAGTACTGATATCTTGAGAGAACAGCTATTACTAGCTCTGCCCGTTTCGAGCGTATGTAGTGAGTCGTGTATGGGCTTATGTGATCGTTGTGGTACTAATTTAAATGAAAACCAGTGTAAATGTGGAGAGGTTAATGAAAACTCTCCATTTGCTATATTAAAGAAATTGCAAAAAAACTAAACAACCCCATGTCACGGATGTGATGTTGTATTTATTGGAGGATATATATTATGGCTCTGCCAAAAAGAAGACATTCCCGCTCACGTACCAGAAAAAGAAGATCACATGATGCGTTAAGCGCTCCTGGAATCAATAAGTGTTCAGAATGTGGAGAACCTAAGATGCCCCATCGTATTTGCCCAAGCTGTGGTAAGTATAAGGGACGTTCTGTTTATAGTCTGGACGCAGAAATAGAATAGGACTTATATATGCGTATTGCCTTGGATGCCATGGGAGGTGACCATGGACCTGATGAGCAGATCGCCGGGGCAATACAGGCTTTAGAGGAAACCGATCTGGAGCTTATTCTGGTGGGGGATATGGCTGCAATTCAGGCCTGTCTCGACCAGCTGGCTCCAGCTGAGGACCTTCTCGCCAGATTAGAAATTGTTCATACTTTAGAAGTGGTTGAAATGGGAGAGTCTCCCGTTGAAGCCATCCGCAAGAAGAAAAATTCCTCCGTCATGCTTGCCTTTGATCTCGTCAAAAAAGGTGAAGCTGTGGCTGCCGTTAGTGCCGGAAATTCCGGGGCTACCATGGCTGCAGCTGTTCGAAAACTTGGACGCATAAAGCATGTGTCCCGTCCTGGTATTGCCAACGCTTTTCCCTCTTTAAAAAAACCTGTAGTGGTTATGGATGTGGGAGCTAATGTCGATTGCCGGCCCCAGCATCTTTTTCAGTTTGCAATTATGGCTTCTGCTTTTTCTCGTGTTTTTGATATTGAGTCTCCCCGGGTCGGGATCCTGAGTATTGGGGAAGAGACAGGTAAGGGGAACCAATTGGTTAGGGAAACCCATGCTCTGTTAACAAACAGTTCACTGAATTTTATAGGTAACGTCGAAGGAAGAGATATTTTTCAGGGGAATGTTGATGTTATCGTTTGTGACGGCTTTGTCGGGAATATCTGTCTGAAAGTAAGTGAAGGGTTGATAGAGGCGGCTACTGAAATGATTCGTGATGGAATTATGGGATCATTGAAGGCGAAAATCGGTTATTTTCTGGCAAGACCCGTATTTCGGAAGTTTAAGAAACGCGTGGATTATGCAGAATATGGTGGGGCGCCACTGCTTGGAATAAACGGAACTGGAATTATCTGTCATGGTAAATCCAACGCAGTTGCAATAAAAAATGCAATCCTTGAAGCTGAAAAAATTGTTGAAATTAAAGTGAATGATAGAATTGTTGTCAGCCTTTCTGAGAATATTGAGTCGTTAATGGAGAAGAAATAATGGGTGCGGTCGTTCTGGGAACCGGTTCATCTCTTCCGAAGAGGGTTCTTTCCAATCATGATTTAGAGAAACTGGTAGAGACCAGCGATGAATGGATTGTGAGTCGCACTGGTATTTCAACCCGTTGTATCAGCGGTAAGGGTGAGGAAACATTTCAGCTTGCCACAGGTGCTGCAAAGAAGGCGATGGCGATGGCAGGGGTTACTGCAGATGATATAGATCTTATCATTGTAGCTACCATGAGTTCTCACATGCTTATGCCCTCCTGTGCCTGTTTTGTTCAGAAAGAACTTGGAGCTAAAAAAGCTTTTGCCTATGATTTGAATGCCGCCTGTTCCGGATTTCTCTTTGCACTCGATAGTGGTGAAAAATACATTCGCGTTGAAAAAGAGAAAAAAGTCCTGGTAATAGGCGCTGAAACTCTCTCCAGTCGGACGAACTGGGACGATAGAAATACCTGTATTTTATTTGGTGACGGTGCCGGTGCAGTTGTACTTGGATATCAGGATGAAGAGAGAGGAGTTGTTGCTTCAAATCTTTTTTCAGATGGTACTCTCTGGAATCTTCTTTATATGCATACAGCGCCATCTTGCAATCCAGAACTTATTCAACCCGATAATCCAGGGACTCATATTCTCATGGAAGGGAAGGAAGTATTTAAGTATGCAGTTAAGGCCATGGAAGGTGCAGTTCAGGAACTACTGGAACGTGAACAGATCACTCTTGAAGATATTGATCTGATGATTCCTCATCAGGCCAATATCAGAATACTAAAAAAACTCGTTTCCCGCCTTGGTGTAAAAAATGAAAAAGTGTTCATAAACGTCCAGAAATATGGTAATACATCAGCGGCTTCCATTCCTATTGCGCTCGACGAGGCAAATCGAGAAGGACGTCTAAAACGTGGTGATTTGCTTTTGGTTTGTTCCTTTGGCGGTGGCTTTACATGGGGAGCATCTTTGATAAGGTGGTAAACAGGAGAGACGATGGATTATTTTCTTACAGAAGAACAGAGTATGATTGTGGAGATCGCCAAGCAGATCACCGACGAACAGATTATTCCTAACCGGGCAGAGCTTGACGAAAAAGACGAGTTTCCGCGTACAATTTTAGAAAACATGGGTCAAGCTGATTTGTTTGGCGTACCTATTCCTGAAGAATATGGTGGCTTTGGTGGAGGCTGCCTTGACATCGTCCTTGCTCTTGAACAACTTGGTCGTGGGTGTATAGGTGTTGCGACAGCATTTGCAGCCTCTGCGCTTGGAATTTATCCGATTATGATTGCTGGCTCTGAAGAGATGAAACAGAAATATCTTCCTTCAGTTGCTGCAGGAAAAAAATTCGCTGCTTTTGGTCTTACCGAAGCCAATGCCGGATCGGACGCATCGGGCATCCAGACTACAGCCGTCCTTGACGGTGATGAATGGGTTATAAATGGCACTAAGCAGTGGATAACCAATGGTGGAGAAGCGCAGATATACACAGTGATCGCCATTACAGACAGAACAAAAGGACCACGTGGAGCCTCAATTTTTGTTGTGGAAGAAGGTGATCCTGGTTTCAGCTGTGGCCCTAAAGAAAAGAAAATGGGGATTCGTGCATCCTCTACTACTGAATTGATATTCAAAGATTGCAGAATTCCTAAGGACAGGCTTGTTGGACGTAAGGGAACAGGTTTTATTACCGTTATGAAAACTCTTGATTCATCCCGTCCTGGTATTGCAGCACTTGGTCTTGGGATTGGCCAAGCCTGTATTGACGAAGCCACAACATACGCTAAGCAGAGAGTTCAGTTTAATAAGCCAATCATTGGATTTCAGGCTGTTCAGCATATACTTGCTGATATGGCAATTCAACTCGAGGCGTCAAGATCTCTTGTCTATTCCGCCGCAAAACATATAGATGCCCATCCTAAAGATATGACCAAAGTTTCTTCCATGTGTAAGGTTATGGCAACTGATATGGCTATGAAAGTGAGTACCGATGCTGTTCAGGTCATGGGTGGCTATGGTTATATGCGTGAATATCCAGTTGAAAAAATGATGCGTGATGCTAAAATTCTTCAGATTTATGAAGGAACCAATCAGGTGCAGCGTAATGTTATCGGCCAGGAATTAAATAAAGAATACTCCCGCAAATAGTGATCAGAGCGAATTAATATGAATATAGTTGTCTGTATTAAACAGGTACCCGATGCCAAGGATGTTCGTCTGGATCCAGTGACCAATACGTTGGCTAGAGAAGGGGTGCAGTCTATAATGAATCCCTATGATCAGCATGCCGTTGAGGAAGCGGTACGCCTAAAAGAAGAGCTTGGAGGAGTAGTCACTGTTCTCAGTATGGGGCCACCCCAGGCTGAGGAAGTTCTTAAACAGGCGATATCCTGCGGGGCTGATCAGGCTGTACTTGTTTCCGATCGTGCATTTGCAGGGGCTGATACCTGGGCTACCTCGTATACTCTTGCAAAAGCTGTCCAGAAAATTGGTGAATTTGATCTGATTCTCTGTGGTAAACAGGCAATAGACGGTGATACCGCGCAGGTTGGACCGGGGCTTGCCATGCAACTCGATATTCCATTTGTTACCTGTATTCAGAAGATCCGTGAAGCAACGGATAGTGAACTTACGATGGAACGGATGATGGATGATGGCTACGATGTTCTTGCTGCTCCCTATCCTGTTCTGCTGACTGTGGTAAAAGATATAAATACTCCACGAGTTCCTTCATTAAAAGGAAAAATGAAAGCTAAGAAGGTAGTGATTCAGGTATTGTCTGCTGCAGATGTTGGTGCTGATCCGGCTAAAATAGGACTTGCCGGATCACCAACTCAAGTTGTTGATGTGTTTCCGCCGCCTCCGCGTGGAGAAAGAGCTCTTCTGTCTGGATCAATAGATGATCAAGTTGAGCAACTGGTTGAAAAACTGGCTATCTATTTATAAAGAGACTGGAGAAAGAGAGCCATGTTAATTGTTGATAAAGATCAGTGTACCGGTTGCGGTGTCTGTGAAGATAATTGTGCCTTTGGTGCTATTGAAGTTGTCGATGGTCTAGCGGTTGTTGCCGAAACGTGTACACTTTGCGGATCATGTGTAGAGAGTTGTGAGTTTGAGGTATTAACAATTGAAGGTGCCGAAAAAAGTGTTCAGGTTGATCTTGATAGCTGGAGCGGCATTTGGGTGTACTGTGAATTCAGAGCTGGTAAGCTTGCATCCGTTGCTTTGGAACTGCTTGGTATCGGACGCCATCTGGCAGATGCTCGAGGTGTAAAACTCGTAGCCGTCTTGATTGGTGCTGAAACAGGAAATACTGCTGATAGTTTAATCGGACATGGCGCTGATATTGTATATCGCGCAGATGATGCAGCGCTTTATTTTTTTACAGATGAAACCTATGGCGCAGTGCTCACAGATTTAATTCGACAGGAACAGCCTGAGGTTGTTCTTGCCGGGGCAACGGCTATTGGTCGTTCCTTTTTCCCAGGTGTTGCCAATGTCCTAGGTGCAGGACTTACTGCAGACTGCACCCAGCTTGATATTCGTCAGGGAGATGGTGCTCTGCTCCAGACACGACCAGCTTTTGGTGGGAATATTATGGCCACCATCGAGTGTCCAAGTTCCCGACCTCAGATGTCAACTGTACGACCAAATGTAATGAAGGCACTTGAATTCGATGCCAATCGTACAGGTGAGATTGTTGATGTGACATTAGATCCTGCCATGCTCAAATCGAAAGTTCGGGTTCTGGAATCTGTCGTCTCCGAGCATGACGATGTGAATATTCAGGAGTCGGATATCCTTGTTGGCGGTGGACGTGGTCTTGACAGTGAAAAAGGATTTTCCCTTATTCGAGAGCTTGCCAGCAGTCTTAATGCCTCTGTATCCGCTAGTCGTGCAGTTGTAGATGCTGGCTGGATCGGTTATCCCCATCAGGTAGGCCAGACTGGAAAGACAGTTGCTCCAAAGTTATATATTGCCTGTGGTATTTCAGGTGCCATTCAGCATGTTGCCGGAATGCAGTCCTCAGAAACAATTGTTGCTATAAATCGTGACGAGAATGCTCCGATCTTTAATGTGGCAGATTTTGGTATTGTTGGTGACCTGTTTGAGGTATTGCCAAAACTGATCAGTAAAATTGAGGCACAGCGAAAATCATGAGTCTGAAAGGAAAAAACGCATTGATTACCGGTGGAAGCCGGGGCATAGGTCGAGCGATCAGTATTCGATTGGCTGCTATGGGGGCGCATGTTTATATAAATTATGTGTCTAATCCCGATGCTGCCCGTGAAACTCAGAAAGTAATTATCGACGCTGGTGGCAGCGCTGATATCCTCGCCTTTAATGTGAGTGATGCTACTCAGGCTCAGGATACTATCAAGCAGCTGATCAAGGATACCGGGGCGATCGATATTCTAGTCAATAATGCAGGGATTACCCGTGATGGCTTGATGGCCAGAATGAAAGAAGATGATTGGGATGCAGTTATTGATACAAATCTGAAAGGGTCCTTTATCTGTGCAAAGGCAGCTGCGCGATCCATGATGAAGAAGAGATGGGGACGTATCGTCAATATTTCTTCTGTTATCGGTTTTGCAGGAAATGCCGGCCAGGTGAACTATGCATCGGCAAAAGCTGGAATGCAGGGCCTGACAAAATCCATGGCCCGTGAGTTTGCAGCCAGAAATATTACGGTTAATGCTGTGGCTCCAGGATATATTACCACTGATATGACGCGTGATCTTCCTGAAGAAATACAGGAAAAGATCAAGGCTCAAATCCCGCTTGCCAGTATGGGCAGCCCTGAAGATATTGCCGGGGCAGTTGCCTATCTTGTAAGTGATGATGGTGCCTATGTCACAGGAAATACCATTCATGTGAATGGTGGAATGTATATGTGATTTACAGTTTCGTTTGAGTTTGTTATTAATAGTTCATGTGTTCGTTACTGAATTCTCGAAAAATTCGGGATTCATAAAAAATAGATAAAAAATACAGGAGTTAGAAAAATGGCAATTGAACAACAGATGGTAGATATTATCGTTGAGCAGTTGAGTGTTGATAAAGCTAAAGTTGTTTCCGGTGCTTCATTTGTTGACGATCTTGGTGCAGACTCTCTTGACCTTGTTGAACTTATTATGGCAATGGAAGAAGAATTTGATGTGGAAATTCCAGATGAAGAAGCTGAGAAAATTGCCACTGTCCAGAACGCTATCGATTTTGTAAACAACTTGAAATAATTACCTCCGGGGTATTTTTCTCCGGCTCTCAAGAGGGATACAATGGCTAAACGTAGGGTGGTTGTTACTGGGATTGGACTAGTGACTCCTTTAGGAACAGGAAAGGATAAAACCTGGAATGCAATTCTTAGGGGTGAAAGTGGTGTCGGTCCGATTACTCATTTTGATGCATCTGGATTTGCCTCTCAAATTGCTGCTGAGGTTACAGATTTTGAAGCCTTAGATCATTTTGACAAAAAGAGTGCGAAGCATCTCGATCTTTTTGTTCAATATGGAATTGTGGCTGCTCGATCTGCTGTTGAAGATAGCGGTCTGGCTATTACTGACGATAACTGTAACAGGGTTGGAGTTATCACCGGTTGTGGTATGGGCGGGTTACCGACCATTGAGAAAAACCACAATATATATCTGGATCGTGGTCCAAAACGAATTTCTCCATTTTTTATTCCAATGGCGATTCCTAATATGCCATCTGGGCATATTTCCATGCAGATTGGTGCTAAGGGGCCTAATCTCTCTCTATCCACCGCCTGCGCTGCAGGAACTCATGCCGTTGGGGAAGCATTTAAATCCATAGTGTATGGCAGCTGTGATGTTGTGATAAGCGGCGGTACGGAGTCAGTTGTGTGTCCTTTAGGTGTAGGTGGGTTTGCTTCTATGAAGGCCCTTTCGACCAGAAACGATGATCCGACAAAAGCCTCAAGGCCATTTGAAACCGATAGAGATGGTTTTATAATAGCTGAAGGTGCAGGAATGCTTGTTTTGGAAGAACTTGAGCATGCGCTGGAACGAGGTGCTGAAATTTATGCCGAGGTTATTGGTTCCGGGGCATCAAGTGATGCCCATCATATTGCCGCTCCACCAGAAGATGGCAATGGTGCTGTTCGCTGTATGGAAATGGCACTTCAGGATGCCGGGTTACAGCCATCTGATATTGATTATATCAATGCTCATGGTACCTCAACTCCTCTTAATGATCGTTGTGAAACAGCAGCTATTAAAACTGTCTTTGGTGATCATGCAAAGAACCTTGCCATTAGCTCTACGAAGTCCATGACCGGGCACGCACTTGGTGCTGCCGGTGGATTAGAAGCAGCATTTCTAGCGATGAGTATTAAAGATCAAATCGCACCACCCACCATTAATCTTGTAACTCCCAGCCTTGAGTGTGATCTTGATTATGTACCCCATACAGCCAGGAAAATGGAAATTAAGGCTGCTATTTCCAATTCTTTTGGATTTGGTGGGACCAATGGCGTTGTGGTTATGAAACGCTTTGATTCTTGATTAACAGTTGAAGGGGAAACAGTGAAAGTAGCAATTGGTTCAGATCATGGTGGCTTTTCTTTAAAAGAAGTTATTTTGCCTCTTCTTGAGGAACTTGGACATGACGTTCTGGATGTTGGATGTCACGATGAAAACTCTGTAGACTATCCAGGATTTGCAGATTTAGTATGTTATAAAATTCAAAGTACTGAAGCAGAGATGGGGATACTGATCTGTGGAACCGGAATTGGTATGTCCATGGCTGCCAATAAACATAACGGTATAAGAGCAGCACTGTGTAGTGAACAGTATACCGCCTGTATGAGCCGTGAACATAATGACGCAAATGTTCTTTGTATGGGAGAGCGGGTTACGGGACCAGGGGTTGCGATTGAAATTGTAAAAACATGGCTTGCCACTCCATTTGGAGGTGGAAGACACCAACGTCGCATCGAGTTATTTAGTTAATAGAAAGAGTAAGATATTTTGATAAAACCGGCTTGCCATTTTGGTTATGCCGGTTTTTTCGTCTGTTTGACCATCAAAGGTTTGAACCGATGTAATTTGAAAAAGAGAGAAATTTATGTCCGCTTTAGAAAATAGTGATCCCGATGTGTTTAACTGTATCAATCAGGAATATGATCGTCAGAATAGTCAACTTGAGCTGATTGCTTCTGAGAACATTGTTTCTGCTGCAGTTCTCGAAGCACAGGGGTCTATATTTACTAATAAGTATGCAGAGGGCTATCCCCAGAAACGGTATTATGGTGGCTGTGAGCATGCCGATACAGTTGAAACTCTTGCCATTGACAGAGCAAAAGAAATATTTGGTGCCGAATATGCTAATGTTCAGCCGCATTCCGGGTCCCAGGCGAATATGGCAGTGTATTTTGCGACACTGAAGCCTGGGGATAAAGTGCTTGGAATGGATCTTGCTCATGGTGGCCATTTGACCCATGGGAGTAGGGTTAATTTTTCAGGTCAGCTCTTTAATTTTCTCTCATACGGTGTGGAAAAAAACACCGAACAAATCAATATGGAAGAAGTTGAACGGATTGCATTTGAGAATCGCCCCAAAATGATTGTTGCCGGTGCATCCGCCTACTCTCGCTTTATTGATTTTGAGGGTTTTCGAAAAATTGCAGACCAGATTGGCGCACTTTTTATGGTTGACATGGCCCATATTGCAGGCCTTGTTGCAGCAGGTGTTCATCCTTCTCCTGTCCCCCATGCTGACTTTGTAACTACCACCACTCATAAAACCATGCGTGGCCCAAGAGGCGGCTTGATCCTTGCTAAACAGAAATGGGGTAAAAGCCTTAACTCAAATATTTTTCCAGGAATCCAAGGCGGACCGCTTGTTCATGTGATATCTGCTAAGGCCGTAGCTTTCAAAGAAGTGATGACTGACTCTTTTAAAGAGTATCAGCAACAGGTTGTGGATAATGCAACGGCACTCGGTCAGAATCTTGTCGATAAAGGGTTCAGGTTGGTCTCTGGAGGAACCGATAATCATCTTATCCTGCTTGATCTGACCAGTAAAAACATTACTGGTAAAGAGGGAGAGGAATTACTTGAGAAAGCCGGGCTTACTACAAATAAAAATGCTATTCCTTTTGATAAGCAGCCACGATTTGTTACTTCCGGTATCCGTATAGGAACCCCTGCCGTTACGACAAGAGGTCTTAAGACTAAGGAAATGGGGCTGATTGCAGAGTGGATTGAGCGAGTACTGACCGAACGAAGTGACGATACAATGAGAGCAGTTCGTCAGGAAGTGCGTTCTCTGTGCAAAACGTACCCATTATCAAATATATTTTAAGAGTTCTTAAGCCGGAGTTTCTATGAAATGTCCATACTGTGGTCACCTTGATAATAAGGTGATAGATTCACGACTCAATAAAGAAAGTACTATTACCAGAAGGCGACGTTCGTGCCTCTCCTGTGAGCAGCGTTTTACAACCTATGAGCGTTTGGAAGTGATGCTTCCAATGCTGGTTAAAAAAGATGGTCGTAGAGAGGTATGGGATCGGCAGAAAATGGTTGTCGGGCTGGAAAAAGCGTGTGAGAAACGTCCCGTAAGTTGTGATGATATTGATGAATTTGTAGATAATATCGAAAGTAAACTGCAGGATTTTCCATCTAAGGAGGTTCCCTCCGAGGTTATTGGAGAATGGGTAATGGAAGATCTTCCAGAGCTCGATGAAGTCGCATATGTCCGGTTTGCCTCAGTTTATCGCCAGTTTAAGGATGTGAATGAATTTATGGATGAATTAAAAGGCCTGCTCGACTCAAGAGGAGAAATTATAACTGACGATGAATAGTAACGAAAATATTTCAAAACGAGATATACGTTTTATGCGTCTTGCACTTCGTGAAGCAAAGAAAGGAATGGGGAGAACTGCTCCGAATCCCTGCGTTGGTGCAATCATTGTCCGTGATGATATTATAATCAGCCGAGGTTACCATAAAAAAGCTGGAACACCTCATGCTGAAGTACATGCTCTTCGTAAAGCTGGAGAAATGGCCAGAGGAGCAACTATCTATGTAACCCTTGAGCCGTGTAATCATACCGGTCGAACTCCTCCCTGTAGTCATGCTGTGGCAGCCGCTGGGATCACTCGAGTTGTTGTAGGAATGGAAGACCCTAATCCGCTAGTTAGTGGTAGTGGTAATGATTTTTTGAGGAATCAGGGGGTAGAGGTACTGAGTGGTGTGCTAGCAAAAGAATGCCAAGAGATTAATCTTCCCTTTATAAAGCATATTACCACCGGTAGGCCATTCGTTGTAATGAAGGCCGGAATGAGTCTTGATGGCAAACTTAGCTATCAGGATGGTAAACCGGGAAAAATGACAGGGCCCAAAAGCAGACAGATGGTCCATCGGCTAAGAGATAGTTTCGACTCTATTCTTATTGGTTCCGGGACTCTTTTGGCTGACAATCCCTCCCTTACTACTCGACGTGGTACAATTGGTAGAGATCCTTTACGTGTTATTCTTGATAGTCGTCTGAAGATTCCACTTCAATCCAAAGTTCTCCACTTGGACTCCATCGCAAAAACGTTGATTTTTTGCTCACCTTCTGCAGATAGGAGGCAAATTGATCTATTGGCGAGAATAGATGGTGTGGAGGTTAAAGTGGTTCAAGGAAATACAGAAGGAAGGGGATTGAATCTGCAGGAAGTTCTTGAGCATCTTGGGAAATGTGGTGTTTGTTCAGTGCTCGTTGAAGGCGGTGCCGCCATTCATGGTGCATTTCTTAAAGAGTCTCTGGTCGATCGGGTTATGCTTTTTGTCGCTCCTCTCTTTGCCGGGGAAGCGGGAACACCATTAATAAATGGCTTTTCTGTCAATGATAATAAGAGTGCCCCAGTTTTAAAAAATGTTTTGTATAAAAAACATGGGGAAGACCTGTTGGTTCAGGGCGATTTCTTCTCGTTGTAAAAAGAAGAATACTGCAATATTGATTGCAGGGATGTTACTCTTCTGTAATACTTCGTATCTGCGGGATCTGTTTTTCCATTTCCAGAAGATTTTTAAATTGTACGGTAAGAGTTATGGCATCTGTCTCAAACGAGAGGCTATGAGCGACTGTACAGTTATGTGGTAGCTTCATTGCTGTAACTTTTCTTTTAAATAATTCTTCGGCAGAATCACTTTGTGGAAAAAGGAGTTTTTGCATGGTGGCTAAAAGCACCGCAGCTTTTTGTGGTTCATTGCCTTGAGGAAGAACCAGAATATCTCTGAGCTCTTTTTTATGAAGTAGTTCTGTTATGGTTATATTCTCTCGGTAGGCAAGATCTTTGCAAAGTGAGAGGAATCTTTTTTGCTTTCCCCCTCCGAGCTTTAATTCAATAATCTTCGTATAGACTGTATCTCTGTCTTCTTCTGTAAGCGTGAGTAGCTCATATGCTATTTTTTCACCTATTATACCTCTATGAACACTTGTCTGGATTGGCTCCTCAAGTTTTAAAAGGTTTAGAAGTTTGGCGATACTATGAGGCTGAACTTTTTCATTTAGAAGTGGAAGATATTTTTTTGCAGTAGTTTCAATCGCTAAATATTTTAGACAATAGCTGAAGAAGTAGGCCTTTTCCATCACGGTAAGTTCACCGGATAGTAGCTGATCTTCAAGCGTGTAGGATAGTAGTTTTTCAGGTGAAGCTTCTTTAGGAATAATCAAGCACGATATGACGTTGGTATCGGGAGTAGTCAGTTTAAAGGCCTGAAGTCGAGATCTGCCACAAATTAACTGGTAATCTTCTGGTGAAGTTTCTTGTAGGATTGGTAGCTGTAACAACCCTACCTTTTGTATCGATTCGATAAGCCGACCAGGCAGCTTTTCTGGGAGTAAAAAGGGATGAAGATTCCATTTGTTCGAATCGCCGATTTTTGAAAAATCAATTGTCTGAAATGAGTGTAATGAATGCATTGGATGGGGATAGTAGAGAGTTACTATAAAAAAAACCTGTGATTATTATCATGGAGATGAAAAAAATCACAGGTTTAGAAACAGGAGAAAAATCGTAACACAAGGAAGGCTAAATAAAATTAGGCCTCGTTGATTTTGTCACGAAGAATCCCAGATGGTTTAAACGTTACAACCCGTCTGGCATCCAGGGTGAGTTCATCACCGGTCTGCGGATTACGCCCTCTTCTTGATTTTTTGTCTTTTACATTAAATTTCCCAAAACCACTGAGAAGAAGATCAGTGCCGCTGATAAGCGAAGTTTTGGAAATACGTAAAAAAGCTTCTACAGAATCAGTTGCCTGAGCCTTAGTTAATGAGCCGTGAGATTTGTATACCTGCTGAACAAGATCAGCTTTTGTGAGAGTCATAAATGAATCCTCCTATAAATGAATCGATGTTTAATTACTTGCCATGCTTAATGATATGCGTCAGAAGAATAATGTCAATAGTAAGTGGCATTTTTTTATCCTCCAACAGCATCAGCCATTGAGAAAATTGGAAGATACATGGCAATTACCAAACCACCAATCATTCCACCGAGAAGGACCATCATAAAAGGTTCTATCATGGCAGTGAGGTTTTCTACGGCCTGGTCAACTTCTCCATCGTAAAAATCGGCTATTTTACCAAGCATTGTATCAAGTGCACCAACGGATTCACCGACATTGATCATTTGGACGACCATATTAGGAAATACACCACTTTCTTCGAGAGGTTCTGCGATAGGACGACCTTCTGCTATACTCTCAGCAACACGAAAAATAGCAGCTTCAATAACCTTGTTTCCAGATGTTTTGGCAACAACTTGCAGGGCATCAAGGATTGGGACACCACTTTGGAGCATGGTGCTGAGGGTCCTTGTAAATTTAGAAACGGCAACTTTTCTAATCAGAGGGCCAGCAACAGGTGCTTTTAAGAACATTGCATCCATTCTGTATTTACCAGTTTTGCTCGCGTAGATTTTTTTAACGGTATAAAAAATTGCAAAAATACCCATCGCAATCCAGACGAAGTTTTTTTGGAAAACATTTGACATGGTTACTACTATTTGAGTTGGAACAGGAAGGGCTGATCCAAAACTTGCGAACATTTCATCAAAAACTGGGATAACAAAAACCAGAATTACAACCAGAATAAGTGCGGCGATTGCCAGACAAATAACAGGATAGGTCATGGCACCTTTGATTTTTTCCTTTAATGCCATGGATTTTTCCATGAAAATAGCAAGTCGTGCCAGGATAGTATCAAGAATACCTCCAGTCTCTCCAGCTTCAATCATATTTGAAAAAAGATTGTCAAATACCTTAGGGTGCTTTCGCATGGCGTCAGCAAAAGTTGTTCCTGTTTCCACATCCACTTTAATGGCTGTTAGTACCGTTTTAAATGTAGGGTTTTCCTGTTGTTTTGATAATATTTCCAGTCCTTGAACTAACGGTAGGCCTGCATCAATCATGGTCGAAAGCTGTCTGGTAAAAATAACGATATCTTTTCCAGTAACTTTTGGTTGAAAAAAAGAGATGTTTGCTAAAAGATCCTTGGGCTTTTCCTTTAGTACAGGTTCTTTGATGCGAAGGCGTTTAACATGGGCAAGGGCAGTCGCCTGATCGGGAGCTTCAACCTCACCTTTACGTTTGTCCCCGTATGCGTTGATACCTTTCCAAGTATAGATAGGCATTATTTGTTCTCCTGCATGATGCAATTTTCTTAAATTAAACTAAGTAGTGCCTGTCCATAAATGGCTCTATGACACTAACTCTGCACTTTTTTGAAAATCAGGTTTGAGGTAAGTCTATTAAATACAAAGAAAAAAATAAATCGTACAATGATTTTATTCTATATCAAGAAGTTAGAGATTACAAGCTAGACTATTGGTAATTGAAATTATTTTGTTCAATTACCGATTGAAAATTCTAAGAAATTTGATATTTACCCCTTGTTTAATATTCGTGGTCTTGGTATTGTGTCTTGTTTGACGAACAAAAATATGTTGGGAATTTAATTCCTACTTTTTTTCAATTATATTAGATCAGCACCACTGACCTTAAGGAGAACAGCATGCCGAATCAAGCTGCTATGAGTTATAGTGAAAGAAGTTTTCAACCTGTTGTAGAAAAATGTGACGGCTGTGAACGAATTGTAGAAGAAGCTGGTGCTCAGTACTGCCAGTCTTATCTTCAGCCTGAATCTAAATGGCGCCTTGGTATTTGTAATTTTGCGACACATGCCAAACAAGAAATCAAGGTAATAAAAGTTCGAATCAATCCTTTGAAGGCTGCCAAACGCGCATCTGCCAACAAAGTCTGATAGCTGTAGCGTAGTAATTATATAAGGCATCATTCCTCAATTATGAGGAATGGTGCCTTTTTTTTTGTAATTTTCCGAAAGGCATAAAATGTCAGATGATATTGGGTCTGGTGCCAAAAATTGCAGTTCCTACCCTGATAATTGTCGATCCTTCTTCAATGGCAACTTTATAATCCTGTGACATTCCCATGGAAAGCTCTACTCGGTCATTATTCGTAAAGAGTTTCTTCTCTGCAAGTTCGTGGCTCAGGTTGTAAAGGTTCCTGAAATGAATTCTGGTTTTCTCAACATTTTGTGAAAATGGGGGAATGGTCATCAGTCCCATTGGTCTGATATGTGAAAGTTCACTGATTTGTTTGAGAAGTTCTTCTGCTTTTCCAGGGGAAACACCAGATTTTTTAGGATCTTCCCCAATATTTACCTGAATCAAAATATCCAGTTTTCGATCAAGTGTTGTCAGGCGATTGTTGAGCGCTTTTGCCAGTTTAAACCTGTCGACTGTTTCTACCATGGAAAAAAGTTCTGCGGCCAGTTTTGCCTTATTGCTTTGGATGTGCCCGATAAAATGAAAAACGGCTGTGGGATCTAGGTTGTGGATCTTCTCTGCGGCTTCCTGGATATAGTTTTCGCCAAACTGTAATTGCCCAGCCTCTATAGCTTCTTTGATACTGTCAATGGAGTGGCGTTTTGAAACAGCAATAAGTCTGATTGAAGATGGATTCCGGTTACAATCCTTTGCAATTTTAGCGATTTCCTTCTGTATATGCCGAATGTTGTCTAAGATGCTCATAGGGTTTGATCTATTGCTTTGTAATTAAAAAGTTGTTCAACATTTTTACTTGTCTGGTCAGCGACCTCTTCAATGCTGATTTCTTTGAGCTGGGCGATCTTTTCTGCAGTATATAATACGTATGATGGTTCGTTTCGTTTCCCTCTCCATGGTACAGGGGCCAGGAATGGTCCATCTGTTTCGAGTATTAAAGAGTCCAAAGGAATATTTGCTGCAACATCTTGCATTTCAAGGCCATTTTTGAAAGTAACAACTCCAGGAATAGAGACGAAGAATCCTAGGTCGAGTACTTTTTTTGCAAGTTTTATGTCGCCTGAAAAACAATGCATTACACCTCGATTTGGAAAAGGACCAACTGCCTGTAAGGCTTCGAGCGTGTCGTCATGGGCTTCACGATCGTGGATGATAACTGGCAGGTCAAGTTCTTTTGCAAGGAGTAACTGTTTGTGAAAAGCAGTCTTTTGTAGAGCCGGTTCCGAGTAGAGTTTGGCGTAATCGAGTCCGATTTCGCCATAGGCAACAACATAATCTTTATTTGTAATGGCCAGCTGTTTAAGACGTTCGTAGCAGGCATCATCAGTTTTCTCAACATCATGAGGGTGGACTCCAACGGTAGCTTTCAGCATTGGGTACTGCTTTGCCAAGTTGATGGCAGCGTTGGAACTCCTTTCATCAATTCCTATGGTAATAATGGAGTGGATTCCGTTGGCTTGAGCTCTGCTGAGTACTGCACCGAGGTCTTCTTCGTAACAGTCCATATCAAGATGACAGTGGCTGTCGATCAGATAGCTGGTCGTATTGATTGTCGGGAGTGGTGGCTTTTCTTTTTTCATAAAATTTCCAGATCAATTTTTAGCAGATTAGTGTCGGTCCCGCAATATTGAAATATGTTTGAATTTACTTTTTTGTTCTGAACTGTGTAGTATATCAATACTGTTGTTTGAGCTTTTAGCAATTGATATATGTATTTGTAAGTCCCTTCCAGTTGTTTAAAAATGAGAGGTTTTTTTTATGAAGATTGATCCGCTGATTAAAAAGAGAAACCAGCAGGCAAGAGGGATAGAACCTGCCGATAAAGTTTTGAAGAATTGCAGGATAATTGATGTTTTTTGTGGTGAAATAGTGAAAACAGATATTGCCATCTGTGGTGATATGATAGTTGGCATTGGCGACTATTCTGGAGTCGAAGAGGAAGATTGTAAGGGTAGCTACGTGAGCCCTGGATTTATGGAGGGGCATATTCATATAGAGAGTTCCATGCTTAGTCCCAGGCAATTTGTGAAGACTGTATTACCCCATGGCACAACGACGGTTGTCTGTGATCCTCATGAAATAGCAAATGTAGCTGGCGTTGAAGGGCTTAATTATTTACTCGATGAAAGCCGGGGTCTTCCCTGTGCGATATATGTAATGGCTCCATCCTGTGTACCGGCAACCCATCTTGAAAATTCCGGAGCCGTTCTCAGCTCTGTTGAACTTGAGCAACTGTTAAAGCTACCACGGGTAATTGGGGTTGCTGAAATGATGAATTTTCCAGGGGTTTTGTTTCAGGATGAGGAGGTTATCAAGAAGCTTTGTGTCGCGAAGGCAATGAAGGTTCCAGTTGATGGACATGCTCCTGGCTTAAGTGGAAAAGATCTTCAGGCCTATATCGGAAATGGTATAATTTCTGACCATGAATGTGCAACCGCTGCTGAGGCAAGGGAAAAGCTGGCGTCTGGTATGTATGTGTTTATAAGAGAAGGCTCCACTGCAAGAAACTTAGAAGATCTTCTTCCGGCCGTTACAGAAAAAAATAGTCATCGCTGTATGTTGGTAACCGATGACTGTCATCCCGATGAGTTATTAAGAGATGGGCATCTTGATCGAATTTTGCGCAGGGCAATTGCTCTTGGCCTTGAGCCAGTTACTGCAATTCAGATGGTTACCATTAATGTGGCAAACTACTTTGGGTTGACTGGACGTGGGGCAATAGCACCTAGTTATCGCGCAGATTTAGTACTTTTTGATGATTTGCAGGATATCCGGGTAAAAAAAGTTTTGTCCGGCGGTAAGTCAGTTGAAAAAACAATAGTTTTTGAATCAAACTCTTTGGCTTATTTAAACAGGGCGTATCCGGCGGTCTTTGATTCGGTTCATGTTGATACTGAAAATCTGTCCTTTGCAATTCCTGCCGTTGCTGATGTGGCACGAGTAATTGGTGTTCAGAAGAACCAGCTTATAACTGAATCTTTAGAACTCCCTATGCTCGTACGAGATGGTTTTGCTGTTGCAGACACTGATCGGGATATTCTTAAACTTGCAGTTGTAGAGCGCCATAGGGCAACGGGAAATATTGGCCTTGGATTTGTTCAGGGAATAGGACTTACGTCTGGTGCACTTGCTTCAACTGTCGGACATGATTCTCACAATATCACGGTGATTGGTACCAATGATAGCGATATGGAATGTGTTGTGCGGGCTATTGTTGATCAGGGCGGAGGGCTAGCCATTGTTAATGATGGTGAGGTTGTCGCAAATCTTGTTCTGGATGTGGCAGGTCTAATGGCAACGAATGATGCAGAGGAGCTTGCTGATAAATTCTTTTATCTGTTGAAGGTGGCAGAGAATCAGGGAGTACAGGTTGCGGACCCTTTTATGCTTATGAGCTTTCTTGCTCTACCGGTAATTCCTCATCTTAAGATGACAGATCTTGGTCTGGTTGATGTTGATACGTTTAGTCTCACAGGATTGTGGGTATAATGTAATAAAACGGTACCTCTGGTAAGTGGCGTCAAATCAGTGTGTTAGGCGTCTTCGTGCTTCTGTTCTGGGCCATTTCGCCATATCAGGCTGAATTTTTTAGGAAAAATAAAAAAACAGCTTCATATCAATATGAATCTGTCGTATACTAATTAGCGTTACGGTTTATATACTATGTATTTTATTTGACGACAGAAATCTTTGAAATATTTGTATTCTATTATTTTAAGTCAGATATGGTTGCTGGTTACTGGCTGTAAGCTGGATTAACAAGCTTAAGAGTTGATTATAACGACTCGTAATTAAGGAAAGAGGTACTTGGCATGAATTATGGAATCGTTAGTCAAGAGCAACTGGAACAGATCGATACGATTTTGGCCGGTAAGCTCATTAAACTTGGTGTTGACTGCGTTATTATTATAGATATGGCAGGAAATATTATCACAGCTAAAGATAACGGTGAAAGCAAATATGATGTGTATTCATTTGCTGCACTCGCTGCTGGCAATTTTGCAACCGTTGATGCTATGGCCAAGTTAGTAGGAGAGGCCGAATTTTCCCTCTTATTCCATAAAGGTAAGGAATCGAATATTCACTTTAGTAAAATAGATGATGAGTTACTGTTAATTTCAATGTTTGGAAAAGATATATCCCTCGGATTTCTAAGGTTAAATGTAGTAGAGGCCATCGAACAGATTCGTAAGGTTTGGGAAGCCAATAGAGACTGATTGAGATTCTTATTATTGTTTCTTATTAGCCAAACATATTTGATATCGGGGGAAAGTCGTTGAGTTTTATCAACTTAAAAGACAAAGTAGTTCAGGTTAAAATTGTTTATTATGGACCGGGTAGGTGTGGGAAGACGACCAATCTTGAGTATGTTAATCGTAAATTCCGTGATCAGATTCAGTCTGAAATGGTCAGCTTAAAAACACATGGTGACCGGACATTGTTTTTTGATTTTCTTCCCTTTGATATGGGACAAATCAAGGGATATGATATAAAAATCCAATTATATACAGTTCCTGGGCAGGTGAAGTATAATGCAACCCGGAAACTCGTTTTAAAAGGGGTAGATGGTGTTGTTTTCGTGGCCGATGCCATGGAAAAACAAAGAGAAAAAAATATACGTTCTCTGAATCAGTTGCATGAAAATCTTCAGGCATACAAAGAGTCAATCTTTAAGCTTCCTCTGGTTATTCAATATAATAAAGTAGATCTGAAGGATCATGGGGTACCAATATTGCCCACCGCAGTACTACGGAAAGATCTGAATAGTCGCTTGAAGGTACCTGATTTTGAAGCAAGTGCTATTACGGGATATAATGTCGCAGCAACCTTGAAAAAAATTATTTCATCAACGGTTGTTTCTATACAGAAAAAATTACTTTAGGGAATGAACGGTGACACAACAGAGCGGAAATCAATTTGATGATGATCTGACCGTTGGTTTGGATAACGATGGCTCTTTTTCTACAGACTCTATAGACTTGTTTGAATTTACCGGTGATGAAGAGTCTCCCATTGCCCGGTTAAAAACAATCATTCTTTCCATCGATTGGGAAATCAACGATGATATTCTACAACAGCTGGAAGATGAGCTTGTTGATCTTGGTGATATCTGGTCAGATGACAAGGTAAAGCTTATATATATCCAGGGTCTAAGTAAGATTGGGAAATATATCTATAAAGAAAAAGCAAATGCTCATCCCAATTCCATTAAACTGCTAATCACTTTTTATCATAATCTGGAGAAGATTGTATCTTCGGATGATTCGATGAGTGAAAATGAAAAAAAGCAGCTGCTTATTGAAGATGTTAAAAAGTTTGATCAACTAAAGTCACAGATAGGTCCATCTACTCCTGCAAAGACTAGTGAGCCTGTTGCCGTTCCCGATACCTCGGGTGATGATGTACAACAACTGAAAGTATTAAAGGCGCAGGTTCTTGGAATTGATTGGGAAATCAACGATATTGAGTTGCAGAAGTTAAGTGATGAAGTAGTGCGTCTTGAAGGTGTTTTCAGCCATAGCAAGGCAAAGCTTATTCTTCTTCAGGGAATTGGAGCGTTAAGTTCCTATATTAATAAAATGCGGAGCAAATCCAGTAATACCGCATTTACGCTTCTCCACTCTTTTTATTCAGTCCTTGAAACTATATCCTCTTCAGAACTTGCCGCAAGTGATGAGAAACGTCTGCTTCTTGCTGAAGTTGATAAATTCAAATCGTTTAAAGCGGAAATTTCGAAGATTCATGATACTTCAAGTGATGATCAACAAGACGATTCTATTCCAGCTCAAAAAATAGCTGTTACTGAAGTTGAACCAGCTGAAAAACAGAGTTCATCTCAGGGGATTCTACCAGTTGATGATAGTGAAGATGAGACGCAGGTTGCATCCGATGTGAATACCCGTCTAGCATCTGTCTTTGGTCATATTGATGATGATTCTCTCGGAGCTGAAGGTACCGATGAGAGTGTGGCTCTGGCAGGAGTAAATGTAGAAACTGAAGCGGATGATGATTCCGATGAAGATGCCTTACCTTTAGAAGATGGAGGAGTAGCTCCTGCTCTTGCGGAAGCAGAAGAAGAAAGTAGTTTTAGTGTGGAAAAACTTGCCGGTGATCTTGCTGAAACTGCTGATGCTGAAATATCAGAAGCCGTTGTGGGTCCTGAAAGTTCTCCTCAGGGTATCGATGTTGAGACAGAAGCAGATAATGAGTCAGACGAAGAGGCGCTTCCCTATAAAGATGGTGAGGTCGCTCCTGCACTGAGTGGAAGTTTGGATGATGGTGGTTTTGATGAGGATAGCCCGGCCATTGAAGTTGATGATACTTCCTCAGAGGACCTGGATGATAGGTTAGATTCATTTTTTGATGATGAGGTTGAAACTTCATCCAATGAGTGGAGCGATGACCAACAGACTAAATCAGGATCAGTCGATGTAGATGTTGATACAGATGATGAGGATTACATCGGTGACATTTTAAGTGATGTGACTGACAGTGATTCTGCCTCTGCTTCAGGTGAGATTGCAGCAGCGTTGAGTGATGTTGAGGAAGATGAATCACTGGTTGCAGATGAGATTGCAGCAGCGTTGAGTGATGTTGAGGAAGATGAATCACTGGTTGCAGAT
>CAZUPS010000001.1:0-73996 GCA_964621915.1 uncultured Desulfocapsa sp. | reverse complement strand
TGAGATTGCAGCAGCGTTGAGTGATGTTGAGGAAGATGAATCACTGGTTGCAGATGAGATTGCGGCAGCGTTGAGTGATTTTGGCGAAGACGAGTCGTCTGTTGCAGATGAGCTTACAGCTGCATTGACTGATGCACATGAAGAGGAATTGGTTCAACCTGAACTTGAATTACCTGATCAAATTATTCAAGAAGAGGAAAGTGCTGATTGGGATGCTAAGGAAACAGTTTTGAGTGAAGTTGATGAACAGCCTGTTTCTGAAGAAGTTCTGGAAAGTTCTATTGAAGACAATCTTGCTTTTTTTGATGATGAAGTTCCAGCACCTGAACGTGAAGATACTGAAGAAGCAGAGGCTATTCCGGAAACAGTTTTAGAAGAGGTTGCACCAGAGGACAACCTGTCTTTTCCTGATGAAGAAATACTTACTCCTGCACTTGAAGATGTTGAGGATGCAGGTGTTTCTGAGGAAACTGAAGAGGATGATAACTCCAAAGATCAACTCTCTTTCCTTGATGAAGAAATTCCGGCTCCTGAATCGGCAGACAGTTTCGAAAAGTTTTTTAATGAGGATAGTCCTGTAGAGGAGGCCTTGGCATTTACTGATAATGATGAGGAATTATCTCCTGCACTTAGTGATGACCTCTATGAACCAGACTCCCAAGATACTGACAAAAGTATTGATAGTACCGGTGCTTCTTTCTTTGAACAAATAGAAGAGCAGGTGGCTCCAGTTGACGATGGCGCACTTGCATTTTTAAGTGACGATGCTGCTGATTCAACAGGGCAGGAAAATGAAGAAAGTGATGAAATTCAATTTACCGTTCCTGGTGAATTGAGTAGTGAAGATGATTTTGCTCCGATTGAAACCCAGGAATCATCGCTTGATGATGTAATTGAATTTAATGTTCCAGGGGAAGATGATTCCGCGGAGGCGCATTTCACAGCCGCAGATGGATCTAAAACTGAAGATACAATTGTAATCGCCCCTGAACTCGTAAGCGGTCTTGTCATTTTTGAAGCTGTTGATGATGAGGTTGAGGTTGATCCTCTTCCCGGTGAAGAATTTATGGATTCATCAGATCTTGAATCCGATGGTAATGTTACATTTCTTGAAGCCCATGATTCAGTTTATTTGGTAGGTGATTTTTTTAATCTTGGTGATCTTATTTCTTCTCAAAAGGAGAGTGTTACTGTAGTTGCAACAGAACATGTCCTAGCAGAAATAAACAGGCTGAGAAGTCACAGTAACGCCACTTATACCTTGAAGATATTTTTACAGCTCCTTTCAACGGTCTGTCAAGATCTCCATAACGTTTCGTCTCAATCAGCACAGGGAAGCCTGACATTGATAGACGAAATCTTCTCTGGTATGAACTCTTCTGTTTCTCCACAAATAGGAGATGAAGACGTTCAGAAACAGCTGTTAGGCTGTACGAGCCAGGTTCTTTTGCTGCGGCAGGATGATAGTGCTGATAAACAAAAAGATACTGTTGTTGACTCGGATATGGTTGCTATTGAAGAGTCAGGGGTAGCAGCAGAGAGTGTTGCAGAAGAACTGCTTCAAACTGATAAAGCTCTGGGAAATGACGAGCAGTTGAAATCGTTTGTTCAGGAGGAGATAGCTGAAATCAGGAGGCTCTTCTTAGATGAAATTACATCTCTTAGGAAAGAGATCACTGACAAGTAAATAAAGCTATTAAATATCGAATCACGAGACCTGTTCCATTTGGAACGGGTCTTTTTTTTGCTTAAAAAGTTATCGATTCAATCCGATAATGGTCAGGATTGCATAGAAGAAAAGCCAGAAAAGTATAAAGAAAAGCAGGTTATTAAACTGGTTGTGTTTCTTTCGGAGAAGGGCGATGGCAAGGAGTAAAGAGGAAGGAAAGATAACTCCTGCGACAATTGGGGGGAGATAGCGAAGCAGTTCCTGCAGTCCAAGGAAGAACCATGGGCCATTGATATGAGTGACTCCAAGGTGGTCAGGTTCTAACGGGGCACTGATAAAAATAGAAAAAACAAAAATGGATATTGAAAGAATGATATGACGGTTAAATGAGACACTGTATTTTTTGATATGACTCCATGCAAGCCATCCCCAGAGAATGCCAAAGCCAATGATATGGTTGAGGTAAATCCTTTTCATTCCATTATCTGAAATGGAAAAGAAAAGATCATTAATCGTAGAACCGACATAGGGAATATCAAGGAGTATGGCCTCGGCTATCATCCCTGCAGAAAACCCGGTGGCATCACCACGCAAAACATAGCCGGTAAAGAGAATAAGAAGGGCAACGGGAAGGGTGGCAGTAAGCAGGGCCCATTGGCGGGATGTATAGCTTTGGGCCAGAGAAAAAATTCCAATCACATGGCATATACAGAACAAAAAGAAGAGCTGGCTTGAGTAAAAATGGAGTGAACGAAAATAGGCGCCAAAAGGAACAAGCATATCAAGGGTTGATACCGAGTAAAGAGGAGTAGATGGATCATACTGCAGCCCAACTACAACACCTGAGAGAACAGAAATATAGAGTGCAAGCAGTGAATATTCACCCCAGCGGATATCTTCAAATATTTTCCTGATCTGTTCCACGGTTAGCTCTTTGCTCGATCAAATAGTGACTATATAGCCGCCATTATTTTTGAGTTTCTCTACCTTATAGCGCGTTAAGGCTTTTTTCGCTGGGCCATGAATGACCATTCCTTCCTTGGAAAAACGGCTTTGATGGCAGGGGCATTCCAGGATGTTTTCTTTCTCGTGAAAATTGATGGTGCATCCAAGATGGGTACATTTTCTTGATAGAGCCCATGTAATGTCTCCATTATCGAAGAGAATAAAATCTGTTCCAAGGTGAAACCCACCAATTGGTATTGGTTTTCCGATTTCAATAATTCGTGGCTTACGTGGAATAGAATAGCCTATAAACCGACCAATTGGATAGAGGGCAGCGATACTAGCACAAAATAGGAGGAATTTGCGTTTAGTTGAAGAATGTTTTTTAGTCTCAGGACAAGCCATTGCTAACTCTAAGGGGTAAGAAAGAAGCAGTTATTTCTTTGAAAATGCCGAAAGCAATCGTTGGTTGACGTGCTCGGGGACAAGTTCACAAACATCACCACCATGCCTTGCTGCATCTTTGATAATGGAAGAACTAATATAGATCCACCTGAAGCCTGGCATCAAGAAAATTGTATCGACTTCCCGTTCCAGTTTCTTGTTCATAAGAGCCAACTGGAACTCATAATCAAAGTCGGAAACAGCACGTAAGCCACGAATTATAGCATTTGCACCTTTATCTGCAGCATATTGTACAAGAAGTCCTGAAACCGTATCAACCTCAATTCTGGAATAGTCATCGGGAAAGCACTGTTTTACCATTTCCACGCGTTCCTCAAAGGAAAAAAGAGGCGTCTTTCCTGGATTGATTGCAATTGCAATGATAATTTTGTCAAAAAGGTTAAGTGCTCTGTCTATAATATCCAGATGACCCATGGTTATGGGGTCAAAGGTACCAGGATATATGGCGAGACTTTTTCGGGTATGTATTGTTGTGTTTTGAGGCATTGTATTCGTTTAATTACTGCCTTTTGTCATTTGTGGCATTTTTATTTTATAAAACCAGAACCCAGTGTCCCCGTATCGTCTTTTGTCGGATAGGATTAAACGGGAAAAGGATTCTGGTAATGTTTCTCCACTGCACTCTTCTGCTATGATAATTGTTTTGGAAGTGATAAGGTCGCTCGTATCAATTGCTGCCAGACTTTTTTCAGCAAGACCATTTTCGTAGGGCGGATCAAGGAATATAATATCAAATGGTGATGATACTAGAGTTTCATTGGCCTGGAAATTGAGCCCTCTGCTAAGGTCATGTTTAATAATTATAGTATTTTTTTGTTGCTCTGGATCCATGCCCTGGAGACAGAGGGAGCAGTTCTGTTTTATGAGTTGCAGCGCATTGTGCTGCTTGTCAACAAATACAACCTGTCTCGCTCCACGACTTAATGCTTCAAGCCCAAGCGCACCAGTGCCGGCGTAAAGATCAAGAACACGGGCTCCAAGAACACTATTACCAATAATACTGAAAAGGGCTTCACGGGCTCGGTCAGTAGTGGGCCGTATCTGGTTTGATTTTCCAGGAGTGATTAATTTTAGTCCCCTGGAATATCCGCTAATAATTCGCAATTATTTGTATTCAGCGATAAAGGTTTCAGCAATCTGGACGGCGTTTAAAGCAGCACCTTTTAAGATGTTGTCAGAAACTACCCAGAGGTTAATGCCATTTTCAATGGATTCGTCTTCACGGATACGTCCAACCAGCGTTTCAAAAGACCCGGCACAATCGGTGGCAAGCGGGTATTTTAAATTAGCGGGATCATCAACAAGTTTAACACCTGGTGCAGTTGCGAGCAGTTCTTTTATTTCTGCAACAGTGATTTTAGATTTGGTTTCAATATTTACTGATTCAGAGTGACCATAGTATACGGGAACGCGGACGGCAGTTGCGGTAATACCGATGGTGTCGTCTTCAAAAATCTTTCGGGTTTCATTGACCATTTTCATTTCTTCCTTGGTATAGCCGTTATCAAGAAAAGAATCGATATGGGGCAAACAATTGAAGGCAATCTGGTGTGGATATACTGAATATTTCAGCTCTTTGTTCGCTGCGTAGGCCTTCACCTGTTTATCAAGTTCTTCAATAGCTGGTGCTCCGGTTCCGGAAACTGCCTGGTAGGTAGAAATAACAAGACGTTTGATGCCAACTTTATCAAGAATGGGTTTTAAGGCAACCAGCATTTGAATAGTGGAGCAGTTGGGGTTGGCAATGATACCATGCCTTTTGTATTCTGCAATTGCATGAGGGTTGACTTCAGGAACCACTAAAGGAATTTCAGGATCCATTCGATAGGCACTGGAATTGTCGATTACAACAGCGCCGGCAGCGGCAGCAGCGGGTGCAAAGTCAAGGGAGCGTTCAGCCCCTGCAGAAAAAAGTGCAATATCGATTCCTTCGAAGGCATCTTTGCTCAGAAGTTGTACTTCAAGTTCCTGTCCCTTGAAGCTGATCTTCTTACCAACTGAACGTTCTGAAGCAAGAAGGCGAAGTTCATTAACAGGGAAGTCCCGTCTTTTAAGAACATCGAGCATAGCCCCACCGACTGCTCCGGTGGCTCCGGCAATAGCTACATTATATTTTTGTGAATTTTCATTCATAATAGAACCCTGTTTGTAGTGATTTTATTGGTTTGTATGTAAAATATTTTCGAAGGCCGTTGTAAAGAGATAATTTGGTTTCTACGGGCCTGTGTAATATTTTTGTAACAAAAGTTAAAAAGAGTAACAAATATTCCAATTTTCAGCAATATACATTGGTTTAAAAATAAAAAAAGCGCCACAGGCATTTGTTACCCGAGGCGCTGCTTTTATGATTGTTAAGTGACTAATCAGGGGTTCTTTTTTTTGGAGGGAACTGTGGACTTCTTAACCGATCGTACTTTTTTTACCAGGTCATACACTGGACCAGATCCAAGATATGCTAAGAAAAGCGTAAAAAGCATAATTTGAGGTTCTGCGGCAACAAGAATAAAAAGAAGTAAAAAGGCAACGAGCACCTGAAAACGTTTAATTTTAAAGGGAGGTAATTCCTTGAAACTGTAATAGGTGTGGGTAGAAACCATAAGATATGACAGAAGATAGACAAGTAGAAGCAGGGAGATATGCTTAACCTCTCCTGTTACCCCAAGGAAATTGGTGAATAAAACTGCAGCAGATATCATGGCAGCAGCAGCAGGACAGGGAAGTCCAACAAAGTTTTTTGATTCTGATTGCGAATCCTTAGCATTAAATCGAGCAAGGCGAAGAGAGGTCATGGCAACATACAAAAATGCAGCAAGCCAGCCGTATCGACCATATGGATGAAGAGCCCAGAGATATGCTAAAACTGCGGGTGACACTCCAAAAGAGACCATGTCGCATAATGAATCGAGTTCTGCTCCAAACTGGCTGGTACTGTTAGTCAGACGGGCGACTCTGCCATCGAGTGTATCAAAAATAGCTGCAACCAGTATAGCAATTGCTGCTGTTTTAAAATTTAAGTTGATGGCAGATACAATAGAATAGAAGCCGCAAAACAAACTTGCCAGTGTAAACATGCACGGCAGAGGATAAAAGCGGTTATTGATATCTTGAGGGTTATCAGTCATATGCAATACTCCATGAATAATGGACTATCTTACTTTAAGAGAAGGATGCAATAGCGGTTTCTCCGGAACGCACCTTTTGTCCCAACTTCACATGTACAGTACTGGTCGCAGGGAGGTAGAGATCAACGCGTGAACCGAAACGAATAAGACCAAAACGTTTACCGCGTTGAACTGTGTCAGCTGGCTCAAGCCAGTTAACAATCCGCCTGGCAACGAGCCCGGCAACCTGAACAAAAGCCATGCGGTGGCCAGATTTCGCGGTCAGAATAACACCGCAGCGTTCATTGAGGAGTGCTCCTTTCTCGCTGTCGGCTGAATAAAATTGACCTGGTTGGTAGACAATGTTTTCGACGGTGCCATCAACTGGAATTCTGTTTACATGCACATTGAATACATTCATAAAGATGGACACCTTAATAACCTTATCCTGCAAATAGATATCATCGGACTGTTCTTCAATCACAATAATTTTACCATCGGCAGGTGAAATAAGTTTCTCAGCAGAGGCATCTGTCATTCTTTCCGGATCTCGAAAAAAGGCAACAACAAAGGTGGTGATTGCAAGCGATGGCCATGCTAAAAACTCGTATCCGAGGATGGCGGTTATAAGTGTCACAAATGCGGCAAAGGCTATAAATGGATAGCCTTCACGAGCAAGCGGAATCCTTGGTTGAGTCATATTGGTATCTTTTTATTAATAGTGGACTGATAAAAACAAAAGCAGATAACGAAATATCGAAATCTGCTTTTACCTGTGTATCTTGACATTCCAATTTTGGGAGAATTCTAAAATTCTCCTGAATGAGGATACTTATTTTGGCGCTCGTGCCATGGCTATGGTTCCAGTGCGAACGATTTCCTTAATTCCAATTGGACGAAGGATATCGATAATAGCCTGGATTTTTGTAGATGAGCCTGTTACTTCGACTGCGTAGGCCTTTGGGCTGACATCAACAACTTTGCCACGAAAGATATCAATGACCCGAAGGACCTCTGCGCGAGTTGTATTCTCAGCTTTTACTCTAATGAGTGCCATCTCTCTTTCAACGTATTCACTTTCGCTGATGTCAGTTACTTTGATAACATCAATAAGCTTATGAAGTTGTTTTGTGATCTGTTCTACTATGGCATCGTTGCCTTCGGTCACCAGCGTAAGACAGGAGAGTGAAGAATCCAGGGTTTCTGCAACACTGAGACTTTCAATGTTAAAGCCACGGCCACTGAACAGGCCCGTGACCCGGGAAAGTACTCCTGGTTTATTTTGAAGAAGAACTGAAAGTGTATGTTTCATCGGTTTATCCTGTGAATATAAAAATCTAGTTGTTCATAAGGTGCCATTGATATGGCACCTTTAACCATTTTACTTTTAAGCTTTGCCAAACGTAAAAGTATCAGACAAGAAGCATTTCAGTAGTAGCCTTTCCTGCAGGTACCATTGGGAAAACACCTTCTTCCCGGGCAATGCGGAAATCAAGAATAACAGTGCTTTTCTTTACATCTTCCAGAGCCTTTTTAATGGTTGCTTCTACTTCACTGGTCTTGTCGCAGCGGTAACCTACGGCACCGTACGCTTCTGCAAGAGCCACAAAGTCCGGAGTGACTTCCATAACAGTTGCGGCATAGCGTTTATCGTAGAAAAGTTCCTGCCATTGGCGAACCATACCAAGGTAATTATTATTCAGGATACAGACAATGACTGGACAATCGTACTGTTTGGCAGTGGCAAGTTCCTGAATGTTCATCTGAATAGAACCATCACCGGCAACATCGATAACGGTTGCATCGGGAAACGCCATTTTGGCACCAATGGCAGCCGGAAGACCGTAACCCATAGTACCCAGACCACCTGAAGTAACCAGGCGTCTTGGTTTATTAAATTTGTAAAACTGGGCTGCCCACATCTGATTCTGGCCAACCTCAGTGGTGATAATTGCATCACCACCAGTCAGTTCGTCGAGTTTTTCAACAACAAACTGTGGCTTGATTGTTTCACCTTCATCGATGTAGCACATGGGGTGTTTCTTGGTCCACGCTGCAACTGTTTCAATCCACGGTTTGTGGGAAGCTGCTGCCTCTTCAATATTGGCATCACATTTGTCAAACCAGCTGTTCATGGCAGTAAGTGCATGTTTACAGTCTGCAACAATTGGAATGTCAACGGTGACATTTTTACTGATGGAAGTGGGGTCAATATCGATATGGATAATTTTTGCATGTGGTGCAAAAGCATCAATTCGACCGGTAACCCTGTCATCAAAACGGGCACCAACTGCAATCAGTACATCACTTTTTGCAACAGCCATATTTGAGGTGTAACTTCCGTGCATACCAAGCATTCCCATGGAAAGATCATCCCTTCCTGGAAAAGCGCCAAGTCCCATAAGGGTCATGGTAACAGGTATGTTGAGTTTCCTGGCAAGCTCGGTGAGTTCTTCATTACTGTTGGAGAGAATGACTCCACCACCAACGTAGAGAACTGGCTGCTTGGCCTTTAAGATTTCTTTGCAGGCTTTTTCAATCTGGCCCATATGAGGCTCGTAGGTAGGTTGGTAATTCTGCATACGGATAGGTTTTTTTTCCGTAAACTCAACCATGGTTGCAACGACATCTTTTGGCAGATCTATCAGAACAGGACCGGGACGACCAGTGCGGGCAATATAAAAGGCCTCACGCAAGGTGGGAACCAGATCCTCTGCTTTGCTGACGAGATAATTATGCTTGGTACATGGTCGAGTAATACCTACGATATCAACTTCTTGGAAAGCATCGTTACCAATAAGTGGCGTTGGCACCTGACCGGTGAGGATTACCATAGGAATGGAATCCATATAGGCGGTAGCTATTGCTGTGACCCCATTGGTTGCTCCGGGACCGGAAGTGAGAAGTGCAACACCCACCTCTCCGGTAACACGGGCAAGGCCGTCAGCTGCGTGAACCGCCCCCTGTTCATGACGAACAAGTACGTGGTTCACTTTTGAATCCATAAGGGTATCATAGAGGTCAATTACTGCACCTCCAGGAAATCCAAAGATTGTTTTAACCCCCTCTTCAAGGAGGCACTCTATAATGGCTTCAGAGCCTGTCATTTTTCCCATGAACCCTCTTCCTTTTATATGTATGTTAAGGTTTTTATAGAAAAGTTGTTGGTGAATAGATACAACATTTATTTAC
Organism: uncultured Desulfocapsa sp.; assembly: GCA_964621915.1. GTDB lineage: Bacteria > Desulfobacterota > Desulfobulbia > Desulfobulbales > Desulfocapsaceae > Desulfocapsa. The sequence continues at coordinate 64,624 of CAZUPS010000001.1, read as the reverse complement.
CACAAGAAGACGAAATATATCTGCCAATCACATAGATGTCAATATCCAAGAAGGCCCACAATGGAAAATTCGCTATAAATGAGGGGATTTTATGTCTCAAAGATATTCACTGCTTGACAAGTCATCTCTTTGGTGATTATTTAAATTACTTATAATTAAAACAAAAACAAATAATTTCTAAGAGATTTTTATGTATCTGCAAAACCTTCTATCAAGCCTACTACTATCCCTGCTTAGGGAATCGTCTGTGGTGGGGTGTAGAGAGTTCTGACGCGTAAAACGTTTAAATTACTTTATAATCCAAAAAGGCCGCAGCGTTTACTGCGGCCTTTTTTTATTTGTGGCCGGATGGGACAAACGCAGCAGTCAAATTTGGGCAACAAAATGAGGGCAAGCATGAAACCGGAAACTGTTAAAAAGTATAAACCCTATCCAGTGGTTGATCTTCCTGATCGAACCTGGCCTGGAAAAACTATCACCGAAGCTCCACGCTGGTGCAGTGTTGATTTGCGTGATGGTAATCAGGCTCTTGTTCAGCCCATGAATCTGGAGCAGAAGCTTGAGCTTTTTACCTTACTGGTTGATGTGGGATTCAAGGAAATCGAAGTTGGTTTCCCTTCGGCATCCGATGTTGAATTTGCCTTTGCCCGCACCCTTATTGACGATGATTTGATTCCTGATGATGTAACTATTCAGGTACTGACTCCCGCTCGGGAACAATTTATTAAGAAGAGCTTTGCGGCTGTTAAGGGGGCAAAAAATGTTGTTATGCACCTCTATAATTCTACATCTACGCTGCAGCGTCGTGCAGTGTTTCAGATGAGTCGTGAGGAAATAACAGCACTTGGTGTTGAAGGGGCACGTGTCATTAAAAATGAAGCTGCGAAGTGTCCTGAAACCGATTTTCGTTTCGAATATTCCCCAGAGAGTTTCACTGGAACAGAGCTTGACTTCGCTCTCTCTATCTGTGAGGCGGTGATGGATATGTGGCAACCAACGAAGGCTAGACCCGTTATTATTAATCTGCCTTCCACCGTTGAAATGGCCACACCTAATATCTATGCGGATCAGATAGAGTGGTTTAGCAAGAATATGAAGAACCGTGAAACTGCCATTATCAGCCTTCACGCCCATAATGATCGTGGCTGCGCAGTGGCTGCAACCGAGCTTGCTTTGATGGCTGGTGGCGACAGGGTGGAGGGAACTCTTTTTGGCAATGGTGAACGCACGGGAAATGTTGATATTGTCACTCTGGCACTCAATATGTTTACTCAAGGGGTGGATCCTAAACTTGATCTTCATGACATCACTCGCCTGATTACTGTATCTGAACAAGTAACTGATATCCCGGTTCATATAAGACATCCCTATGCCGGAGAACTTGTGTACACCGCGTTTTCAGGATCTCATCAGGATGCGATCAACAAAGGGATGGATCTTTGTGAACGTGAGGGGCATGGGATATGGGCGGTTCCCTACCTCCCAATTGACCCCAAGGATGTAGGTAGAACCTATGAGTCTATCATTCGTATTAACAGTCAATCTGGAAAAGGTGGAGTTGCCTATATAATGGATCGTGAATATGGGCTGAAGATGCCAAAGTCAATGCACCCTGAGTTTGGAAGCATTATCCAGAAAGTAACTGATAATGCTGGCAGGGAACTTAAAGCTGCAGAAATATGGGAAGCATTTGAAAAGGAATATCTGCAAAGGGAGACACCATTATTCTTGAACAGCTTTAATGTGGTAAAGCGCCATATTGATAATGATGAAAAGGCTTCTTTTGCTGAAGTTGAAGCAGTAATAGTTGTTAATGATGAGCTGAAGACCATAAAAGCTGAAGGTAACGGGCCGCTCGATGCTTTTTGTGCAGCCTTGAAATCAGGAATAACTGAAAAGTTCACCTTAAGTAGGTATCATGAGCACGCATTAACCAAGAGCTCGAGCTCCATGGCAGTTGCCTATATTCAGGTGACCATGCCCGATGACACCAAAAAGTGGGGAGTTGGGATGGATACTGATATTATTGTTGCATCCATAAAAGCGGTTTTGAGTGCTTTAAACAGATTTGTGTGAAATCAGAACTGTCCGGTTTTAGAATGCACGATTCTTAGACCGGACACTGCTGATGAAATGAGGTTATCGGGGAACTATTGATTTATTAAATAGAATCCTATGCCGGCTGCGGCTAGCCAGATATTGGTGATATTTGAGATTGTAATATTTAAAATAGCGGCAAGAGGTTTTTTGCGATTCAATAATGCCAGGCAGGATTTAAATTCAGGCCAGGATGTTAAGGAAGCCAGAACTAAAAAACCGATCACCCCTTTGGGCGCCCTGGAGTTTTCAGCGGCAAACGAAACAACCGAATCCAGAAAATATCCAGCTCCAAGTAAGAGCAGTATGGCAGGTATCAGCCAACGCCTGGCATCCTTATGGTACATCGCATCACTTTCCTCTTCCCCCTCACAGGGGCGCAGAAAAAAAAGCGGCACAGTTACTAGCAGTGCTGCTAGTAACCAGTATTTGTAAAAAGATTGCGGGATGCAATAGAAGCTGATGGCAAGAGATGCTGTGCTGACAATGGTAATTGTGGAGTACAGAGGTTTTGTTTTCATCGTCTGCAATGTCATTTTACAGATTATTGTCGCAGCGATTAACAGTACCGGATTCATAAAGTTTGAGCCAAGAGGGGTGGAGGCAGCAAAGAGAACATCTCCTGCAACAAGTCCCACAATAAGGCAGAGTGCTTCGGGACCATTGGTTATAAAACCGGTAACAGTTCCGATCCCCTTAATATGCTTGATGGATTCAATAATAATCTCCACTGACAAACCAATAAGCATCATTTCAATTATAATTCCGGATGCCCCCATAAAAGAGAGCTGGATATTCCCCTGGAAGAGCAGGCTGCTACCGCAGAAAAATACGAGTACCAGCACCCAGACTGCCATATCAAGACGTGTCACCGAACTGAGTATAAGTTGTTTCACAGATTTCGTACCTTGATCAGAAAATCTTCAATTTTATTACGATTCAACAGAATTCCACTGAGTTGTTCGTCGCCACATTTAAGCGTCGGAATAAATTTCACCCCATCTTTTAGTGTGCGTAATGGACTGCTGAGTATGTCAACTTCTTCCAACGCTATATCGTCCACATTAGTTAAGAGCTCATCCAGAGCTTTTTTTGCCATATGGCAACGAGGTCACAGGTTTGAGTGATAAAAAGTAATGTTCATTTTTTTATTTTGAATGGATGGTGAGAGTTGCTTTATTGCAATACAAAGGATATTGTTAAATAGAAAAGAATATTATGTAATAAGATACACTGAAACCCCAAAGCTGTTCAACAAGAGTTTTGTTTCGGTACCTATGAATTTATCTGCTCCTCTGATAATTATTAATGATCAGCGCTTCCTTCAGCACGACACTGGCGGCGGCGATCATCCTGAAATTCCTGCCAGACTCCAGGCCATACGCCAGGCTCTTAAATCAAGTGAGTGTTTTTCATCACTTTCCTTCCTGTCTCCTACTATAGCATGCCGAAAAAGTCTTCTGCTTGCCCATGATGAAAACTGGCTTTTTCGTTTTGAAGAGTCGGTTCTTGCCGGACAGACCTATATAGATCATAGCGATAATCAGGTCTGTTACGATTCATTCGATATTGCATGTCTTGCTGCAGGGGCTGGGATTTCTGGAATTGATCTTATCGAAGAGGGAGGGCAAAAAAATATTTTCTGTGTGGTTCGTCCTCCCGGGCATCATGCCGAACAGTCAATTCCTTTTGGATTCTGTTTTTTTAACAACTGTGTGATTGCTGCCAGGCACTGGCAACGAAAGTATAATAAGAAGCGTATTCTTATTTTCGATTTTGATGCACATCATGGGAATGGAATTCAGTCTGCTTTTGAAGAAGAGGCAGATACCTTCTATATTAGTATTCATGAACATCCGAGTTTTAGTTATCCTGGCACTGGCTATGGGGATGAACATGGGATGGGAGAGGGAAAGGGTACTATTATGAACCTCCCGCTATCTCCTGGGGGGAATGATACTGATGTGATGAATCTTCTTGAGAATGACATTGCCCAAAAACTTGAAGAGTGGCAACCGGAAGTAATTATTGTTGCAGCGGGTTTTGATGCTCATATTGAAGATGATATGTCGGGACTTCAATACTCTACCGAACTTTATTATACCCTTGGCAAGGTGATTAAATCCTGGGCCAATCGATATACCGATGGAAAATTACTTTCTATTCTAGAAGGTGGCTACGAACTCCGTGTTTTAGGTGAGTCCGTGGAAGCATATGTAAGAGGAATACTGGAAGAGTAACTTCTGGTTGTATTTAATTTTAAAACTTTTCAGCGAGGTAGATATGTATATTTTACGGCATATGACCCCCGATCCAATTACCGTATCTCCCAAAATGCTTCTTCCGGAAGCCAGAGCCTTATTGAATGAGTACCACTTTCGTCATCTTCCTGTGGTTGATGAACATCAAAAACTGGTGGGAATTCTCACCGATCGTGATCTGCGTTCCGCCTATCCCTCTTCTATTATCAGCGATAGCGAAAGAAGGCTTGTTTACGAACGTGTTGAGGAAACTGCGGTTTCAGAAATAATGTCCACGGAGTGTGTCACCTTAGGTACTGACTCCACACTTGATGATGCATTATTTCTCTTTGACAGAGATCAGCCTGGTGCTCTTCCCGTCGTTGATAATGGCCGGGTTGTTGGGATTTTTTCCATTCGAGACCTGAACGCAGCCTATAAGACTCTTTTTGGTGTCGGAGAAAAGGGTGCAGTGCTTATTGGAATACACGATGATGGCAGTCCGACTATTATGACTCGAATCGTAACTCTTCTTGAGAAGGAAAGAATTCCCTTCAGCAGAGTTCTTCGTATCTTTGATAAAGAGGTTGGAGACACTATCTATCTTAGGATTAACACCTTTAAGATTGCAGCGGTACTTGACCTTCTTGAAGAGAACGATTTCGAGGTAAAGAAGGGATAGTATACCTGCTCGACCAGATTTATACAGAATCTAACACTATATATCAATAGAGCCACAGGGCTTTTGTTCCAGGTATTTTTATGAGTATTGAAACACTGTTTAACCCCAGAAGTATTGCGGTGGTAGGTGCCTCTCGAAAGGAGGGGAAGATCGGTCATACCATACTGGCTAATATTATAGCAGGCGGGTTTAAAGGAGATGTTATTCCGATTAATCCGGAAGTTGATGAGTTGCTTGGGCTCCCTTGTTACCCCTCGCTTACCGAGTATGGTCAGGAAGTAGATCTTGTGGTGACTGCACTGCCGCAATCCCAGGTAAAAGGGGTTGTTGATGAGTGCGCCAAGGTGAAGGCAAAGAGCTTAATAGTTACGGCGTCCGGGTACCAGGAGACTGGCCCCGATGGCACGCTGCTTGAGCAGGAACTTCTTGATCAATGTAATCGTCGTGATGTACGTCTTCTTGGGCCAAATTGCCTCGGTTATATCAATACCAAAAACAGCCTGAATGTCTCTTTTGCCGGTTCTATGCCGGCAAGTGGTGGCGTCACCCTGTTTTCTCAATCCGGGGCACTCTGCAGTGTAATGCTTGATATGGCCAATGATCGCCATATTGGCCTGGCAAAAATGATCAGTATTGGCAATAAGGCCGATATTTCGGGTGTGGACACTTTGGCGTATCTGGCAAATGATGAAAACACCAAGGTGATTGTTGGCTACCTTGAAGATATCGTTACAGGGAAAAATTTTATTAAGGCCGCAGAGGAGGCTGCTTCTAATAAACCAGTAATTATTTTAAAATCCGGTACCACCAACGCAGGATTAAAGGCAACTGTCTCTCACACAGGTATTCTGGCAAGTGCCGATACCGCCTATGGTGCAGCCTTTAAACGATCCGGTGTGATCAGGGCAGATACTTTTGAATCACTTTTTGATTTCGCTTCAGCTTTTTCTTTACAGCCCTTACCCAAAGGGGATAGCATCCAAATTATCACAAATGCTGGTGGACCGGGAATTATGGCAGCAGATGCCGTGGAACTTGCCGGGATGAAGGTATATGAGCAGCAGAGTGACTCGAAAAATGATTTGATTTCGCAGCAGCCGGTAACTACAGCTTTTGTCAACCCTGTTGATATCCTGGGTGACGCTGATCCAGAAATATATATATCAGCTATAAAATCAGCTCAGGCTGATCCTGGTGTTGATGCAATTCTTGTTGTTCTGACTCCGCAGGCGATGGAGAGACCATCTGAGACAGCTAAAGCCATAACGACCTGTCTCGATGGGGTGAAGCCGATTGTTGCTGCTTTCATGGGTGGCTATGAAACAATGGTCTCTCGTAAGGAACTGGCCGATGGTGGCTTACCTCTCTATAAATCACCTGAAAGAGCTGTCGCAGCACTTAAGGCAATGGGTCAGTATGCTGCCTGGAAGCAGCGTCCACCGCGGATGGTTACCCGCTTTAAGGTAAACAGGCGCAGAGTGGAACGCATTTTGTCCCGTCGGCAACGTACCGGAATGCTGCAGCTTGGCGAAGTGAAGGGCAAAGATGTCTTGGGCGCCTATGGGTTCCATGTACCGACCGGGGCACTCGCCTCAACTGCAGAGGAAGCAACTGAGATAGCAGGGCGAATTGGTTATCCGGTGGCAATGAAAATTGTATCTCCTGATATTGTGCATAAAAGTGATCTTGGCGGAGTTTTTTTAAATATCCCTAATAGTGAGTCCGCTGAAGATACCTATGACCTAATGAATTTGAAAATTCGTAAGAAGGTTCCCAATGCCCGTATAGAGGGCGTTTATGTGGAAAAAATGGCAAGCAAGGGACTTGAGGTTATTATTGGTATGACCAGAGACCCGCAGTTTGGTCCCATGCTGATGTTTGGTCTTGGAGGGATTTTTGTGGAGGTAATGAAGGATGTAACGTTTCACCTTGCTCCCATCACCGAGCAGGAAGCGATACAGATGTTAAAATCCACTAAATCTTATGCCATGCTCCAGGGACGACGAGGACAGGATGGTGTTGATGTTGCGGCCATTGCTTCAGGGTTGCAACGAATCAGTCAGTTGACAACGGATTTTCCACAGATTTTAGAGCTTGATATTAACCCTTTTATTGTTGGTGATTTTGGCTCCGAACCGGTGGTGGCAGACGCACGAATGACACTGGCACCATTGCCTGAAGAGAAGTAGGAGATCAAAATGGAATATGATGCTAATTGGAAAGAAACCTATAAGGATATGATAAAAACCCCGAAACGGGCTTTATCACAGTTAAAATCAGGTCATCGTGTTTTCCTTGGAACCGGTTGTGGCGAACCTACGGTCCTTGTCGAGGCAATGACACGAATTGCAGGAAACCTTGCCGATGTTGAAATTGTAGAACTCTTAACCAAGGGCAATGCCCCCTATGCAGAGAAAAAATTTGCCAATTGTTTTAAGATTAACTCGTTTTTTATAGGGCATAATGTACGTGAAGTTATCCAGGAGGGACGTGGCGATTATACCCCGGTCCTTATGTCGGATATTCCACGTCTTTTTGATTCGGGTCAGCTTCCTCTTGATGTGGCACTCATTCAGGTGACGCCTCCTGATTCCCGAGGAAAAATGAGCCTTGGCGTTTCCGTGGATATTGTGAAAAGCGCTGCAGAAAATGCTTCACTCGTTATTGCTCAGGTGAATCCGCAGATGCCGTGGACTCGTGGCGACAGTCTTGTCGATGTGTATGATCTGGATATTCTTGTTCCTGCAGATGTTCCTCTTCTTGAACGCAAATCCAAGCCTCCCCATGAAATAAGTGAAAAAATTGCGGAATTTGTAACAGGTCTTGTACCAAGCGGCTCAACGGTTGAGTTTGGGCTTGGACGAATTCCAGGAGTTGGGCGTATTCCCCAGGCAGTAATACGAGCCTTAAAAGGAAAGCATGATCTTGGTATTCATACTGAACTTATTACCGATGATCTTCTTGATTTAATTAAAAGCGGGGCGGTGACTGGAAACAGGAAGTCTACGGATCGTGGCAAGGTTGTTGCAAGTTTTTGCATGGGAAGCAAGGAACTTTATGATTTTATAGATGATAATCCTCTCTTTTCATTCCGTCCAACGGAATATGTGAATGATTCTAATATAATAGGCAAGCAGAACCGAATGGTTTCTGTGAATATGGCCTTGCAGATTGATCTTACCGGTCAGGTCTGTTCAGATTCAGAAGATGGATTCTTCTATTCGGGAGTTGGTGGACAGGTCGACTTTAATCGGGGAGCTTCACGTTCCGAAGGGGGGCGCGCCATTATCACCATGCCCTCCACCACCCGTGACGGAAAATCCCGTATCAGGGCCCATTTGAGTCCAGGTGCCGGTGTGGTTGTAAGCCGGGCCACGGTCCATTATGTGGTGAGTGAGTATGGAGTCGCTTATCTGCATGGTAAACCTGTACAGGAGCGTACTCTTGCACTTATTTCAATTGCCCATCCCGATCATCGTGAGCAGTTGCTTAAAGATGCCATTGAAGCCAGATATATTCGACAGGATTTTGTGGATGTTGAAGGAAAGTTTGTAGTTGCACCTCAGGATATGATGAAGGCAACCTATCTTATTAATGATGGAACAGAACTCTATTTCAGGCCAATCCATCCAACCGATGAACCGTTAATGCGTGACCTGCTGTATGATCTCTCTCAGGAGACGCTCTATTACAGGTTTATGAGTCATAATCAGCATTTTGGTCATCGGGAAATACAGAATTTTGTCTATGTGGATCATCGTAAGGATGTGGCCATCGTAGGAACACTGCCGGAAGCCCATGGTGATGATATTGTTGCCGTTGGCAGGTATTATCTTGATGAACGAACGAATAGGGCTGAGGTTGCTTTTGTGATCCGCGACGAGTGGCAGAACAAGGGCTTGGGAACCTTTATGTTTAAACATCTGATTACCCTTGCCAAGGCAAGTGGCATTGCAGGATTTACCGCAGAAGTTTTACGCGATAATAAGCGCATGCAGGCAATATTTAATCATTCCGGATATAAAGTGCAGAGTGGTGTTGAAGAAGGCGTCTATAGCTTTCGTATTGAATTTTAACGTTTATGTGTATGAGTGCAAAACAGAGATAATCTTGATCCTGGATGCAGGTTATCTCTGTTATTGTGCTGCGCTACGCACTGGTAAGGCGCGTCTGGTCTCACCACTTCCACGTTTCAACCGTTTGGTAACCCCATAGTTAAAACCAAAGGCCATGGCCTTGTTGTCCGAAGTTCTTCGTGCCGTCCAGACAAAGGGGCCACTGATTGTGATCAATGGTGTGATAACATCGATTAATTGAGAATAATCCTGGCCGTCAATCTTGGTTCTATTGCCATAGAGTGATGCCAGTTCACTGGAGGTTGGCATTCGCCAATCGGCATGAGATCCACCTGAATAGGTTGTGCAATACGTAACGGCTCCTGACCAGTTAATGCTTCCACCATTATCTTTTGCAGCCCAGATAAGGCCTGTCTGCTGGTCGTGGATAGTTCCATCCTTTAATTGTACAAAACGTTGGTCTGTAGAGGATGCCACGGCACAAATGCTGTAAGAAAAGATGCAAAAACTAATAAAGATGGTGGAAAGTTTTATAAAGCTCTTGGTTGTTCTGTTCATTTCTTCTCCTTTTTAAGGGATTGCTCAGCATTGAGATTTCCAAGTTTTAAGGGAGGGCTCCAGGTGAGCCATTTGTCATCGGGATCTCGGTGGAGAATAAAGTGCTTCCCATTGGCAACACGATTTCCCATTTCTTCTGTATTTGGGGTGGAAAAAGAGATGCCGCCGCCAATAATAGCAGCAAGAGATTCGGTGCTGATTCGCATTTCTGTCATCAAGCCTCCCTTAATTCGAAACCCTGTGCTGTTCCAGAATTTTGTGTTTGCCCGCACAAGGTTTACAAAAGGATCCTGGATATTGACATAGATAAAAACATTTTGGCCAGTTGGGGAGAGCTCATACCCAGTTGTACGCCCAACTTGAACCTGACGATAGTAAACAGGTTTATTATATCCAAGCGATCCCAGTCGATCTGTTTCAAGAACCAGATTTAACCCCGTTGTGTCGCTTATATTTACAGGACGAGTTTCATGGACATAAAATTCCCGTGCACTTTCGCCTGTTCCGGGAAGAATATTTACATAGGCACCTTTTACCAAGGTCTCAAGATTTGATATTCCCCCTGCATTAAAGCGTGCATTTACCGTCCAGAAATAGGTGTCCTTATGAAGTAATGCTTTCATATCTTTGTCGATATAGGCAGTTGCATGAACTGTTGTCAGATTGGAATTCAGTTTAATTTGAGAAATGAGACCAATTTTGATTCCATTAAAGCGGATTTCAGCATCCGGTTCCAGGCCATGTTCCACGGAAAAGGTGAGTTTGATTTTGATGTCATCTTTTCGCTTTGCACGGTCAAGGCTTTTGTAGAGGTGAAAAGGATTTTTAGTATCGGTGATTTTCTCCCCGCCATCGGGGGTGAAAAAACTGAGGCCACCTCGTAAAACTGTTTTAAGAGGATCCACCTGTACTGAGATCTTTGAGAGATTGGCCGTCAACCGGATACCATTGTTAATATAAAATCTGGAAAGAGTACTCACGTGGGTTTCATATTGAGGATAAATAAGGATTTTTGTCTCAATTATACCATCCTGCAACAGGATATTGGAGACAATCTCGCCTACTTCAACTTTTTTAAAATAGACTGGAGAGCCTGTTTCCAGAGAAACTGCATATTGAGTATGCAGGATCAGGTGCAGACCAGGGACTCGTGTGGATATGGGAGGAGGAGCTGGAAGAGCCGTAAATGAAAATGACTTTACGGTTGAAGTTCCGGGTTGGACTTCAAAGTAGCTTCCCTTAACCAGAGTATCCAATCCGGTGATACGGTTCATTGAGATTTCAGGACGAACAACCCAGAAAAGAGTGTCTTTTGTGAGTTTGTCTTTTGTCTGTTTTAGCATCTCAATATTGGCATCGATGTATTTTAGGTCAGAACTTACGGTGAAATTTTTCACTTTTCCAACGGGAAGGCCCTTATAGAAGACCTGTGTCTTCCCCTCGGTAAGGCCATTTGCATCCTGTATGGCCACGGTAATCATAATTCCTGCATCCTGATAATCTTGGTAAATAAGATAACAGCCGAGAAGTATGGCAACCAGTGGCAGGATCCAGATGGGTGAGATACCTTTTTTTGATTTTACGATTGGGGTTTCCATAATAATTTAAAATATCCGTTGGTTGGGGTTATAAGGCATAGCTACTATCAGGCGTCCCAAAGAAGGCGGGTATCAAATGTAAGTGCTGCTGACATGGTACAGACCACTACGGCACAAAAATATGTCGTTGCAGGTGCTGCCATTGTCGAGGTGAGTCCTCCAAAACTGACAAGTGTTGACATAAGTGCTATTACAAAAATGTCGAGCATGGACCAGCGACCAATAAATTCGATAAACCGAAACATGCTGGTTTTATGGCGGAGGCCTCTTTTCCATTTAAAAGTAATTGAGAGTAAGATGATCACCATCCCAATTATCTTAAAGAGTGGAACCAGTACGGAGGCAATAAAGATGATAAGGCCGATTCCATATTCTTTTTCATGGAAAAAGTAGATGATTCCATCCATTATTGTTGAGTCACTTGTGGTTCCCAAAAAATCAACATGCATAATGGGCAACAGGTTTGCCGGGACAAAGAGAATAATGGAGCAAATAATCAGAGCCCAGACCCGCACTATGGAGTTTGGCTTTCTAAAATGGAGCTCGGCATTGCATCTGGGACAGACAGAAAAATGATTCGTCTTTCTTTCTGGTGGACTAAGAAGCTTTCCACAATCATGACAGGACATCAGACCGGCTGAGCGGGCAGTTTGTCTGCTAGTTTTGCTATAAGGCATCGTGTGCACCGATAGCAGGAGGCGGCGGGCTTATTTCTTCAATTCTTTCCCAGAAAACATCGGGATCAAGAGCGGATGTCGATGCGCGTGCCATGAGAACCAGAAAGATAAAACAGAAGAAACCGATATTGTAATCAATGGTGGCGATACCGCTGATTTTAACAATAGTCACCAGGAGCGCTATAAGATACACATCGGGCATGCCCCATTCATCAAGATGACGGGCTGCTCGAAAAAGAAAGGGGAGAGACTGACTGTAGCGACGAAATTTTAGTTGCAGGGAAACTGAAAAAAGCAGGCTAAGGTTAAGCAGTGGAAAAAAAACAGAGGTAATAAATACGAGAGTAGCCACTATATAATATTTTTGATTATAAAAACTTAAGAACGCATCAAAAATTGATCCGCTCTGACTCATACCCATGGTGTGCAGGGTAAGAAGTGGCAGGAATATTGCCGGTATATAGGCGATAAGTCCACTAATGGAGATAGCAAGTACCTTATTGATAGAGTTTACTTTTTTATGGATAAGGACACTATGGCATCGAGGGCAAAAATGTTTCTTTCCGGCAACTGCTTCAATTTTTGTAAGAAGCAGATCACACCCATGACAGGCTATAAGGTCAGTGGTTGGATTCATAGGATTATACGGTGATTAGAGTACTCTTTAATTGGTAACAGAATAGCATATTTCCAGTTGAATCTGAAGGGAATATTTAATCAAATGCTTGATAGCCTTAAATGGGGTATATTTGTCTGTAATAGGAAATTGACAGACCTGAAAAAAATCAGGATTACTAGGGTGAAATGGATAAGTAGAATGACTGAGAGCAATCAGACAACCTGTAAGCAGTGTGGTGTGTGCTGTACTAAAGGTGGGCCAGCATTTCATGGTGAGGATATGGCCCTGCTTACAAAGGGGAGTATTCCGCGGTCTAATCTTATCACTATTCGAAAGGGTGAGTTTGCTTATAACCCGGTTGCAGGAAAAGTTGAGGCAACAGAGAGTGAGATTATAAAGATGAAAGGGAGTGGAGGTGAGTGGGCCTGCTGTTATTATGATACTGAAACTCAAGGATGTACTATCTACGAGTCTCGGCCCATGGCATGTGGTGTCTTGCAATGCTGGAATCCTGATGCCAGTCTGGCACTTGTAGGAAAGAACCTTCTCACTCGTTTAGAGATCGTGGCCGGGGATGAGTTGTTAACAAAACTTATCCAGGACTATGAGTCTAGCTGTCCAATGATTGCGTTGAATGGACTTCACGATACACTTGAAAATGATTCAAAAAATTGTTTGAAAAATCTTGAAGAGGCAGTGAACAGGGATCTTCAGTTTCGCAATAGAGTTGTTGTACAGTCGGCTGCTGTTTTAGAGGAAGAGTTGTTTTTATTTGGTAGACCATTATTTCAACTACTGCAACCGTTTGGTTTGCTCACCTCCCAGTACAAGGGACGTTTGTATTTGAAACAGAAAAATGGATAACAGGAAGAGAACAAATGGAAAAATATGAAATAGATTATCGTGGTGACTGTTGACGAGGGTTTAAGGATGTGCGGGCACGTCTTGGAAAAATGACACGAGGCCATGAGTTTCAATTTGTCTGTGCAGATGATATGGCCGGAAAAATGGATCGGGTGGTACAGATCAATGGTGGTGTTATTCGCTCAAAAGAGCAGGCCGCGGATGGGACAGTTATTACGGTTATGAAGGCAGAATGACTACATCATTTTGCAAAAGAGCTGCGTGGTGAGCCCTTTTGCAAAATGATGTAGAATGCTACCAGTTTTTACGTTCTATTACAGCACCTTGAGTGGAAATGGTGATTTGTTCAACGGGGACACTTTTTCCAGCACGTTCAATAGCCTGACTGATAATGCCATTCATGGATGAACAACAGGGGACTTCCATAATAAGAATGGTGAGACTGTTTAAATTACAGGTAGCGATAATCTCACTGAACTTCTGAACATAGCTTTCAGCATCATCAAATTTTGGACAGCCCATCATTACAACCTTACCGGTGAGATAATCCAGCTGGAAATTTGGTGCAGAAACGGCGCAGCAATCAGCCGCTACCAGTAGGTCTGCACCCTGAAGAAATGGAGCAGTTGGTGGTACCAGACGAATCTGTACCGGCCAGTGGGTAAGAGATGAAGTCCCACCGCCTGAAGACATTGCAATTGGCTTGTTTGCAGTTTGACAGGGAGTCTGAGGTGCAAAGGTCTGCAGTTTGGCAGAAGGACAGCCAGATGCTTTTGGTGCAGCAGGTTCTGGCGTTTGATTTTTGAGGTAATCCTCAACAGCCTCTTCATCAAAGTCATCTGCTTCACGTTCAATGATTTTTAAAGCACCCGTGGGGCATGCGCCCAGGCAGGCACCAAGTCCATCACAGAGGTTGTCGGAGACCATTTTTGCTTTTCCGTCAACAATAACCAGAGATCCTTCGGCGCAGTCGGGAACACAGAGTCCGCAACCATCACAAAGTTCTTCATCTATTTCAATAATTTTTCGTATATTTTTCATCGTGGGTATCCTTGTAAAGTGAAGGGTTGATTTGTTTTCTTATGTCCCATATGATAGCACTTTGTCATATATATACCTTGACTTGGGTCAAGATGATGGCTGTTTACTATTATTTTTATTGAATGCTGCCTACTTTTTTTTATGAAGAGGGTTTAAATGGATATTCTTTTGATTGTTGTGGCTTTTGCCCTCGGTTTCCTGGTCAAACAGATTGGCCTGCCGCCGCTGCTAGGTTTTCTTGCGGCAGGATTTGTTCTGAACTGGTTTGGGGTTACTGGAGGAGCAGCTCTGAATGAACTGGCGGATACCGGTGTACTTCTTTTACTGTTCAGTATTGGTTTAAAAGTGAGAGTAAAGAGTTTACTGAAACCAGAAATTTGGGCCGTCGCTTCCATGCATATGGTGCTTACGGTTGCATTCTTTGGCACATTCATCTACCTGCTTTCCTATACAGCCCTTTCCCTATTTGCAGGACTTGATTGGCAGGTCGCCCTCTTAATAGGATTTGCACTCAGTTTTTCAAGTACTGTTTTTACCGTTAAAGTGCTCGAAGAGAAGGGTGAAATGAATTCCAAACATGGCAGACTTGCCATCGGTATTCTAATTCTTCAGGATTTCTTTGCAGTACTATTTCTTACTCTTTCCAGTGGAAAAATTCCGTCTCCATGGGCTTTCTGTCTTTTGGGATTGCTTGTGTTAAGAAAACCAATTCTTGCTTTAATGGTTCGTAGCGGCCATGGAGAGTTGTTGATTCTGCTCGGTTTGCTTATTCCCATTGCTGGAGCGAATCTTTTTGAACTTGTTGGGCTTAAACCTGACCTTGGGGCATTACTGGTAGGAATGCTGCTGGCAGGGCATCCTAAGACCAGTGAGCTTGCTAAAGCTATCCTGAGTTTTAAAGATTTTCTGCTGGTAGGTTTTTTTCTAACCATTGGCCTTTCAGGCTTGCCGACTCTTACAACCCTTGCAGTATCATTTCTTTTGCTACTGGCTATTCCCTTTAAGGTTGTACTCTTCTATCTCTTTCTGACTCGTTTTAAATTGCGGGCAAGGACTGCAGTCTTATCCTCCCACAGTCTTGCCACCTATTCTGAATTTGGTCTGATAATCGGTGCCCTTGGTGCTTCCAAAGGCTGGTTAAGCAGTGAGTGGTTGATTATCTTTGCTCTATCCCTGTCCCTTAGTTTTATGTTCGCCTCTCCTTTAAACAATGCCTCCTATGCTCTGTATGGCCGTTTCCATAACTTTATGAAACGCTTTGAAACCACAGAACGGTTACCCGATGATCAAGTGGTAACTGTTGGTGATGTGGACGGTGTTGTTTTTGGTATGGGCCGGGTTGGTGCAGCAGCGTATGAGAATCTGCAGCACCGCTATGGAAAAAGAGTTATAGGGATCGACTATGATATTGAACGGGTAAAAGAACAACTTGCCTGCGGTATGAATGTTATTCAGGGAGATGCTGTTGATTACGATTTCTGGGAACGTGTGCAGATCCGGGGGGTTGGCATTAAACTTGTAATGCTTACCATGCCAAATTTTGAGGCAAATATGTATGCCGTTGAACGAATACGTTCCCAAAATATTGATGTTAAAATCGCGGCAATTGTGGTGTTTGATGACCAGATCGAGATTTTACAGGAAGCAGGGGTTGATATGGTCTTTAATATTCATAAAGAAGCCGGAAAAGGCTTTGCCGACCATATTTGTGAACAGATGGGAAAAAAAGAGATTCCAGAATTACAGAGTGTTCTTTAGAGTAGCAGGTAGCTATCCAGGGAGTGTTCCTGCGTTATAGCAAGATGGAACACTGGAAATTACAGCTCTGCGAAAGTTTTTTGTCCGCTCTTGGTTTTAAAAGATGGGGATATATTTGTCTCAGCATTGGTTTTTATATCTGCCAGCAAACATGCATCGTGAAAAATATCAGCCGATGCTTGCTCTGTTTCAGATCCACAACTCTGCTGGGTATGCAGATTACTAACCGCCTCAATCATTGCAGAATCAGCCTTTAATTCTTCAAGTACAGTTGAAGGGGTCTCGATGTCAAGCAACAGAGTGGCTGCCAGAACTGCTGCCATATCTCCACGTTGTTCACTTTTACAGAGTTGTTCGGCAAACTCAGTGCGAGTACTTGCTTTCTTATAGAGTTCTTCACTTCCAATCAGTTGCTTACGTACTGCAATGGAGAGTTTGTCTTTAAAGAGATTTTTTTGATTGGCAAGAAGTTCTGCCGGCATGGAACCTAAACATTGTTCAGCATGAGAACAGTATGCTGCACAGCCAAAGTCAATATGAGGATTTAAAACACGTTTGCCGCATTGCTTACAACTGCGTTGACTGTCATCCTTGAAGAACTCAAGCTCATAGCCACAGTGGGGGCAGGGGGCTTCAAAAACTGCTTCTCCATCCCAATATCTGTTATCCTGTCCGGGGCATTGCATCTGTTTTCTCCTCTTATTCTAAAACGCTTTCTTTGAAAGCTTCAATTCCGAATCGTTCCATAAAGCGGGCGCTGCGGGAATGAGGGGTAGCCTCTTCCTGATATATTGTAAGGCATTTCTTTGCAAGAGCAAGGACTTCATCGTCGTTTAATCCTTCCGCCACAATGTCTCCTATCCGAGCATTGTTGCCTCCATTTCCTCCAAAGACCAGGGTCCAGCCCTTTTTTGAAGCAAAAATTCCCAAATCACGAACATAGGGTTCGGTACAGCACATTCGGCATCCGGAAACTCCAACTTTAACCTTTGCTTTAAACGGCTTTTCCATGGACAGTTCTTCAAGTTTCTTTCCAAGGGATAGCGAGTCACGGATTCCAAACTTGCACCATTCGGGGCCGGGACAGGATTGAACATAGGTGACACCATTCTTTGGAGTTTTTCTGATATGTTCTTTCAACTCCTTCTGGAGTTTCACCATCTCATCCTTTTCCATTCCAAGCAGAGCTAAGCGTTGTGCCGAGGTGATCTTTGTTGCTGGTACTTTATATTTGTTGATGACCTTAAGGATGGTCTCCAGATCTTCAGGTGCAAAAAGGCCCATATTGAGGCCGGGAACCACGCTGAATGTCTTGTTGTTACTTTTGTCGTTCATGGCTGGTGTGATCGCAGGCAAAAAAAGAAAAAAGGCAGGGTACGAGGAGCTCTCAACGTACCCTGCCAGGAGGAGGAAAACAAAAAACGACTCATCAGGAGGTCAAACAAAAGATCTCCTGAAGAGGTGGTACATTAAAACATATTATCCAAGGATAACTTTCAGATCGTCTGCCGCAGTTTCACCAATTGGCATAACGTTGAAGTTCTCAACCAAGACATTCAGTACGTTTGGAGTAACGAATGCTGGAAGGGAGGGTCCAAGACGGATATCCTTAATACCCAGGCTAAACAGAGAGAGAAGAATAACGACTGCTTTCTGCTCGTACCAGGAAAGAACAAAGGAGAGAGGCAGATCATTCACGCCACACTCGAAGGCACCGGCAAGGGCTACTGCAATCTGGATTGCAGAGTAGGCATCATTACACTGTCCAACATCAAGGAGACGAGGAATTCCACCAATATCACCGAGCTTCTTGTCAAAGAAACGGAATTTGCCACAGGCAAGAGTCAGAATCAAACAATCCTGAGGAATCTCTTCAGCCATTTCGGTGAAGTAGTTACGACCAGGTTTGGCACCATCACAGCCACCAACGAGGAAGAAGTGACGGATAGCTTTGGACTTAACACCTTCGATAATTTTGTCTGCAACACCAAGAACAGTGTTTCTTGCAAAACCAACCATAACGGTATCGTTGTCTACGTCATCGGTGAAACCAGGCAGTGCAAGAGCTTTCTCAATTACTGCAGAGAAGTCTTTCTCGCCGCTTCCTGCAACATGCTTTACATCTGGCCATCCAACAAGACCGGTGGTGAATACATTGTCTTTGTAGGTGTCTTTTGGCTTCTGGATACAGTTGGTAGTAAAGAGAATAGCACCTGGGAAGTTAGGCATCTCTTTTTGTTGGTTCTGCCATGCAGTACCAAAATGTCCGTAAAAATGATCATATTTCTTCAGCTCTGGATATCCGTGACATGGAAGCATCTCACCGTGGGTGTAGATGTCGATTCCTTTCCCCTGGGTCTGCTCAAGGAGCATTGCTATGTCTTTCAGATCATGTCCGGTAACAAGGATACATTTGTTTGGTCTGTGTCCAAGAGGTACTTCGGTTGGTACTGGGTGACCGTAGGTTCCGGTATTACCAGCATCAAGAAGTTCCATGGCTTTAATGTTTACTTCACCGGTTTTCAGCGCAAGTGCTACGAGATCGCCAAGTTCCATTTCGGTGGTAAGGGCTGCCATTGCATGATGAACGAATGCATACACTTCGTTATCTTCCTGGCCAAGAATCGCTGCGTGCTCAGCGTAAGCTGCAAGTCCGCGCATTCCGTACATGGTGATCTGCTTAAGAGATTGCAGATCTTCGTTGGTATCAAGTGTGGTGATAAAGTTCAGAGCAGCACCCTGTTCTTCTAGGCCAGTAAGAGTGTCAGCAGGAGCAAAGGTAAGAGCAGCAACAGTGGAGTCAATGGTTCCACCAGCAGCTTCAACTTTTGTCTTTAATTCTTCACGAAGGACTACGGTCTTACGAATGAGGTCTTCAAAACGGGCAGGATCGAAATCAACGTTGGTGAGACATGCAAAGATAGACTCACAAACAAAGATATCGATAGCGTTATCTATTACATTTACTTTACGACCAGCTTCAGCAACAATACATAGTCCCTGAACAGCGTGGGTGAGGAGATCCTCAAGTCCGGCAACTGCTTCATCTTTTCCGCAAACACCGATGGTGGTGCAGGCTACGCCTTTGGCGGTTTGTTCGCATTGATTACAATACATGGGTAAATCCTCCGATATATTAATTAAGAATAAAAACTTCTTGTAAGTATGTGGCAGAAAGGAATGAATGTCAACTAGTCGTTGTCGCTTTCTGCATCATGTGGAAAAGAGTATATCCCTTCAGATCCGAAGTGACCTTGACATAGATCAATAATTAGGACTTTTATTATCTTTTTTATTCTTTTCAGGAGGGAGATGCTTTTATCAGCAACGTGGAGTCGGTATCTTTTTTGAATGGACGTGAGTCGTAATTACCAAAAAGAGAGAGTGTTTGGAACCCGCAATTCCGGAGAATCTTAAGCCACCGATCCGCTGAGAACCCGGCAAGGTGGAGGGTATGGCTGAGGTCTTCTCTTGGGCCATTATTAGCAGAAGGTCTGAGCCGGTAGCGCTCTTCCAGGCAAATCCCCTGGGTTGTCTTATTATAACTACGTAGTGTTTCTTTTATAAGTTTTCCATGGTTGTTATGAAGAGGAAACATTTGGAATTGAAATCGATTCTCTCCTTTCCTTGCCATTAATTCGTCGTCGGGAATATGAAGCTGCAAAAGAAGGCTGCCGGAAGAAGCAAGACAGCGATGTACCTGTTGAAGACATGCTGTGATGAGGAGCGTGTCTCGCAGAAGATTGAGTGTGTTGTAAGGGATAAGGATATTGGTAAAGCGTGTGGTGAATGCCATCTGGGTCATATCGGCACATATATAAGAAGGAGACGGCATCCCCGGATTACTTTGTGCGAGTTGAAGCATACTTAATGAGAGATCAAGACCGCTGACAGAGTATCCTGATAAGGTGAGGGCACGACTGATCCTGCCGGTACCGCAGCCAAGTTCAAGGACAGATGAGCCTTTTTTGCAATAAGCTTTGTAGAATGCAATATCATCACTGAAACTATCCATCTCTAAAGAGTAGAATTCAGCATAGCGCTTTGCGCTGAGTGGCAGGAAGTGTTCCTCCGGTTCTTTATGTTCAGAAAATATATCACTCATTTATCTGTAGTTGCACATATTCGGTTGAATAATATGAGAGGTAGATTGTTATAAAAAATCTAGCACTTTTTCTGGCTGTTTCCGCCCTGAAGTGTCTTATTTACTGCTAAGGTCGTTGTTACGTATATTCGGGAACAAGCTCACTCCTCTCCTATGCATTCGCTATTACCATTAGAACCTGTAATCCATTTATTCCAAAGAGAGCAAATTGAGTCTTGCTGTTTTTTCACACAATAGACTCAGATTCAAGTTTTTGAAATACAATAAAGATCAAAGCTTCTGTTAAAATATTCTTTTTAGAGAATATTCAAAAATAATTTCCATTTTGCTTCTTTGAAAAATAGGATTATATCCTAGAGTAACTGGCACTATAAAAACTATTTAATCTTCGATTTTCATGTTCTTGAAAGTGCTTCTTGATAACAATTGAGTGATTTGGAATCGAAATTGTTAGGTTGTTCCGGAAACTATAAGAAGCTGAACTTTTTTTTTATATTTTACACATAAAGGAGCAACCTCGTGTTCAAAAAGTTACTAAAATTTATTCTCTATGGTGTTGCCATTTTGTTTATTCTCTTTATTGGCTTAGTAATCTTTATTCCTGATGATTCCACAGAGAGTGAAGAGGATGTTGACAAGGTCAGTAATGAGACCTCTGCCGAATCAATTAATGGGAGTATATATTACCACCAACCCTCAGGTTGGAGGTTTATAATTCCTGAAGGGTGGCAGGTGCAAGATGGTGAAGTTTCCGAGAAACTGTATCAGGAGAGTAAGGAACTTATTGAATCATCAACCGGGGAGACGGTTAGGCAATCTGCTAAACCTTCAGGTGAACTAGCACTTATTTTCAGCCCGGGAAACACCCTTAACTATAAATATCAGGAATGGGATAAAAAACGGTTTCCTGAATTTGAGCAGGTTGTTCAGTTTTTTATTCGTTTATTGTCTGATACATACCAAAATATGGCAGCGCAGGAAGGTGATAAGTTAAAATTTGAAAGATCAAAGGCCAACATCGGAGGAATCCTGTTTGATACTCTTCATTTCACAATCTTTAACCCTCAGACAAAGAATGTATTATTAACGAATCAACTCTCTCTTGCTGAGATCAATGGCCTCATGGCTTGGATAAACTTCAATTGCACAACAGAAGAAATCTGCTCTACGATTGATGCAGCGGTAGGTTCATCATTGTTTGAATCAATGCTCACTGAATCACGCAAATTATTTTATAGTGCGGTAAACGAACTCGATAATAATAATACACCTGACGCATACAATCTCATTTCACAAGCAATCGAACTTGAGCCAAACCACCCCTTGTACCACATAGTACGAGCTGACGCTGCATCAAGAATGGAAGGATACACGGATAGCTATATTAATGATTTAGATATAGCAGAACAGCTTGCTCCCCAACTACAAAACATTTATCACTTAAGAGCAACGTCGGCCCAAAAAGCAGGTAATAGTGATCAATATTATTTGAATTTACATAAATCAAACCTCTTCAAAAGGCTCCAGGATAATAACCAAAATTTGCCGCCAAATACTTTTGGTATGACAGAGAAGGCGTTTCATGAAAAAGCCGGGAAGATTGGCTATATCCAATCTGGATTAACTCTTGATTTCCAAGAGACACTTCCTCTTCCAAAAGTTGGCGAGAAAGCAATGTTTATGTTTAATAAACTAGAAATTGTTGATGAATTCGGTACTGTTGCATGTTCGGATAATCTCTGCAATGTTTTTGATGGCCAAGAAGTTACGGCATATAACTTACTCACAGCCTTTGAAGATTCATCAGGAGAATTTTATCAACTCTATTATCAGGTTAAGTACAAGGAGAATTAACACATACTGGAGTTCAAAATCTATCTTGATATTCTTAGCTCTGAAAGATTGTCTTGATCTGTGGCATCAAGCAGCTCTACTGGTTACAAACAATATTCATGAAAGGGAGATTACTTTATGGGTGAGAATGAAGCGAACACCGCTGTCCAAAGTCCGGATAATATCAAAAATGGCACTGATACCCTGAATCTACTTGCTGTTGCGACACGGCAAAGGGCAATAATGATGACACTGTTGATCTGTATTCTGGTTATCATCGGAGCAAGGTTCATCCCTGTAGTCCGGGCAAACGAGCCCCTAATAATGATTATTGTAAGTCTGGCAATTGTTTTTTTCGCTGCCAGGCTTTGCTGGGTTGTTTATGGCAAGGTCTCTGCATCTTTGTTGACGGTTTTGTGCTGCATTCCTTATGTGAACATTATAATTATATTGATGGTAAGCAGCAGATCAACCAAGATCTTAAAGGAAAAAGGTTTTAAAGTCGGTCTACTTGGTGCAAATATCAAAGATGTTGCAGCTGACAGGTAGGATTGCAACTATCCTTATCACCTGTTTTTACTACTCCCAAAACAGGTGATAGCAATAAGACGTATTATACGGGCCAATAAAACGCACTTTTTTTATAGTGCCTTGGCTGCCATAGACAAAGTGTTTAAAGAGTGGGCAAACTGGATAGCACAGCACAGAATCACCCCAGGGAAATGTTAAAAAAACGGCTTGATTCTTCCCCTGTAGCCAGTAGGCATTTTCCCATTGGAAAACAAGAAAAAAGTTGGCTTACAAAAGCCAAAAAAAAATGATTGAATGACTACATGGGTTTAACGTACCATCCAAAACTAATTGAGCATCTGGTTCGGCAAACAAAGAAAACTGTCATAGCAGTTTCTATTACATCATTGCTGGCTTTGTGGATATATAGAAATCATATCCCATTAGGTTTGCAAGTTGCATGGTTTCTGGCCCAGACTCTCTTTTTATGTTTGCGCTATTACAATGCCGTTTTACTGAAGAGGTCTATTGATGGTGATGATGAGAAAAAAGTTCAACTACATACGCGAGTTCTTTTTTGTATAATTATATATTCTGCGATTTTATGGAATACAATTGTCGCACTTGGTTTTATTTTTGCACCAGATATTTACGCACTTTTTTCATATATTTTGATCGCTGGTTTAATAAATGGTGCGTTGCTCTCTCTCTCCTCTCTGGTTGGTCTTTATCTCGTATATTTCCTGCTATTGATAGTTCCCCAGATTGTCTACATGTATCTTTTGCATGGAAGCGTATACGATGGCACTTTACTTTTAACCCTTATCTATATCCCGTATGTTGTAATACTCTCGAGATTGCTCAACCGAAATCTGGTCAATGAGATAAAAACAAATGAAACTCTGGAAAAGAATGTCGATGAGCTGCACGCACTCTCTATTACCGACCCTTTAACAAAAATCTACAATAGACGTTATTTCTTTCAAGCTTCAGGAGATCTTATAAAGGTGTCAAAACGGGAACAAAAAAAGATTGCACTTTTAATGATAGACCTTGATCATTTTAAAAGCATTAATGACACCTATGGTCATAAAGGGGGGGATGTAGTACTCGCCTCCCTTGCCAGAGAGATAAAGATGATCATTAGAGAAAGTGATATTTTTGCCAGGGTCGGGGGAGAGGAGTTTGCCGTTTTTCTGTATGGGGCATCTTTAGACGATGCAAAAAGAATTGCCCAGAAAATATGTATGACAATTGAGCATCATACATGTATCTCTGGCGGGGAGAAAATTGCTACAACTGTCAGTATAGGTGTTGCTCAGCTGCATGACAAGATAGATACATTGGAGTTACTTTACATCGAGGCTGACAGTAAGCTTTATGAAGCGAAAAAGCTTGGGCGGAATCGTGTCTGTTAAGTAGAGATGATGATCTGGTAATAAAGACTGATGCTGGAACTGTCTCAATGCAGACCCTAAAAGTCGTTAAAAATAGAGGGAGACCATATACGGACAGCAGTGAAATGACTTCAAGATTGGAGCCCTGCTGCATAGGAACGGAATCAGGAAGATGCGTGGCTTATCCTCTACTACCTCTTCTCGGACAGACACTAATTCACCAAGGCTCCAACATTTCCACCATCAATTTGTAATTGATGGTCTCTTTTTCCTTCCGGTGGTTTCCCATGTGGTGATTTGACCCAGGGATTCGCCCGTGTTCGTTGTCCCGATTGTTATCACGAACACCTGTTGGCTTTTTCCTGTCGAAGCAGCTGGTTCTGTCCTTCCTGTTATGAAAAAAAGGTCGTCCAGTTCGGGGAAATATTCTCTGTCCTCTGCCACACCGTCAGTACGTCTTCAGCATTCCCATTATCTTGCACAAACTTTTTTTGTATAACCGTAAGCTTCTGTCCACCTTGTGTAAGGCTGCATCCGACAGCCTGCAGATATTTTTCCGCACAGTCACAGGTTTGAAAGACGGTATCGTTAGGACGGTGATGATCATCCAGACAGTTGGCGATTACGCCAAGTGGTACCCCTCATATCCACGCCATCGTAGCCCACGCCATCGTAGCCAAGGGTCTCTTCTGTTGCCAAGGTTGCCGCGATGCGCCTTGTCAAGGCGGCGGCTTAATTACTGTAAAAGGTTAAAACAACCACCTTTTAAGCGAATAGCATTTTACTGGCAGGTAGCGTATACTTCTTGATAAAGGGTAGTGTCAATGCAGTCGTACAAAGTATAAGAGAGTGTGTGAAATTTAGTCGTAATGTTGAACGGTTATGGCTATGAGAAAAAACGACAAATCACGGAGGATAAAATGACAAATGAAACAAGTAAATTTGATGCTATGAAGGAAGCTGTTGAGCAACTGCGTGATGAGATCAAATTAAAGGCCCATCTCGGTAAAGCAGAGGCCAGAGAAGAGCTTGATAAACTTGATAAGAAATGGGACGCGTTTGTGGCTGATTCGAAACCTGTCACAGACGAAGCAGGGAATATGGCAAAAAATGTTGGCACTGCCTTAGGACTTGCTGCTGAGGAACTGAAGGAAGGCTACGAACGTATTCGTAAACTTTTTTAACCGGCGGTAAAATCAGTAGCTAAGATGATAGTGAAAAAGAATACAATCAGCGACAGGAACAGAGATGTCCGACGAAAAAAAGTTTAATCCGGCTAAACGAAAGAAGCTGAATAATCCAGTTCGATTGCAGTGGCTTCCACCACAGAGAATAAAAGCCCTTCTGGAAATGGAGGCTGGAAAGGTGTACCTCGATATTGGTGCGGGCACTGGTTATATTAGTCGCGAAGTAACAGCGAATGTACCCGATTCCCTAGTTCACGCTCTCGATATTGAACCGTTGATGGTGGCGGAGATGGAGAGGGGTGGTGAGAAGGGTGGTATTTTGCCTCAGCTTATGGAACGTGATGTTCTTTCATTTGCCAAGGCCAGCGTCAATGGTATCTGGTCCATCACTGTTTTTCATGAACTTGGCGATCCTGTCCCCTTGTTGACTGAAATAAGGCGAGTCCTTGTGCCTGGAGGACGATTGTTGATAGTTGACTGGGAAAAGAAGACGGAAGCCTGTGAACAGGGACCTCCTCTGGAACATCGTGTGCTCGCTGAAGATGTTGTGGCTGTGCTTCGGGAGGCTGGTTTTTTAGAAGTGCAGGAAGTGGCTGGCTTTACGTATCATTTCGGAGTACTTGCCAGCAATTAAAATTATTAGTACCTCAAAACATGTACTCTGCCATCGAGGATATACTGGGTGGTGGCGCAATTCCCTGTTCTAATAAATACGAGTTTGTACACTCTAAGACAGCCATAGCACCACCTGCTGTTTTTGAATTCAAAAGTGAAATTATATGTCTCTGCCCTTGGTAACAATTTATACAGATGGTTCATGCAGTCCAAATCCCGGGACGGGTGGTTGGGGTGTTGTGATAATGCCTGAGAAGGGAAAGAAAAGAGAACTTTCCGGCAGGGTGGCAGAGACCACAAATAACCGCATGGAGCTGCAGGCATCCCTTGAAGCATTACAGGCCCTTCCTGCTGCCAGTGCTGTTCAGCTCTTTACAGATTCCAGGTATGTGCAGAATGGGATCAGTAAATGGATTGGTAACTGGCGAGCGAACAACTGGCTCACCGCGGAAAAGGAAGCTGTCAAAAATCGTGATCTCTGGGAGGCGCTTGATAAGGAGATAAAGCGCCACAGGGTTGAGTGGATATGGGTGAAAGGACATGCCGACAATACTCATAATGAACGTGTTGATGCACTCGCTGCTGCTGCCCGTGGGCGCCCTTTGCTACCACTAGATGATGAAGCAGCCATTCATATCTTTATAGGTATTACCTGGAAACGGAAAGTGAAAACAGGATCATGGGCAGCAATTCTCAGATACAGAAATCATTGTAAAGTATTGAGCGCTATCGTTGAGAATTCGTCGGCTAATCGTATCCATATACAATCGGCAACTGAGGCTCTTGGCGCTCTTAAACGACTGTTACCTGTACATCTTTATACAAGTTCCGGGTATTTAAAGGATGGAGCCAGCAACTGGCTTAAGGGGTGGGAACGTAATGGCTGGCATACCCGTGAAGGAAAGGTGGTCAGTAACAAAGATGAGTGGCAGCAGCTGAGTCAGGTACTGCAGGAATCTTCTGTTAGCCTGCATGTGATAGATAAGGCAATGCCGCCCTGCCATAGTCAAGAGGCAAAAGAACTTGCCGTTGAGTGGGTGGATGCGTTTTTGAAACCGGATTCTCAGGATAATTGAATATGAGAGAAAAAAGGGAAAACAACAAATTTAGTCAGCTTTTCAGGTGTAAGTTATCACTTCTGATAGGTGTTGTCTTCAGCAGTCTCCTGGTCCTTCTTGGGCTTATTCTCACCCTCTATTCCTACGATACTCAAGAACAAAAAACCCTGGTAACAACAGAAAAGATTTTTGAACTTACCTCAATACAAACAGAAGAAAAACTGACAGGGGTTATTGCTTCAGTCAAAAGTTTTGTGACCATGTCGTCGGCATTACAGAGTCTGAGTGGTGGCGGTGCTGAAAAACTATCTCTTCTTCTGCCCTATTTTAGACAATCTTTTGTTACCATTCCATGGATGGAGGCGTTCTACGTAGGGTATAATGATGGCTCCTTTTATATGGTTCAGGCCATACGTGGAAATGAAAAAATCCGTCGGATTCTTTCTGCCCCTGTAGAAGCTGCGTACAGCGTGAAACTAATACCTCCGGCATCTGTTACAAACAGGCAGGTTACGTTTTCCTACTTTGATACCGAACTTACTTTGCTTCATACCAGAACCGTAGCGTTTGAGGGCTATGACCCTCGGGAAAGAGGGTGGTATAGACGAGCGATATCAACCAAGGATATTGTGATTACAGAACCCTATATGTATTTTACCACTCAGGAGATAGGAATTACAACGGCTCACTCATTACGGCAGGGGGCAGGGGTTGCCGGAGCGGATTCTGTTCTTAGTTCTATAGCGGCACTTCTCAAAGGGCAGAAAATTACAGACTCAACGGAGATTGTGCTGTTTGATGCACAGGGACGGGTTATTTTAAGTGCAAATGGCACCGACCTGCAGAAAATTGAGGAATTCAAGAAATCCGGAAAGGACGGAGTGTTACGGGTACAGGAGCTTGAAAATCAATCCGTCAATATTTTGTATGAGAAATTTATTGCGGCA
This sequence comes from uncultured Desulfocapsa sp., assembly GCA_964621915.1. Lineage (GTDB taxonomy): Bacteria > Desulfobacterota > Desulfobulbia > Desulfobulbales > Desulfocapsaceae > Desulfocapsa. The sequence goes on along the minus strand of CAZUPS010000001.1, from coordinate 36,762 downwards.
GGATTGGATGGAGGACATGTCCTAAAGGTGGATGGCAAACAGTGGTTTGGGCATCTCAGGCAGGTTACGGATGAGACAAGCCATGGGATCTACATTGCAATAGCCTCACCTTTTGATGAGTTAATGGTGAATGCCAGGGCGACCAGACAGCGAAGTCTTTTTATTGTAGTTTCAGTCGTCTTTGCAGCACTTGCACTTGGAGTCTATTTCTCACAGCGTATCGCCGGGTCTTTGCGTGAACTTTCAATGCAGGCTGAAAATGTGCGGAATTTTAAACTGGCAACGCCGCTTACCGTTCAATCAAGAATTTGTGAGGTAAATGATCTCGCTTCAAGTATGACGGTGATGCAGACGGCTATTAATCGTTTTGTTGCAATTGCAAGGGCATTATCTGCTGAGAAAAAAATGGATAAAGTGCTTGGAATGATAGTGGAAGAGGCTCAATCCGTTGCAGGAGCAGACGGTGGTGGTATTGGGCTTGTGAGTGATGATGAGAAAAGCTTTTCCTATGTACTTATTCGGAATACAGAATCCGATCTCTTCTTGAAAGGTGATACTATTTCAATTGAGCCCGTGGGGCTTACACAGGGGCAATCGTCACTAGAAAAAAGTGTTATTGAGAATGGCCGTACCAGAGTTATCAACGATTTACCTGAGTTTGCAGGGAACACGTCTCTTCCCCTTGTCACGATGCATCAAAAAGAGGGATATCTATGCCACTCGTTGTTGCTGATACCTCTTTTAAATCGGCAGGATGAAGTAATAGGTCTTCTCCACTTGGTGAATGCAAGAGATGAACGAAATGGTCTTATCCCGTTTTCAGATGAAAAGATATCGTATATTACTGCACTTGCCTCTAATGCTGCACTGGCACTTGATAATAACAGGCTAATCAGAGCCCAAAAGGATCTTTTTGACTCCTTTGTTCGTTTGATTGCGGGAGCGATTGATACGAAATCACCCTATACCGGAGGTCATTGTCAGCGTGTTCCTGTGATTGCGGCTATGATTGCAGAAGCTGCTTCGGCAACAAAGGACGTACCTTTTGAGAATTTTGAGCTCTCTGAAGAGGAACACTATGAACTTTTTGTTGCTTCCTGGCTCCACGACTGTGGAAAAGTGACGACTCCTGAATACGTAGTGGATAAAGCAACTAAACTTGAAACAATTTATAATCGGATCCATGAAATCCGTACTCGTTTTGAAGTCCTGTGGAGGGATGCGGATATCTCTTTTTATAAAGAATTATTCAAAAACCCTACTCGGGAAGCAGAATTGCTGCAAATTCGTGATCAGAGAAGAGACGAGTTGCAGAATGATTTTGCTTTTCTAGCGGGTTGCAATGTGGGGGGTGAATTTATGGCACCCGATAAGGTAGAACGTCTGGAACAAATTGGGAAACAGGTTTGGCAGCGTAACTTTGACAATCGCATAGGACTCTCCGGGGATGAAGAAGCCAGGACCGATATGGACGCTGTGGTTTCCCTGCCGAAAAATGAGACTCTGCTGGCCAATAGAACGGACCATATCTTCCCACGTTTGGATGATGGCCCCCCCTATGGGGATAATCCCTGGAATTTTACCATGCCGGTCCCTGATTACAGATACAATCAGGGTGAACTCTATAACTTATCCATAGCAAAAGGTACACTCACCGATGAAGAACGCTATAAAATCAATGACCATATAGTACAAACTATTGAAATGCTGAACACTCTGCCGTTTCCTAAAGAAATAAGGAGGGTTCCGGACTGGGCCGGCAACCATCATGAAAAACTTGACGGAAGTGGTTATCCCAGGAGCTTGACGGCAGATCAATTGTCAATTCCTGAACGGATTATGGCTGTGGCTGATATATTTGAGGCTTTAACTGCTGCCGACAGGCCGTATAAAGCCCCTAAAAGTCTTAGCAACTGCATTAAAATTATGAGTTTTATGAGAAACGATGGACATATTTGTCCCGATCTTTTTGAGTTGCTTCTCAGATCCGGTTTATACAAAGAGTATGCGGAAAAATATATGCGGCCGGAGCAAATAGATGAGGTTACTGTGAAAGATTATCTTGATACCGTTTCCTGATTTCATGTTCTCAAAAGCGGACTGGTTTTACTACGATTGATGTTTGCAATTGGATACTAATCGTGCTATCCAGTGACCTGCTATACGAGTTTTCTTAAAGCCGGAAAATAGGCTTTTCTATCGCTTTGTTACGTTGCCTTTCAACTGGAAGGCTGTTCTGTTTTACAGAGCGGCCTTTTTCTATTTATATGAAAAAAAGATTACGATCCGGATATACCACGGGAGCATGTGCTGCTGCAGCTTCGAAGGCCGCGGCTTTGCTGCTTTTTAGTGGAGCATCACCAAAAACTGTGGAAATACCTTTTCCAGATGATTCCAGGGTGCAATTTTCCATTGTCCAGTCACAGCTCACCGGTTCCGATAAACATGCTGCCATGGCCTGTGTTATTAAAGATGCAGGAGATGATCCGGATGTTACCAATGGTGCACGGATAGAAGCTTCGGTACGATATGGAAAATTAAAAGCCTCAGGTGACGAGTCACTTGTTCTTCATGGTGGAAAAGGGGTGGGGAGAGTCACCAAGAGAGGACTTGCCATTTCCGTTGGAAATCCGGCAATTAATCCTGTGCCTCAAAAAATGATTCGGGCAGCCGTTACAGAAGCTCTTGAGGAAACAGATCAGGACCATGACCTCTGTCTTGAAATAACTCTTTCCATTCCGGATGGGGAGGAGCTTGCAATTAAAACGCTGAACCATCGATTGGGAATTGTCGGAGGGCTTTCTGTGCTTGGTACCACAGGGATTGTTCGCCCGGTTTCAGCTGATGCATGGACTGCAACCATCGCAACGTCCATGGATGTAGCAAAAGAGGCGGGACTTGCTGATATTATTCTCTCCACCGGGAGGACTTCGGAAAAAGTAGTTCAGGAGCTTCTTGATTTGCCAGAAGAAGCTTTGGTGATGATGGGTGATTTCCTCCACTTTTCACTGGTTGAGGCTGCAAAACATAGGTTTACTACAATTCACCTTGCTGCAATGTGGGCCAAGGTAATGAAGTGTGGAATGCAGATTCCCCAGACCCATGTTCGCAATGGTGCTTTGGAAGTAGAGGCGGCCCTTACTTTCTTAGAAGGCCTTGGCTGCAGCAGGGAACTGATCCAGGCCCTCCAGGGATCGAATACGGCACGTGAGATTTACGGTAGATTACAAGACCTGGGGGAAGAGCAAGTGATTATGAAAGTTTGTGAAGCCGCAGCGGACTATGCAAGAGATGTCTCCGGGCTTGATGTAACTGTGTATCTTGTGGATGCAACAAGAACGGTGGTTGCAAAGACTTCAGCGGGGGTATGAGATTGGAAAATGTAATTCATATCTTTGGGATAGATGATGCAACCGTTGGGTCTGAAGCATTCTCTTCGGCCTTGAAGGGTTCCGTTGCTGTGGTTTCAGGAATTCGTCTCTACGAAACTGTGGAGAATACCTATCAAGGTGTATCACTTCCAAAACGTATTCCGGTTGTTCCACTACCTGCTTGTATGTCGACTATCAAGGAAAAACTAATTGGTGGTGATGTGCTGGTCTTTGCATCCGGGGATCCTCTCTTTTTTGGAATTGGTCGTAGGGTAGTTGAAGCGTTTCCGGAAACGACAGTTCATATCCATCCAGCCATTTCCTCCATGCAACTAGCGTTTGCAAGGTTTCGGATTCCCTGGGATGATACATCTTTTATTAGTCTGCATGGGCGCAGGAGTGATAATCTTGCGTCAAGGCTGCTGAGGTATTCAAAGGTCTTTCTTGTGACGGACCCGGTAAACAGGCCAGATGTGATCGCTGGAAGATTACTGAAGAAATGTGACGTTGAAACGGCTGCAACTATTACCTGCCATGTTGGCGAGTGCCTTGGGCTTTCCTCTGAACAAAGAGTGAGTGGAACCCTTGCAGATATTGCTTCCATGCAATTTTCTGAACCCAATGTGATGATCCTACTCAATCCCGAAGCGCATTCGGTTACCAGGGATTACCCATCTTTTGGTCTTGAGGAAGATGAAATTTGTCATAGCCGTGGGCTTTTAACTAAAAATGAAGTTCGAGCTGCTGCTCTTCATGCGCTCCGTCTTCCGAGATGTGGTGTTTTGTGGGATGTTGGGGCGGGATCCGGTTCCGTAGGACTTGAAGCTGCTCGGTTGTTCCCGGATAGTACAGTGCTTTCTGTTGAAAAAGAAGAAGAACAATGGCAAAACATTGAAGATAATAGTAAAAAATTTAAAGCCTGGAATATCAATCTGGTGAAAGGTGCTGCCCCCGAGGCTCTTGAAAATCTACCGGCTCCCGACCGTGTCTTTGTCGGTGGGAGTGGTGGCAACCTGCAACAGATTCTAGAGTTCTGCGCTGAAAAACTTCTCCCAGAAGGTGTGATAGTGGTCAATGCGGTTATTGAAAAGACTGCAAAGATTGCACCGGATGTTTTGTCTTCGCTTGGTTTTAACGTGGAAATCAGGGAGATTGCAGTCCAGCGTTACAAATATCCGGAAGAGAAAGCCAGGCGCTTTAATCCCATTAAAATTATTGTTGCCAGAAAATCAGAGGAATAACATGATAAATAATGATACCCCGCCAATAGCAATAGTTGGTGCAGGTCCTGGTGATGTTGAACTTATTACCATCAAGGGGCGAAGGCTGCTTGATGAGGCGGATTGTATTGTTTTTGCAGGAAGTCTTGTGAACAAAAAACTGCTCGATGGCTGTAGAGCGGATATCTACGATTCCCAGGGGATGAACCTTGATGAAATAATAGAGGTGTTATCTAATGCCTGGAACAGAGGGAAACGTGTAGTTCGGCTCCATACCGGAGATCCTTCAATCTTTGGTGCTATTAAAGAGCAGATGCAGCAGCTCGATGCCTTGCAGATTCCCTACTCTGTCGTCCCTGGAGTAAGCTCTGCATTTGGAGCTGCCGCATCGCTTAAGGCTGAACTGACGCTGCCGGAAGTTGCCCAGACCGTAATTATTACCCGTCAGGAGGGACGAACCCCCGTTCCTGAGTTTGAAAAATTAAGGCTTCTTGCCAGTCATCAGACAACCATGCTTATCTTTCTTTCCGTATCTATGATCGAAAAAGTGGTTCAGGAGTTGATTGCTGGAGGCTATCCGCAGGATACTCCTGTTGCTATAGTTGAAAAAGCAACCTGGGAGGATGAAACAATCCTGCTTGGAAGTTTACAGACGATCGCCGCACAGGTTGAAAAGGCAGGAATTAGAAAAACTGCCCTTATCTGTGTTGGAAAGGTTTTTGCGGGTACAGATCTTGAAGCAGTATCCAAATTGTATGACAGGAGTTTTAGCCATGGAACAAGAGAAGCAAAAACCAACTAAGACCAAAGGTCTGGTGGCAGTGTTTACTGGAAATGGTAAGGGCAAGACTACTGCTGCATTAGGCCTTGCTTTCAGAGCGCTTGGCCATGGCCACCGGGTTTGTATTATCCAATTTTTAAAAGGAAGCTGGAAGTATGGGGAGCTTGAAACCGCGAAGAAATTTTCTCCACTTCTTGACTTTCATGTTATGGGGCGCGGTTTTACCTGGAAATCAGATGATCTTGAAAAAGATAAACAGGTTGCTCGTGAAGCCTGGGAGTTTGCAAAAGAGGTTATTCTGTCTGATAAATACTCCATGGTTATTCTCGATGAACTGACCTATCTGCCCCATTATAAGATTCTTGAAGAGCAGGAAATTCTGTCGATACTTGATAGAAAGCCACCTAAGCAACATGTAGTTATCACCGGGCGCTATGCAACGAAAAAATTAATCGAGCTGGCCGATCTGGTAACTGAAATGAAAGAGATAAAACATCCCTTTCAGGCTGGAATTAAGGCCCAGAAGGGATTTGAGTTTTAGTACCTTATAAATTCTTTCGAAGTCTACGCTTATGTCGTGTTTTTTGAAAAGAATTAAGTGAAGGTACTTATCATGGCCACCGTACTGGTTACCAGTGTTAGTCTGTTAGGGCCAGTTGTGTCTTGCGTACAAGCGTGGTTGACACTGGATTGTCGGCTGGTTATTGTGCTGTAGATACTGATAAACATAAGTACCCTTAATTATTTGTGGAGAATAAAATGGAATCATTTGATGTCCTGTTGGAACGATCGACCAAGGTTCATGGCCATATCTGTGCCGGGCAGGTCATTGGCGTAAGAATGTCCATATTAGGGCTTGAGTCCATTGGTATTCAGGATCCAAGAGGGCTTGATCGGAAAAAGCTCTACGTACTGGTGGAGATTGATCGTTGCGCCACCGATGCCATTCAATCTGTAACTGGTTGTAGCCTGGGGAAACGCTCTATGCGCTGGATCGATTACGGTGTGATGGCTGCCACCTTTGTAAATCTTGACAGCGGTAAGGCTGTTCGGATTGTCGCAAGAGAAGAGTCGCGTGAGTTGTCAAAGAAGTACTGTCCTGAGATTGAAAACAAATACCAGCGTCAGCTCGGGGCTTATCGTGTAATGCCTGAGGATGAACTGTTTACCGTTGATGAAGTTCATGTTGATATTCCAAAGGAAGATATGCCGGGCAGACCGCTTAAACGCATTCAATGTGAAAGCTGTGGTGATTGGGTCCAGGATTGTCGTGATGTTGAGCTGGATGGTAAAAACCTTTGTCGTGGTTGTGCCAGTGGAAAATACTACAAGTTACTAAAATAATAATACTACAATGATAACCTTACTCGATTATGGCGCCGGTAATGTCCGAAGCGTCAGAAATGCAATCCGAAAACTTGGCTATAGTGTGCAGAATGTCAAAAGTCCTGCAGATATCTTGAGTGCAGAGCGTCTCATCTTTCCAGGAGTAGGAAGTTATGGCTCTGTTATGGATCGTCTTAGGCAGGATGGCTTTGTGGAGCCTTTGATAGAACGAATAAAATTGGATAAACCTGTTTTGGGAATTTGCGTAGCCCTTCAGACCTTATTTGAAGGCAGTGAAGAATCACCCGGTGTTGCCGGTCTTTCAATCCTTAAAGGACAGGTGAAACGATTTGTCGCGCCCACTCTTTCCGTTCCCCAGATTGGTTGGAACGGGATAAACCTGCATCAGCAGTCACCACTGTTTGCCGGATATAATGGTGAAAAACTCTATTTTGTTCATTCGTATCGGGCAACCCTTGAGGAGGTCGATCAGGAATGGCTGCTGACCACCACCAATTATGGTGAAGAATTTGTCAGTGGTGTTCAGAAAGGAAATATTACAGCATTTCAGTTTCATCCTGAGAAAAGTGGTTCTGCAGGTTTGAACATTTTAGGAAATTACCTTCAATCTCAGTCAGAGGGAACTCTAAAAGTTTCGACGCCGGTTGTTGGTGAGAGGTATCAGGAAACCAGGATGGCAAAACGTGTTATTGCCTGTCTTGATGTGCGGACCAATGATAATGGCGATCTGGTTGTTACCAAAGGTGATCAGTACGATGTACGTGACAAGGGTGAGGTGAGAAATCTTGGGAAACCCGTGGAACTTGCCAGGCGATATTATGAAGAGGGTGCCGATGAAATAACATTCTTAAATATTACTGGATTTCGGGATTTTCCCATGGAAGATCAACCCATGCTCGAGGTGTTACAAAAGACATCAGAAAATGTCTTTGTCCCTCTGACCATTGGTGGTGGAATTCGTGAGTTTACCGATTCCAATGGGAAGGAGTACACATCCCTTGATGTTGCATCAGAATATTTCCGCTCCGGGGCTGATAAAATATCCATTGGCTCCGATGCCTGCTATACAGCAGAAGAGTATATCAAAACAGGTATCAAAAGCGGTAACAGTTCTATTGAACAAATTTCCTACATATATGGCGCTCAGGCTGTGGTTATTTCCGTTGATCCCAGACGGGTCTATGTTGCTTCCCCTGAAGATACCGCACACAATACCATTAAAACCAAGGTTCCTGGACCAAACGGTGAGGGATTTTGCTGGTATCAGTGTACAGTGAGAGGTGGAAGGGAAGGACGTGATCTTGATGCGGTACAGCTTGCAGCAAGCTGTGAGGCGTTGGGAGCTGGAGAAATCCTGCTAAATTGTATAGATAAAGATGGAACTAACAGTGGTTTTGATTTTGAGCTGATTAATCATGTCAGGGGTGCAGTAAATATTCCGGTTATAGCCTCATCCGGTGCCGGATCGGCTGCCCATTTCGTCGATGTTTTTAAGGAAACCGATGCTGAGGCTGCTCTGGCGGCAGGAATCTTTCACCGCAAGGAAGTTCCCATTGCTGAAGTGAAGAATGCTCTGAAACAGAGTGGTGTCGAGATACGTTAGTCGAAATATGATTCTTTAAAAGAACGAAAAAAGGCCTGACAGAAGTAACTCTGTCAGGCCTTTTTTCGTTTACTCTGCTGATAAATGAATCAGAATTTATCACCATTGACGAGGAAATGCGTCACGATGGATGCGGCATAGCCAAGGGCAATTACCGGTGTCCATTTGAGATGACCGCCAAATGTATATGAACCACGAGCCTGGCCCATAAGTGCAACGCCTGCTGCTGAACCAATGGAGAGCATGCTGCCTCCGACTCCTGCGGTCAGGGTGACCAGCAACCACTGTCCCTGTGACATTTCGGGTAACATCGTAAGAACTGCAAACATAACGGGGATATTATCAACAATCGCTGACAATACACCAACGGTGATATTTGCTGGTGTTGCTCCCCAGCTGTCATACATTATATGGGAGACCAGGCCAAGGTATCCCATAAATCCAAGACCACCGACACAAAGAATTACTCCATAGAAGAAAAACAGGGTATCCCACTCTGCTCTGGCAATACTTTTAAAGATATCAAAAGAGACGGTGTCACCGAGGCGCTGGTCAGCTTTTTCCGGGTCATATGAAACGCCGTCGGCATGTTTGTCATGGGTTTTTTTCAGCAAGAAGCCATATAGCTTTAAATAGGAGAGACCCATCATCATACCGGCCATGGGAGGAAGATGCAGGAAATTATGGAAGCTGACCGCTGTAACGATGGTCAGAAGAAAGAGAAGTATAACTATAAAACCACCACGTTTCATGGTGATAGTTACTCCATCTCCTTCGGGTTTGCCCTTTTCAACGGCAAAATGCATAATGGCAGCAGGTACCAGCCAGTTCACGAGGGAGGGAAGAAAGAGTGCAAAGAATTCACTAAAGCTGACAATTCCCTTCTGCCATACCATAAGGGTTGTAATATCACCAAATGGACTAAAGGCTCCGCCTGCATTAGCAGCAACAACAATGTTGATACAGGCAAGAAGGATAAACTTTTTATTGTCTTTGCCAAGTGCCATAACGACAGCACACATAAGTAGGGCGGTTGTGAGATTGTCGGCAACCGGTGAAATAACAAAAGAAAGTGCCCCGGTTATCCAGAATAACTGTCTGAAGGAAAACCCGGCAGAGACAAGTTTAGTCCGGAGTGTCTGGAATACCAGTCGTTCTTCCATGGCATTGATATAGGTCATTGCCACAAGGAGGAAAAAGAAAAGTTCAGCATATTCAAGGATGTTATGACGAATGGCCATTCCTGCAGCATGGGGCATATCATTGCTTGCATACACTGCAGCAATAAGAATCCAGATAATACCAGCAGCGAACAGAACGGGTTTTGACTTGCGCAGGTGTGTTACTTCTTCTGCCATAACAAAAAGGTAGGCAATGAAAAAAATGAGTAGTGATATATACCCCACGGTGTGTTTAGTGAGGTCAAGTGTTTCGCCACCGCCGCCGGATGCAAGAACAGATGCAGGGAGCAGCAGTAATAAAGCAGAGATCGGCAATAATGCTCTAAGCGATGCAAGCATACATTCCTCCTAGTAAGATTAATGTTAAGTATTGGTCAGGTACGTTTTAATAGCGATAAGAAAGCATATCATAGTTGTTTATGACTATTCAAGGCGGCTGATAAATGAACACGAAATAAGGGTTTTTAACAAGGGAAATATATTGTTGTGCTGATTAATTGAGCGAGTTTGTTAATAGAAAGAAGTATGGTATATGTTGGTTGCAATTATTCCTGTGGAAATAAATAAAAGTAATTTTTATAGAAGGAACGTGAGGGGATGAGCAGAATAGAAGTGGCCGTAGCTGCTCCATTGTTTCAAACTTTTTCCTATTCGTTTGATCCGGACATGGATGGTGATCCGATCGGAAGAAGAGTTCTCGTACGTCTGGGAAAACAAAAGGTTACCGGGTATGTGCTTGCACTTCTTCCAGAGGAAGATGTCAGCTACAGAATACTCCCGGTTCTGCGCTTTCTTGATGAAAAAAATAAAGGGTTGTTTCCTGCTAATCTGGTACCATTTTTCAGATGGATTGCTGATTATTATCATCATCCCATAGGCGAAGTGGTGAAGACCGCTCTTCCTGGTGGACTCACTCTTCGTAACCGCAAGGTTCTTCAGCTTGTATCAGGTGTTGAACGGTTAGACATCGACTTGTCTGTTTTTAATATTTCTGAGCCTGAATGGTTTGCCCCTCTCCTCCAAAAAAAGTCATTAAGTCCAGCTGTAACTAAAAAAATATTGGCAGATTCCTCGTTTCGCAAGCTTATCAAAGAGCTTGAAAAAACGCATACTATCCAGATAGTAGATGTTCTTGATAAGGGGAAAACTTCGGAAAAACGTGAACTCTGTTATAGAATCACTGCTGATCTTGAGCTACCCGAATTACCTCTATCTGATGATGCAAAAGAAGAAATCAAGGTGGCCGTTAAACAAAAAATTAACGGTAAGTATCTTTCTGTTCCTCAGTTGAGAACGCTTCTGTTGTTGTTCAAGCTTTCTGCCGAACAGGGTGCGGAGAGCATTGCTGCAAAGGATTTGCGCAAACTGTATAGTGGAGCATCAAAATCTTTAAAAGAGCTTGAAGATATTAAATTTATCCGTTCTGAGCAACGGCGTATCTACAGAAATCCATTTGGGGAAACTCTTGTTCACTTTCCAAAACCAGAAAAGCTGAGTGAAGAACAAACTCTTGTCTTGTTACAAATTATTCCAGCTCTGGAAGAACAATCATTTACCCCCTTTTTACTTCACGGCGTTACTGGATGCGGGAAAACTGAAGTATATCTTCGGGCAGCTGAAAAAACATTGCAGCTTGGTCGCGACGTATTAGTGCTTGTTCCGGAAATTGCACTTGCCACACAACTTGAGGCTCACTTTGTTTCACGCTTTGGGGATCAGGTGGTACTGCTTCATTCGGGGCTGAGTAGTGGAGAACGATTTGATCAATGGAGCCTTGCTGCCAGTGGTAGTGCAAAAATAGTTATTGGTGCCCGGTCAGCTGTTTTTGCTCCCCTTGAAAACCCAGGGCTGATCGTGGTTGATGAGGAGCATGATGGTGCATATAAGCAAGCAGATGGCTTGCGTTACCAGGGGCGTGATTTAGCTATTCTTCGGGCGCGCTATAATAAATCAGTTGTGTTACTTGGCTCTGGCACACCCACTATTACAAGTTATGCAAATGCTAAAAATGGCAAGTTTACCCTGCTCCGCATGAAAAAACGGGTAGCAAACCGGCCACTGCCCACCGTTAAAGTCGTTGATCTTCGTGATAAAAAAGAAAAAAACTATCAGGAAGCAATTGGCAAAAAACTTCACAAGGAACTTTCTCTGAATCTTGAACAGGGAAAACAGGCCATTCTGCTACTCAATAGGCGCGGCTTTTCTTCAGTGTATCTCTGTAGTGATTGCGGAGAGCCCGTTAAGTGCGTCCACTGTCATGTCTCATTGACCTATCATAAAAAACGGGCAAAGCTGGTTTGTCACTATTGCGGTTATAATCTTCAGGAAAAGGTTATCTGCAGTGAATGCAGTTCTCATAATCTTACCCCTGTTGGCTATGGTACCGAACGTATTGAAGCAGAAATCACAGAAAATTTTCCGGATGCAAGGGTTGCCCGGATAGATTCTGACACAGCCAATGATCGGCGGAAGTTTCTGGCATTACTGAAGAAAATGCATCAACGAGAGATCGATATTTTAATAGGTACTCAGATGATAGCTAAGGGACACGATTTCCCCCATGTGACCCTTGTTGGTGTTATATGGGCCGATGGCGGGCTCAGTATGCCTGATTATCGAGGAGCTGAGCGGACATATCAACTGTTATCACAGGTGACCGGAAGGGCAGGAAGAGGAGAAAGTCCCGGCAGAGTTATTGTGCAAACACTGAGACCTGAACATTATGCGATCCAGCTTGCTCAGGCTCACGATTATGAGCAATTATATACAAGAGAAATGGAGATTCGGGAAAACCCGATGTTTCCTCCCTATTTGCGTTTGATTAACGTGAAAATTTCAGGGGAACATGAAGGGCAGGTTCAAAAAGTTGCAACTCAAGTGGCTTCACTCTGCCGGGAAGAAAAAATAAAAGGAATAGAAATATTGGGACCGGCGCCATCGCCCATCGATAGGATCCGCGACCGTTATCGCTGGCAGGTACTGCTAAAAGGAGTTGATTCCGTGAGTCTGCACGATGTTTGCGGGAAAATTGTTGGGAATCATGCCAGTTTGGCAAAGGGCGATATCCGAATTGCAATCGATGTGGATCCGGAATCGATGATGTGAAAAGCAGGTTGAGATTTTATGGAATAGTTCTCAACCTGCTTTGAAAAGTGCAACAGCTCAGGGGCTTGTCTGAGAATAGGCATTTCGTTCAAAATCGAAGAATTTTCTAAAAATAAGTGCAGCCATATTTTTAATATCGAAGTCTACGCTATCAGCGAGAATTATTTTTTGACAATTCTGAAGAGTTTGGGCGAAAGGGCATTCTCGGATAGCTCCTAGAGGAAAAGACGTCGTAACGAATCCAGATCTTCGTCAACTTCCATCACCAGAATCTGTGCAAGTGCATTGAGCGTAACAATGGCATTTTTGTCGGCATCCATTGCAGAGGTCATGTTAATTCGTTTTAAAATCCCCTCATTTACCTGTTGCACTTCACTGTAGTACTCCTGAATGCGATGCATGAAAAAGTCACAATTTTCTCCCTTCTGATGCGAAAAGTATTGCCGGAGCAGATAGGCAGATACAGAGCGATACATGGATTCTTCAACGGTTGCAAAGGGCAGGTGGTAACAGGCCATCGGTTTAAGAATAGCCATGGATGGACAGCCGCTGGTGGCCATGATAATGCCCATGATCGAAGCGAGTCCTTCCTGGACTGTTGTGTCCTTACTACAAGTTCTGGCTGTTGAAATACATGAAACAAGGCAGGATTTATGGGAAGCGGTATCCTTAAAGGCAAAGACTAAATCGGCAATGTTTGCAGCAAGAGGGCAGAAGTCGTTTGTGGCAAGTTCAAGGCGGCAGCATTCGCAGCGGGCAATTCCAAGAAGTGCCCAGTCGGGAGGCGTGCTGTTGGATGCTTTATATTCTAGAGTCTCGGAATCAATTTTTATAAGAAAACGTTTTTTACTGTTATCTGGAAAATCGAAGCGGTAGTTAAAAGTTGTGTCTGTCATAGGGGTAACATTGGTTTGTAAAGGGATCTGCTAAATATAATGTATCGTATTAGTGAATCTATTACTTTCTAAGGTAGCACAGATTAAAATTTATACCATTTTTTCTTTTGTGAAAAGAGGGCTACTCGGTTTCTTCCGGCTTCCTTGGCATTATAGAGTGCCATATCGGCCTCTTTTATGAAATTGCCCTTTGAAAACGTATCATCGGTTACAGGTTTTGCTGTGGAAACACCAAAACTTGCGGTGATATGGTAGTTTTGTTGTGGGTCTCTAAACACGTAGTCATCCACTGCTACTCGTAGTTTTTCGGCAACGGTATATGCTTCTTCCGAGGAAGTATCCGGTAAAATTACGGTGAATTCTTCTCCACCGTAACGTGCCAGCGTGTCGTATTTACGTATTTCTTTTTTAAGAATTACACAAAATTCCTTGAGTATAAAATCACCTACCTGATGACCATAAGTATCATTGAAAACCTTAAATTTATCGATATCTATTAAGAGGAGTGCAATTTCAGTTTCATTACGAAGGGCACGATCAATTTCATTATCAAGACTGTTTTGAAAGTAGCGATGATTGTAAATTTCTGTCAGCCCGTCGATATTGGCAAGATTTCCAAGGATAGTGTTTTTTTCTTTGAGCTCGGTGGTTAAATTCTCAAGTTCTATCTTCGTTTTGATAAGCTCCTGATTCATCTGGTCAAAATCCAGATTAATCAGACTCAGTCGGATATTTGCCTCCTGGAGAATTTCCTGAATGGATTTGGTGTTTTTGATACGAAGTCCAAAATACTGACCGGCGTGATCAACTTGAGTATGGACTTCACTTAAGATGTGCTCAAGATCTTCGTTTTTTAATCCAAGCAGGCTTTTTGCCTCTTTACGGAATCGATTATGAAATTCCTGCGGCTTATCCGAGTAAAGGATGGCGATAAGAAGATCAGAAAGATAGGATGCCTTACAGGTAACTTCAATTTTCTCAACACCTCCTTTATAAAGTAAAGGCTCATGGTGGTAGAGAATAGGGAGGAGAAGCACTTCAGGAAAGCCCCAGTTTTTAGCAACTTCATAACCGATAGTTGCATGTGTTATCCCAAAAGTATCCTCTTCTGCGTTCAGGGCGTCGTATTGCTCTTCGGTGATTTTGGCAAGGACCTCTTCATATTCCTCGGGAAATGTTCTGGCAACTATCAATTGACCAAGGTTTTGCAGTAAACCACAGATAAAAATTTCCTCGGTATCAGCCCCTTTGACACGTTCGAGTATAAGTTTAGAAGCAACAGCTCCGGCAAGAGAATTTTTCCAGAATTGTTCAAAATTAAAGTGAACCTTCTTGTTACCAGCCTTTATACTGAGAAAAGAAAACGACAGGACCAGACTTCGAACGGCATTAATTCCAAGGATGGAGACAGCCTGATTTATAGAACTTATCTGTTGAGCAAAGCTGTAAAATGCAGAGTTGGATACTTTAAGGATCTTGGCTGAAAGCGCAGTATCCTTAGAAACCAGGCTTGCGATATCGGCAAGAGTTGTATCTTCACGCGCGGTGAGTGTGATTATCTCAGAGGCAACCGTCGGCAGTGTTGGGAGTTCGTCTGATTTCAGTATAGCCTTAAGTGTTTCTTCCTTGTTCATGGACGATCCTTGTTTTTGGAGGTGAGAGGCAACAAATATAGACCTTATCCAAAAGTATATCTTTTTAAAGGGGGGAATGTCAAGGAGAGTGGTGAATTTTTATAAGGAGTCGCCATTTTCCGGGTAGGAACAGAACTTGCCACGGTAGTTGTGAAATAGAAGTTCATCACCACAACTGAGGATATAATCGGGAGTGAGTGGGATCTTCCCCTTTCCACCGGGGGCGTCCAGAGCAAATGTTGGAACTGCCATTCCTGAAATATTTCCAATCAGTTCCCTCATTATTTTTATTCCTGTACTGGAATGGGTGCGAAAATGATTGGTGCCCTTAGTGAGATCGCCCTGGAAAAGATAGTAGGGTTTTACCCGGATACGAAGGAGGCCCAGAAAGAGTTTCTTAAGTATTGCAGCATTATCATTTACCCCTTTTAACAGTACCGTCTGACAGCCAAGTGGGATTCCAGCATTGGCAAGAGTAGTACAGGCAAGGGCTGCTTCTTTGGTCAGTTCGTCTGGGTGGTTAAAGTGAGTGTTGATGTAAAGTGGATGATGCTTTGCAAAAATTGCTGCAAGTTCTTTGGTGATTCGCATGGGAAGAGTACATGGCATTCGCGTTCCGATCCGAATGACCTCAACACTTGGAATTGCACGAATGCGACCAAGTAATGAATCGAGTTTTTTATCACTCAGCATTAGCGGATCACCACCTGAGATAAGAACTTCTCTAATTTCTGGGTTTTCTCTGATGTATCTGATCCCTTCTTCAATGGATTTTTCGGTGATTGCCATTTTAGGAGTTCCGACCTTTCTTTTCCGAGTACAAAATCTGCAGTACATGGCACATTCACTGGCAACTAAAAGTAGGACTCTGTCAGGGTATTTGTGGACGAGATTTGGTACAGGACTAAGGTCTTCTTCGGCAAGAGGATCGGGTATGCATATGGAATCATTGATCTCAAGAGGACTAGGGACAGCCTGTTTCCACAGAGGGTCATTTACACTGCGAATAAGGCTTAAATAATAAGTATTAATACGCATAGGAAAGCTTGCGTTAGTGGCTTCTAATACGTTACAATCAAAATCAAAATGGCGTGCAAGTTCTGTTGGACTATTAACCGAATTTTGCAGAATTTCTTTCCAGTGTGTCATGGTGGCATATTATGGAGGATTGCAGGCTAAAAGTCAATTTCCCAATGTGGCAAAATGCCCAGGAGTATGGAAATGTCTGAAAATCAATACGGTTTCAAATACGATGAGTATGGTAACACCAGAGAAATACTAGTGTATGCCAGTGGTGCAAGTGTTCATAGTATCAGTTATGTGAATAAGGGCACAGCTTTTAACCTGGCTGAAAGAAAAAGACTCGGTCTTGAAGCAGCCCTTCCTCCTGCCGTCAGGAGCCTGGAACATCAGGTGGAAAATTCTCTGATTAAGGTCGGATCAAAGGATAAGCCCATAGAGAAATTTATTTACCTGCGTTCTCTCTTTGATCGCAATGTGGTGCTTGCCCATGCAACGATAAAAAGTGATATCGAGAAACTGATGGGTATTATCTATACACCAACGGTTGGACTTGCTGTACAAAAATACTCATCCATGTTCCGTCAGGCCAATGGCCTTCATTTTTATCCAGGAAATATTGATCAGGCTGAAGATATTCTGCGCCGCTATCTGCATCGTGATATCAGAGTAGCTGTTGTTACCGATAATCAAGGCATTTTAGGTATTGGTGACCAGGGAGCAGGTGGTATTGCAATTTGTCTTGGTAAACTTATGCTGTATACTCAGGGGGCAGGGGTCGCTCCATGGCACTGTTTGCCAATATCGCTTGATGTGGGCACAAATAATGAGGCACTGCTTGAGGATAATGATTACCTCGGCTGGCGTCATCACCGTATAGTTGGTGATGAATATCTGGAATTTTTAGGCCGTTTTGCCCATGCATTTAGAAACGTTTTTCCAAATGCCCTTTGTCAGTGGGAGGATTTTTCAAAACAGAATGCCTTTGCTATTCGTGATTCGTATCTCCATGACTTGATCTCTTTTAATGATGATATTCAAGGGACTGGTGCGGTTACTCTTGCAGGAATTCTCACTGCCATGCGAATCAAACTCGAAAAACTTGATAATCAGATTTTTCTTATCCATGGCGCAGGAGCCGGTGGCGTAGGAGTTGCCGAGCAAATTGGTGTAGCTCTTGTTGAAGCAGGCCTTACTGAAGAAGAGGCAAAAGATCGAATATTTACTCTCGATTCCCGCGGGGTTGTGACCAGTGATCGCGATATCGAAGAATATAAAATGAAGTTTGCTAAGGATAAAGAGAAATTCACATGGTTAAAAGAATCTACAAACCTCTCTCTTCTTGAAGCAGTTAAAGAGGCCGGAGTAACTGTACTGATCGGGACCTCTGGACAGGGCGGCTGTTTTACTCAGGAGGTTGTTGAGGCTGTCGCAAAAAATACTGATAGACCGGTAATTATGCCTCTTTCTAATCCAACTTCAATGACCGAAGCTCTGCCGGAGGATATTTATCGCTGGACGGATGGCAAGGCCCTTGTTGCAACAGGAAGTCCTTTTGAACCTGTCGTTCATAATGGGGTAACCCACCATATCGCTCAGTGTAATAATGTTTTTGTTTTCCCAGGCGTAGGGCTTGGTGTCCTTGGCTCAGGAGCAAGAGAAGTGCTTCCTCAGTTCTTTACAGCGGCGGCTCATGCTGTTTCGGAATCCGTTTCCAAAGCTGAAATGGCAGAAGGCTGTCTTGTACCTGCTGTTGATACTTTAAAAGATGTAAGCGGTAAAGTTGCTCTTGCCGTTGCCATGTCAGCCGTTAAGCATGGCGTTAGCAGGCCCTGTGTTTTCTCAACATTTCAGCATGAAGGGGATGAGGCGCGGATGAGTGAATTGCTTCGTAAAATGCGCTGGGATCCTGAATATCTTCCAATTGTAGCCATGTAAACCTGCAGTATAGCATTGGGCTGCTGGCCACTTTTTGTGGCAGCAGCCCTCCCCGTTTCCCCTCTTTTTCACTTCTTTGCTTACTTCTTTTCGTGTTGTCTTCGTAAATCTTGTCGCAGTTCTGATCGTTAAAAAAAATAGTTCTATAATTATTTCCTCGAAACTGTATGGATTTACGAGTGATTTGTGAGAGACCCTTATGGCGCATATTTTTTTTTTGAATGATTTATCAAAAAAAGTTAATGATTGTTAAAAAATATTGATATGTAGCTTGAAAAAAATTGAAAAACCTATTAATTTAAGCCTTTCATTACCCCTGATTGTCTGTCGATACAGGGTTTTTTTTAATGTTTTCTCTGCTCCTTCAGTGATATTAAAACTTTTTTATTGCGTAGAAGAGAGTTGAAAACAATTTGTCCCACATCCAACTAAACGATGATGCGATGCTGTTGCAGAATGATTTCGCTCATCAGAAATAATTGAGGAAATGTTAATGACGGCAAAGCTTATAAGCGGTATCGAGATAGCAAAGGAAATTCGTGAAGAACTGGGTAAAGAGGTTGCTGAGCTCAAAGACAAACATAATATAGTCCCCGGTCTTGTAACCATTCTTGTTGGTGAAGATCCTGCGTCGCAATCATATGTTGCTGCTAAAAATAAGACTGCCCATGCACTTGGTATTCACTCGGAACAGTTAACGCTTGATCCTGAGACCAGTGAAGAGGAATTGCTGAAACTTGTTGGTAAGTATAACAATGATCCCAAAATTAACGGTATCCTTGTGCAGTTGCCTCTCCCAAAACATATAAATGAAGCAAATATTCTCTATGCTATTGATCCCGATAAAGATGTTGATGGGTTTCACCCTGTCAATGTTGGAAAGATGGTTCTTGGTGAGCAGTGTTTCCTGCCATGTACACCCCATGGAATTCTTGAGATGCTTACCAGAAGTGGTGTCGAAACCAGTGGTGCTGAAGTTGTTGTAATCGGACGGTCCAATATTGTAGGTAAGCCAATCGCTAACCTGATGCTTCAAAAACGTGATGGTGGTAACGCTACCATTACCCTCTGTCATACCAGAACTAAAAATATGGCTGAGCACTGCAGGCGTGCTGATATTATTATTGCAGCTGTTGGCGTGCCCAAGATGGTTACCGCAGATATGGTAAAACCAGGTGCTGCAGTTATAGATGTTGGAGTGAATCGTGTTGGTCAGGCAAGCAATGGCAAAGCGATTCTTGCAGGTGATGTTGATTTTGAACCTGTTAAAGAAGTGGCGTCCTGTATCACTCCTGTTCCAGGAGGTGTCGGACCAATGACCATTACCATGTTGATGAAGAACACCGTACAGGCGGCCAAAATGGCTGCAAACCTTGTTTGATAGTAGAATACAAAGCAATAACGTATATATTTCCGGAGGAAAACTATGAGCGACAGTAAAGGTGGATGCACATCCTGTAACGATATAACAGGTGCTTCAACCAAAGACCTGCTTAATCAGGATTTGGCAAAACAGGTACGAACTGCCTATGATCGTATTGAAGATCGCGGTGTTTCAGCCTGTCTGTTTGGCTCAGGTGGAACCTGCTGCCGTATCTGTAATATGGGACCCTGTCAGATTATTGATGGCGTCGAGCAGATGGTTGGTGTATGCGGTGCTACCGCTGCAACCGTGGTCGCGAGAAACTTTGCCCGTATTGTAGCTGCTGGAACTGCTGCACATACTGACCATGCTCGTGAAATGGTTATGGGCTTTATTCAGACTGCCAAAGGAAAGACTCCACATGGAATAAAAGATGTTGAGAAACTTCATGCCATGGCAGAAATCTTTGAGATTGAAATCGAAGGTAGGGATAAGAATGAAATAGCCCTCGAACTTGGTGAGAAGGCGCTTGCCGAATTTGGCCAGCAGACCGGAACTCTATCCATGCTTAAACGTGCTCCTCAAAAGCAGCAGGATATATGGAAAGAGAAGGGTGTTGAACCTCGAGGAATTGATCGCGAGGTTGTCGAGACCATGCATCGTACTCATATGGGTGTCGATCAGGAATATAAAAATATCATGAAGCAGGCTGCACGCTGTTCGCTTGCTGATGGCTGGGGAGCGTCCATGCTTTCCACTGAGCTTACTGATATCATGTTTGGTACGCCGGTTCCAAGACGAGCTCTTATTGATCTTGGTGTATTAAAAGAAGATCAGGTGAATGTAACTGTCCATGGACATGAGCCGCTTCTTGCTGAAGCACTCTGTATGGCAGCAGAAGATCCTGAGATTCTGGCATTGGTTAAGAAAGTTGGTGCCAAGGGAATTAATCTTGCCGGCGTTTGCTGTACTGGTAATGAAATTCTTATGCGCCGCGGAATTGC
The DNA here is from genome assembly GCA_964621915.1 of uncultured Desulfocapsa sp. Classification (GTDB taxonomy): domain Bacteria; phylum Desulfobacterota; class Desulfobulbia; order Desulfobulbales; family Desulfocapsaceae; genus Desulfocapsa. Next base: position 16,299 of record CAZUPS010000001.1, on the reverse strand, counting down.
CGTTGCAGGATCCTTTATCCAGCAGGAAATGGTACTTGCCACCGGTGCAGTTGAGGCTATGGTCGTTGATGTGCAGTGTGTTATGCAGTCGGTGGCCCAGGTGGTTAAAGAGAAACATACCGATATTATCACCACTAATTATCGCGCTAAGATGCCCGATGCAATTCATATGCAGTTTGAGGAAGAGGATCCTATTGGCTGTGCCAAGGGGATTCTTAGTCATGCAATCAAGAATTTCAAGAATCGCGGTGAGTTCTATATCCCCAAAGACCATAAAAATGATGTTGTCGTAGGGTTTAGCCATGAAACTATCAACTATATGCTTGGTGGCCGTTTCCGTAAAAGTTACCGACCATTGAATGATAATATTATCAATGGCCGTATCAAAGGACTTGGCGCGCTGGTTGGCTGTGAGCATTATAAGTATAGTGATGACGTGCATTTTAAAATTGCCGTTGAATTGCTGAAGAACAATGTTCTGGTGCTCGCCACTGGTTGTGCCGCACAGGCACTTGGTCGTATGGGACTTATGAGACCTGAGGCTGCAGAAGAATATTGTGGTGAAGGACTTAAAGAAGTCTGTGCCACTGTTGGTATGCCACCGGTTCTTCATGTCGGTTCCTGCGTTGATAATAGTAGATTGCTGATTGCACTTACCGAGATGGTGAAAGAGGGCGGTTTGGGTGAGGATATCTCTGAACTTCCTGCCTGTGGTACTGCACCACTGTGGATGAGTGAAAAAGCTGTTGCCATTGGCCAGTATTTTGTAACATCCGGTGCCCATGTAATCTTCCAGAATCTTCCGGTAACCGGTTCCAAAGAGATGGATGAGTTTATCACCAATGGAATGACGGAAGAGTATGGTGCCTGTTGGGATTATGAAGAAGATCCCATTAAGCTTGCCCAGAAGATGATTAAAGCCATTGACGGAAAACGTGATGCTCTAGGAATTAATAAGAAGCAGGATCGTGTCCTCTTTGATATGGAGATGCGTCGTGATCTCGATGCTGGTGCAACCGGGCAGGGAATTGCTGGTATGGGTTGCGCGCAAAAGCAATAAGTTTTTATTAGGAACACTTTTCTTGAATGCGAGTAGCAGGTCTGATGTATCGGCCTGCTATTTTAAAGATAGGTTTTTTGGCAGAAGGAGTCTAGCCGATGAAGTCGGGCAGTAATCTAGAAACACTATTAAAGAAGGGGACATTCGTTGTAACAGGCGAACTTGGGCCCCCAAAAAATGGAAATCCTGATGTAGTGCGTGAAAAGGCGCAACTACTTAAAGGAAATGTGGATGCAGTCAATATTACCGACTGCCAGACAGCAATAGTTCGTATGTCTTCAATTGCTGCTGGACTTATCGCTAAAGATGAAGGACTCGAGCCCGTTATTCAGATGACCTGTCGTGATCGAAACAGGATCAGCATGCAGTCTGATATACTCGGCGCACAAGCCTTAGGCCTTAAAAACCTTCTCTGTCTCACCGGTGACCATCAAAAATTTGGAAACCATCCCGGATCTAAGGGCGTTTTTGATATGGATTCAATCCAGATGCTTGGAATGATGAAGGGAATGCGTGATGATAAGGTTTTTCAATGTGGTGAGGCAATCAAGGATAACGAACCGAAACTTTTTCTTGGTGCCGCTGCAAACCCATTTGCCTATCCTTTTGAATATCGAGCAGTTCGTCTCGGCAAGAAAGTTGCCGCAGGCGCTGATTTTATTCAGACCCAGATTATTTATAATGTAGATAAATTTCGTGAATTTATGAAAATGGTTCGCGACCTTGGTCTTCATGAAAAATGTTATATTCTTGCCGGTGTAACACCTCCAAAATCTCTTGGAATGGCCCGTTACATGAAAAAATTTGTCCCTGGTATGGATGTCACCGACGAAGTGATTCAGCGGATGAAGGATGCCAAGGATAAACAGAATGAAGGGATTCAAATCTGTGCCGATATCATTAATGAGGTGAAAGACATTGAGGGTGTTGCTGGAATCCATTGTATGGCCATTGAATGGGAAAGTGCTGTTCCTGAGATACTCAACAGGGCAGGTCTTCTTCCACGACCAGGTATTACCGATCAGGAGCCAGTTGCAGTAGAGGAAGTTAAAGAACAAATTACCGTTCAGTCTGTTGATACTGATGCCTTACTTGAAAAAGCAAAAGCTGAGGCTGCAGAGATTATTGCTGCTGCAAGAGTTGAAGCTGAAAATCTTAAGCAGAATGCTGCAGCTGCCAGCTCAGTACCATCTGCCACTACAAGCATAACCACTGACGCGCCTCAGAGCGTAGATGATTCAGGAGAGCATGAAATGAATGAAAAAGAACGGATCATGGCCCTCGATTCTGTGAATCTTGGCCTGGCCGCATTGAAAAAGGCCTATGGATTAACTGATGATCAGTTTGAGGCACTGTCTAGCTTTGCTGGTGCTCATGCTATTTTGAGGAAAGAGCCTGAGGAGGGAGCTGCTGCTCCTGCGGCACCTGCAACTTCAGCTCCGGTAGCTGCTGCTCCGGTTGTTGATGATTCCGCTGAAAAAGCACAAGCTGCTGCAGATGCAAAAGCAAAGGCAGATGCTGCAGCTAAAGCCAGGGCTGATGAAGATGCTAAGTTAAAGGCCTCAGCCGATGCTAAATTGAAAGCTGATTCTGATGCGAAGGCTGCTGACGATCAAAAAGCTGCAGCAAGCGCGAAAACTGCTGAAGAGGCTAAGGCAAAAGCCGCTGCAGACCAAAAGGCTGCAGATGATGCAAAAGCCAAGGCAGATGCTGAGGCGAAAGCCAAAGAAGAGGCTGCTGCTAAAGAGCCGACAGCCGCACCCGTTGCAGACAGTGGTGTTGGCGAATTTGCAAAGGAAACCACTACACTGGCCGATCGAACCACGAAAATTGCCCCAACAAATTATGAGACCAAGTATTCAGGTGCTATTCGTCCAGTTACAATGGGCAATGATGGCAATGAAAAGCTTGTTGGTGGTTCCTCATCAATGCCATTCCAGCTTTTTGAAGGGGATCATCCAAACCGACCTCTTATTGCCATGGAAGTTTCCGATGTCAAACCTGACGAATGGCCAGAGACTCTTAGCCAGCATTTTAGTGATGTATATGATAATCCTGTTGCCTGGGCCGAGAAATGTGTCAAGGTGTATGGAGCTGAGGCTATCGCCATCACTCTTGGTTCAACGGACCCCAATGGACTGAATCGATCTGCTGCCGATGCTGCCAAGACTGCCGCGGATGTTATCGCAGCAGTTGATGTTCCTGTTATAGTATGGGGCTGTGGTAACTCTGATAAAGATACTGAAACATTACGGGATATAACGTCTGTAATCGGTGACAAGAAAGTTTGTCTCTCTCCTCTTGAGGATTCAAATTATCGAACAATCGGTGCTACTGCCATGGCATTCCAGCATCCGATTGTTGCTGCGTCCCCAATCGACGTTAACCTTGCCAAACAGTTAAATATCCTCCTTGAGAACCTCGGCGTGTCACTTGATACTGTCCTTATGGATCCATCTGTTGGATCACTTGGATACGGTATTGAATACACCTACTCAGTAATGGAGCGTATCCGTATTGCTGCTCTTACTCAGCAAGATGAAAAACTTCAGGTACCCATTATCTGTAACCTTGGTTGCGAAGTCTGGAAGGCAAAAGAGACCAAATTACCAAGTGACGATATGATTGGTGATCAGGAAACCCGCGGAATTATGATGGAAGCACTCACTGCAAGTTGTATGCTTATGGCAGGTGGAGAGGTGATGATTATGCGTCATCCCAAAGCCATTGCCTTGACTAAAGCTATGATTGCCGGACTTATGGATTGATTGACTACAATCCGTTGACTAGAAAAACGAACTAATCAGGCTTAATACAGCTATTACAGGAGTTTAAGATATGTCGAAAATAATTTGTTCAGCTGCCATTCGCGGTGCACAAAAAATTATAGATATGGCCGAAAGCAGCTATGAAGATGCTGTCAAAAAATTCGGTAAGGATAAAGAAGTATCATTCCCTAATACCGCCTATTACCTCCCTATTATTTACAGTATGCTTGGCGCTAAAGTTGAGAAACTCGGTGATATGGAAGATATATTCAAGGAGTGCCGTGGTTTGATGCCTCCTGTTGTTACCGGAGATATCTGGCTTCCCTATCTGGCTCCTGCACTCGATGCTGGAATGGCCACCTTCTTTGCTGAGGAAATGTATGAGTCTATCAGGTATCTGAATGATTCTTCCCTGTATACTGCAACGGAAGATCCTACAGCTGACAACTTCTGGCTTGGGGCTGCTGATGATGTAATTTTCAGAAAGCGTGGTGTTGAATTCGTTGATGGTTCAGCCCCAGGTTTTGCAGCTATTCTTGGAACTCCTAAAGATCCCGAAATGGCCGCTAAAATTGCACTTGAGCTTCAGGAAAAGAATCTCTATATCTTTATGCATGATCAGACCGAGGGTATTAACCTTCCTGATCAACTTCTTAAACAGAAACAACAGGTTGGCTGGGGAACACGTCTTGTTCCTTTTGGACGTGAATATACCACAGCCGTTTTTGCAATCGGTTTTGCCTGTCGTGTAGCTCTTGCCTTTGGTGGAGTGAAGCCCGGTGATTATGAAGGAAATCTGAAGTACAACAAAGACCGTACCTTTGCCTTTGTTATGGCCTTTGGCGAGGTAAGTGACGAGTGGTATGCAAATGCCGCTGGTGCTATTAACTGGGGCTTCCCAACCATATCTGATTACGATATTCCTGAGATTCTTCCCACTGGTGTCTGTACTTACGAACATGTTGTCTCCAATGTTCCCCATGATGAAATTGTTCAAAAGGCAATCGAAGTTCGTGGACTTAAAGTTAATGTGACAAAAATTGATATCCCAATGTCTTTTGGTCCGGCATTTGAGGGAGAGCGTGTCCGTAAAGATGATCTCTTTATGGAATGTGGTGGTGGACGAACACCTGGCGTTGAAGTTCTTATCTCCAAAGAGATGGACGAGATTGAAGATGGTCTTGTTACCCTTGATGGTATTGATATTTCAGATCTTGAGCGTGGTCAGAATGTACCACTTGGAATTCTTGTTGAAGTTGCAGGTCGCGAAATGCAGTCTGACTTTGAACCAATCCTTGAGCGTCAGTTCCATCATCTGATGAACTACATTCAGGGTATTATGCATATGGGGCAGCGTAACATTATGTGGCTCCGAATTGGTACAGCTGCAGTTGATAAAGGTTTCTCTTTCAAACATCTTGGTAAGGTTTTACACGGTAAACTTCATCAGGAGTTTGGTGCAATCGTTGATAAGATTCAGGTTAAACTTTTCACCACCGAAGAAGGGGTGAAGATGGTTTCTAATCTCGCAAATTCGGTATACACCGAACGTGATCTTCGTCTCGGTGCAATGACCGATGAAACAGAAGATGTATTCTACTCCTGTACCCTGTGTCAATCCTTTGCTCCAAGTCATGTCTGTGTAATTACACCTGAAAGAATTGGAATGTGTGGTGCCTATAACTGGCTTGACGGTAAAGCCTCATTTAATATTAATCCCACTGGTCCTAATCAGCCAATTGAAAAGGGGGAATGTATTGATGAGGATAACGGATACTATGCTGGAATTACCGAATTTGTAAATCAGGCTTCCCGTGGTGCTGTCCCCCAGGTTAGTTGTTATTCACTAATGAACAATCCCATGACCGCTTGTGGCTGTTTTGAAGCCATTGCTGCCATGCTTCCCACATGTAACGGAATTATGGTTGTTAACCGTGATTTTCTCGGTATGACACCATCTGGGATGAAATTTACTTCCCTTGCTGGTATGGCTGGTGGTGGTATGCAGACTCCAGGATTTATGGGAGTAAGTAAGCATTATATGACATCTAAAAAGCTGTTCAAGGCAGAGGGTGGATTGAAGCGGGTTGTCTGGTTGCCAAAGATGCTCAAAGAAGAAATTGCAGAAAAACTCAAAGAAGTTTGTGCGGATATCGGCATGCCTGAACTGTTTGACATGATAGCAACGGAAGAGCAGGGAACGACAGAGGAAGAAATCTATGAATTCCTTAAAGAAAAAGGTCATCCAGCGCTTGAAATGGAAACGGCTGTTTAGGCTTTACTGCTTGAACGTTTAAGAAAAGATAAAGTACTAAATAATATATAATACATAATTCCAATTGTATAGATAACTGGAGGAACCACCATGGCCTTAACCGGTATTCAAATTCTTAAGATGCTGCCCAAGAAAAATTGTGGCGAATGTAGCATCCCTACCTGCCTTGCCTTTGCTATGAAAGTAGCGGCGGGCCAGGTTGAAATTGATGATTGTCCTTACGTTTCCGATGAGGCCAAGGCCACCATTAGTGAAGCTTCCGCTCCTCCTATTCGTACCATTAAAGTTGGTGCTGGTGATGATAGCTTTACCGCCGGTGGTGAAACCTGCATGTATCGTCACGATAAGCGTTTTGAAAATCAAACCGGTATCGCAGTACTTGTGACCACCGAGATGAGTGACGCCGATGCCGACGGTCGTATCGAACGCTTTAACAAATTTGAGTACGAGCGTGTTGGTGTCGTTATGCGTGCTGATCTTATTGCCGTTAAAGATGCTAAAAACGATGAGGCTTCATTTGTTGCCCTTACCCAGAAGGTGCTCGATGGTTCTGCTCGTGCCGCACTTATTTTAATGAGTGATTCTGCTGCTAATCTTGCTGCAGCTGCCAAGGCTTGTGGAAAGAGAATTCCAATTCTTTATGGTGCAACTCTTGATAACGCCGAAGAAATGGCCAAGCTTGCTGAAACCATCAAGGCTCCCGTTGGTGTTAAGGGAAGCAATCTCGATAATTGTGTTGAGATAAGCGAAAAACTTGCTGCTGCCGGATTAAAGGATATAGTCCTCGACACCGGTGCCCGTACATTGCGTGCAGCCTTTGAAGATAACGTTGTCGCCAGACGCTCTGCCGTTACCGCTAAGTTTAAACCTCTTGGTTTTCCAACCATCACTTTTCCATGTGAGATCACAGATGATCCAATGCTGGAAGCGATGGTTGCTTCTGTTCTTATTGCAAAATATGCAGGTATTATAGTCCTTGGCGACCTTCAGGGGGATCTGCTGTTCCCATTGTTCCTTGAACGGATGAATATTTTTACCGATCCTCAGCGCCCAATGGTCGTGACCGAAGATATCTATCCACTCACCGGACCTGACGAAAATTCACCTGTTGTTATTACCTGTAACTTCTCGCTCACCTACTTTATTGTATCTGGTGAAATAGAAGGATCCAAGGTTCCAACATGGTTACTCATTAAAGACACCGAAGGCCTCTCTGTCCTTACTGCATGGGCAGCCGGTAAGTTTGGCGCAGATCTTATTGCCCAGTTTGTTAAGAAGGGTGGTATCGAAGATAAGGTTAAACATCGTGATATTATTATTCCTGGATATCTTGCATCCCTTAAAGGTGAGCTTGAAGAAGAGCTTCCGGATTGGAATATTATTATCGGACCTCGTGAAGCCGGTCATCTTCCAGTATTTTTGAAAGAATGGAAACCCTCTAAGTAGAGGTGTTATGAAACGTTTCTCTAGCCATTTTAATATGAAAATATCCTCAAATATCAAAAACTGATTTTTAATGAGCACAGTCACACTACATATAAACGGCAATGAAATAATAGCTGAAGAAGGTCTTTCCATCCTTGAGGTGGCTAAAAGATCTGATATCACTATTCCAACCCTCTGCTATGTAAAGGGTAAAGCAGCTGATAATCCATGCGAAATCTGCGTCGTAGAAGTCGAAGGGCAAGATGATCTTGTTTGTTCCTGTGACACCATTGCCTGTGATGGAATGGCTGTTCAGACTGAATCAGAGGCCGTTATTGCCCACAGGCAAGAGCGTCTTGCAATTATATCAGAGACTCATTTTGGTGATTGTAAAGCGCCATGCAATCTTACCTGTCCAGGCCAGATTAATGTCCAGGGGTATATTGCTCATGTTGCTCGTGGTGAATATGAAGAGGCATTACGCGTCGTTATGGAACGTAACCCCGTTCCGTTCTCAGTCGGACGTGTCTGCCCCCGGTTTTGTGAAACACGCTGCCGCAGACTTCTTATTGATGAACCGGTATCCATCAACCATCTGAAACGATTTGTTGCAGACTGGTGTATGAGTCATGAGATTGATCTTAAAATTTCCAAAGATAAACCAACTGGAAAAAGAATTGCGGTAATTGGTGGTGGTCCAGCCGGGCTTACTGCTGCCTGGTTTCTTACTAGAAAAGGGCATGATGTCACCATTTTTGAAGCAGCACCCAAACTTGGTGGTGCTCTTCGGTATGGTTTCCCCGACTATAAGATCCCTAAAGAAATTGTTGATTATGAAGTTAATGCTATTCTTCGGATGGGTATTAATATTCGACTCTCACAGAGGTGGGGAAAGGATTTTACACTCCAGGATCTCAAAGATATGGGATTTGATGCCACCTTTATTGGCATTGGAACAACTGTAGATGTTCCATTTGATGTTCCCTGTACCGATAAAGAAAACGTTTATACCGCTGTTGACTTCCTGCGTATGATTAACGAGGGAAGAAAACTTGAGCTTGGGAAAAAAGCCGCTGTTATTGGCGGAAATAACGTTGCCATGGAAGTGGCCCGCTCTCTTCTTCGAGAAGGCGTTGAACAGGTAACTATAGTGTATCCTCGGGCCAGACTCGAAATGCCTGCAAATCAACGAAATGTAAAAGAAGCTGAAAATGAAGGTGTTCAGTTTCTTCTTATGGCTTCACCATCCGGACTCTGCGCTGTCCCGGATGATAACACCCGGCTGAAACTTGATCTTATCAGGATGAAACTTGGTGAACCTGATAAAAAAGGTAAACGAGACATTCTTCCAATTCCAGGATCAACAAACTCTTTGAGTGTTGATACCGTTATTTCATCACTTGGTCAGATGGCAGTTAATGGTGTAATGGCTGGTGGTGAGCTTGAAGAACAGTTGAAAATGAAACCGGGTGGAATGTTTTTTGCCAATCCCCGCAGCTCTGAAACCAGTGTAAAAGGTGTATTTGCTGGAGGTGATGCAGCGACCGGTATGAAATCTGTTATTCAGGCTGTTGTCTCTGCAAGACGAGCAGCCAACAATATCAACGCCTATATAATGGATTGTGAAAAAGATCCCGCTGATAATCGTTTTAACTTTACCCGCGGAAAATCTTTTGATGATGTATCTCTAAAGAACTTTGATGAAATTGGTATCAATCTTCGTGAGAAAATGCCTGAACGTCCACCAGAAGTTTCAACCCAGGACTACGATGAGGTCAAACTCGGATTCACTGAGAAGATGGCCAAACGTGAGGCTGATCGCTGCTTGAAATGTGGCTGCACAGCATTTGAGCGCTGTGACCTGAAACGCCTGGATATTGATCTCAATATCAATATTAATAAAACTGGGATGGGGAAAGTTCCTGTTTATCCGATTGATACCAGTCATCGTGCAATTACCGTTGATCCCAATAAATGTATTTTCTGTGGACGCTGTGAGAGATCATGTGAGTATGACGCTCTGGAAGTAAGGGCTGATTCGCTTGATGATAAGGGGCGTCCAGTTGGTCTTGTTATAGATTTTAAGGATCATTGTGTCTCCTGTGGAAAATGTGTCGAGAATTGCTCTACGGGTGCACTGAATAAGAACAATCGTATCGTTCCAATCCAGTCAGAAGAAGTTTGTGAAATCAGAACAACCTGCCCATACTGTGGGACCGGTTGTCAGATGATCCTGAAGGTCAAGGGACATACCCTTATGGAGGTCACTGCAGACCCTGAAGTTGGGCCTAACTACGGTGATCTGTGTGTGAAGGGTCGTTTTGGCCACAACTTTATTCAGCATCCCGATCGCCTGAAAACTCCAATGATCAGACGTCAGAAGGGAATGCCGCTGGAGCCTGTGAAATGGGATGAGGCACTCGATTTTATGGCTCAGTCTTTTTCAGCCATATTAGGAGAAAAAGGTCCTGATGCACTGGCTGGGCTTTCTTCTGCCAGGTGTACAACCGAGGAAAATTACGCTTTTCAAAAATTCTTCAGGGCAGGCATAGGGACAAATAATGTTGACCACTGTGCCAGATACTGACACAGCCCAACGGTGACCGGTCTGGTCACAGTACTTGGTTCAGGCGCAATGACTAACACCATCAATGGTATCCTTGATAGTGATGTTATGCTGGTGATAGGCTCTAATACTACAGAAACGCATCCTATTATTGCCCTTCGAATGCTTGCTGCTGCCAAAAAAGGATCAAAATTGATAGTCGCTGATCCTCGTCGTATTACTCTCTGCAACTCCGCCGATCATTGGATGCAGCAAAAGCCAGGGACAGATGGAGCACTTATTAATGCAATCTGTCATGTTATTATTCGTGATGGCTTGGAAGACAAAGAATATATTGCAGAACGTGCTGAAAACTTTGATGCCTTTAAAAAGTCCATTGCAGAATGTACTCCAGAGTGGGCCGAAAAGATCACCAATGTGCCAGCAAAAGTGATTGAGGAAGTTGCTCATACGTTTGCAAAGGGAGAACGTGCAGGTATCTACTATACCATGGGGATAACCCAGCATACTTCCGGAACCGATAATGTTTGTGCTCTTGCAAATCTTGCAGTTATCACAGGAAATCTTGGTAAAGATGGGGCTGGTCTCAACCCGCTTCGTGGTCAGAACAATGTACAGGGTGCAAGTGATATGGGATGTAACCCATCATTCTTCCCCGGCTACCAGAAATGCGATAATGAAGATGCCAAAGCCAAATTTTCTGAAATTTGGGATGCTCCGATTACTGACAATCCAGGGCTTATGGCAACTGAGATGGGTGATGCCATGACTGAAGGCAAGGTTGCCGGTTTATGGATTATGGGTGAAAACCCAGTACTGAGTGATCCCAACTCTTCACACGCCAAAAAAGCTTTTGAAAAGCTCGATTGTCTGGTTGTTCAGGATATCTTTCTTACAGAAACTGCAGAAATTGCTGATGTTGTTTTACCAGCAGCATCGTTTGCCGAAAAAGATGGAACATTTGCAAATACCGAGCGTAAAGTTCAGCGTGTACGACGCGCTGTCCCACCTCCAGGTGATGCCAGAGACGATCTTTCCATTATCAATATGGTGAGTAATCGAATGCTTGGTAATAAAAATGGTGGCTATCAAGGGACAGTTGATCCGGTATTTCACACCGTTCCGCCATTTGCATCCGATATATTTGATGAAATAACCAAATGCTGGGTTGCGATGGCTGGTATGAGCTATAAGAGAATTGAGAAGGACGCAATTGCCTGGCCATGTCCGGAAAAGGATCATCCAGGAACTCCTGTACTTCATAAGGGCGTCTTCCCAAGAGGTAAGGCCTGGTTGTCAGAAATTACCTGGAATGGCCCTGCGGAGAACCCTGATACTGAGTATCCGCTTATATTAACTACTGGCAGGGTTCTGTATCAGTATCACACTGGAACCATGACCAGACGTTCCGAGGTTCTGGAAAACTCCGCCCCGTCTGCCTATGTTGAGATGAATCCTGCTGATGCTGAATCACTTAAACTGATTGATAATGAAATGGTCAGAGCAGCATCGCGTCGAGGTACCATTGAACTTGCTGTACGGATTACTGACCGAGTAGATAAAGGCCTTGTTTTTATTCCTTTTCATTATAAGGAAGCCTCGGCCAATCTTTTGACTAATGATGCCCTTGACCCGCACTGTAAGATTCCAGAAGCAAAGGTTTGTGCCATTAAGATAGAGAAACTTTAGTACTATACGTTTGTATGTACTTTCCGTAGTTTTATACTGCGTTAAGTAAATAGAAGTAACACCGGTGGAGAACGATTGGCCGGTACTTTTTTCAGTACCCCCCTTGAGGGGTGAAAGTACCTTCACTAAATTCTTTTCAAAAAACCTGAAAAGAATTTCTAAGGTTCTGATAATCACAAAAATATTAGCCCGGAGATTCTGATGGGAAAAGCAATTACACAGAGAGAAGGAGCGGTAATGATACTTGGTGGTGGAATCGCCGGTATCCAGGCTGCTCTTGATATGACCGAACTTGGTTATTATGTCTATCTGGTTGAAAAAGCGCCAGCTGTTGGTGGTGTTATGGCCCAGCTGGACAAGACCTTTCCGACCAATGATTGTTCACTCTGAATCCTGGCACCAAAGCTGGTAGAGGCCGGTCGGTCTCCAAACATTGAGATGGTTACCAATGCAGATTTTATCGCATTGGAAGGAAAACCTGGAAATTTCACAGCAAAGCTGAATATTAGGCCTCGCTATATTGATGCAGATGCCTGTACTGCTTGTGGTTTATGTACACAGTACTGTCCGAAACATCACTCAGATCCCTATAATGAAGGATTGGCGATTACCAGGCCGATTCATATCGATTACGCTCAGGCTGTTCCTGCGACCTACTATATCGATCCTTCATCATGCATGTTCCTGCAGCATGACACTTGTCAGATCTGTGTTCCTGTATGCCAAAGCCATGCGATCAATTTTAATCAGAAGCCAGAGGCTCGCGATCTTAAGGTCGGAGCAGTAATTTTATCTCCAGGTTTTGGTAAAATTGCAGATGAAACACTCGAAAAATTCAGTTACGGAAAACATCCAGATGTTGTTACCGCTTATGAATATGAGCGAATGACAACTGCCTCAGGACCATTCCTTGGTGAAATTAAATGTTTTTCCGATGGTCGTCATCCAAAATCCATGGCATTTATTCAATGTGTTGGATCACGAGATTTAGGCTGTAATAACGGCTACTGTTCATCGGTCTGTTGTATGTATGCCATTAAGGAAGCGCTGGTAACAAAAGAGCATGATCCTGAAGTGGATATTACTATCTATTATATGGATATCCGTACCCAGGGGAAAGATTTTGATGCTGCCCGTGAACGCGCCGAGGCGATTGGTATCAAATTTGTTCGTGCAAAAGTTGCCGATGTCACACCTTGGGATAATCATCTGAAACTTACCTATTCAACACTGGATGGTCAGCATAAGTTTGATTCCCACGACATGGTAATTCTTTCTGTTGGCCTCGAGTCTCCTAAGGATGCCCAGAAAATTTCTGATATAACAAAAGTTGAGCTCAATAAGTACGATTTTTGTAAAACAGAATCTTTTACACCTCTTGAAACTAGCCAGGATGGTATTGTCGTTGCAGGTGCTTTCCAGGGTCCAAAAGATATCCCAGAATCCGCAACTCAGGCCTCCGGTGCTGCAGCACTTGCCGCAAGTATTCTGAAGAAACAAAGAGGAAAGGGAACGGTTAACAAAGAGTATCCCGATGAGCTTGCAGTAACTGAAGAAGATGAAGTTCGTATCGGAGTCTTTGTCTGTCACTGTGGTATCAATATCAGTTCCGTTGTTGATTGTCCCGATGTTGCAGACGATGCCGGAAAGATGGAGAATGTTACCTACTATACAGAAAATCTGTACTCCTGTTCCCAGGATGCTCAGGAACAAATCAAACAGACTATTAAAGATAAGAAGCTGAACCGTGTGGTTATCGCAGCTTGTTCGCCTAGAACACATGAGCCTCTTTTTCAGGAAACCCTGAAAGATGCCGGCCTTAACAGAAATCTTTTTGAAATGGTAAATATCAGGGATCATTGTTCCTGGGTTCATGCCAATGAGCCTGAAGAAGCTACTCAAAAATCAAAGGATCTTGTTCGTATGGCTGTCTCAAAGGCAGCCCATATTCAACCGCTTCCTGAACAGACTGTTCCCGTAACGCCTAAGGCCCTTGTCCTTGGTGGTGGTGTAGCCGGAATGACAGCAGCATTGTCTCTGGCAGATCAAGGATTTGAATCAGTTCTTGTTGAAAAGTCATCTTCTATTGGTGGGAACTTACAGAATTTAAAAAACACTCTTGCAGGAGATACGGTTGGAGGATTTTTGAAAAAACTTACCGCCAAGGTCAAAAACTCTGCAAAAATTAATGTGCTAACAGATGCCGCACTTGTTCAAAGTGCAGGATTTATTGGTAATTTCAACTCTGTTATTGAGAGTGGCAAGGATAAAAAGAAGACAGAGATGACCTATGATCACGGTGTTATTGTGGTTGCAACCGGTGGTCATGAACATCGCCCTGATCTCTACCAGCTTGATAAATCAAAAAAGGTCGTTACTCAGCAAGAGCTTGAGACTAAACTTGCCGGACGTGCCAAGAATCGCGCTCCAGATTCCATTGTTATGATTCAGTGTGCAGGTTCTCGAGGTGAGGATCTGAACTACTGTTCCAAAGTGTGCTGTAACCATGCGATCAAGAATGTTTTGAAGATCAAGGAACTTAATCCAGAATCTCAAATTATAGTTCTTTACCGTGATATACGAACCTATGGCTTTGCTGAAGATGCCTACCTTGAGGCAAGAAAAAAAGGCGTTATCTTTATTCCTTATGAAGTTGATCGCAGACCAGTAGTTACTTCAAAGGGTGCCAAGGTACAGGTTGATTTCTTTGATTCAATTATGCAGGAAGAAGTGAGTATGACTCCTGATCTGGTTGCATTATCCGTCGGTATCGTACCTGATGGAACCGATGAGCTGTCTAAAATGTTGAAACTCCCGGTTAACGCCAATGGCTTCTTCTTAGAGGCTCATGTGAAACTTCGTCCAGTTGAGGCCGCAGTTGAAGGTGTTTATATCTGTGGACTCGCTCATGCTCCAAAGCCGGTAGAAGAGACCATTGTTCAGGCACAGGCAGCAGCTGCAAAAGCCGCAATGCCACTTGTTAAAGGTTTTGTTACGGTTGATCCCATTGTTTCCAAAGTTGATCAGGATAATTGTATTGGTTGTGGAATTTGTACCAGTCTTTGTCCATACGGTGCGATTATTATGGAAAAAGTTGGTAAAAAACGTAAGGCTAAAACTGTCTCTGCTTCCTGTAAGGCATGTGGTATTTGTGCATCACGCTGTCCGACCTTTGCAATCTCCATGGGTGGCTTTACCAATGAACAGCTGACCTCTCAGATTGAAGCCTTTGGAAACAGAAAAACTGAAGAAAAAGTAGAAGCTTGATTCTTTATAAATAGATAGAAGTAAAAGAGTAATATACGGAGAATAAAACATGTCCGATAATTCATTCAGCCCAAAAATTCTTGGGTTTCTCTGCAACTGGTGCTGTTATGCAGCGGCAGATGCAGCTGGGGTATCTCGCTTTCAATACCCGCCAAACCTGCGAACTGTCCGTGTTATGTGTACCGGAAGAGTGGATCCTTCATTTGTCCTCAAAGGTTTCCTTGAAGGTGCCGATGCCATATTTACCGGTGGCTGACAACTTGGCGAATGTCATTACCAGGTAGGTAATTATGATGCGATGGGCGTGGATGCACTTGTTAAGAAAGTGCTGAGAGATGTTGGGATTAATGAGGAACGTTTTAGTCTTCAGTGGGCTTCCGCTGCTGAGGCACCTCTCTTTGTAAAACATATTACAAATTTTACTGCCAGTATGAAGGACCTCGGTCCTATTGGTGAGCAGGAAGGGCTTTCTAAGGAAGAAGTAAAAGAGCGTATCCAGAAGGCACTTGATGCCGTATCGAGCCAGAAGGTTCGGATCAGCTTTGGTAATGCCAGTAAGGCAGTACGTAAAGATGGAATCTGGACCGCCGAGCATATCAGTGGAATCATCAATACCAAGATGGAAAAATCGCTGGCACCTCTTAGCAAGTAATTCTGTTTTAAGTTTTTTATAGCAAAAGCCCCGTATCTTTTTTAGATACAGGGCTTTTGTTGTTTTGCGTTAAATCAGGCTTCTTGTGAGTAGCGGAAACGTTACTATTAGAGAGGCTTCTGCTTTACATTATAAATAACTATTATCGATCTTCATAGAACTTTTTCCATTCTTATGCATCGTTATGGAAGTATTTATTGCCTGGTTGTTCTGATTTGCCACAGCACGGGTTGCAGAGAGCACTTTCCCTGTACTGCTCCCATTAATTTCAAATATTATAATCGATCCATATTGAAGTGCTCCTGTATCAGAGAGTAAAACAATCAAACCTACTGACAATAAAAATAATTTTTCTTGATGATCATAATTTCCTCTAACTATAAATAGTTATTTTCAAGGATATTGTTATGTGCCACATAAAGGTAGATATTGTTTTATGTCATATAAAAATAATAATTGTTTTTGTGGAAGTATGCAGGTATTTGTAACAAATAGAAGAGAATAGCAATGGCAACACTAATAGGTGAGGGAAAAGATATAAACTGAGAAGTGGTTCCCTTTGTTTGAACAGTATCTTCTGTTTTTAAGTGGATTCTC